>DAOTXN010000184.1:0-16051 GCA_034435435.1 Anaerolineae bacterium | reverse complement strand
CACCTGAGAGGTGCGTCGCACGTCAGTCTTCTTCCAGGCTCAACAGCGCCATGAATGCTTCTTGGGGTACCTCTACCGAGCCGATCATCTTGAGCCGTTTTTTGCCCTTTTTTTGCTTCTCCAACAGCTTGCGCTTGCGCGTCACGTCGCCGCCGTAGCACTTGGCCAGCACGTCTTTGCGCAGCGCCTTCACATTAGCCCGGCTGATCACCCGCTTGCCCACCGCCGCCTGGATGGGTACGGTGAACAACTGGCGCGGGATGAGGCTCTTGAGCTTGGTGACCAGCCTTTGGCCCTTGTGATAGGCCTGGTCGCGGTGGACGATGAGCGCCAGGGCATCCACCGGCTGCTCGTTCACCAGCACGTCTAGCCGCACCAGGTCGGCGGCGCGATAGCCTAGCAAGTGATAGTCGAGCGAGGCATAGCCCCGCGTATTGGTTTTGAGTTGATCGAAATAGTCAGTGATGAGTTCCGACAGGGGCATGTCATACTCGAGCACGACGCGACCGGGCGCAGGATACTCCTGTCCGATGAATTCGCCTCGCTTGCGGGTGGTCAATTCCATCACCACGCCGTAGAACTTGTCGGGTGTAAAGACCTGCACGCGCATCCACGGCTCGCGGATTTCCTCGATGCCGCCCTCGTCGGGCATGTCGGACGGTTTGTCAAAAACCACCGTCTCGGCGTTCCGCAGCCGCACTTCGTACTGCACGCTGGGGGCGGTGGCGACCACGTCCAGGCCATATTCGCGCTCCAGCCGCTCCTGGATGATCTCCATGTGAAACATGCCCAAAAAACCGCAGCGAAAGCCAAAATTGAGCGCCTGCGAGGTCTCCGGTTCAAACACCAGCGCCGCGTCATTGAGTTGTAGCTTGTCCAGCGCGTCGCGCAACAGGCCATAGTCTTCGCCCTCCGAGGGATAAAAACCGGCAAAGACCATCGGTTTGACCGGGCGATAGCCGGGCAGCGGCGCGTGGGCCGGCTGGCGATCGTCGGTAATCGTGTCGCCTACGCGGCACTCGCGCACCGACTTGAACCCCGTCGCCACGTACCCCACCTCACCGGCGACGAGCCGTTCGGTGGGTTTCATGCGCGGCGTGAACACGCCGATCTCGACCGGCTCAGTCGTGGCATCCGTCGCCATCAATCGCAGGGGAGTGCGTTTGTCCAGCGCGCCGTCCATCACCCGCACATACGCCACGACCCCTTTGTACGAATCGTAGTGCGAGTCAAAGATCAGCGCCCGCAGCGGGGCCGCAGGGTCGCCGCCGGGCGAGGGGACGTGTTTCACCACCGCCTCCAGCACGGCCTCGACGTTGGTGCCTTCTTTGGCCGAGATGCGCAAGATGTCGCTGGCGGGCACGCCCAGCAGGTTTTCCAGCTCGTGCGCCACCTCGTCGGGTCGGGCGGAGAGCATGTCGATCTTGTTGATGACGGGAATCAGCTCCAGGTTGGCGTCTAGCGCCAGGTACAGGTTAGCCAGCGTCTGCGCCTCCACCCCCTGGCTGGCGTCCACCACGAGGATGGCTCCTTCGCAGGCGTTGAGGGCCCGGCTGACCTCGTAAGAAAAGTCCACGTGGCCGGGTGTGTCGATCAGGTTGAGCTGATAGGTTTCTCCATCGCCGGCCGTGTAGTTCATACGCACCGCCGAGGCCTTGATGGTGACGCCCTTTTCGCGCTCCAGGTCCATCGAATCGAGCACCTGCTCGGTCATCTCGCGGGCGGTGAGCGTGCCGGTGCGCTCAAGCAGCCGGTCGGCCAGCGTGGATTTGCCGTGGTCGATATGGGCGATGATGCAAAAGTTGCGAATGTGAGTGGGGTCCATACGCGGCATTATACCGCGATTTGGGGAGATGTGAAAGGAACGAAAAAGCCCGGCCAACTCTAGCCGGGCTTTTCAAACGTCAGGTGAGCCGTGCAGGAATCGAACCTGCGGCCAAGTGCTTAAAAGGCACCTGCTCTGCCGACTGAGCTAACGGCCCACACAGAGCATTTTACCACAGACTGGCTGCTTTGACAAATTTCCGGCCGCTAATTTTATCGATAAAGATGATAACTATTTGACAAATGGGAACGGACGTGCTATACTCTGACGTGTGCGTCGGATGTTTTTAGGTTAGGTAGTGATTGAAATGCAATCCACCCGTCAGCGTATTTTAGAGATACTCAAAGCGCGCAATCTGGCGACAGTCGAGGAATTGGGCGAGGTTCTCGGGTTGACGTCGGTGACCATTCGCCATCATTTGGATATTTTACGGGGTGAAGGTCTGGTGGCTGCGCCTCAAGTGCTGCGGCGCTCTGGTCCTGGACGGCCCCAGCATACCTATGGCCTTACACCGGCAGCCGGCGATCTGTTCCCAAAAAATTATCACGGCCTGAGCACGCTCATGCTGGATGAGATCCGCGAGCGTGTCTCGCCGTTGGAGATGGATCTCATTTTGAACGGCGTGGCCGGGCGTCTGGCGGCGCGGGCTTCAGCACGGCCTGCCTCAACGCCCCAAGAATTGCTGGATGAGACGGTGAGTTTTTTGAACGATCAGGGCTATGTCGCTCAATGGGAAGAGACCCCAGAAGGGCAATTCTTGCTCCATACCTGTAACTGTCCTTACGAACGGGTGACTCGGGTCCACAGTGAGATTTGTTCGATGGACGCCAATTTTGTACAGCGCCTGGTGAACACTCCCATTGAGCGCGTGTCGCATCTGGGCAGCGGCGACGAGCGCTGCACTTATGTGGTGCAGTTTGTTGACAAGCTTCACGCCGGGTGATAGAATGCCCGGCGTTTCCAAACTAGGAAGAGGAGGTGCGTGGTGACGATGGATGTTCAGACGGCAGCGATTACTTTGACCCCGGTGGCAGCGGGAAAATTGCAGACCTTGCTACAGGAGCGGGATGAGCCTGAGTGTGGGTTGCGTGTGTTTGTATCGGGCGGTGGATGTTCAGGAATGCAATATGGCATGGCCTTTGAACCGGAGCCTCGGGAATACGATGAGGTGTTTGAGAGTGAGGGTGTCAGGCTCATCATCGATCCGACCAGTCTGCAATACCTTTACGGCGCCAACATTGACTTTGTAGACACGTTGATGGGCGGCGGCTTTCAAATCCACAATCCCAACGCCGTCAGCACCTGCGGCTGCGGGCATTCTTTTCGCACCGGCGACTCGGATACAGCCAGCGGAGGGGGTTGCGGCTGTTAGTTGCCAGATGGCTGATTCACAGTATAATACACCGACAAACATCGGAAGTCTTGACAACTCGACCGGGACTTCCGATTGTTTTTAACTAGTTCTTGGTGCGAAACGTCGTCGGAGGTCTGGCTTTAGCCGGGAAACCCCCGCTGAAGTGGGGCCTCCGTTATGTTTTGCGCCAGAAATTAACCACCTGGCTCCAAGGAGTAAAGATCGTGAAAAGGTTTTGGATAGACTTGGCTGGCAAAGGGCGAAATCGCTCTCCAGAGGTCGGATCGAAAATTCTCTGGCTGGACTTGGGCGACCTGGGCGACCTGGTCAACCCGGCCGGGCCTCACGAACAGTGGCAAGACCACGGTCTGGGGCTTTTGCGTACCATCCTGCACCAAAACGGCGTTGCGACCGACTTGCTGTCCACTCGGGCGGTAAAGTCGTGGCGCGAGTTGGAAAAGCAGTTCGTGGGCTACGAGACGCTCATCCTGAACGTGCGCAGCTATACCTTTCCCGTCGCCAACCGGGCCGCGCGTATCTTTAAACAGATCAACCCGCAGGGCGTCGTTGTTGCCGGTGGAATGCACGCCACAGTTGCGCTGGACGAAATGACCGCCGTGGGCGAGTTCGATCACATTTGCCAGGGACCGGGCGAGAACATTATCGTGGAGTTGGTACGCGATCCAGTCGCCTTTCCGCGCGTCGTTTTGGGACAGGGCGCGCCCTCAATGGCCGACTGGCCGATGATCGACCGCACTTTGTGGCCCAAACCCCACAAAAGACTTGAAAGCTTTCCGTGGCCTTTGGAACCGGAGTGCGGGTGGGGACCGGGACCGGTGGCGACCATTTTGACTAGCCGCGTATGCCCGTGGCAATGCGTCTTTTGCAACGAGTCGTCCTACATCCCCAACATGGGTCGCCGGCCCGTGGAGCTGGTCATCGAGGAGCTTAACTATTTGGATGAAACCCACGGCCCGCTTGGCTCGGTGGTCATCCACGATTCGATGTTCTTTCAGAACCCGTCCTGGTTGTGGGAATGGGTGGAAAAGTACCCGCGCCAGGCCAACAAAATCTGGCCCTATTGGGCCGCTGCCCGTTCCGACACTGTGCGTCAGTGGCCTGATCTGTTCGCGGCGCTCATCCGAGAGACTAACTGGACCACAGTCTCGATTGGTTTCGAGTCGGGCAGCGACCGCATTTTGCGTCTGTTGAACAAAGAATGCACCGAAGACGACAACTTGTTCGCCATCGAGCTGCTCGACCGCATCGGCGACGAGCTGGAGCAGCAGGGCAGGCCGGCGCCCGTCTTTTGGGCCAATATTATGCTGGGTATTCCGGGCGAGACGCACGAAGATGCCTTCAAGACCATGCGCATGCTCAAGACAATGCGCCGGGTGCTGCCCTCTATTTCCTATTATGCGCCTTATCCCGGATCGGCTCTGGGCTACCAACTGATTGCCGAGGGTAAGAGCCTGATGTCCAAAGACAACTATCATCGTTTCCCCGACGATGAAAAGGTCAGGGGGGTAGATTATCAGTTCTACCGCGAATTGCTGGCCGGCAAATATGACGGCGAGGTCAATCGTGGGTTGGACGAGGTGGCTCGCCAACGGCGCAACGTGTTCTCGGATGCACTGATCAAGGCGTAAACCATGAGCAGCTTTAGCAACCCTCATTATATGTATCTGTTCAATTTGAGGAATGGGAAGAAAAAACTGGCTTATGGCGCGTCGCCGCAAGACGCGCTGGATATTCTGAGCATCCGTCTATCTCCTCAAGAGATGGAGCAGATCGTGCGCGAGGAATACGTCAAGATCCGCCAGCGAGACCTGCACAAACATATCGATCAACTGGGATAGCGTCAGGCGTGAAGCTCTCCTATACCCAAACGGCTGTTTTGCGCGCCCTGGCTGCAGGTGACACGCTCAAGTCCCATAGATTTCTGGATGGCGCCAAGTTCTTCAAGTTACACGGCTTGGATGGCGCGGAGCAAGCCGTGCGATGCACGACGGTCCATGCGTTGCAGCGCCGTGGCTTGATCACGAGTAACCAGAAATTTCCGGCGGCGACTTTTCTGTTGACCGAAAAAGGACGCAAGTGGCTGGCAGGTATAGATGTGCATAAAAAAAGCTGCTCACATTGAGCGGCTTTTTTACGGGAGCAGTTACTTGAGGCTACAGACCCGGCACGCTGCGTTTGAGCACGTGATAATTTTCCAACGCCTTGCCCGCGCCCATCGCAACGCAGGCCATTGGCGCTTCGGCCACATAGGCCGGCACACCGGTCTCGCGCGTCAGCAACTGGTCCATCTTGCGCAGGAGGGCTGTACCGCCCACCAATACCATGCCGCGATCGATAATGTCGGACGATAGCTCGGGGGGTGTCTTTTCCAGCACCGATTTGACCATGCTCACGATGGCCGCCAGCGGCTCGGCGATGGCTTCTGTCACCTCGCTGGACGAAATGGAGGCCGTTCGAGGCAAGCCGGCCACCTGGTCGCGCCCTTGAATCTCCATTGAGAGCTCCTCTTCCAGCGGTAATGCGCTGCCGATGCGGATCTTGATCTCTTCGGCTGTCGGCTCGCCGATCATCAAGTTATATTTGCGCCGCACGTAGGAGACGATGGCCTCGTCCAGCCGCACGCCGCCGATGCGCACCGAGTTGGCGACGACGATGCCGTTCATCGAGACCACGGCTGATTCGCTGGTGCCGCCGCCCAGGTCTACCACCATGTTGCCGGTGGGCGTTCCGACGGGCAGTCCCGCGCCCATGGCTGCCGCGAGAGGCTCGGGGATCAGGTGGGCGCGGCGGGCGCCGGCTTCTAGTGCGGCTTCGTGCACCGCGCGCCGTTCGACGCTGGTCACGCCAAAGGGCACGCTGATCATCAAAGTGGGGCCGAGCAGATTAAAGCGCCCCCGGGCCTTGTTCACAAAATATTCGAGCATGCGATAGGTGACCTGATAGTCGGCGATGACGCCATCGCGCAGGGGGCGCATCACCTCGATCACTTCGGGCGTGCGACCGTACATGGCGCGGGCTTCTTCGCCCACGGCGACGATCTTGTTTTCTTCGTTGGAAATAGCCACAATCGAAGGCTCTTGCAGGACAATCCCGCGGCCTGCGACGTGAACCAATACGTTGACGGTGCCGAGATCCACACCGATGTGTTTGCTAAACATTCAACCTCCGGCGCCGATGTCGGCTATGATTCAGGTGAAAGCCCTTGAGGAGGAAAGCGCCGGCGCTTGCGGGCCACCTTCAAGCGCACCGTGGAGCGCCGCAAGGCGCCCTCTATCATGCTGCGATCCACCAGGTCTGTAGGAGCTTCTTTCAACAAGTGCTCGGCTCGCTCGCGGGCTGCTTCTGCCCGCGCCACGTCAATTTCATCCGCCTTTTCCGCCGAGTCGGCCAGCACCGTCACCCGGTCGCCAAGCACCTCCATATACCCGCCGCCGATAGCCAAAAGCTGCTCGTCTGGGCCATGTTTGATACGCAATTCGCCAGGATGCAGCGCCGTAATCAGCGGCGCGTGTTGGGGCAGAATACCCAACTCACCCTCCACCCCTGGCGCGATGACCATATCTGCGTCGCCGCTAAAGACGACGCGCTCGATGGTGACGACGTCTAGCTTGAGAGGCATATTCGTACTCCTGGGGTTATCCACGCATTTGTTTGGCCTTTTCCACGGCCATGTCAATGTTGCCCACCATGTAAAAGGCCTGTTCGGGCAGGTCGTCGTGCTGGCCGTCCAGGATTTCTCGAAAGCCGCGCACCGTTTCTTTGAGCGGCACGTACTGGCCAGGCTGTCCGGTAAAGACCTCGGCCACAAACATCGGCTGCGATAGAAAACGCTCGATCCTGCGCGCGCGCGCGACGACGAGCTTGTCCTCTTCTGATAGCTCGTCAATGCCCAGGATGGCGATGATGTCTTGCAGGTCCTTGTAGCGCTGCAGCACGCGCTGCACCTCGCGGGCCGTGTTATAGTGCTCCTCACCGACGATGTGCGGGTCCAAGATGCGGCTGGTGGAGGCCAACGGGTCCACCGCTGGGTACAGCCCTTTTTCGACGATGGATCGCTCCAGGGCGATGGTTGCGTCCAGGTGGGCAAAGGTGGCCACCGGGGCCGGGTCAGAATAGTCGTCTGCCGGCACGTATACGGCCTGCATCGAGGTGATAGAGCCGTGCTTGGTGCTGGTAATGCGCTCCTGTAGTGCGCCCATGTCGGTGCCCAGGGTAGGCTGGTAGCCCACGGCGCTGGGCATGCGCCCTAACAACGCCGACACCTCCATGCCTGACATGACGAAGCGATAAATGTTGTCGATGAACAGCAACACGTCGCGGCCTTCGTCACGGAAATATTCGGCCATGGTCAGGCCGGTCAGTCCCACGCGAAAGCGCACGCCCGATGGCTCGTTCATCTGCCCAAAGACCATCACGGTTTTGTCGATGACGCCGCTCTCGATCATCTCGTAATAGAGTTGTGTGCCCTCGCGGGTGCGCTCACCCACGCCGGCAAAGACCGAATAGCCGCCGTGCTCGGTGGCGATGGAGCGGATCAATTCCTGGATGATGATGGTCTTGCCGACGCCTGCACCGCCGAAAATGCCGGTCTTGCCGCCTTTGGTAAAGGGCGCCACCAGGTCGATCACCTTGAGGCCGGTCTCAAAGACCTCGGTCTTGGTGGATTGCTCGTCAAATTCGGGCGCCGGGCGGTGGATGGGGTAATATATGTCCGACTCGACCGGCCCTCTGTCATCAATCGGTTCGCCCAGTACGTTAAAGATGCGCCCCAGCGTCATCGGTCCGACCGGGACTGCGATAGGCGCACCTGTCGCCAGCGCGTGTGTGCCACGGCGCAAGCCGTCGGTGCTGTCCATGGCCACGCAGCGCACCCAGTTTTGACCCAGGTGCTGCTGCACTTCTAGCACCAGCTTGCTGCCATTGCTTTGGATTTCCAGGGCGTCGAAAATCTCTGGCAGCTCGTCGGGGTTGAACGCGACGTCTACCACTGCTCCCTGGATCTGAACGACCTTGCCGATTGCGCCTTTGGTCATAGGTGCCTCCTGAAACGTGAGACGTGATGAGTGATGAGTGAGGGGATAGGCAGGCGCATTGGCCTACCTATCCCACTTTCGCACTTGGGAATTAGAAGCCGAGGTCGATTTCGTCCATCAGGTTCATCTCGTCACAGATGACCCACTTGCCGTCTTCTTTGACCAGTTTGACGTCACTTTCAAAGTCTTGCTCTTGGCCGGCCATAGAGGTGAAAAAGCCCATGGCCATGTCCAGCTCGTCGTCAGAGAGCGACTGGCCGGCGGCCTCCATGGCTTTCTTGAGGACCGACTTGAGCTTGCCCTCGTCAAAACCCAGCGAGATACTGCCTGCCATGTGGACGACGGCGTTGTCGCCTTCCTTGCTCTTTTGCTCGTACTTCATATCCTTCATGTTGACCTTGAAGGCGCCCATTAGCTCATCCGGGTCTATTCCGGCCGCTTCCATCTCGCCAAAGGCTGACGTGATGTCGTATTCGCTCTTGTATTGCTCGCAGACGAGTTTTTGCGCCGCTTCGATGTCGAGCTTTTCCATCGCTTTGGCAAAGTCTTTTACCGTGGCGACCGGATCATCGCCACTGCTGCCTCCCCCGCCCCCACACGCGGCGAGGAGGAGGGCCATTAACACACCGACGAATAAGAGTTTCTTGCTGTTCACTTTTTATCCTTTCTTAATTTGGGTTACAAATTACCCAGTGACCGCTTTCTTTGATGACGATATGGGTTTCGTTGATCGGTTGAGTTTCCTGCTGACCCAAAAACACGATGGTCAGTGCGCCGCCAACTTGCACAACCGCCCGCTCGCCGTCGTTGCTCAGCTCTTGGATGTCTAGCTCGTCAAACGTCAGATCGAACTGGGTGGCGTCTCCAAATGGCTCCAGGCTTGCTCGCACTTGGGCGCGCTGCGCCTGGCACACCAGCTTTTCGGCGGCAGCGGCGTCAAATTGCTCCAGGGCAGCCATAAAAGAGCGCACCACCTCCACAGGGCGTTTTTCACTCTTGCAGGCCGACAGAGAGATTCCTGCAACAGCCAAGCAAAGCAAGAAACGCCATTTCATCTTGAAAAACGTTTATTGAGAGAAACCTTCCAAAAAGCTGTCGTCGCAGATGACCCAACTATCGCCTTCCTTGATGACCTTGAGGGGTTCGCTGGCCGACTCGTCGGCCAGGTCCGTGACATCTTCCTGCCCCATCATGGTCATCTTGAGCGTGCCGGCTGTGGCGGTGATGGTGGCCTCTGTCTCCGTCTTGTCCTTGACTTCCAGCTTCATGCCGGTGATTTCGATTTTGGCATCTTTGTCCATGGACTTGAGCAGCTCAAAGACCCCTTCCAGGCCGGTCTTGAACTCATCGCGGTACTGCTTGCACACCGCGCTGGCGGCCTTTTCGGCGTCCATTTTGACAAAACCGTCGAAAAAGGTCTTTACTGGCTTGGTTGGGTCGTCGCTGCCGCCGCCGCCGCCGCCACAAGCGGCCAAAATCAGCGACAAAACGATAACGGTTAACAAAATCCATCGAGTCTTCATTTCGAGCTCCTTTTTTTTATTTGGCCGCTTTATGCGCAGCGACCGCTGCTCAAGACACGCTATTGTGTCTTACACACCTTTCATGGCCTTGACCAACGCTTCCGCGCCGCCAGCGATGTCCAAAATCTCGCTGGTAATGGCCTGCTGGCGGGCCTTGTTGTAGGTAATCGTCAAATCGCCCACCAGTTCTTCGGCGCTTTCGGTGGCGTTGCGCATGGCGACCATACGCGCCGAGTGCTCGCTGGCCAGCGATTCCAATACTGCCTGGTAGACCTGTAGCTCGGTAAAGCTGGGCAATACTTGATCCAAGATTGCTTGAGGAGAAGGTTCGTAGATGTAATCTACGACCGTCTCGACTGCGATCTCTTGAACGTATTCGGCCATCGCCTGTGTTTCCAGTTCTGCGGGCCGGATGGGGAGCAGGCGTTTGACGGCCGGCTTTTGCTTCAACGTGTTGATAAAGTCGGAATAGGCCAGATACACTTCGTCTACTGCGCCGGACAAAAAGTCGTCGATGGCCGTGCGGGCGATGGGAGAAATGTCGAGCACCGTGGGGGTGGCCGGAAGCTTGGAAAACTCGGCCACGATGGTGTGGCCTGTTCGCCACATCAGGTCGCGCCCTTTGCGGCCTACCGTGATCAACGTGACCGGCTTGCCGCGCGCCTGGATAAAGTCCATCGCTGTACGCACCATGTTATAGTTGAATGCGCCGCATAGCCCGCGGTCGCTGGTCAACAGCACGACGGCGACTTTTTTAACGCTGGGGCGACGGGTTAACAAGGGGTGTGCATCAGAACTGGTCCCGGCCTGGTGAGCCAGATGGTTCAACAACTGCCAGGCCTTTTCGGCATAAGGGCGGGTAGCCAGCACTTGAGCCTGGGCCCGTCGCACCCTGGAGGCCGACACGGCTTCCAGGGCCCGGGTCACCTGGGCGATGTTTTTGACGCTGTGGATGCGCCGCCGAATCTCTCGCGCCGTTGCCATAGGTTAGCTCCGTTTCGTGTGATTCGTCCCCGTTCGTGTCCTTTGTGTTCTATTCCCAGCCCTTGTTGAACAGTTCCAGCGCCTCGCGCAGCGTCTTTTCGGTCTCTTGGCTGATGCGTCCCTCGGTCATGATCGCCTGAGCGATCTCTGGATATTGGGTCGCCAGGTAGCGCAGGACCTGGTCTTCGTATTCTTTGATGCGGGTCACCGGCACGTGGTCGGTAAAGCCATTCGTCCCGGCGAAAATGATCATGACCTGATCTGACAAGGGCATCGGCTCATATTGCACCTGCTTGAGAATTTCCTGCAGGCGCTGGCCGCGCTCTAACTGGGACTGCGTGGCTTCGTCCAGGTCGGAGCCAAATTGGGCAAAGGCCGCCAGGTCGCGGTATTGGGCCATGTCCAGTCGCAAACGCCCGGCCACCTGGCGCATGGCCCGGGTCTGGGCTGCGCCGCCCACGCGCGAGACCGAGATGCCCACGTCCACTGCCGGGCGGATGCCGGCGTAGAATAGATCACCTACGAGATAAATCTGTCCGTCGGTGATGCTGATCACGTTGGTGGGGATATAGGCCGAGACGTCGCCTAGCAGGGTCTCGATAATGGGCAGAGCCGTGAGGCTGCCGCCGCTGCCGGGGCGCTTGACGATTTCGTAAGCCTCCGGGTGGTCCAGCCTGGCCAGGGCGGCTTTAGCTTTGTGCATGTCGTCGTTGCCGATGTATACCTGGCCGTTTACGCCCGCGGTGAAACGGCTTAGTTGGGTACCCTGGGGGACGATGATCAGTTCGTCGGCCAGGCGGGCCGCCCGCTCCAGCAGACGGCTGTGCAGGTAGAACACGTCGCCTGGATAGGCTTCGCGTCCGGGCGGGCGGCGCATCAGCAGGCTCACCTGGCGGTATGACCAGGCGTGTTTGCTCAGGTCATCGTAGATAATCAGGGCGTCGTTGACCAGCTCGCCGCCGATCATGACGCCGTTCTCCATAATCTCCTCGCCGATGGCGCAGCCGGCATAAGGGGCGATATATTGCAAGGCCGCCGGTTCCGAGGCCGAGGCGACGACGACGGTGGTATAGTCCATTGCCCCGTAACGCTCCAGCGTCGCCACGACCTGGGCCACCTGGGCCTTTTTCTGACCGATGGCCACATAGATGCAGGCCAGTTTCTTGCCTTTTTGGTTAATGATGGTGTCCAGCGCAATGGCGGTTTTGCCGGTCTGCCGGTCGCCGATGATCAGCTCGCGCTGCCCGCGCCCGATGGGGGTCATCGAGTCGATGGCCTTGAGGCCGGTCTGCACGGCCGTGTTGACGTCTTTGCGGGCTATCACGCCCGGCGCAATGCGCTCAACGGGGCGCGTGTTGGCTGTGTGGATCGGACCCTGGCCGTCTACGGGCTGGCCCGCGGCGTTGACTACCCGGCCCAGTAGCTCCTGGCCGACCGGCACGGAGGCAATGCACCCGGTCCCCCGCACCACACCACCTTCTTCGATGGTCGTATAGTCACCCATGATGATGACGCCAACGTTGTCTGCTTCCAGGTTAAAGGCAATGCCCAGCACGCCGTTGGAAAACTCGACCAATTCGCTGGCCTGCACGCCGGCCAGTCCCGACACGCGGGCGATGCCGTCGCCCACTTCTAGTACAGTGCCGACTTCGACCGGCTCCAGAGTCGGGGTAAACGCTTCGATCCGCTGGCGTAAAGACGTGGTAATGTCGCGGAGCACATCGGGTGACTGGGTTGTCATTCCATCCTCCTGAAACGTGATGCGTGAAACGTGATGCGTGAAACGTGAAACGTGAAACGTGAATGTGAGATGTCAGGCGGTCAGCCCGGCCACGGCAGCGGCGTCGAGTTTGGCGATGACGCCGATGAGCAATTGCAGGGCCTGGTCGTAGTCGGCGCGGTGCAGAATGGCATTGTGACTGTGGATGTGGCGGGTAGCCACGCCGATGACCACCGTGGGTACGCCGGTCTTGTGCAGGTGAATGGCTCCGCCGTCGGTCGCGCCGCCCAACATGGTCGAGAATTGCAGCTTGATGCCCAGTTCCCCGGCGGTCTGGATGACCAGGTCGCGCAGGCGCAGATTGGGGATCATAGCGCGGTCGTACAGGAGCAGCGAGGGTCCGCCGCCCAGCTTGATGGCCGATTCGTCTTCTTTGATGCCCGGCACGTCGCCGGCGATGTCCACTTCGAGGATGAGGGCTACGTCGGGGTTGACCACTTCGGCGCTGGTGCGCGCGCCGCGCAGCCCGACCTCTTCTTGCACCGTCGCGGCGGCGTAAAGCAGGTTGGGGTGGGGGTTGTGGGCAAAGTGCTGGAGTACCTCGATGGACAAGGCTACCCCTACGCGGTTGTCAAAAGCCTTGGACAGATAGGTCTTGCCCCCGGCCAACACTGCAAAATGGGAATCGGGCACGACGGGGTCGCCCAGGCGCACTCCGGCCGCTTCTACCTCTTCCTGCGAGGTGGCGCCGATGTCAATGTACATGTCTTTCTTTTCGACGAGCTTTTTGCGCTCGTCGTCGGCCAGCAGGTGGGGCGGCTTGGCCCCGATGACCCCTATCACGTCGCCTGTGTGCGTCTTGAGGATGACTTTGTGTCCTAGCAACACCTGGTCCCACCAGCCGCCCAAAGGCAGGAATTTGATAAAGCCTTCTTTGGTGATGCGCTGGACCATGAAGCCGATTTCGTCCATGTGTCCGGCCAGCATCACTCTGGGGCCGGCATCCCCCTGGCGGCATAAGATACTGCCGATCTTGTCTTGCTCGATCTGGCCTAGCGGGGCGAAATAATCTCGCACCAACGCGCGCACCTCGTGTTCGTATCCGGGCACGCCGTGCACTTCGGTTAACGCTTTGAGTAGTTGTTCTCGGGTATCCACGCGCCATCTCCTCGCATTGTTTTGTCGTTCTACAGACCGCCAGGATTATACTAGAATCTGCCTGAAACGCAAGCACGCGAACGACAGGGCGCCCCCCTAAAAAGGAATTTACCACCAAGACACCAAGACACCAGGGTTTTGTAAGACACAAAGGACTCTTTAAGCCCAAAGGCTTCAAAGAGCGAGTCGTTTTATCTATCGGCCGGAATACATCGTGACGGAGCGGGGGGTGGGCCACCGGTTGCGCTCTGCCAGATCCACTCGTGGCCGGCGTTGGGATACTTGCGTTCGAGCGCATAGGGTAAATGGACCTCGCCTTCGGTGCGGATGGAGTAATATTTGAGGCGGATGGCGTCGCGGACCTGGTCGAGCAGTTTCTTGGGTGGCGGTTCCATGGCTTGTTTTCTCCATTTGACAGATTTCGGATTGCGCCCTACAATTCGACCATCGAGGTCCTATCGAGCATTCCGTAAAAGAGCCTGGATGGGATATTATATGGATATTTTCCGCAATTGCAACTCCCGGGTGGAATTAGATGGATTCCGTCTAATACGCCGAAGCAGGGAGCAAAGGCGGATTCCGTATACTCAATAGTTGGGTTGCCTTCAAAATCAACCTGAAAGCGAGAACACACAATGGCGAAATTAGAGCGCACTGATAAGCCTGTAAGCGTTCTGCTCGAGGAATTAAGCAGGGGAGAGTTAGCCCTACCAGAAATACAACGGGGATACGTTTGGAACAGACCGCAAGCCAGAGATCTCGTCGACTCTTTGTACCGAGAATATCCTTCAGGTCTCATACTGCTTTGGAGACCTGAAGAGCTTCCTGAACTGCGCAATGGCTCCTTTGAACACAGCGGCGAAAGGCGGATCCGGTATCTTATCCTGGATGGACAGCAAAGGCTAACTTCGCTTAAGCAAGTGTTCGACGGCGAAATAGAAGTTTACTTCAACGTAGAGGAGGAATCTTTCCAAATCTACAGTGCCAAGTTGAAAGCCAATCCACTATGGGTATCTGTGAGGGATGTCATCACCCGAGGTTCTATTGAAGTTCTAGACGATCTTGAAGATGCTCTGGGACTTGACAGGGAAACGCGCAGAGCCTACGGGCAAAGGCTGGCCCAGCTTGAGAAAATCAAAGAGTATCGCTATCCGGTCATGATCATACATACTGATGATTACGAAGAGGTCACAGAATCATTCATTCGCATCAACTCACGTGGCACTCGATTAAGGGAAGCAGAATTGGCGATGGCGCAGCTCGCCTATCATTGGCCAGGCGCACTTGTGAAAGAGTTTGAGGCTGCTCTGGATGACTATGAGCAAGCAAACTATAACCTTGAAGCCCGTTTCTTGATGCGGTGTTTTGTTGCTGTAGGTACAGGGCAGAGTAGGTTTAGATACCTGGGGGCACTTTGGAGGAAAAGCCAGCCTGAGCTGGAAGACATCTGGAAACGCACCAAGAAAGCGGTCGACCACGTGATCAATTTCTTGAGGAATAATGCTGGCATCGAGTCTTCGGACTGGATACCCTCGCTTAATGCTCTCATACCTTTGGTAGTTTTCTTTTCTCAAAGGGAGGGAAGACTTTCCGAGGCGGAAGCACAAGGGCTACTATTCTGGTTCTTTGAGGCTACTGTCCATGGCAGATTCACGGGGAGTCCTGAGACCAAACTTGACCAAGATATTCGAGCAATTACTGGTGTTACACCGCTAGGCGATCTAATAGCAAATCTGAAGCGAGAGGTAGCGAGGTTTGAGATCACACCAGAAATGATTGAGGGCAAATACCAGAGGCATCCTTTTCTGCCGTTGATATTCGTAATATTCCGAGCAAGAAAGGCTACCGATTGGTTCACGGGAACAGTTTTGAGTTCCACAAATGTGGGTCCTGACCATCAATTGGAGCTTCATCATATCTTTCCACAGGCTGTGCTGAAACAGGCGAATAGTTTCGAGAGCCAAGAGATAGACGATTTGGCAAACATAGCCTTCCTTTCCCAGAAGGCGAATAGGCACATTCTGAAATCGCCACCACATGAGTATCTCCATCAAATTGAAGAGGCACGTCTTCAAGCACAGCTCGTCCCGCTTGATAAGACTCTATGGCATATTGACAAGTATCGTCAGTTTCTCGCAGCAAGAAGAACTGACCTAACAAAGGCCGTGAATGAATACCTGATCGGTTTGGGACAGGGTTGGCTATAATGCAAAGCAGGCAACCCAACCCGCGCATTCAGCCGACAGCGCTCCGCTCGGTCGCTGCGCTCCCTCGCTCCGCGCTGCGGCTGATGCGCAGATCGTTAGCTACCCATAGGTCCGTGGGACCAACGCTTTCAGCAAGAAACACCTCGCGCCGCCGGGCCAGACGCGGTATACTAGGGGGAGGAGGCAGACAGTCAAGACCGGTAGCGCATTGGTGCGTGAGAGCCCG
>DAOTXN010000183.1:0-55248 GCA_034435435.1 Anaerolineae bacterium | reverse complement strand
TCTCTTTGCTCGAAGTCGTCATACGCTCAATGTTACCGCAGTTCTCCATTTCCACAAGCGCCGAAAGCCAGATGGCGGCGATGGCGGTACTCAACTTGACAATTTTGAAAAAACCTTAACTTGTGACCAATGGATTAAAGCCAGTCTGAAGAAAGGTCGGCCACGATGGACGACAAGCCAAGCATACCCCCCTGGCAAACCTGGCGCTGGACCGTGACCATGGCCTTGATTGCCGTTTGTTTGACCCTGCTCACATTATTCGTGGCCGACAATTTTATTGTGGTTGAGGTGCGTCTGGTCTTTTTCAAGCTAGAGACACGTCTGGCGTGGAGCCTGCTTCTGGCAGCCGCTCTGGGCTTTGCGATTGGATTGCTGGCGGATCGTCTCAGGCGTTGATGTACAGACTAGGGCTGCGTTCGGCCTTGCAGGATGATCTCGCCTTGCCACTCCGCCCCGAGCAATTGCAGGATGGCGAGATTGTCTGTGGTAATTCCGTCCACCCCATACTCGACCAATTCGTTCATTCTTTCCGGGTCATTGACGGTCCAGGCAAAAACGATCAATCCTTTCTCCTTGAGCGATGTCATAGAGTCGCCGGTCAGCAGATCGTGGCGCACAGAGACGCCGTCAATGGCGCTCAAGTCTGCATCAACGAGCAATTTGCGCAGAGCGCGGCCGTCCCGTACGCTCAACATCCGTATCACCCCCGCCTCCGCTCTAGGCAATCGCGCCAGGATTTTCGGTTTGTCAGAGACCACGATAACCTGGTTTGCCCTGCGTCTGTTGGCCAGAAAGGCAAGCAGAATGTCCACCATTTCATTTGACGCTCCCTTGAGGTCGAGCTTGATCACTTCGGCTTGGGCGGCCGCGCCCCAGACCTCGTCCAGGGTGGGGCCATGAAAGAACCTGTCGCCGATAAAGCGAAAGGGCGACCAGTGGGCTGCATAGAGCCGACCCTGCACCAAAACAACGTCGATCTCGATGATGTCGGCGTCATACGCCAGCGCCTCCACGGCCGTACCGATCACGTTGCCCGAATTGTGGGCGATTCCAAAAACCTCTTTATAATCATCCAAAAGCTCAATTTCCAGCTCTCGATAAAATTGCACGGGATCGCCGCCGCTGAAAAACGATGCCGCCTCGTTTTCAAAAGTAATCAAGATGATGATGGCAGCCACGTTGGCCAGTATGACCAGGATAGAGAGAGAACCAACTCCCCACCGCAGGGCGGATGTCAGAGATTTTATCAGTCGTCGCAATCGCTCAAAAATTGACCGAATGTTACGCATCACGGGATTCTGCCCTCTCAAAGACGGATGTGGTCCGGGTTATGATCGGATGTAGCGAAAAAGATTCAACCACCCGCGGCCTTTGCACGGCCTGCGTTGAGCGCGCCGGACATGACCATTCTACCCCCATTTGGGATCAAAGGTCAATGCTTTTCAAAGGATAGTGGGGTGAAGGCAAGCGCAGCATTGAGATTCATCGCTTTCCGGTGATTGCCGGGGCTTGCTGGCGCGACGCTTTTCGAGTAGAATAAACCTGTGCGCAGTTTCACCCGCCGCCCGCGAATTTAGAGGCCAAACCCATGAATCGAGGCCAAGCCCTCCACCGCCTGCAAACTCTGGACTTGGAGTTGGAAACCATTCAACGTCGCAGCGCCGCCATTCAAGCCAGCCTGAGTGAGAATGAGACCCTCCTGCTGGCCCGCCAGGCCGTGATCGCAGCCGAAAAAGAACATCGCAAGTGGATGATCCATACACGCGATCTTGAATTGGAAATCGAGGGTCTGGGCAGCAAGATCAGTTCCAGCGAGCGCCGCTTGTATGGCGGCCGGGTTATCAATCCCAAAGAGCTCAACGATCTGCAAGGAGAAATCGCGTCGCTCAAACGGCGCTGCAAATCGCTGGAAGATCAAGTGTTGGAAGCCATGGTGCACGGCGAAGCGGCGGAGGCTGCACTGGAGCAAAGTCGGGCCGGGTTGGCAGACGCCGAAGCTCTCTGGCAGACCAACCAGTCCACGTTGATGGCCGAGTCTGCTGAGCTGGAGCAGCGCTTGAGCCAGCTCCACATCGAGCGAGAGCATCTTTGCCAGCGCATCGCTCCGGAAGACTTGGCGACCTACGACAAGCTACGCGCCCGCTTTGGCGCTATCGCCGTGTCGGCGCTGCGCGACGGCGTGTGCAATTTTTGCGCAGTGGCTCCCTCTAGCACCAAACTCAAGGCCATCCGCAGCGGCAATGAGCTTTTGCCTTGTGGCAACTGTGGTCGCATATTGGTCGCTTTGTAAAAACGAGATGCTGGAAAAAATCTTGGTCGTCGAAGACAACGTAGACCAGGCCGAACTCACCAACTTTCAACTCCGCCGAGCAGGCTATGAGGTGCGCGTTGCCCACAACGGCGAAGAGGGCTTACGTCTGGCGTATGAGTGGTGCCCTGACCTCATCCTGCTCGACGTGATGTTGCCGGCTATGAGCGGATGGGCCGTATGCGAGCGCCTGCGCCAGGTGACCAGCGCCCCCATCATCTTTTTGACCGTTTTGGATGAGGAAAAGAACATTGTCCGCGGTCTCAAAATGGGCGGCGACGATTACATCACCAAACCCTACGATAGTCAAGAGTTGTTGGCGCGTGTCCATGCGACGCTGCGCCGCTTTATTTTGCAGATTCCACCACCGACAGGCAAGTTTGTGTATGATGGCCTGGTCATCGACTTTGACCGGCGTAGGGTTGTGCGAGGCAATGCCCCGGTCTATCTGACGGCGGTGGAATACAGGCTGTTGTTATGCCTGGCCGAAAAACCAGGTGAGAATTTCACACATCACTATTTGCTCCACCGCGTGTGGGGCGTGGAGCGCGTGTCCCGCAATTCGCTCAAGCTTTACGTCTGCTACCTGCGCCGCAAGCTCGAAAAAGACCCGGCCAACCCCCGAATTATTCTGACCGAGCGCGGCGTAGGGTATCGGCTTGGCCGTCCGCAGCGCATCGATTGAATAGATTCAGCCATCACATACAGCCATCAGTATTTGACGAGGAGAACCCCGACAATGCTCGCCACCTGGCTTTGGCCTTTTGCTTTCCGGGAGACCACTTCCAAACAGGCCTCAAACGCCGCATGGCGTTTCGACCTCTGGTCCTTTCTGCTCGGCTTGGTCGTGGCTCTCGTGTTGGTGGTGTGGGCCTATCGCTATCGTGAGCGCTTTGTGGGCCAATGGAGCGCATTCAAAGAGAACGTCGATCAATTGCGCCAGCGACTCACGGCCAACATGGCCACCCGCTACGATCGCAGCGTCAGCGAAACGACCGAGACGATGCACCTGTTTGGCGGGCTGGCCCCTTTTGAGCGAATTCACGTCGAGGCGCTGGTGCAGCCGTTCTTGACCACGGCGACGGACGATCTCGCCTCTCGCCCATTTGCGCTGCGGCGCGCCGTCCAGTCCAACACACGACTGCTTATCGTTGGACCGGCAGGCAGCGGTCGAACCATGCAATTGTGCCATCTGCTGCGGGAAGAGAGCGAACGGGTACAGAAAAGAGACAAGGATGCTCGAGTGCCCATCTTGGTCTATCTGCCGCTGCTGGCCGCCGAGCTGCGCGACGAGGGGGCCGGCAGCTCCAAAAACGACGCTGCCCAATGCCTGGTGAACACGGCGCTGGCCTCCATGTCGCGGGTGACAGCCACCGGCGTGGCGCGTTGGCTGCTGAGTCAGGTCCAGGCGGGCCAGGCCCTGCTGCTACTCGACGGTTGGGACGAAGTGACGACCGCCGAGCGCCCGGCCCTTACGGCCTGGCTTCAAGAGGTGATCGGGACCTTTCCAAACAATCACATTGTTGTCAGCGCCGGCGAGCGCGGTTACGCCCCGCTGCTCGAAATGGGTTTCGTAGCCCTGCAACCGGCCCCCTGGACCCACCGCCAATTGCTTCACCTGGCCCAGCGTTGGGCCGCAGCCCTGGGAACCCAACCGCTCACCGAGAAAAACGCGCTCGTCCACCTGACGCCTCCCACACCCCTGGAAGCGACCATCGAGCTGGTGACACAGCTGCGCGGGCAAACGTCTTTTACCCCTGCCCGCAAACTGGCTCAGGTGATTGATCTGCTCCTACCCGGCCCACCGGTCGACGCCCAGGGCCAACCCGCCTGGCCGCTGGAGACTGGCCACCGCGCTCTCGAACGCCTGGCCTTGACCGCGCTGGAACAAGGCCGGGTCGTCCTGACCCGAGACGAGATTCAGACGACCGTCACCCAGGCCATGCCCCCGCCGCGCTATGCTGCCGAGACGCTTCAAGACAAAAGCCTGAGCAAAGAAGAGCAAAAAGCCGCCCGCGAGGAACAAGATCGGCGCGTGTTGCAAATCGTGGACTGTTGCCGCGCACTGACTGCCACAGGCGGGCCTGTCCAGACCTGGGACAACCGGCGCTACCGCTTTACTCACCCCGTGGTGACGGCATTTCTGGCCGCCCGTTGCCTGGCCGAGGCCAACGACGGCAAAGAGGCGATGACCGCCCACGCCGCCGATCCTGCCTGGCGAGATGTTCTGCGCTTCTATGGTGGGCTGGCCGAGAGCGGGCCGCCGGCGCAGCATTTGCTCGGCGCACCCGACGACCTGTTTATGAACCGCTTGTGGACGGCGTCTGCGTTGTTGGCGGCGTCGCCTCCAGGCCGCGCGGCCTGGCGCGACGGGTTGATCAAGCGCCTGGCCCAGCTTTTTATGACGGCCCAAGTGCCGCTGCTCCTGCGCGACCGCGCCCTGATTGCGCTGATCCACAGCGGCGAACCGGGCATAGGGTCGTTGTTCAAGCAGACAGCGCAGCATCCCGATCCTTTTACGCGGGCCGGGGCTGTGCTCGGATTGGGCGCTTTGGGGCGCGAACAAGACCTGGCCCTTGTCGAGGCCGCGCTGCGCGATAGCCACCCCGACGTGCAACGTGCAGCGGTCGCCGCGCTGAGCCTATTGGCGCGCCAGGGACACGCGGCGGCGTTGGAACTGCTGGTCGCCGCGATGATCGAAACAGAAGGAGCCACACAGCAGATGGCCGCCGAGGCGCTGGCCGAGTTGGAACCTGATGGGCACACGGTCTTGCGCGACGCCGCCCACGATAAAGACCTCCTCGTGCGGCGTGGCGCCGTGTATGGGTTGGCGGCGGTGGGCCAGCCCTGGGCCACAGCTCTTTTGAAGCAAATGGGACAGCAGGACGATCAATGGCTGGTGCGCAACGCGGCTACCGAGGCCCTGGGGCTAGAAGAAGAGCATACACTCGAATTAAAGCTGCCTCAGGCAGAGACCGAGGCGTGGCTCATTGAATGGGCCGCCGGGCGCGGCGAAGGTACAGGGGTGGGCGACGCCGCATTCAACACCCTCACCCGCGCTTTGCACCAGGGAGAGGCCCAGGTGCGGCTGCAGGCCGCGCTCACGCTGGAGCGGCTGGCCGACCCGCGCGCCATCGGCGACCTGCGCCAGCGCCTGCGCGACCCCGAGCCGGCCGTGCGCGACGCGGCGCTGGCGGCCCTGGAAGAGATCGGCCGGCGACACGAGATGACGATCTAGGCCAAGCTTAACAAAATCATCACCACAATCTGGCGCACGATCATCAGCAGAAACAAAGCTACCATCGGACTCCAGTCGAGCATGCCGGTCGGCGGCAGCACGTTGCGGATGGGCGCCAACAGCGGCTCGGTGAGGCGGAAAATCCATTGCCCCACAGGGTGATACGGACTGACCACTCCCCACGACAAAAAGACCCGCGCAAAAATGAGCAGCATGCCCAACGTGAACGTCAGATTGACCAGCCACACCAATCCGCTCATGCTCGTCTACTCCCAAAAATCGCCCGGTGGGACAAGTTGGCAACTTGTCCTACGTCATCGTCTACTCCCAAAAATCGCCCGCCCGATGCGCACCATGGTCGCGCCCTCTTGAATCGCCACTTCGAAATCGTCTGTCATGCCCATTGACAGCTCGCGCCAGTCGGCCTGTGGAAAACGCCGCCGCAGGTCGTCCCGCAGCGTCCGCAGGGCCGCAAAGACCGGCCGGGCCTGCTCTGCCTGAGCGACGATGGGGGCCATCGTCATCAGCCCGCACACTTGCACGTGGGGCAGGGCGAGCATGTGCTCCACGTCGGTCCAGAACGCGGCGCGAGTCTGCGCATCGGCCCGTTCCGACAGTTCAAAACCGTACTTGCTGGCCTCGCCGCTGACGTTGACCTCCAACAGGACCGGCAGCACCTTGTTCTGTTCTCCGGCAAAACGGCCGATGCGCTGGGCCAGGCGCAGGCTGTCCACCGAATGGATCACGTCAAACAGCGCCACGGCCTGTTCCGCCTTGCGCCGTTGCAAGTGGCCGATCATGTGCCAGCGAGGTCGCCGGGCGGGGTCGAGCCGCTCGTGTGCGACCGGAATTTTTTCACTGGCTTCTTCGACCCGATTCTCGCCCAGATCGCGCAGCCCGGCGCGGCAGGCCGCCTCGATCAGCTCTATGGAGTGCGTCTTGGTGACGGCCACCAGCGCGACCTCGGCCGGGTCGCGCCCCACGCTCCGCGCCGCCATGGCCATGCGCTCGCGCACCCGCGCCAAGTTATCTGCCAGCTCTTCGTAGGCGTCCATCGAGCCAAGTGTAACACAGCCCTCTCCCGGTGACAAGTGAGCCATAAACCTTCCCGGAAGCAGGGAGCTTTCGGGAAGGTCCGGGCGTTGGCAGTAGCGGAGCAACGCTATTCATGGTATAAAACCGGGTGTCGCACCCAAGCCGGCAGTTCCTGTCACAGAAAGGATCACGTGAGATGAAGAAACAACTGCCCTTTTTCGTGCTTTTGATCGTTCTACTGAGCGGTTGTGTCACTCTGCGCATCGAGACCAAAATCAAAGCGAACGGCAGCGGGACCAAGTCCTTTATTATGGCTATCGACAAGAGCGCCATGTCGATGATCGAGTCAATGGCCCAAGAATCAGGCGAGACCGATCTGAACACCGAAGATATATGGGAGACGGCTCGCGTGGGCGCCGAGTCGATCAAAGGGGCCACGGTCGAGGACTATCGCGACGACAAATCCGAGGGCATCAAGGTCTCCGTTCCATTCAAGAATTTCGCCGAGCTGGAGGCGCTGAGCGGCAGCGACGCATTTGAGGGGGCCGACGCGGTCACAGTGACAGAACAAGGCGACCGTGTCACGCTCACGGCTATTGTTGACACGAGCGACATTGTGTCGGGACTGAGCGGGGCGGGCGGTCAGGATTTGGGCGATTTTGACCTGGGCGAGATCGATTTCGAGTACAGCTATATCATTGACGTCGAGGGCAAAATCCTGTCTTTTGGTCCCAAGAACATGGCCCAGGTCAAGGGCGGCAAAGTGACGTGGGACCTGACTCAGTCTACGACCGACAGCGTCGAGCTGACGGTGACGTGGGAGCCGGGCGGCGGGGGGCCGGACATGACAACGATTTTACTGATCGTCGTCGCCGTGAGCGGGATACTCCTGGTCGTCGCCGGCGTGCTGGTATCGGCGCGCGGCCGGCGTGCGGCGGGAGGCGAGCGCCCGTGAGCGATACGTTTCCCACAGCCCGCGTGGCCGTGGTGCAAGCCGCGCCGGTTCTGTTCGACCGCGAGGCCACGCTGGCCAAGACGGCCCGCCTGGTCGCCGAGACCGCCGCCCAGGGCGCCCAACTGATCCTCTTGCCCGAAGCGTTCATCCCGGCCTATCCGCGTGGATTGAGCTTTGGCACACGGGTCGGCAGCCGCAGTCCGGCTGGCCGGCGCACCTGGGAGCGCTATTGGGCCAACGCGGTGGATGTGCCCGGCCCGGCCACCGAAGCGCTGGGCGCCGCCGCCCGCGCGGCCGGGGCATACCTGGCCGTGGGCGTGGTCGAGCGCGATAGCCGGTTCAGCCGGGGCACGCTGTATTGCACTCTGCTCTATTTTGGCCCCGACGGGCGCTTGCTGGGGCTGCACCGCAAGCTCAAGCCCACTGCCGCCGAGCGCCTGATCTGGGGCGAGGGCGACGGGAGCACGCTAACCGTGCTGGACACCCCTCTGGGCAAGGTCGGCGGGCTGATCTGCTGGGAGAACTATATGCCGCTGGCGCGCACGGCGCTGTATGGCAAGGGGGTCGAAATTTACCTGGCCCCCACCGCCGACGCCCGCGACGCCTGGCAGGCCACACTGCGCCACATCGCCTGCGAGGGACGCTGTTTCGTGCTCGGTTGCAACCAATTCGTGACGAAAGCCATGTACCCCGCCGATTTGGAGGGCGTCGAGGACCTGGATGGGCAGCCGGACGTGCTGTGTCGCGGCGGCAGCGTCATCGTCGGACCGCTAGGCGACGTCCTGGCCGGGCCGCTGTTCGACGCCGAGGGCCTGCTCGTGGCCGACCTGGACCTGGCCGAGGCGGCCCGGGGCAAATTCGATTTCGACGTGGTGGGGCATTACGCCCGGCCGGACGTGTTCCAACTGACGGTGAACGAGCGGCCCGCGCCGCCGGTGAGGTTTGAGCAGGGTGAACACTGATTTCTGGTCCAAGCTAGACCAACTGGTCGCAGCGCACGCGCTCGTCATCGACCGCCCGCGAGGGTCGGCGCACCCGCGTGTAGCGACGGTTCAGGCGCAGGCTCGCCGCTGGTCTGCATATCCGCAACGACATCCGCCACTATCTGGCGGATCCCTTCAAGGGCGGTTTCCGGTGAGCCAGCCAAGCAGCTCAGGCTGGGGAACTCGGCGCATAGGCCGACATATTCGTGGTCTTGCTCTGACCAGGTTACGCGATAGGTATAGCGGTCATTCATCAACACTGCCCTGTGACTCCAATCGCTCGACCACCTTCAATACTTGCAAGTCGTCCAACTTTTTCCGGTAGCGGATGGCCTGTAGCGGGGCGCCGGGATTGAGTGTCTTGGATGCGCCATCGGCCTGGAAGCCCAGCGCCTCGTAAAAGCGCCGAGCCTGGGCGTTGCCTTCAAAGACCCACAGCGTGATCTGCACATAGCCGCGCGCTTTGAGCATCTGCTCACCCTGCCGGAAAAGAAAGCGGCCGATTCCCTTGCGCCAGTGTTCGGGAGCAAGATAGATGCCCCAAATCTCTCCGGTGGCCCCTGGATCGAGGTCCGCGTCGCGGCACGGCCCCAGCGTCATAAAACCGGCCACCGCGCCATTTTGCTCCACCAGGTACGTCTCTTCGGCGTGCGCGGCGAGCGCCTCGCGGAAGCGCTCCGCCCGGCGCTCATAGTCGAGCGCGGCCAGGTAGGTATCGGGAACCAGCCCACGATAGGCGGCGCGCCAGGCGTCGATGTGAACGCGGGCGAGCGCCGCCGCGTCGGCGGGGGTGGCGGGACGGATGTTCATAACACTCCCGACCTGGGGTTGAGGGTGCGTGAGTTAAAGGGCGGCGGCTATGGAAAGCCGCCCTACCATCGGCTAACGGCCGCCGAATTTGTCCCGCAGAATCTCCAGCAGCGTGGGCTGGCCGATCTCTTGCAGCTCGTAGCGCACGCGCTGGCTGGGCTGCTGGATCTCTACCACGCAGCGCAGATCAATGGGCGTGCCGATGATCACCAGCTCGGCCGGGGTGTTGGCGATGGTCTCTTGCAGCTCGCGGGTCTGCTCGGCCCCGTAGCCCATGGCCGGCAGCACCGCGCCGACCGAGGGATATTTGGCAAAGGTCTCTTTTATCGAGCCGACGGCATAAGGACGCGGGTCGATGATCTCGGCCGCGCCAAAGCGCCGCGCCGCCACCACCCCCGCGCCGTAGGCCATCTCGCCGTGGGTCAGCGTGGGACCGTCTTCGATCACCAGCACGCGCTTGCCTCGGATTTCGGCCGGCCGTTCCACCGTGATGGGCGAGGCGGCCTCGACCATGACAGCGTCAGGGTTGGTCGCCATCACGTTCTCGCGCACGGCGGCAACGTCGGCCAGGTTGGCCGTGTCGATCTTGTTGATCACCACCACGTCGGCCATGCGCAGGTTGGCTTCACCGGGGTGATAGCGCAGCTCGTGACCGGCCCGGTGCGGGTCGGTCACGACGATGTGCAGGTCGGGCTGGAAGAAGGGCAGGTCATTGTTGCCGCCATCCCACAGCACCACATCAGCCTCTTTTTCGGCCTCGCGCAAAATTTGCTCGTAATCTACTCCGGCATACACCACGACGCCTCGATCGAGGTGCGGCTCGTACTCTTCGCGCTCCTCGATGGTGCATTGATGGCGGTCCAGGTCGGCATAGTCGGCAAAGCGCTGGCAGGTCTGCGCCACCAGATCGCCGTAGGGCATGGGGTGGCGCACGACGACCACCTTTTTGCCCAGCGCCTGCAACGCATCGGCGACGCGGCGGGTGGTCTGGCTCTTGCCGCAGCCGGTGCGCACGGCGCACACGGCCACCACCGGCTTGCTGCTCTTGAGCATGGTGCGCCGCGCGCCCAACAGCCGATAATCGGCCCCGGCGGCTAACACCTGCGACGCCTTGTGCATCACATACTCGTGGGTCACGTCGCTGTAGGCAAACACCACCTGGTCGATGCGTTCCTTGACGACCAGCGCCTCCAGCTCCTCTTCGGGATAAATGGGAATACCGGCGGGATAGAGCGGTCCGGCCAGCCTAGGCGGATAGACCCGCCCTTCGATGTTGGGGATCTGGGTGGCCGTAAACGCGACCACCTCGTAGCGCTCTCGATCTCGGAAAAACACATTAAAGTTATGAAAGTCGCGCCCGGCGGCTCCCATAATCAAGACACGGATGCGAGACATGGGTGAAAACAGCTCCTTTCGGTTGAATATTTCGTGAAACGTAATGCGCGATTTCGCGTTTCACGCCAAAATTGCTAGAACGATGCTCAATCCGTACAGCGCCATCAGCGGCAACATCAGCAGCGCCATGTTGAATGGGTCTACCGTAGGTGTGATGATGGCCGATACGACCGCAATGACGACGACCGCAAAGCGCCAATTGCGGGCCAAGAAACCCGGTGTGACCAACCCGACCTTGGCCATGATGAATATGATCAACGGCGTTTGGAAACTCACGCCGATCCAAAAGGCAATCGAGACCACAAACGAGACGTATTCACGCGCCGTCCACTCGTTGAGAAACAAGTCTGACCGAAAGTTTGCCAAAAAGTCAACGGCGGCCGGCACCATAATCGTCCAGGCAAAAAGAATGCCACCCAGGAACAACAAGGTGGCAAACGGGACGCCTATGTAAATCCAGCGCCGCTCGGCGCGGGTCAGGCCGGGTACGATAAATGCGAGCAACTGGTACACCATAATCGGCATGGCTAGCGCCGCGCCCGACAACAAGGCCACTCGAAAATAGGTGATGACGTTCTCTGTCGGCCCCAGAGTTTGGAGCTTGGAGCCGTAAGGCTCGATCAGAAACTTGATGATGTCTCCGGCAAAGACGCTGGTGGCGAGCGCAGCCACGGCCAGCGCCGCCGCCGCCTTGATCAGGCGGCTGCGCAGCTCGCGCAGGTGGTCGAGGAGCGACATGGCCGATCCGTTCTTTTGCGGGGCGCTCACAGTTGCACCTCGTCGTTCGCATCCAGATTTTCCAGTTCAGGCAAAGCCAGTTCTTCTTTCACATCTACGGCGTCCTGGAGCGCATCTTGTGTGGTCTTGATTTCGCTCTCGGCCGCTTGGCGGATATCGTCGATTTCTTGCTGCAACATAGCCAGCTCGCGGCGAAATTCCCGCGTCATCGCGTCCACGTCTTTTTGCCAGCGCAGGCGATACTGGGCATACAAGCGCCCCAATGTGCGACCGGCCTGCGCCATCCGCTCCGGGCCTAACACAATCGTGGCGATGACCATGATCAGGAGAATTTCAAAGGGGCCGATGCCGAGAAGGTTCATAGCTTTGCTTGCGTCTGCAACGGAGGGGTGGGCAGGCTCTGCCCGGACAGACTGCCGAGGACGCCGTTGACAAAGCGCGGCGCGCTGTCGCTGCCAAATAGCTTGGCCAGCTCGACGGCTTCGTTGATCGCTACCTTGACCGGGGTTTTTCCGTCGATATTGAACTCAAAGAGCGCCATGCGCAGAATATTTCGGTCGATAGGGGCCATCTGTTCAATCGGCCATTCGGGTGCATATCGTTGTATCAGGCTGTCCAAGTGATGCTTGTATTGCACGACCCCATTGACCAGATGAAACACGAATGGGATGCCTTGAACCGGCAGCCCTTCGTCTTCGATGCGACGCTGGACGACTAGGTCCAAGGGATGATTTGTCAAGTCAAGCTCATATAGGGCCTGAATGGCGATGATCCGTGCACGACGCCGGATTCGCAAAATTCCCCCTATGTTAAGACAGAGATTAGCCTCTGTACGCCACGTCTTGAATATGAATGTTCACCGCGCTTACCGGCATACCGACCATGTCTTGGATAGAGCGCGTCACCGCTTCCTGTATCTTTTCGCTCAGCTTGCGCATGTTCACGTCTGGCTCGACGACGATAAACAACTCTACCCGCACTGCATCATCAACAACGGCCACCTGGACGCCGCCGCCCCCCGCAACGCGCCCTGTGAGCCGATCGATGCTGCTCGGCCTGACGTGATGGCACAATTGCGCCACGCCTTTAATCGATTGCGTGGTCAGCCGGGCAATAGTGACCAATACCTCTGGGGCAATAGTCACCCGCCCGCTGCTGACATCCCGCGTAGCGGGATAGCTCCCCTCCATGCGCGCTACACTTTCTGCCGTCTCACTTGCACCTGCGCCACAAGTGCAGGTGAACGTCTATAGCCCCTACTGCATCGCCAGACCGCCATCTACCGAGAGCACTTGTCCGGTAATAAAGCTGGCCTCATCCGAGGCAAAAAAAGCCACCGCCGCCGCAACCTCCTCCGGCTCGGCAAAACGGCCCAGCGGCGTGTGGGCGATGGCGGCCTGCCTCAAGTCGTCCGGCAGGACGTCAGTCAGCGCCGTGGGCACAAAGCCCGGCGCGACGGCGTTCACCGTCACGTTGCGTGACCCCAGCTCTTTGGCCAGCGATTTGGTAAATCCGATGATGCCCGCTTTGCTGGCAGCGTAATTGGTCTGGCCCGCATTGCCCGCCAGTCCGGCCACCGAGGTGATGTTGACGATGCGCCCCGCCCGCTGGCGCACCATTCCCCGCGCCACGGCTTTGCAGCAATTGAACACGCTTTTGAGGTTGGTGTTGATCACCAGGTCCCAGTCCGACTCTTTCATCATCATCAACAGCGTGTCGCGGGTGGTGCCGGCGTTGTTGACCAAAATATCGATCCGACCCCACTGTTCGGTCGCCGTCTTGATGAGCTCGTGGGCCTGTTGCAAGTCGCTCACATCGGCCTGGACGGCGATGGCCTCGCCCCCTTTTTCGCGGATGGCCGTTACCACCTCTGCGGCCTGCTCGGCGCTGGCCCGGTGGTTGACCACGACTTTGGCCCCTTCGGCCGCCAATCGCTCGCAGATGGCGCGCCCGATGCCCCGCGACCCACCCGTTACCACGGCTATTTTGCCTGCGAGTCTCATGTTTTACTCCTTACTATGCCAGCGCAGCGTCGCCGATGTTGATCCGCTCCACCTGGCGCTCGATGCGTTTCATCAGCCCGGTGAGCACGTCTTTAGGCCCGATCTCTACTGCGCGCGTCACGCCCTGGGCAATGATATAGCGCATGCTCTCGGTCCAACGCACTGAAGACGTGAGCTGCGCCTTGAGCTCGGCGCGAATATCGTCGGCGCGGGTGATGGGCGCGGCGCCGACGTTCCCCACCAGTGGAATTTGGGCGTCGGCGATGGGCGCGGCGTCTACGGCGGCGGCAAACTCGTCTGCCACTACTGCCATCAACGGCGAATGCGCCGCAATGCTGATCGGCAACGGTACGACTGTGCGCGCGCCGGCGGCTTGGGCTTTTTCCAGCGCCAGCGCCAGGGATTCCTTGTCGCCCGAGATCACCGTCTGGCCGGGGCAGTTGTCGTTGGCGATTTGCATCACGCCGCCGGTGGCCTGGCGCGCCTCGGCGCAGGCGGCGGCCAGTTTGTCCACGTCCAACCCGATCACGGCGGCCATACCGCCGGGGCTACGGTCGCCGGCCAATTTCATCAGTCGCCCACGCTCGCGCACCAGGCCCAACGCTTCCTCAAAGGTCAACGCTCCGGCCGCTACCAGGGCGCTAAACTCACCCATACTGTGCCCGGCGACAAAAGCCGGGAGTTCATATTGTCCTTTTGCCTTCAACGCCTCCAGCGCGGCGACAGAAACCGTCAAAATGGCCGGTTGGGCGTTGATGGTATCGGTGAGGATTTCGGACGGCCCTTCAAAACAGAGACGGGTCAGAGCCAGTCCCAATATCTCGTCGGCTTGGGCAAAGATAGCCTGTGCTGCGGGGTGCGCTTGACAAAGCGCCTGGCCCATACCCACGTATTGCGACCCCTGACCGGGGAAAAGATACGCGACCTGGCTCACGGGCTTTCCTTTTTCAGCTTTCAGGTCTTGGCTGAGAGCTGACAACCGAAGGCTTATTCTTCTTCTTTGATTTCCACGGCCTGCCGTCCACGATAGTAACCGCAGCTTGGGCATACACGGTGTGGTAGAGCCGGTGCGCCGCACTCGGGGCAAGGCACCAGTTGCGGCGGTGTAAGCGCATCGTGCGCGCGACGGCGACCACGACGACCGGGAGATGTTTTGCGTTTTGGTAATGGACCCACTTGATATTCCTCGTTTCTAGTTTTACAGACACGCCAGGAAACCGGTTCCCTAACGTGCCGTCATAACGCATCTGTGTGCTGGGCAGCGGGCGCTATTATAAGCATAAGGTCTGGACCTGTCAAGAAATGAAACGTGATGGCGGTCTACTCGTACCCGATTCCACCTCCCGAGGGTTCGGAACCATCGGATCGGAGGGATTGGCGTTCATGGTGCAACCGTTCGATGCCGTTTCGCACCTCGACCAATGCCCGCGAGAGGTCTTCGTCCAGCCTGGCGAGCACATCCAAGACATAGCCATCGGCCTCGCGCTGCATGTTGTCGGCGTCGCGCCGCGCCCGCGCCTCAATGGTCGCTGCCAATTCTTTGGCCTGTTTGACAATGGGGTGCTCTTCGGTCAACTTGGTGGCGTCCTTGCGCGCCAACTCGACGATGCGACTGGCCTCTTCTTTCGCCTGGGCGATGATGCGATCGCGCTCCTGGTTGACCCGTTGGGCCTGTTTGACCTCCTCGGGGATAGAAATGCGCATTTGGTCGATCAGGTCCCAGCTACGTTGAGCGTCGACGATCAGCTTTCCACCAATGCGGCGGCTATCGCTGAGCAGCGTCTCCAGGCGATCCAATAGATGTTGAATGTCCATAAAGTGACCTCCGTCTCTCAATCCCCTCTTTCCATCCTGACAATCGTCCGGGCCATGCGAAAATCCTAGTCGCGTAAAGACACGACCGGCAGCGAGTTCGCGCCATCCTCGCCCAGCTCGGCAAAACGGTCGTGGAGCGCCCGAGCCACAAAGGGAGGCACCATTCCGCTTACGTCGCCGCCGAGCGATATGACTTCTTTAACAGTGCTGGAGCTGAGAAAGGTGTGTTCTTCACTTGTGATCAGGCACACCACTTCGATGTCGGGCGCCAGACGCTTGTTGGTCAACGCCATCCGAAACTCTAGCTCAAAATCGGAAAAAACCCGCAGGCCGCGCACGATGACCTGTGCACCCGCCTGCCGGGCAAAATCCACGGTCAGTGTGTGATAGCTGGTAACTGTTACCCGTGGCATATCTCCGACGGCCCGGCGCAGCAGGGTCAGGCGCTCGTCGGTGTCAAAGAGGAGCGACTTGTGCGGGCGATCATAGACCGCCACGATGAGTCGATCAAAGATGCCCACGGCGCGCCGGACGATGTCGAGGTGTCCATTGTGAATCGGGTCGAAAGTGCCGGGATAAAGCGCTACGGTCATGAGCTGATGTCTCCTCCATCCGACCAGAAACGATCTACCTGTTGCAAGAGCAGCCGCAGGTCGGGACTCGATAACTTGGGATCCGCGTCAAACAAAAGCTGAGCCTCACGGCGCGCCACTTCTAACAGGCGCAGGTCGGCCACGCGAGCCAGCTTCAAATCCGGCAGACCGCTCTGCCGTGTGCCGAAAAACTCACCCGGACCGCGCAGTTCTAGGTCTTTTTCGGCCAGCTCGAAACCGTCTTGAGTGGCTTCGATGGCTTGCAGGCGCTCCTGGCTGGCGTCGGTGCTCGAATCGGCGATGAGCAAACAGTACGAAGCGTGCTCGCCTCGCCCCACGCGCCCACGAAATTGATGCAACTGGGCCAGGCCAAAGCGATTGGCTCCCTCGACCAGCATCACCGTGGCGTTGGGCACGTCAATGCCCACTTCGACCACCGAGGTGCTGACCAGAATGTGCAGCTCGCCGCGGGCAAACTGGCTCATCACGGCTTCTTTTGCGTCGCCGCTCATTCGCCCGTGGAGTAGGCCCAGGCGTAGGTCGGGAAAGATATGTTTTTGCAGCCGCTCGTGCTCCTCCACGGCCGCTTTGGCTTCGATCTTTTCACTCTCCTGGACCAACGGACAGATAATGAACGCCTGCCGCCCCTGGTTGATTTGCGTGCGCACAAAGGCGTATGCTCGTTCGCGCTCGGTGGGCAAAAGCATGCGCGTCTGAATAGCCTGGCGACCGGGCGGCATCTCGTCGATGATCGAAAGGTCCAGGTCGCCAAAGATGGTCAACGCCAGACTGCGCGGTATGGGGGTGGCCGTCATCACCAACACGTGAGGGTTGAATCCTTTTTGTCGCAGCGCAGACCGTTGTTCGACGCCAAAGCGATGCTGCTCGTCCACGATAGCCAGGACCAGTTGTTTGAATTGCACCCCTTCTTGAATCAGAGCGTGTGTGCCTACCACCAGGTCCACCGAGCCGTCGGCCAGCCCCCGGTAGATAGCCTCTTTTTCGGCCGGCGGTGTGCTCCCGGTGAGCAGACGCATTTCAGGTTGGGGAGGCGCATGGGCTTGGAGCAGCCGTGCGAGGGTGTGATAGTGTTGTTCGGCCAGGATTTCGGTGGGGGCCATCAGGGCTGCTTGGGCTCCCGCTGCCACGACCAGCGCCATGACCGCCGCTGCCACAACGGTCTTGCCGGAACCGACGTCGCCCTGGAGCAACCGGCTCATGGGCCGGTCGCGGCGCAGGTCATGCACGATTTCACTCAGTGCGCGCTGCTGCGCGCCGGTCAGTTCGAAGGGGAGACCCAGCACAAAGCGCTGCAGCGCTGCGTCATCCGCCGGAAGCGCATAGCCCGGCTCCGATTGCCAGGCGAGGCGCTGGCGCAACACGCCGATTTGAATCACAAAAAGCTCATCAAAAGCCAGGCGATAACGCGCCTTTTTCAACGCGTCCGCGCTTTCAGGCAAGTGAATCTGTCGTAGCGCCGTCTCCAGATCGTACAATCCGACGCGCTGGCGCACCTCTTTGGGGAGATGGTCGGGCACGCGCTGTGACCAATACCCCACAGTGCGGGTCACGGTCTTGCGCAGCCAGCGGGCCGCGAGGCCTTCCGTCAAGGGATAGATGGGAACCAACCGCGCTGTGTGCAACAATTGACGGTCCAGCGGCTCCCATTGCGGCGATAGAAAGGTCAGGCGACCCAAATATTCATCTACCTTCCCGCTGATCACGACCTGCCGCAAGGGCCGGAGCTGCTCCGCCAGGTGCGGCTGATTGAACCAGGTTGCTTCGATGGTCCCCGAGCCATCTTCGATAACGGCTTTGGTGATGGTCCGCCCGCTGCGGGTGCGTTGCGCGTGTACGTCCCACACGCGCCCCATGATCGTGACCTCTTCGCCATATTCCAACTGGTTGATAGTCTTGAGGGTGCTGAAATCATCATAGCGGCGGGGGAAAAAGTAGAGCATATCGCGTATAGTGCGTACCCCCAGACGCGCTAACCGCTTGGACTGCACCGGGCCAATACCCGATAAGGTTGTGATGGACGAGTCTAGCCCAGCATCGCCCGGGCGCGGGGCCGGATATGCAGCAGGAGTGGGGCTCGGTTGCGCGGGGCCAGACGCCGGACGCGCTACCTCTCGCGGCGCGGACGGCGCATTGGTTGTGGCCCGGGTCGGAACGCGGCGCGTCCGTTGCGAGTTGGGGCGGGCGATGGCCCGCGCCCCGGCCTGGAGCACAGCTTCCAGTTTTTCCAGGCTGGCGCGGCGCTCATCAGGGCTGCTCAACTGGCTGTAACTTTGCAAGTGCTCGGCTATTTTTTGCACCCAAGCCTCATCGCTGGCTTCTTGGGGCGCTTCTTTGAGCCATGTATCGGTAAACCGAGCCAGCCCGCCGAACACCATTTTGTCGCGGCAGCCGTCTTGTTTCTCCGATTCGAGTATTTTGAGTAATCGCTGTACGACCGATGTCATAAAGACTCCCATAGGTGGTTAAAACGATGTCCTAGCAGTCTGTCGGAGAACCCTGTAATATAGGGCCTTGCGCCCGTTTCGTGCCCATTTTGTACGCCCACAAGAGGCTAAATTACATCTCTCCGACAGACTGTTAGCCGGCCACGACTGCTGCGACACCCAAAGCCCGGGGACCGACGTGCACGCCGATGACCGGCGTCACGTCTACTGTGAGCACTGGTTCTTTCACGGGCGCGTGCGCCAGCAGGTCCCGCAACTCGGCGGCGCCTGCGGGCCAGTTGCTGTGCACCACGGCCAGCGCTTCCAAGGCCCCCAGGTCTTCCGTCAGCGCAATGAGTCGCTCCATGGCGCGCCGGGTGGTGCGTACCCGATCGAGGGCCAGCACGTCGCCATCGCGCACCTCGATCATGGGCTTGATACGCAGCAGCGTGCCGACCAGGGCCTGCGCCCAACCCACGCGCCCGCCCCGGTGCAGGAATTCAAACGTGTCGAGGGCTGCATACAGACGCACGCGGGGTTTCATATCTTGTACCAGCGCGACGATTTCGTGCACTGCCGCGCCGGCTTGGGCGGCCCTGGCGGCGGCAATCACGAGCCAACCCATCCCCATAGAGAGTTGCCCTGTGTCTACGACGGTGATGTGTCCTTCCGGGAAAGACTGAGCCGCCAATTGCGCCGCGTTATAAAGTACGCTGAAGCGCGCCGGAGGGTGCAGAGATACGACGGCTACGTCGGGCGCGCCGGCCTGGCGATAAGTTGCTTCGAATTCGCCCACGCCAGGCGCGGCCGTTGTGGGCATTTCGGTCTCGCCGGCCAGACGGCGGTAAAATTCGGAGCGCGAAATATCGATCTTGTCGCGCAGACTGGTCGCGCCGAAATTGATGTAATCATAAATCATCCCAATGCCCAACTCTTCGACCAGTGCGTCGGGGAGGTCGGCCGTGCTATCCGTGACAATCTTGATCTTTTGAGTCATTTAAAGGTCACAATCTATCACCGCCTCCCGCAGATTTCTGAGCCTGCGCGAGGGTCACATCTCTGTCTATTCCGTCCCCTCATAGACAATCAATCCCAGGCTATGGGGGCCAATGTGCGTCGCCAGCGTTGGGCCGTAGTCAAGTGTGTCAAACGTGTATTCGGGAAACGTGGCCTGCAGCCGGTCTAACAACACACGCGCGTCTTTGGCGGCCCGACTGGGGCTTTGTATGATGGCGATTTGCTTGACGCGGGAAAACTCGGATACAAATTCAACCAACTTGTCTACGATTTTTTCACGGGTGCGCACTTTTTCCATTGGGAGCAGCTCACCCTCCTCGATGGCTAAAAATGGACGGATGTTGAGCATCGTCCCCAAAATGGCCTGAGACTCGGTGAGCAGTTGATTTCGCTCCAAATAATCCAGCGAGTTGGTGAAAAAAACGGCATAGACGTGGGGGATCATCCCGCGGGTTAAGCGTATGATGTCGTCCAGCGGCTGGCCTTGCGCGGCGGCTCTGGCTGCCGCGTGGACCAGAATGGATAACCCCAATGAAATCGTCCCCGAATCGACGATCTCGATATTGCAGCGACCCAGGAAAAAGTTGGCGGCGCTGCGCGCATGGGCGCACGTTGGGCTTAGCTTGCTCGAAATGTGTAGAGATAGAATCTGATCGGTGGACTCGTTCAGCGTGGCATATACCTGGCGAAAAGCATCTACTGAAGGGGCGTGCGACACTGGCATCACCGGGTCGCGGGCCACGCGGCGAAAAAACTCATCAGTGCTCAGGTCCACGCCCTCGCGAAATTTCTGCGCCCCAAAGTGGATTTCCAGTGGAACCACCACTACTCCCAATTGCTCCGCTAGTTCAGGGCTTAATTGGGCGGTGCTGTCGGTGACGATGTGTACAATGCTCAAAACGTCCTCCTTGACGTCTCGTTTATTGTGGTCAGAAAAACTATTCCACAGACAAGATATAGTGGTAGTGAGGCTGACCTCCCTCTACCACTTCGATCTCTTGAGCGGGATAGCGGACGCTGATCTTGGCCGCCAATTGAGCGGCCTGTTCCTCCACGACGCCATTGCCGTAATACAGCGTGAGTATCTCGCGGTCGGCCAGCGCCATCTTGTCCATCATCAGCCACACTACGTCTTCAACCGTTTTACCCGCAGCCACCAACTCCTCATTAACCAGCCCGATGATCTCGCCCGCCTGGACCTGTACGCCGTTGATCTCGACCGAACGAGTCGCGGTGGTGATTTCGCCGGTCTCTACTTCTTCTATGGCGATTTGCATCAATTCGGCGTTGGTTTCCAGGTCAGCTTGGTAATTGAACGCCAAGAGTGCGGCGATCCCTTGAGGAAGAGTACTTGTGCGCACGACGATCACTGGCTTTGAGGCCATCTCGGCGGCTTGTTGGGCGGCCATCACGATATTGCTGTTGTTGGGCAGAATGATGACCTTTTTAGCGGGCAGCGCCTCGACCGCTTCCAGTAGTTGCTGCGTGCTGGGATTCATCGTTTGCCCGCCGCTGACCACCTTGCCCACGCCCAGGCTCTCAAAGACGCGAGCCAGGCCCTCTCCAGGGACCACCGCCACCGTGCCTACCTCGCTCTGGGGCATCTTGGGGGCGGCCACGGGCGGCGCCGCCCTTCCCAAGATGAACTCCTGGTATTGGGCCTGCATATCCTCGACCACGACGTCGCGCAGCGAGCCCCAACGCACGGCGTAACTGATAGGTACGCCTGGGTCGGACACGTGAACATGCACTTTAACAGCGCCGGCGTCGCCTACGACCAGCGTCGAATCGCCCATAGCGTCAATATCGGCGCGGATATGATCCACCTGCAAGTTCTGGCCGACGATGATAAACTGCACATCATAGCCGTAACCTGCCTCGCCATGGGTGGGCTGGGGGACTGCTTCGATAACGCGATCGCCCGGCTCGCGCAGGTCCACGGCTGTGTCCAGCGCCTGATCCACCGCCACAGTCTCGCCGCGCAGGTAGCGCATCATCCCTTCGAGAATGGTACAAAAACCCTGCCCCCCGGCGTCAACCACCCCGGCCTCGGCCAGAACCGGCAATTGGCTGGGGGTACGGGCCACGGCCTGTTTGGTTTGGCCGACGATATAGTCCAAAGCGATGTTCAGGTCGCCATATTCACGTGTCACCTGGCCGGCTGCATTGGCCGCTGCGCGCGCTACCGTGAGGATGGTGCCCTCCACCGGCTTGATCACGCCCTTGTAAGCCGTGTCGGCGGCTTCCTGAAGCGCCTCGGCCAGGTCGGCTGCGGCAAAGGTCTGTTTGTTGCCCAAGCTGCGCGCGAAACCGCGCCACAATTGCGACAAGATCACCCCCGAGTTGCCTCGGGCCCCCATCAATGCGCCGTGTGCGATGCTTTGAGCCACCATGCCCGCGTTCTGTTCGGGCGAGTCGGCGATTTCGGCCCAGGCCGATTGCATCGTCAGGAGCATATTGGTGCCCGTATCGCCATCAGGCACCGGAAAAACATTGAGGGCGTTGATCGCCGTCTGGTGGTGTCGCAACCAGGTCAGACTAGCCTGGATCAAGCGCTTGAGGCCCTGTCCATCCACCGCCAGGATCGGACCATGCCCTGCCGTTGTTCCAGGTTCGCTCAGAGATGATAGGCTGCTATGCGCGATCTGTTCTTTCACCCGTATTCCCCTTGGTTTCAGCGATCAGCTTTCAAGGGATGGCCTGACTGCTAACGGCTGACCGCTGATTTAGTCTGGATTGCTGATGCGCAGTCCTTCCACGTGTACGTTGACCTGAGCTACCGGCACTCCCAGCGCCCGTTCCACGTTGAACTTGACCACATTCATAATGCTTTTTGCCACCGAAGCGATGCGCGTACCATACTCGACGATTACGTGCACGTCAATGATGATTTGTTCTTCTTTGACGCGCACATTGACCCCGTGGCGAGCGTCACGTTGAAAGACGTGGGCGAGCTGATTGCCCAGGTTTTTAGGCGCAATGCCAACCACGCCATAAGTGCTCGTCAAGGCTTGTCCCACGATGCTGGCAATCGCAGCAGGTGAGATTTGTATCCGACCCAAGTTTGTCTCGGCGGTAGACATCTATTCCTCCCGGCATACAACCCCATGTTCTCGTCCGTCACCGCGAAAATCACCCCCAGCGGTTGCGAGAATCAACCTTATGTGGTATCATTGCGCCCGTTGCAATCATAGACAAGTGAGGGAGTGCAATGGCAAAATGTCAGATCTGTGGCAAGGAACCGCGATTCGGTCACCACGTAAGCCACTCGAAAAAAGCAGCCAACCGGCAATGGAAGCCCAACATCCAAAAAAGAACGTTGCTCTACCAGGGCAAGCGTCAGCGTATGCATGTGTGTGCACGGTGTGTACGTACTCTGTTAAAGACGAGCTAATGATGCGGCGTTTTCCAGTTAGCTGAGCCGGCCTCTTGTAGGCCGGTTTTTTTTCAGACCATGAGCTTGTCGGAGCAAGGACTTGGCGGTTTTCTCTCCCTGGCGCTGGCTTGAGCCTGAGTTATGCAAACTCGCCCTCCAGGAGACTCTCCAACAGCTAGGCGGCTATGGTACAACAGAATAGGCAAAAAATCAAGAGTCGAACGCTTTATCATTTTTATTGACAGTCGCCCCAAGTCTGTTATAATTGGCACAAATAAAAATACCTTCGGGGCAGGGTGAGTCCCTAAAGGGGGCAATTCCCGACCGGCGGTGAGAGAGAAATCTCAAGCCCGCGACCCGCCCACACAAGTGACGCGGTGGACCCGGTGCAAGTCTGGGGCCGACGGTATAGTCCGGATGGGAGAAGGTGGTCTATATTGCGCCGGCGAGTCGAAATACTCGCTGGCGGGCGCGAACTTGCCTGGTTCAGACCGTGCGCGTGTATGGTAGCCCCGGAGGTTATATAACCTGTGGGGCTTTTTGTTGTGAGGGCAGACGATGAATCTCATCGATCGTATTGAAATCCCACGCGCCAGACATCGGCGAGCGCCCGGAGTGGGGCGACTGAAACGGCAACCCCGGGTCGTCTGGTGGGTCTTGCCGTTGACGCTTATGGGTTTTGTGGCAATCTGGGCGTTCGTCGTTCGCGTGGGCGATTATGCGCCGTTCATCTTGCCCGGACCAGAGCGCGTCGCGGCGCGGCTGGTCGAGATGCTGCGCAACGGCTCGCTGTGGCAACACAGTTTCGTCACGCTGAGCGAGATCGGGCTGGGTTTGTTCCTGGGGCTGATCGGGGCGACTTGTTTGGGTTATCTGGTCTCGAAATCGTGGTTGATCGACCAAATTCTCTCTCCCCTGATCGTGGCCTCGCAGGCCATTCCTATTGTGGCGTTGGCGCCCCTGTTGGTGATCTGGTTTGGGCCGGGCACGCTGTCGAAAGTGCTAGTGTGCGCGCTGGTCGTCTTTTTCCCGGCGCTTATCAACACCATGGTTGGCCTGCGTTCGGTAGAACCGGACCTGATTGACTTGATGCGCTCGTTGCAAGCCAGCCGCTGGCAAATTTTGATCAAACTGGAGTTGCCATCCGCGCTGCCTGTGTTGTTGGGTGGTCTGAAGGTTAGCGCGACCCTTTCGGTGATCGGAGCAGTGGTAGGCGAGTTTACGGGAGCCGACCGGGGTCTGGGGTTCCTGGTGGCCCAGAGCCGGGGCCTGTATGATACAGCCCAAATGTTTGTAGCGTTCGGCGCGTTGGCGACCATCGCATTGGCGCTTTACGGCGTAGCGTTATGGCTGGAGCGCCGTCTATTACATTGGAGGTGAGCAAGTGACATCTGACAAGCGGCAAATGACACGGAAAGCGACGCGGGCAGATCCCCTCTGCAAATGGAGCATCTTGTTAGCGACCTGGTTGACGTTGGCGGCGTGTGGCAAAGCTGCGCAAGTGTCTCCCACAGCCACGTTTACGGCGCGAGTGGAGCCCACACTCACCACTACTGCGCTGGCTGAACCCACACCCACCAAAGCTCTGGAGCGCATTCGCCTTCCGATGGGCTTTATCCCCAACGTGCAGTTTGCGCCCTTTTACGTAGCCGTGGAACGCGGATATTTTGCCGAGGAGGGCATCGCGCTCGAATTTGATTATAGCTTCGAGACCGACGGCATCCAATTGGTTGCGGCGGGCGAGCTGCCTTTCGCCGTGGCCAGCGGCGAGCAGGTGATTCTGGCTCGCGCCCAGGGGCTGCCGGTGGTATACGTGGCCGAGTGGTGGCAACGTTTCCCGGTGGCCGTGGCCGCGCTGGCCGAGTCGGGCATTGCTTCTCCAGCAGACCTGCCAGGGCGCACGGTGGGCGTGCCGGAACTGTTCGGCGCCAGCTACATCGGTTGGCAGGCGCTCCTGAACGCTGCCGGTCTGGACGGCTCGCGGATCAAGCTGGAGACCATCGGCTATAGCCAGGCGCCTAGCCTGATCGAAGGGCGGGTCGAGGCGGCAGTGGTGTATGCAAACAACGAGCCGGTGTTGCTGACCCAACAAGGTATCGCTGTGAACGTCATTCACGTGGCCGATTATGCAGACATTGTATCTAACGGACTAGTAGCCGGCGAAAAGGTCATCCGGGAGCGCCCTGAGTTGGTGCGTGCGTTTGTGCGCGCCTTTTTGCGCGGCCTGACCGACACACTGGCCAACCCCGACGCCGCTTTCGAGATCAGCGCGCATTACGTAGAAGGATTAGCCAACAATGCCGCGTTGGGAAAGGCGGTGCTGCAGGCCTCGCTCGCCTATTGGCAAGCCGATCGCTTGGGTTTTTCCGAAGCTGCTACGTGGGAGGCGTCGCAACAGGTCATGCGACAGGCTGGTTTACTGGACAAGACTGTACCTGTGGATGAGCTATTCACCAACGAGTTTCTGCCGTGAATGACGGAGGACGGATGACAAAGGGCGGATGACGAAAGACGAAGGAGAAAACACGCCTGCGTTGCGGGTAGATGGAGTTTCCGTCAGTTTTGCCACCCCAGAGGGAGAACTGGCAGCTTTGCGCGATGTCTATCTGGAGGTGATGCCGGGCGAGTTTGTGTGCCTGGTAGGACCGTCGGGTTGCGGAAAGACGACTCTGCTGCGCACGTTGGCCGGTCTACAACTGCCCACGCATGGCCAGGTATGGCTCGACGAGCAACCGGTCACGGCTCCGCGCCGGCAAGTAGGCATCGTATTTCAAAACGCCAACTTGATGCCCTGGCGCTCCGTGTTGGGCAACGTGCTCCTGCCGCTGGAGCTGGGCGACGCGCCCCAGGCGACCGCGCATTGGCGAGCGCGCCTGTTAATCGAGTTGGTGGGGCTGAGCGAGTTTGCCAACGCTTATCCGGCTGACTTGTCGGGGGGGATGGCGCAGCGGGTGGCCATTGCTCGTGCTCTGGCGCACGATCCCGATATTCTATTACTCGATGAGCCGTTTGGCTCGCTGGACGCGTTGACGCGAGAGCGTATGGGCTTGGAATTGCTGCGCATCTGGCGCACACAGCGCAAGACCGTGCTTATGGTCACCCACAGTGTGCCAGAGGCCGTATTTCTGGCCGACCGGGTGGTGGCGCTAAGCCAACGCCCTGGGACCATCGCGGCGACGGTGGAAATTTCCTTACCACGCCCGCGCGAGCTGGCGTTAATGGAGACCGAAGCTTTTGGCGTTCTGACGGGTCGCGTGCGCGCAGCCATCAGCGTAGGCTAGCAGCCTGTCGGAGAGACGTAATTCAGCCTTACTTGGACGTATTGGGGGTGGCTCGACCAGAGTCAATAGGCTAGCAGCCTGTCGGAGAGACGTAATTTAGCCCCTTGTGGGCGTACAAAATGGGCGCAAAACGGGCGCAAGGCCCTATATTACAGGGTTCTCCGACAGGCCGCTAGAGCGCCGGTCAAAATCCAAAATCGGAAACCGTTACCGGCCGTACTCCAGTCGCTCGATGAGGCGCAGCGGTAAATCGCGGGCGCGCATACGCTCTTGAGTGATCTCTACCGGATACGCCACCCGGCGATGTTCCCATGTCATGTCGTCGGTGTTCAGAATGACATAACTGGCGTGGGGATTGCCGTCGCGGGGCTGGCCGACGCTGCCAGGATTGAGAATCAAGCGCCCCTCCACCACTAAAGAGATCGGCTCGTCGTAAGGCGGCGGCCACGTCTTGCAGCCATTGGGATTGTCTCCAGGTTGAAAATAGATAACAGGGACGTGGGTATGCCCGACCAGACTGTACGGCGTCTCAAAGTAGGCGAAATTCCGCTGGGCGATCAGTGGATCCAGCACATATTCCCACACCGGTTGGCGCGGACTGGCATGAGCTAACGTGAATTGATCGCGGGTGATGTGAGTCGGCAGCACATCCAGATACTTACGACTTGCCGCGGTAAGCTCGCCTTGCGTCCAAACGCTGGAGATACGGGCATCGCTGTTGAAACTGGTGATATCCAATTTGCCGAGGGCGGCCCAGTCGTGATTGCCGGCCAGGCTAAAGTGAGGCAAGTCGCTCAGTTGTTGAATGCACTCATTGGGATTGGGGCCATACCCAACCAGGTCCCCCAAATGCCATACAAAATCGAACGAGCCAGCGTCAGCCAGCACAGCCGAAAAAGCGGCCTGGTTGGCGTGGATGTCCGAGATCACCAGAATGCGCATGGCCTCCTCACTTGTCTGTGCCGCCATCTGTCTGTATCAACAGGGGTATGATACCACGTTTCTGCTGGTTTGACTAGGTGGATGATGTTGGGGTATTTATTTCGACCCGCGCCCGTACATCCACAGCAAAGGCTCTCTGCCCCTCCGGCAATACCCGCAACGGATTGATCTCAATCTCGGCCAGTTCTGGAAAATCGGCTGCCAATTGCGCCAGTCTCGTCAACACGTCGACTACGGCCTCACGGTCGGCGGGGGGCATGTGCCGGTAGCCGCGCAATTTACGCCCCGCCCACGTGCTTTCGAACATGTGCTCCGCTTCCTCGCGGGTGAGCGGCGCCAGCGCAAAGGCCACGTCCTTCAATCCCTCCACCTCCACCCCGCCGGAGCCGAACATCGCCAGCGGCCCGAACTGCGGGTCCTGCACTGCGCCGACAATGACTTCCTGGCCGCTCAACACCATGCGCTGCACGTGCACGCCCAAGATTTCGGCCTCGGGTCTGGCTTGGCGCGCGTTCTCGACGATTTTGTGAAAACCCTCCACAACCGCTTCGGCCGTGCGCAGGTTCAGCAACACCCCACCCACGTCCGACTTGTGCGAGATGTCGGGCGAAGCAAGCTTGAGCGCCACCGGAAAACCGGCCCGCCGGGCCAGCTCAACCGCCTCGTCGGCGCTGCTGGCCAGCTCCATCGCCAGCGGGCGGATGCCATAAGCACTCAGAATGTGGTTGAGCGCCTCTTGGGGTAAAAAGCCCGCTTCGTCCTGGGGCGCGTCGGTCAACAGCGCCCTCACGGTCTCGCGGTCTACATCGGCGTGGATAACCGGCGTCTCTTCCGCGCGAGCCAGGTATTCGGCCCGCGCGGCCAACACGGTCAACGCAGAGGCGGCCCGTTCGGGGAAGCGATATTCGGGTACGCGGGCCGCCCGAAAGTGCTCTACGGCTTCTTGAATCAGCCGCTCGCCCATCACCGCCAGCACCACCGGCTTGTCGGCGACGTGGATGACAGGGATGACGGCCTTGGCCACCGCGCCGGTGGTGAACATGGGCGGCGGCGGCAAGATGACCAGCACGCTGTGCACGCCGGGGTCGGCCAGCAAAACCCTCAAGCATGCCGCATACTGCTCCGGTGAGGCCGAGGCCAGCATGTCCACCGGGTTGTGCAGGCTGGCGGCGGGGGGCAGAATCTCGGATAGTGCAGCCTGCGTTTGCTCGGCCAAATGGGTCAGTTGCATGCCGTTGACCTCCAGCGCGTCGGCCGCGGTGACGCCCGGCCCGCCGGCGTTGGTCAACACGGCCACGCCCCGACCCGGGGGCGGCGGACACCAGGCCAGCGCCCGCGCCCAGTCGAACATTTCTTCACTGGTATCGGCGCGGATGACTCCGGCGCGGCGAAAGGCGGCGTTAAAGGCGTTTTCTTGCCCGGCCAGCGCCCCGGTGTGCGATGCTACCGCCCGCCGACCGCTCTCAAAGCGCCCCACTTTGAGGGCGATGATAGGTTTTTGACGGGTGACGCGGGCCGCCTCTTGCACAAAGCGCCGCCCATCGCTCACTCCCTCCAGGTACAGATTCAGCACGTGGGTGTGCGGGTCGGCGGCCACCGGGGCCAGCACGTCGGTCTCGGTGACATCGGCCTGGTTGCCCAGGCTGACCAGGCGCGACAGCCCAAAGCCTTGGCTATGCGCCCAGTCTACTACGGCGGCGCAGATGGCGCCGGAATGTGAAATGAACGCCACGTCGCCGGGGGTGGGGCCGGGCGGCGGCAGGAACGTCGTGTCCAGCGGCAGGTGCGTGTCCAGTAGACCGATGCAGTTGGGGCCGAGCAGGCGCATGGCGTACCTGGCCGCGATGCGCAGGCACTCCGCTTCTAGCGCCGCGCCTGCCGGGCCGGTCTCCCGAAAGCCGCCCGCCGAGACGATCACGGCGCGAATCCCTCGCTCGCCGCACTCTTGCAGCGTCTCAGGCACAAAGGGCGCCGGGATGAGCAGCACCGCCAGGTCCACCGGGTCGGGCACGTCGCTCACGCGGGGGTAAATGGGGTGGCGCAACAGCGTGCCGCCTTTGGGGTTCACGAAATGCACCGCGCCCAGGTAGCGGCTCTGTACCAGGTTGCGGGCCAGACCGTAGCCGAGCTTGGTCGGGTCTTGCGAGGCTCCTACGATGACCACGCCGCGCGGGCTGAAAAAGTGAGTCAGGGAATCAGCGCCAGGCATGGTCAATCCAAGCTTTCCATAAAGGCTTGCATGCGGTCCGCACGACCTGCCATTACCAGCAGATCTAGCAACCGATCCTCGTCTTCTACGGCGGCCAGGCGCTCAGAGATTTCCGCCAGGTGTTCGTCGTCGAGGTCAAATCGGAGCCGCAAAAAGTGTACAATGTCCTGCCGCCGACCCTCCAATATGCCCTGCCGCCGACCTTGCTCCCGACCTTGCTCCCGGCCTTGCTCCAGACCTTGCTCCAGGCCCTCTTGAAGGATTTCAACATACCAGGGTGACTCTCGTAGCACATGCATGTCCCACCTCACGATCTGTCGAACCTGTGCGGGCGGCATCACAAAACTGGCGAACAAAGCCAGGGCGACCTGAGCCTCTTGCCCCACATCCCGCTCGTGCAAAAGCCGGACGCCCGCTTGAATTATACCCTCATCTGCCCCTCTCATCAATGGGACAAAGGGTATCAGCGCTACAATTTCCTCTTCCAGAACGCGCCGGGCTTCCAGCTCCCATACAGCCACCACCCGAAAGTCCTGATGCGCGGTCAGCCCCATAAACTCGCTGTGATAAACCCGAGGCGGTTCCACTCCCACCCCCGGCGGCAACAGATAGAACACCACCGGATAGACGGGCAGGTTATACTTTTCCTCGGCCAGCGCCGTGTATGCCCGCATGCGACGGGGCATACGCGGGTCTATTCGCAATTGGACTTCGACCGCCAGTACGAACGCGCCCGCTTGCCCATGTACCCGAAAAAGCGCGTCACTGTGGCGTGCGAGGAACTGGAATTCCTCCGAAAGACGGGCCTGTACTTGCGTGGTGTCGTCTTGCAGCAGCCAGCGAATCCATTCCTCGGGATCGCCGGCCAGGAGGTACTTGCTGCTCGTGTCGGCATGTCCCATGGTGTCCTCCGGTGATGTTAACCCAGGCGCTGCGTCAGGATGCGCCCCAGGCGTTCGATGCCGATCTCGATTTCTTCCAGCGGCGGGTAGGAGTAGTTGAGCCGCAGCGTGTTGTGTCCGCCGCCGGTCGGAAAGAAGGAATAGCCGGGTACAAACGCCACCTTGTGCTCCAGCGTCTCTTTGAGCAGCTCGACCGTGTCCATGTGCTCTGGCAGTGTGACCCAGACGAACAGCCCACCTGTAGGATTGACCCAGTGCAGGCCGGGTGGGAAATGCTTCTCAATGGCCGCCGCCATCGTGTCACGGCGCACGCGCAACGCCGCGCGCAGCTTTTCGATGTGGCGTGGGAGAAAGGTATCGTCTTGCACCATCTCGTAAACGATCATCTGGGCTAATACACTGGCGTGCAGGTCGGTGCCCTGTTTGAGGGTGTCCAGCCGGCGGATGACCTCGGCCGGGGCGACCAGCCAACTGACCCGAAAGCCCGGTCCGAGGATTTTCGAAAAGCTGCCCAGGTAAATGACGTTGCTGCGCAAGCTACCTCTTCTCGCGCCCTGGTGAGCGATGTCGAGCGCCATGAGCGATGGCAGCGTCTCCTCGGAAAAGCGCAGGTGCGAATAGGGGTCGTCTTCGATGATAGGGACCTGGTAGCGAGCCGCTAACGCAATGACCCGCTCGCGCCGCTCTGGCGACATCGTAACCCCGGAGGGGTTCTGGAAGGTTGGAATGAGATACATGAAAGCCGGTCTGCTCTCGACCAGCTTTTGCTCCAGGATTTCGATATCGGGGCCCCAGTCATCCAGAGGTACCGAGACATTTTGGGCCTGGTTGACGGCAAAGACCTGCAACGCGCCCAAAAAAGTCGGCGCTTCCATCAGAATGCGGTCGCCCGCGTTGACCAGCAGCCGCCCGCACAGGTCCAGCCCTTGCATGCCGCCGCTGGTGATGAGTGTGTTCTCTACGGTCGCGGCAATCCCCATGCGGCCCATCCAGCGGACGACAAATTCACGTAACGGGGTGTAGCCGGGGGTCAGACCGTACTGCATCGCTTCACGCCCGTGCAAAGTGAGCACCCGATCAGCGGCGGCGCGACAGGCCTCGACGGGGAACAACTCGGGCGGCGGCATGCCCCCGGCCAGAGAGATAAAGCCCGGCTCTTGAATGACTTTGAGCAAGTCGCGGATGGCCGAGCTGGCTACGCTGCTGGCCCGCCGAGAAAAGTGCTCCTCCCAATTCAAGCTACTCACGTCTCCTGCACATCCTTGATCTGCGCTTCGACGTTTTTCAACGCACCCATGAGCGCCTCGCGGCTTGCATACTGCACCTTGAGCGTGAGGATGGCGTGGGCAGTATCCTCGCCCTTGAACGTGCCTAGAGCCATAATGTCGCCGCCGATGTCGGCGATGGCGCGGCTCACTTCGGCCACCATGCCGACGCGCCAGGGGATGGTCAGCGTGAGGCGCACGCCGTGATCTCTGGCCCCCATCAGCTCTAGCAAGACTTTGAAAATGTCGGTCTCGGTGACAATGCCGGCCAGATCGCCGTCGCGCACGATGGGTACACAGCCGATCTTGTTGTCGGCCATCATGCGAGCGACCTCTTCCAGCGGCACATTCTCGTGAGCCGTGATCACCTCTTTGGTCATCACATCTTTGATCTTGATTTGAGAGATCAGGTAGTGCAGCTCGTACATGCTCAACGAGGTGGCCGGAGATGGCGAGGCGTACAGCAAGTCTTTCTCGGTCACGATCCCCACCAGCTTGCCATGCTTATCTAGCACCGGCAGATGGCGGATTTTTTCCTGGCGCATCAAGGCCAGACCTTCGTTGATCGTTTCATCTTGCCCTACGGTGATCGGTCGTCGGGTCATGCGCTCTCCAACTAACATGATTGTGCCTCCTCTTTCTTTTGTCTAATTTCTTCTACGATTTCCGGGTTGACCAGGGCCGACAGATCGCCGGGGTCTTCGCCCAGGTAGGCAGCCCGGATCACCCGCCGCATCACTTTGGCGTTGCGCGTCTTGGGCAGATCGCTCAAAAAGCACACGGCGCGGGGCCGCAGTGGTTTGCTCAATTCACGCGCCACCAGATCCTTGATTTCCTCCGCCAGCGCTCCATCGGGTTGGATGTGGGGTGACAATACGCAAAAACAGGCCACGGCTTCTCCTTTGACCGGGTCGGGCACGCCCACGACCGCGGCTTCGATCACAGCCGGATGGCTCACCAGCAATGACTCGACCTCGGCCGGCCCCAGGCGCTTACCCGCGATCTTGAGGGTGTCGTCGGAGCGGCCCAGAATGTACCACAACCCGTCCTCGTCTACCAGCGCCCAGTCGCCGTGTACCCACACGTCGGGAAAGCGCGTCCAGTAGGAAGCCAGGTAGCGCTCGGGGTCCTTCCAAAAGCCGCGCGTCATACCGATCCACGGCTTGCGCACGACCAGCTCGCCTACCTGGCCGCGCACCGAGTGGCCCTCGGCGTCCAATACGTCGGCGGCCATGCCGATGGCCGGCCCGGAAAACGCGCCCGGCTTGAGCGGCGTCAGCACGTTGCCCATCACGATGCCGCCGGAGATTTCGGTCCCGCCAGAGTAATTGATGATCGGTACACGCTCGCCGCACACCGTCTGGAAAAACCACATCCACGGGTCGGGGTTCCACGTCTCGCCGGTCGAGCCGGTGACCCGCAGCGACGATAGATCGTGCGCCCGCACCGGCTCGTCGCCAAAACGCATCAGCGCCCGCACCAGCGTGGGCGACACGCCCAGAATCGTCACGCCATGCCGCTCGACTAGCGCCCACAGCCGGTCTGGGCCGGGATAATCGGGTGCGCCGTCGTAAAGCAGCATCGCGCCGCCCAGCAGCGTCACGCCAAACACCTCCCACGGCCCCATCATCCAGCCCATGTCGGTCATCCAGTATAGTGTGTCCGACTCGTGCATATCCATCCCGTGAGCCATGTCTTGGGCGGCCTTGATGGGAAAGCCGCAGTGGGTGTGTATGGCGCCTTTGGGCCGGCCGGTCGTGCCAGAGGTGTAAATGATCATTAACACGTCTTCGGCGGCGGTGCACTCGGGTTCTGACGTGGAGGGCTGTCCGCTCACCACATCGTCCCACCAGCGGTCGCGCCCGGCGATCCACGGGATTTCACAGCCCACACGCGGGTAGACGATGACGTGTTCGACCGACGGGACCTGAGTCAGCGCCTCGTCGGCCACGGATTTCATCTCAACCACTTTGCCGCGCCGGTAAAACCCATCGGCGGTGAACAAAGCTCTGGCTTCCGCGTCGGCCAGACGGGTGGCGATGGCCGTCGCGCCGTAACCGGAAAAGAGCGGCAGGATGACTCCGCCGATGCGGGCGATGGCCAGCAGCGCGATGGCGATCTCGGGCGTCATGGGCATGTATAGCCCGATGGCGTCGCCTTTGCCCAGCCCCAACGCGCGTAGGCCATTGGCCACGCGGCTCACCTCGCGGTACAGATCGCCGTAGGTCAGCGCGCGCACTTGCCCCTCTTCGCCCTCCCAACGCAGCGCGACCCGGTTTTGGGTGGGCGTGTTCAGCCACTTGTCCAGGCAGTTCTCGGTGATATTCAGTTCTGCGCCAATGCACCATTTAGCCCACGGCAGCCCGTCTGACAGGTCCAGGATTTTTTCATAGGGCTTGCAGAAGCGGATGTCGAGATAATCCAGCACCGCTTCCCAGAACCAGCCCACGTCGTCGGTAGAGCGGCGCAGCAGCGCGTCCACAGAGGCGATGCCGTAGCGTTGCATAAAGCGCTGCAAGTGGCTGCCCTCGACGTAGGCCGGCGTCGGTCGCCAGACAATCTCACCCCCCTTTTGGAACCCGCTCATCCCTTCACCCCTCTCCACGGCTCGGAAAATACATGCCCAATGTCAAACCAAGCGAGGATTGTGCCGACATGACCATCCCCATCGTTTTGAACGCAGCGAGGCCGTCGCCAGCGTACACATTATAGACAAAATCCCTTTCGGCGCAAAGAAACTCGGTTTTTACCCAAAACCGGGTTTCTCATCATTTCTCGATTGCCGCCTATTTACCCTTTGGACAGCCCGGCCTGCCGGCCCAATTCAAACGCCCGCCGATTAAGCTCCAGGTGTTTTTTCGGGACGTGCGCTTCGATGACGCCCAGCCAGACTTCACACGGTACGTTATCCATGAGCCTGGATATAGCGCCTATCATAATCACGTTGTGTGCGCGCGTGTTGCCCACCTCTTTGGCCAGGGTCAACGTGGGGACGAAGTAAAAATCATCGGTCAACTGGCCCAGGGCCGCTCGAATCTCGGCGTCGGTGGGGTAATGGTCGCCGCCGGAGCTAACGGAGAGGGGGGGGATCTTGAATTCGCCCACCAACGCCGCGCCGCCGGGCCGCAGCATGTCCAGGTAACGCAGGATTTCCAGTTTCTCCAGTGCGATGAGATAGTCCACTTCGCCTTTGCCGATGACGGGTGAGTGGATGCTCTCGCCCCAGCGGATGTGGCTGAACACGCTGCCCCCACGCTGCGACATGCCGTGAATCTCGGCCTTTTTCACGTCGTACCCGGCCTGCACGCCGACTTCGGCCAGCACGTTGCTCGCCAGCAGCGCCCCCTGCCCGCCCACGCCCGTCACCAAAAAATTAATCGTTTTCACGACACTGCCTCCTGCTTTTCCAATATCTGTGCGCGGGTCAGGATGGCCCCGCGCGCGCACACCTGGGCGCAAATCTCGCAGCCGGTGCACAGCAGCGGGTCGATCCAGGCCAGCGGCCGGCCGGTCTTGGGGTCCACCTCGTCCGAAGCGACGATGGCCGGGCAGGCCACTCCGAAACACAGCCCGCAGCCGTTGCAACGCTGCGGGTCCACCTCGATGGGCATCCACTCGCGCCGGGCCTGGGGCAACAACACGCACTCGCGTTGCGCGATGACCACTGCCGGGCCGTCGGCGGCCAGCGAAGCGCGCATGGCCGTCTCGACCTGCTTCAGGTCGTAGGGGTCCACGGTGTACACGTGCTGGATGCCCATGGCGTGGCACAGCTCTTCAAAATCCACGCTGTGCGTCCTCTCGCCGCTCAGGGTCTTGCCGGTGCCGGGGTTTTCCTGGTGACCGGTCATAGCAGTGATGCGATTGTCCAAAATGATGGTGACGGTGTCGCCTTTGTTGTAGGCCACGTTGAGCAGCGCCGGCATGCCGGTGTGGAAAAAGGTCGAGTCGCCGATCACGGCCACGTTCTTTTTCTTCAAGCCCACTTGATTCGCGCCGTGGGCCACGCCGATGCTGGCTCCCATGCAGCCGCAGGTGTGCACCGCCGACAGGGGCGGCAAAAAGCCCAGCGTGTAGCAGCCGATGTCGCCGTTAACCGTCAGCTTGAGCTTTTTGGTCACAGCGAACACGCCGCGATGGGTGCAGCCGGGGCACAGCAGCGGCGGGCGCTGGGGCAACTTGGGCAATTCAAGCGGACGCCCCTTTACGTCCTCTGAGGCCGGCAACAACCCGGCCCGAACGGCGCTCTCGCGCACGATAGTCGGGTCCAGTTCTCCGATCATTGGAAAGATATTCTTGCCCTCGACCGGAATGCCCATCAGCCGGATCTCTTCTTCGATGAACGGGTCCAGTTCTTCAATCACCACCAGCCGTTCGACCCTTTCTGCAAACTCGCGCACCAGATTCTTGGGCAGCGGATAGGTCATGCCCAGCTTGAGGAAAGAGGCGTGGGGAAAGACCTCTTTGGCGTAGGCGTAGGCCACGCCGTTTGTGACGATGCCCAGGGCCGGGTCGCCCATCTCGACGCGGTTGAACGCAAAACTATCGGCAAACTCGGATAGCTTGACGATACGCTCTTCGATGACCGGATGACGCTTGCGGGCGTTGCCGGGCACCATCAAGTATTTGGGCACGTCAACCCGATATTCAAAGGGACCTGTGTGCCCGTTGGGCCGGCGCTCGCCCAGCTCGACCAGGGTGTGCGAGTGGGCGATGCGGGTGGTGGTGCGCAGGAGCACGGGCGTATCGAATTGCTCGCTGATCTCTAGCCCTGCGCCTACCAGATCTTTGGCCTCCTGGCTGTCGCCGGGTTCCAGGCAGGGCACGCGGGCAAACTTGGCAAACCGGCGGTTGTCCTGCTCGTTCTGCGAGCTGTGCATCTGCGGATCGTCGGCGCTGACGATGACCAACCCGGCCTCGACGCCGGTCATGGCGGCGTAGAAAAAGGCGTCGGCCGCCACGTTGAGGCCGACGTGCTTCATGGCCGCTATGGCCCGCGCCCCGGCGTAGGCCGCGCCAATAGCCACGTCAAGGGCCACCTTTTCGTTGGTGGACCACTCGGAGATGATCTCGTCGTAGCGGGCGATGTTTTCCAGAATTTCGGTGCTGGGTGTGCCGGGATAAGCCGCAGCCAGCACGACGCCGCTTTCGTAGGCCCCCCGCGCGATGGCTTCGTTACCCGATAAGAGTGCTTTCACTATCCTGCCTCCTGTTCCTTAATCTTTACCACCAAGGCGCCAAGACACAAAGATGGTCAAGGCACTGCGTGTTGATAGGTCTTGGCGGTAGAACCTCCCGTCAATTGTAGCATACGCAAGGAGGGTCGGGTTGCCTAGTGGCAAATGTCTATATTTTGGCGGTCATTGGTCATTGGTCCTCCCTCGACTTGACATTTGCCCATCCACTGGTACACTTGGCTTATCACACCACAGGGAGCGCACGAGATGACACACAAACCCAAGGTCTTTAGCGGCATCCAACCCAGCGGCACCATCCACCTGGGCAACTATTGGGGAGCCATCAAAAACTGGGTGGGTATGCTGGACGATTATGACTGCGTCTTTGGCATCGTAGACTATCACGCTATGACCATCGCCTACGAGGCGGCGCACATGCAGCAGCGCATATTCGACGCGGCCTGCGTCAACATGGCCTGCGGCCTCGACCCCCAGCGCTGCATCCTGTTCGTCCAGTCCCACGTGCCGCGCGTGGCCGAGCTGGCCTGGATTTTCAACACGCTCACGCCGATGGGGCTGGCCGAGCGCATGACCCAGTTCAAAGACAAGTCGGCCCAGCACGCCGACAACGTCAACGTGGGCCTGTTCACCTACCCGATCTTGCAAGCCGCCGACATCCTACTGTATCTCGGCGAATTCGTGCCGGTGGGCGAGGATCAGGTGCAACACATCGAGTTGTCGCGCGACATCGCCCGCAAGTTCAACAACACCTACGGCGACTATTTTCCTGAACCCCAGGCCAAGCTCACCCAGGCCGCGCGCATTATGGGCCTGGACGGCCAGCACAAGATGAGCAAGAGCATGGACAATTATCTCGCCGTCACCGAATCGCCCGATGAAATCTGGGCCAAGCTGCGCACGGCCTACACCGACCCGGCCCGCCTGCGGCGCAGCGACCCTGGCAACCCGGACATCTGTAACATCTTTAGCCTGCACCAGCTCTACTCCACGCCCGACGAGATCGAGATGATCGACCGGGAGTGCCGCGTGGCGGGCATCGGCTGCATCGACTGCAAAAAAATACTGGCCCGGCACATTGACGAACAAAACGCGCCCATCCGCGAGCGTTACCACGCGCTGGTGGCTGATCCTGACCACGTGTGGGACTTGCTGCGGACCGGCGCCGCCCGCGCCCGCGCCATCGCCGACAAGGTAATGGCCGACGTGTATCAACTCACCGGGCTGCGTTAATTAGTATTCGTCCTTCGTCCTTCGTCCCGAAGCGAGGTGGCTCGATGAGCGAAAATGTGTACGATGTCTTGAAACAGCGCGGCTTCATCGCCCAGGTCTCTGACGAAGAGGCCGTGCGCCAGATGCTTGGCGGCGAGCAAGTCACCTTTTACATCGGCTACGACAGCACCGCCGCCAGCCTGCACGTCGGCAGCCTGGTGCCCATCATGGCCATGCTGCACCTGCAACGCGCCGGGCATCGGCCCATCGCCGTCGTCGGCGGAGGCACGACCATGGTTGGCGACCCTAGCGGTAAATCCGAGATGCGCCAGATGCTCGACGAAGCGGCCATCCGCGCCAACGGGCGCGCCATCCATGCCCAACTCAACCGCTATTTGCATTTTGACGCAGGTCAGGCGCTGGCCGTGGACAACGCCGATTGGCTACTGCCGCTCAACTATGTGCAATTCCTGCGCGAAATCGGCGTGCATTTCAGCGTCAACCGTATGCTGGCCGCCGAAGCCTACCGGCAACGCCTGGAAAAAGGGCTTTCGTTCATCGAGTTCAACTATCAACTGCTGCAGGCCTACGACTTTCTGACCCTCTACCGCGAGCACGGCTGCACGCTCCAGATGGGCGGCGACGACCAGTGGGGCAACATCCTGGCCGGCGTGGACCTCATCCGCCGCGTCGCAGGCGCCGACGTGCAAGCGATGACCTTTCCGCTGTTGACCACGTCTGCCGGGGCCAAGATGGGCAAGACGGCCGCCGGAGCCGTGTGGCTGGACGCCGAGCGCCTCAGCCCCTACGACTTTTATCAATACTGGATCAACTGCGACGACCAGGACGTAGAACGCTTTCTCAAGATTTTCACTTTTCTACCGATGGACGAGGTTGCCCGCCTCGGCGCATTAGAGGGAAGCGACATCCGAGAAGCCAAGCGCGCCCTGGCTTTCGAGGCCACCTGCATCACCCACGGCGAGCGGGCCGCGCAGGAAGCCCAGGCCGCCGCACAGGCCGTTTTTGGCTCCGGCGGCGACCTGGACGCTATACCCACCACCGCCATCCCCGCCGACCGTCTAGCCGAAGGCGTCAACCCGATAGACCTGTTCGCCGAGGTCGGGTTGGTGCGTTCCAAGAGCGACGCCCGCCGACTGATCCAGCAGGGCGGGATGTACGTCAACGACGAACGGATTGAAAGCGTGGAGCATGTGTTAACCGACGCCGACCTGACGCCCGACGGCATTCTGTTGCGGGCAGGGAAGAAAAAGTACCATCGGGTGATTGTGGAATAAGACCCAATCTCGTTGACGTGGCATATCTATTGCTCTATAATTCGTAAAAAGAAACGGGAGAGGAAAATGCACACCACGATCCAAGTCGGCCTTGATGAAGCTCAGAAACGCTTGCTCGATTTGATTGAAGCGGCAATGAAAGGCGAAACCGTCTTTATCTTCAAAGGGAAACAGGAAATAGTCCAATTGGTTCCAATCAAACCCCTAAAGCGAAATCCTCAATTCGGTAGCGCCAAAGGGTTGATCGAAATGACCGCCGATTTCGACGCGCCGCTCCAGGACTTTGAAGAGTATATGCTATGAACTTGCTTCTGGACACGCATAGCTTTCTGTGGTTCATCAGCGGAAACAAGTTCCTCAGCAAAACGGCGCGGGCACTGATTGAAGATGCCAATAACCAACCCCTTCTCAGCATTGCCAGTCTTTGGGAAATGGCTATCAAAACAAGCTTGGGCAAACTGAGCCTGGCTCGCCCCTTTGATCAACTCATTCCTGAACAAATGCGTCACAATGGCGTTGATGCGTTAACCATCACGTTCGACCACATAGCGGCTATCGTTGAACTCCCGTTCCATCATCGCGATCCTTTTGATCGCTTGCTTATAGCCCAGGCACTGGTTGAGCAAATCCCCGTCGTCAGCGCCGATCCTGTTTTTGACGCATACGCTGTAGAGCGATTGTGGTAAGCCCGATGCCAACTGCTTACGATACGCTCCGAAACCATCTCTTGCAAGCTGACCCTCGCGCTACCTTTCACGCTCTACCCCGCCAGATCGCCGATGCACTGAATCTGGAGCCTCGCCTTACACTGGAGCTGCTGGTTGACGCCATGTTTCGCGGCGACGCCGTGCTGCACTGGGAATTGGTCTGCCCGGTCTGCCAGTTCCACTCTGAGGAGCCCGAATGGCTGGGCCGCGCCAAACACGACTACACCTGCCCGGCCTGCGGCAACACCTACGAGGTGCACCTGGACGACCAGGCCCAGGTCACGTTTTCGCCCCATCCGACGCTGCGCCAGCTCGGCCCGGAGGCCGACGATTCGGAATTTCGACGTCAAATGCCCAAGTTCCCGCCCACCACCGTCCACGAATTGATGACCGTGCAGGCCTTTCGGGACTGGGCGCGTGACGAAGCCTTGCCGGTGGGCGAATATCTGCAAGTGCAACGCATGGCCGTCTGGTTCTCTGACCTGACAGGCAGCACGGCGCTGTACGCTCGCAACGGCGACCCCCTAGCCTACGATCTGGTGCGCGAGCACTTCAAGCTCGTCTTTGACGTGATCAATCGTTGGGAAGGGGCAATAGTCAAAACCCTGGGCGATGGCATCATGGCCGTGTTCACCACCAACGCCTGCGCGGTTCAGGCCGCGCTGCAGGCCCATCACACCCTCGACGAGTTCAACCGCCAGCGCGGCCTTTCAGACGACAAATGCCTCATGCTCAAAATCGGGGTGCACAGCGGACCGGCCATTGCCGTCACGCTGGACGAGCGATTGGACTATTTCGGCACCACCGTCAACGTCGCGGCGCGGGTCAGCGAGCTGGCTGCCGGGACCGAAACCGCGCTCACCGCGCCCGTCCACGCCGATCCGGAGGTGCAAGCCATCATCGGCGCGGCCGGTTACACCGCACGACCCTTTCGCAGCGCCATTCGTGGGCTGGGTCAGGCGCTGACGGTGTACTGCCTGGTAAAACCTGGAGCGGACACTCGGCGGCGAGCGAGCTGGTGGAACCGGATACGTCGAAAACTATTGTGAACCAATCATAAGCTGATCGAGAGGTGAAGGGCAATGCGACACGTATTGAGCGTCATTCTAGGGGGGGGGCGCGGGACGCGTTTATATCCGTTGACCAAACTGCGCGCCAAGCCGGCCGTGCCATTGGGAGGCAAATACCGGCTGATCGACGTGCCCATCAGCAATTGTATCAACTCGGGCATCTCGCGCATGTATGTGCTGACGCAATTCCTCTCCGAATCGCTGAACCGGCACATCTATCGCACCTACAGGTTTGACAGTTTTGGCGGCGGGTGGGTCCAAGTTTTGGCTGCCGAACAGACCGCCGGCGAGCAAGAGGCCCTGTCCGACTGGTTTCAGGGCACGGCCGACGCCGTGCGCAAGGCCCTCACTCACATCCGCACCGCGCGTCCCGCCGAGGTGCTCATCCTATCCGGCGACCATCTGTATCGGATGGACTATCAACCCTTCATCCGGGCCCATCGCGACAGCCACGCCGACGTGACGGTGGCCGTCCAGCCGGTGACGCGCGAGGCCGCGCCGCAGTTGGGCATCCTCAAGCAGGACCGGGAAGGCCGCATTATCGAGTTTGCCGAAAAACCCAAAGACAAGGCATTGGACAAGCTGGCCAGCGGCGGCGACGAACAGAAACCATTCCTGGCCTCGATGGGCATATACGTTTTCGATTATGAGGTCTTGAAAGAGCTGCTGGACAAGATCAAAAAAGACGACTTTGGCAAACACATTCTGCCGGCCGCCATTCAAAGCCATCGGGTGTATGCCTATCCCTTTGACGGCTATTGGGAAGACATCGGGACGGTGCGGGCGTACTATGAGGCCAATCTCTCCCTGGCGCTGCCCAACCCACCCTTTGACTTGTACGATCCCGATCACCCGATTTATACGCGCCCGCGTTATCTGCCCGGCACGCGCGTGGATGAATGTCACCTGGAGCGAGTTCTGTTGGCCGACGGTTGTCGGCTGCAAGACGCCATCGTCACCGATTCGGTCATTGGACTGCGCAGCGTCATCGGGCCGGGCGTGCGCATCTCGCGCTCTATTATCATGGGGGCCGACTTTTACGAAGAAGAGGCCCGCCGCGCCGCCAATCCCGAGTTAGGCCGGCCAGACGTGGGCATTGGCTCCAACAGCACTATCGAAGGAGCCATCGTTGACAAAAACGCCCGCGTGGGAAAAAACGTGGTCATCCGCCCCCATCCCGAAGTCATCGAGATGGTGGAAGAGGAAAATTACATCATCCGCGATGGGTTGGTCATCGTGCCCAAAAATGCCATCATTCCCGATGGCACGGTGATTTGAAACACACGTGCGTCGCACGTTAACACCCGTTTCGGCGCAAGCTGCGGGCGACGAAAAAAGGGTCGGTGCCGATCACGCTCTGGGCGTATAGTTCCATTCCGCCAAAGTCGGCGGCCTTGTTGCCCAGATCCCCCCGATCCACCAGCCGTACGATGACCGGGAACTCGCTCCAGTCCTCGTGCTCTGGCGCGGTCAGGGGCGGCATATACACGGCCATATTGAAGGAAAGCACATTCATCTTTTGGGTAAACGCGCACAACGCATGGTGGATCTCGTCTTTGAGGGCAGCGTTGATCGTGTCGGCGATGAGCAGGACTTCTTTTTCTTTTATCGGCGTCAGGTAGGCCAAACCGCGCACCGCACCGTTGCCAAAGGTTAAACCCAGTTCCTGATGCGCACGATAAAGATCGTCAAAGTAATTGGCGCCATATTGCCGCCGGTACGTCAGGGCGGCCTGCCGCAATGCCTCCACCTTGGCGTAGTGCATGTCACGGGTCAGGGTCATCTGGGCATGCCCGTGGACGATGGACGCGCCGCTTTTCCACAGACAATTCCACATGAAGAAAAAATAGCGCGCTGATGGGTCGGCCTCGTGGGCCTTGGCGGCCCAGTTGAGCGCCGTGTCCAAATAGTCATCCACTGCATCCCGGTCGAAGCGCAGAGGGTTGTGTTCGTCAAAGATCACGATGCCGTGAAAACCGTCATATTTGGCGATGTTGCTGGCCGTGATGGAACGGCGGCCTTGCACGCGCCCAAAGATGTCTTCGGGCGTGCCCTCAAAAGGTTTTCCGAACGGCCCGCTGCCGTTATTTTGAATGGCCTCACGGACGTCGGTGTGATCGCGCAGCTCTAACGGTCGGCGGGCGCGCAGGTCGTTAAACAGCGCCCCTTCCCAGGTGACGACGTTGGTCAGCTTGATGATCTGCTGCGCTGTCACTGCCTCCAACGAGCCGAAATAGCTCTCGATCCACGGGTGCATCACCCGGGGTGGGACCAAACGCCCAGTGGTCGGGCTAAGGTGAAAGATGCGTCGAAAGCGTTCCTGGCTAGCAGGCGCAAGCGATGCAACTAGCTGCGGTAGGTCGGTGATGGTCGCGTCGGTGGACATATTTGGTTTTTCCTCCACGTGTATCTATGAGCAGAGAGTAGCACAAACAAGTATAGCACACGTAAGGAAAAAATAAAAATCAGGTTAAAAGCTATACCAACCTCATTGAGCCATCGCTCCGGGCCGGTCCACGACCAGCGTCTCTGGTTTCTAACGCTCTGGAATCTTGCCCGCCTCGCGGCGTTGCTTGATCACGTCTTCGGCGATAGAGTCTGGCACCAGGTCGTAACGGTCAAACTCGAGCGTAAATGTGCCGCGCCCCTGTGTCAAACTGCGCAGGTCGGTGGCATAGCCAAAGGTCTCGGCCAGCGGCACTTCGCCGGCCACGTTGCGCACGTTGCCCCGCACGCGCATCTCGCGCACGCTGCCCCGTCGCCGGCCCAAATCTCCTACGACCGCTCCCACGTATTCGTCGGCCACATTCATATCCACTGCCATCACCGGCTCTAACAAGGCCGGATTCGCCCGGCGCACTCCCTGCCGCACCCCCATCGAGCCGGCGATTTCAAAGTCCATCGCCGCCGAGTCCACTTCGTGGAACTTGCCATCCAGCAGCGTCACGCGCACGTCGGTGACGGGATAGCCGGCGATCACGCCTTTTTCCAGCGCCCCGCGCACACCCAATTCGGTGGGGCGCACAAACTCGCTGGGAAAGTTGGCCGGGGGCGCGGCGTTCTCAAACACGACCCCTTTGCCGCGCTCCAGAGGCTCAATACTCAAGACGACTTCGCCAAAGTGGCCCCGTCCGCCGCTCTGCTTTTTGTATTGACCGACCACCTCGATCGCCTGGCGCACCGTCTCGCGGTAGGACACTTGCGGCGGGCTGACCTGGGCGAGGATGCCAAACTCGCGCCCCAGCCGGTCCACGGCGATGTCCAGGTGTAACTCGCCCATCCCGGCCAGGGTCAACTCTTCTGTTTCGGGATCAAAGCGACTGATCAGGGTCGGGTCTTCGTTGCACAGGCGCAACACGGCTTGGGTCAGCTTTTCGCGCTCTTTTTCCGAAGGCGGCGTCAGGGCCACCGCGATGACCGGCTCGGGGAACTTGAAAGTCTCCAGCACGATCGGGTGTTGGGGATCGCACAGCGTGTCGCCGGTCATGGCTGATTTTATTCCCACCAGCGCCACCACGTCGCTGGCGGCCAGGTGATCCACCTGCTCGCGCCGGTTGCCGTGCATACGATAGATGCGTCCCACGCGCTCCTGCACGTCGGCGCGGGGATTATATACCATCTCACCAGCCTTCAGATAGCCCGAAAACACCCGCACCCAGGTCAGATGCCCCACGTGCGGGTCGGTGACGATTTTGAACGCCGCCGCGCACAGGGGGGCGTTCGGATCGTCGGGTCGCTCGGTGATCTCTTCCTCGCTGCCGGGCAGCGTCCCTAGCACCGGCGGCATGTCCACCGGCGCCGGCAGATAGGCCACCACTGCGTCGAGCAACGGCTGAACGGCGATGCGCGCGCGCGACGCCCCACACAACACCGGCACCAGCTTGCCGGCAATCGTCGCCCGCCGCAGCGCCGCCTGGATCGTCGCCGCGTCGGGTTCTGCGTCCAGGCATTGCTCTAGCAGCTTATCGTCGGTCATGCAGATGGCATCCAGCAAGGCCTGGCGGGCCTCGGCGACCTGCCCTATCATTGCCCCAGGCGCCGCTTCCACCGTGGGATCGTCGGACCCATCTCGCCAAAGCAAGGCCTGCTGGGTGATCAAGTCCACGACGCCGGTGAACTCGCCTTCGCGCCCAATCGGCAATTGCACCGGCACGGCGTTTTCGGTGAGCCGCTCGCGCACTTCGCCCAGCACGCGCTCAAAATCCGCGCCCAGTCGGTCCAGCTTGTTGATGAACAGCACGCGAGCCAGGTTCTCCCGATTGGCGTGCATCCACACCGTTTCAGTCTGCGGCTCCACGCCGCCCACGCCACACAGCACCACCACCGCCCCATCAATGACGCGAATCGAGCGCACCACTTCGGCGGTAAAGTCAATGTGACCCGGCGTATCGATCAGATTGATACGATGGTCCTGCCAATGGCAAGCCGTCGCCGCCGACGTAATCGTGATGCCCCGCTCGCGCTCCTGCTCCATCCAATCCAATTGGGTATTGCCGTCGTCCACGCTGCCGGCGCGGTGCACGCGGCCTGTATAGTAGAGAATCGCCTCCGAAGTGGTCGTCTTGCCGGCGTCCACGTGGGCAAAAACGCCAATAATGCGTACTTTATCAAGCGGCGCTTCTTTTTTCTTCATCTCTGAACCTCTCTAGCAACAATCAAGGCGGTCCGCTGGTGCAGAACCGCCCTGTTATTAGACTGCGTTCACATTCTGCGCGCCTCAAGCTTAACACCGCTTGCCGATTTCGTCAAGCGCACCAGCGCGTATTTCAATCCTGGGGCGAGTTTGCTATTTCGGCTTTTTGTGCTCCGCGCGAACCGCCCCCGGCGCCGCTCCGCTTGCGGGGCAGGTGTGTCCGGCAGGAGCGCGCGTCAGACATGAGCTATTTCCGGTGGTAGGACAATCGCCCCACCGCCCATATCACGAACCCAACCGCCACGACGAGCAAAGCCGCCCACATCTCGCCGCGTATTCCTCCCTCTGACGTGGAGGTCGCAAAAACGACGGCAGGAATGCCCAGCGCGAGCCCGCCCAGCACGACAAGAATGAGCCGCGCACGGCGCTGCATTTGCACCACCACGTCGGCGGCGCTGCTTTCTTCCATAGTTTCCGCCTCTTCCGGCCATTCGCTGCCCACGACCTCTGCCGAGAGGATCGTCGGTGCCGGCCCTGGCAGGTAATACACCCGATACTCGACGCCGGGTTGAAAGGCCTGCAGTTGCTCCTGAGTCAGCAGGCGCAGTTTGGTGGCCCCGATCTTGACCTCGAAACGGGCTTCCTCGGGGCGAACTTTACCCACTTGCATCTCGCCTTTGGCTACCCCGATTTGCTTCGAGCGCACGGCGCTCATGTGCTTGCGACTGGTCAGCCAGCCGATCACGATGACGACCACGACCACGGCCCCCACCGCGGCCAGGCCCGGCAGCGATTCTTGGGTTGGCAAGCTGAACCCTGCGCCTGACTGTGTACTCAGCAAGCCGACCAACGCTACTGTACCCAACATCACGACGATAAAAACACTCATCGCCAGGCGCATGTTGGCGCTGGCCGCGCGCAGGCGCGCCTGCTGGCGCGGAGAGAGTCGCCCGCCTTGGTTGGCGCGCAGGTCGGCGAGATGGAACAGAAAGGTCTGCTGTAACACCTGATTCTCTTTGTCCATTGTTACCTCGCAAACAGAATAAACGCCAGCGCTGCGGGCGCGGCCACTGGCGCCATCACGCCGACAATGAGCACAAAGAAATCCAACCCATATACCAACAAGCGTCGGCCCAGGCCGCCGCCGCTGGCGTTCCACGTGCCCGCGTCCCATGCATCCAGGGATTCGGCCACCCGCGCGCCCAGCCTCGCGCCCACTTGATCTGCCAGGCGCGGCCGGAGCGCAGCGAAAAAGAAATCCAGCCAGCCGATGTAGAGCGAGAGCGCGGCGACGCCGGCAAAACCGCGCAGCCAGTCGCCGCCGCTTGGTCGGACTCCGGTATCGCTCATCTGCGAGACCCCTATCGCAACGGCAAAGCCGGTCCCAAAAATGGCAAAAGCAATGAGACCGGCAGCGCCCGGCACGCGACGCCGCTCCTCCACACCCGACTGCCAAGCCAGGCCGGCCTCCCAACTGGGATCGCCGTGCAGGTAGGCCGCCAGCGCGCGCGCCACGGTATTGGATCGCAACGCACGGTTTTTGCTGCTGAGGCTTGCGCCCTGCGCATCTTCGTAGACATTCAATGTGAACCCTTTGGCCGGGGCGCCAATCACTTGCACAAAGTCGGCCGGAGGCCGCCGGAGCGTCAACACGTCGTTTCGCTTCATCTGACCGAGCGCCTGCGCAATCGCCGCCTCGTCGGGATGCTGGGTGATCAGGATGCCGTTTAGCTCTAATCGCATCGTGTCAACCTCATCCATACATCAACACCAGCGCGCTGCCGAGGGAGAGCACGATCAGCAGGATAGAAAACAGCAGCCAGAAATTGGCCGGGGCGCGTCGCTCCAGCACAGCCTCGGTCGGGTCATCCGGGTTATAGTACACCGTCACCTGCTTGCCGGCGGGGTAGCGGGCCACGGTCGTCATGGCCGGCGAGCCGCCCACGCCGCCAGCGGGATATAGGCGCTCGCTCTGATAGAGCCGCCCGTTCACCTCGTAAGTGTAGACGACGTGGGGGTAGACGACGGCCCGGCCACTGCTGGTCGCGCCGACGGACGACGTGGAAAAGAGCACCTGCCCAGTCGTCATGCGCCAGTGACGGGTGGCATTTACCTGGCGCCGGTTGCGAATCATCGGGAACCCCAGAACCACGACCAGCAGCAGCAGCAAGCCACCCAGAATCAAACCTGGTAGCTGTTCCATTGATTGCAGATTCATCGCCTATTCCCTCGCTCAACGATTCACGTTTATTGGGTGTCATTGCTCAGGGATATAAAGGATTGAACCGCCGAGGGCGCAGCGAACGCAGAAATTTTCTATCATCTATGCCGCTTTTCATCTTCTTCCTCTGCGTTTTCCGCGTTCTCTGCGGTAAAAAAGGGCCTTGCCTGAGCCAATACTATTGGGTCACGCTCAGTTTGAAAATCTTGACCGCGCTGCGATTGAGCACAAAGATGTTGTTGTTTTGGTCAATTCTAAATTCCGAGCTGACGTTCTCGTACAGCTCGCCCGGAATGGCGTGCAGGAAGCGGCCGTCGGTATCGAACACGCTGATCTGCAAGGTGTGGCCGACATAGACGCGACTCTGATTGTCCACGGCGATACCCTCGACGGTAGGAGACAGGCTGCCGCCCTCGGGCTGCGGGCTGAACCGGTCCACGTATTGGCCTTCGGGCGAAAAGCGATAAACTCCCTGGTGTTTGTCTGGGAAGGAATACAGCACAAACAGATTGCCCAGACCGTCCACGGCCAGTTTCATCTGGTCCGCGAACAAGTCGTCGTCGGCAATAGAGCTGAGCAGCTTGGGGACGCGCCGCACCACCTGGCCCGAATTAGTGTCGATCCACAATAACGTGTCGTCAAAGCCGGTGTCGGCAAAGGCGATCAGCGTGTCCTTATAGACGACCATGTGGCTGCCCAGTTCTCCGTTTTCGAGCGCAAAGCGGGCCAATAATTCGCCGCTCGCGCCGTCGTACTTGAGCAGCGAGCGGTCCCACAGCGCGTACACGTGACCGTCGGCGTCGGCAGCGATGGCGTCTGGCCCGCGCTTGCGATAGGCGTCAATCGTCGGTTGTTCGTCTATGGTCCAACCGCTCACGTACTGGCCTGCATTGTCGAACTTTTGAATGCGCAGCGTGTCATATTCGGCCGCGTAGAGGTTGCCCTGACCGTCCAGGGCGATCAGACGCACGTCTTGAAACAAGCCAGGACCGGTACCCTGGCCCGCAAAGCTGCTTTCGAGCCAGGCAAAGCCCGGCGTGGGCGAGGCCTGGATGGTGGGCAGGCGGGTTGTCAAACCATCGGTGAGCGACTTGGCGCCGGGCAACACGTCATTGATCACAAAATATGCGACCGCGCCAAGAATCAGCAACGGAATGAGCGCCGTCAAGACCACGCTACAGCCGACGCCGCCGGCCACCTTTTTGGCCGTCGCGGAGTCGAGCGTGGTCATTGGCGCAGCCGGCATAATCACGACCTGCGGCGCGGCTTGCGCCGGTCGCGCCCGCAGTTCTTCTGGCACCAAGACCATATTGCCACAGTAGGCGCATTTCACTTGCAGGCGCTCACCTTCAAAGTTGATGGGTGCGCCGCACTCGGAGCAGTTGAATGATCGGGTTTCTCGCATCGCTGTCCTCACTTTCGTTCTCGTCATCAGTGGGATAATTTAATCCCCGGCGTACAGTTGGTCCGTTTTGGCCGCCATTACAAAATCGTTGCGGTGCAGGCCCTTGATCTTGTGCGTCCACCACGTGACGGTGACGCGCCCCCACTCGGTCAGCAGCGCGGGATGATGGCCCTGTGTTTCCGCGATGTCGCCCACTCGGTTAGTGAACGCGAGGGCTTGCACAAAGTTCTTGAACTTGAAAGCGCGCTCCAGACGCTTGATGCCGTCTCGTTCGATAACTATCCAGTCGGGCGCCTGGGTATGAAATTCAACGATCTCGGCGTCGGTCGCTGGGGGTTCATCTCCACGGCATGGGATACATTTGATTTCCACCAGTTTTTCCATCGCTCACGCGCTCCATACGTCTTTGAACACAATTCCGAGTCTTTTACTCTAATTTGTGGAAGGAATTTTAATCGAATGGGGACAGGGCGTCAAGGTAAAGCGTCACTTTTTGTCACACGGTCTGGGATGCGCTATAATGGTCGGGATGATCCAGATAACCAGTCGTCACAACCCCAAGATCAAACACATGCGGGCGCTGCGGCAGCGCAAGCAACGCGAGGCAAGCGGCTTGTTCCTGGTGGAGGGCATTTTCCACGTGGGCGAGGCCGTGGCCGCCGGCGTGGCCGAATACCTGTGCTACGCGCCCGATTTGCTAAATAGCCCCTTTGCCTACCGCTTGATCGAGCAGGCTGCGGTCGGCGGCGTTCCATGTTACTCCACGACGGCCGGGGTGTTGGCTACGTTGGCTGAAAAGCAGGACCCGCAGGGTATGCTCGCCGTCGCCCGGCAGCGCCGGACGAGCTTGAAGGAACTAAACCCGCACAACCTGGCGTGGGGAGTGGCGCTGGTCGCTCCGCAGGACCCCGGCAACGTGGGGGCGATTCTGCGCACTGTAGACGCGGTGGGGGCCGGCGGGCTGTTGCTCCTGGATAGCAGCGTGGACCCGTACCATCCCAGCGCCGTGCGGGCCAGCATGGGGGCGCTGTTTTGGCATCCGCTGGTCAGTGCGTCTTTTGACGAGTGGGCGCAGTGGGCGCAGCAACACGCCTATCATATCTATGGCACGTCGGCGCACGGCTCGGTAGATTATCGGGCCGTCGCCGGGTATGAGCGCCCGTTCATTTTGCTGCTGGGCAGCGAGCGCGAAGGGCTGTCGCCCGCGCAGGCGGCGGTGTGCGAGCAGCTCATCTGCCTGCCCATGCGCGGGCGGGTCAGCTCGCTCAACCTGGCTGTCGCGGCGGGGATTATGCTGTACACGATGTTGGACAAACTGGGAGCCGACGCAGGCTAAACTGCAGCGGCTACGGGAATTGGGCCACGCACACCTTGAGATACGGCTCTGTTCCCGGCGCGAGTGGAAAGTCGAGCGCCGGCTCGTGTTCGGCGCGGACGATACGCGCCGGAAACCCTCGCAACCCCTCGCGCACGCGAGCCATAAAAGCCTTGCGCGGCCATTGCTGGTAATTGGTGCAGGCGATGAGCGCGCCCCCTTTTTGTACCACACCCGCCGCCAGCGACACCAGCCGGGCATAATCGCGCTCGACCGAAAAGCGGGTCTCGTGGGTCGTAGAATAGCTGGGCGGGTCTAGGATGACCCAATCGAATTTTTGCCCGCGCCGATTAAAGCGCCCCAGCCAGTCAAACACGTCGCCCGCCACAAAATCGGTCGGCGGCGGCGTTTGGCCGTTCAACTCGACGTTTTGTTTGCCCCACTCCAGGTAACGGCGCGAGATGTCCAGGTTGAGCACGCGCGCCGCGCCGCCGCGCAGCGCCGCCACTCCAAAGGCGCACGTGTAGGCAAAACAGTTCAGTACGGTTTTGCCGGCCGCCTGCTCGCGCACCAGGACGCGCACCTGGCGCATGTCCAAAAAGAGGCCGGTGTTCAACCCCTGGCCCGGGCGGACGATGAAATGCAGACCGTTCTCGCACACCTGCACGCTGTCCACCGCCTGGCCCAGCAGCGGTTCGGCCGGGGCCAGTTCGTCGCGGGTCTGCGGATCGAGGGCGCTGGCCTGGACCGGTCGGTATTTAACGTACACCGCCCGCGCGCCGGTATAGTCGGCCAAAGTGTGCAAAAGATCGTGGGGAGGCCGCACCTGCGCACCCTGGCTATAAATGTTGGCTACCAACACGTCGGCGTAACGGTCCACGCTGAGGTCGGGAAAGCCATCGCCGGCGCGATTCAGCAGGCGATAAGCGTTGGTGTCGGTCGCATGGGTCAACGGCGCGCGGCGCTCCCACGCAGCGTTTAGCGCTAGCATGTGCCTGGAGATCATAGCCGGATTATAGTGGAGAGGCGGTCAGCGGTCAAACCGAGCGCGGCGCGCGAAAAAAGAGGTCCTCTGGGCGGCCCAGGCGCACCTCGTCGCGCCGGGACCAGACGCCAGCGATGGCCGTCGCGCAGGCCGGACAACGCCCATCGTCGGTGAGATGGTAGCCCAGGATCACGTAGCCAAAGCGCTCGATCAGCACCTGGCGGCAGTGGGGGCAGTAGGTGTTCTCGTACTCGCCCACCTCGCCCGGCAGATTGCCGGCGTACACGTAGCGCAGCCCGGCTTCCAGGCCGATCTCGGCGGCGCGGATGAGATGCTCGGCGGTGGTGTTGTCGGGGTCGGTCATTTGGTAATCTTTGTGAAAGGCCGTCACGTGCCAGGGGATGTCGGGCGAGATACTCGCTAGATAGCGGGCTGCGTCCATCAACTCCTGCGTGCTGTCGTTAAAGCCGGGGATCACCAGTGTGACCACCTCTAGCCACAGGCCCATCTCGTGCACCCATCGGATGCCGTCGAGGGTATTTTGCAGAACGCCGCCCAATTGGGGGTAGTTTTTATCTGACATGGATTTCAGGTCAATCTTGTAGCCAATGAGGTGAGGACGGATGTACGCCAGCGCCTCGCGGGTGACGTTGCCGTTGGAGATATAGACGCACCCCAGGCCGTGCTTTTGCGCCTCCTTGAACACCGCCACGGCCCATTCGCTGGTGATGAGCGGCTCGTTGTAAGAGCTGCCCACCAGTTTGGCCCCCATGCGCAACCCGGCCTGGACCAGTTCGCCCGGCGTGACCTGCCGGGGGCGAGCGCCAGACGTTTCTGAGAGCGGGTCGCGCAGGGCCTGGCTGGTGACCCAGTTCTGGCAGTAAGGGCAGTGGAAATCACATCCTAGCATGCCGAACGTCAGGGTATCTGAACCGGGATAGATATGAAAAAAGGGCTTTTTTTCCGTCGGGTCGCATTGCAGCGCGCCCACGTAACCGTGAGGCACGCGCAGCTCACCGCCCTGGTTAAAACGCACCTTGCAGATGCCGCGCCGCCCCTCCCGAATGAGGCAGTGATGCCCGCAGGCGTAGCACCGCACGGCGTTGTCGGGCAGGCGCTCATACAACTCGCCCTCGACCGTCAGGCTGTCCAGCAGTTGTTCCAGGCTCTCTTTCACCGCGCGCCCCACGAAAAATCGGACTAATCTAGTATGAATTATATCGCAAGAGGCGCGGAGGGGCAAGGGGAATTTTTCATAGGTCGCCAGTCACTCGCCCGCCGCCGTCGGCGCGGCCGAGTGATTGGCGAAAAACCTTTACTTTTCCATGCGCAGGATTGAATTCACCACCCGGCCGTCGGCGAACTTGACCGTATAATCCGCGTCGAGCCGGTCGCGGGTGAGGGCGCCGGTGTAGGTCATCTCGGGGATCAACCCGCCCGCCAGCCCCTTCATCACGCCGACGATTTTGCCGTCGGCGTCGATGGTTACGTCATACGCGCCGAACAGCTCGCTCTGACCTTTGACGGTGGCCTTGTCGTCGTCGTAGACGCCGCTCAATGCCATAGCGGGGGGATTGTCCAGGCCGAGATAGTTGCCGTCAAAGTCGATGGTCAGCGACGCTGTGCGCGCGGCGGTGTCTGCGGCGATCTCGATGCGGGCGGCGCCGGTGGCGCCAGTGGCGCTGTTCGTCCACGTGCCCACGTAGGTCCCGACGTACAGCGAGACGTCGAATTTTTTGGACACAGCCTCGTCGCCACATCCGGCTAACAGTAGCAAAGCGAAAGTCACAAGCAGTAATCGTTTCATCTTTTTTCTCCTATTTTGAATATACACGCCGCGCATGCTCATACCACAAATAAAACAGCGCCAAGAGCATCGCGGCCAGATAGACGCCCAGATAAATAGACTGAAAGGGATGCTCGGTAAAGTCAAAAGAACCCCGATAAACCAGTGCAGCGGCGGTGATGAGCACGATCATCGTCAGGCCGCCGCGCACGTGCACGGTGACGGCGGCCAAACGCCGCACGCGCCAGAAGGCCAGCGCAGAGACGGCCAGCGAAAAATAGAACGCGCCAAAACTGCGCAGCGTAAACAGCGTCAACGGCTCGGGGAAAATCACGCCCTTCAGACCCGTCCAATGCCCGCTGAAGGCGACGCCCGCCAAAAGGAACACAAACACGACAAAGGCCACGACGATAACACGCACCCACCTCGGCGCGGGCAGGCCCTCGTCGGCCAGCTTGGGGCGCTGGCGCGCCCAGTCTAGCAGGATGGACGCTGACGCCAGAATGGCCAGCGCCAGCATCCCAATGTAGGGCCAGGCCAGCGCGGCCTCCAGCTTGAGCTTATCGTTGTGCACCACCAGCACGGCAGCCTCGCTCACACCGAACACGCCGACGTACAGCGCGCTGGCGTAGATCAAGTTCCAGCGGCGATGATAGGCCACCAGTCCGGCCATGGCCGCGCTGCCCAGATACCAGCCGCCCATGGTCATCGCCACCAGCGCCGAAATCTTCCACGGGAAATGCGCCGCCGACCATGCGGGCGCGACGAACAAGACCAGGCCCAACAATCCAAAGACGGCGGCGGCGGCGGCCACCAGTCCGCGAGAGAGCGACGAGAGATGCGCATTGTCGGTAACAGGGGTTCCAATTTGCTTCATTACAGGTTTCCTCCACACTTGACTCGTTTGCGCGCGGCCCAGGCTTGCCAGATCATCGCCAGGCCCGCCCCGCCCAACCCGGCAAACGCCGCCATCCACACCCACACGCTCCACGCTGACCAATCCACCCGATGCATGCTGGCATCCACGATCACGACGCCCAGGATAACGCCCCAGCCGAACAGACTTTGAGCCAGGCCCAATGTAAAGAATTCCAGGGGCGCGGCGGCCCGCAACAGGATGTAGGCTCCGGCCGCGTATATGATAAAGATGGCGCTGTACATCTGGGCGTGGAAAGGGTCTATTGACCAGGGCCAGACGGCGCTGAAAGTGGCCGGCAGGAGCAACAATCCTAGACCGTAAAAGCCCATGATGCCGCCTTGCGCTTGGAAATACCGCTGCCAGCCGCGCGCAGGCAGGGTAGGGTCGGCCGGAGCCAGGCGGCGATAGCGCCACAGCAGGTACGCCGTAACCCCGGCCGAGCCAACGTAAAGGACGAACCAGGCCCAGGTCGCCAGCCGCTGGACATCAAAACGGTCGAGATGCAGCACCGACACGAGCGAGACCAGGGCGGTAAAAATAAAGGCCAGCGGCAGGACCAGTCGAGCCGGGGACCAGCGATTGACGACCACCAGCACGCCGATGGCTGCCAGCTCGGTCAAGTAGATGGCGCCCAGGAAGCGGGTATTGAACGGCGCCAACGCCCACAGCCAGCGTTGGCTGATGAGGCCAGGGGCAAAGAGCAAGCTGCTGCCGCCAGCCAGCACCAGCGCGACGATCACGGTAAACAAGCGCACGGGCGGCGCAAGAGAGGGGTTGTTATTCTGCTGCATGTTTTATGCTCCTCGGGTCCTCCGACTGGCCGTTTTCCATCTGCCTTTCTAAAAAGGCGATCAACTCTTCCAGCGTGGCAAAACCCCGCCGCGTTTCGGTGTGCGGGTCTTGCAGGCTAAAGCGCCAGCCCGACTCGTGCTCGCGCCAGAAACGCAGCAGGTAAGCGTAATAGGGCGTGTTTTTCATCGCTTCTCGTTTGCCTGGCGCGAGATTCATGCTATGATTGTATACGCACGGCGTTTTTTCAGCGTGAATCTAGCGTTAATTTAGAGTCTTCTGAAATTACGGTATAGTGAGTTGCTTCCACTCCAGAAAACGCCATAATCGTTGTTCAAGCCAAATCGCGATTGTCGTGATGCAGAATACTCCAACGTAGTCAAGATGAGACGACAACTTGCACAGGGGAG
>DAOTXN010000182.1:0-68726 GCA_034435435.1 Anaerolineae bacterium | reverse complement strand
TCTCTTTGCTCGAAGTCGTCATACGCTCAATGTTACCGCAGTTCTCCATTTCCACAAGCGCCGAAAGCCAGATGGCGGCGATGGCGGTACTCAACTTGACAATTTTGAAAAAACCTTAACTTGTGACCAATGGTCTAAAGTCGAGATGAGATACATGGCACTTGTAGCGCTGCTCTTTCAGACTGTGCACACCGATGTTGCCTTTACCGATTTGTCCCCTTGCGGCACACGCCTCATTGGGGCATAATACACTCTGCGGGCCCATTGGCGCTCTCCTGGTCTGGTTTTTGCTCATATCAGATTGTGCCAGAGGACCCCGTTTTGTCAACGCACATCCCCATCACGATTGAGTGGGGTCCTACCGATATCGGCACTGGCCGGCATGATTGCAGCATACGTGGACATGGGGCGGATTCTGCACTGGCGGTCGGCGGGATGGTCGCCGTGAACGACGAACAGATACCGCTGGGCTTCTCCGCATCCTGCTAGAAGAAGAATATTGACATCTTGGCCGTTTCGAGTATCTTTACCAGCAGTGCGAATGACTACTTAGCAGCGGAGAGAATCGCGGTGATCAAATGCTGCGCGCTTTTCGGCCTCCTGATATTACTATTAACGCCGAGTGGTTGTGATCAGTCAGATGGCGCTGAACCCACCATCAACCTGAGTGACCTGGAGCCTGTAGCGCCCGCCGGTTACGCCGAAGAAAATGTGCTGCCCTTGCGCGTGGCCGTGGCCGCCGTCGCCTCGCCCAAAGGCAACCTCGACAGCTATCGTCCTCTCCTGGATTACCTGGGCGAGCAACTGGAGCGCCCGGTCGAAATGATCCAGCGGCGCACCTACGCCGAGGTGAACGAGCTGATCCGCGACGGGCAGGTAGACCTGGCCTTTGTGTGCACCAGCGCCTACGTGGCCGGCCAGCGCGAGTTTGGCATGGAACTGCTGGCCGCCCCCCAGGTCAACGGCGAGGCGGTGTACTATTCTTATCTCATCGTACCGGCCGACAGCCCGGCGCACAGCATGGCCGACCTGAAAGGCAAAGTGTTTGCCTTTACCGACCCCATGTCGCACACCGGACGCAACTACCCCACGTGGCTGGTGCAGCAATTGAGCGAACAACCCGAGACGTTTTTCGAGCGCACCTTTTTCACCTACAGCCACGACGACGCCATCCACGCCGTGGCCGACGGCCTGGCTGACGGCGCAGCGGTAGACAGCCTGGTGTACGACTTTGCCCTGGCGCGCGACCCGGCGCTGGCTGGCCGGGTGCGCATCATCCACCAATCCATGCCCTTTGGCGCGCCGCCGGTCGTCGTCGGCCCACAGGTGCGTCCGCAGTTGCGCGCCGAGTTGTACGACCTACTGGTGAGCCTGGAACGCAGCGCCGAGGGCCGCGCCATCTTGCAGACCCTGGGCATCCAGCGTTTTGTGGCAGTGGACGACCACATCTACGACAGCGTGCGGCAGATCGAGCGAGACGTTCGTGAGCCTCCCCTGGCGCTGCCCGCCAGGACAAGTGAGTCGAACGAGGTCAAACCGTGAGCGGCGTTTACCGCATCCGTTCGGCCCGTAGCGCCTTTTTGCGCCGGCTGTGGGACCTGATCAGCGCCGTCAGCATCCGCACCAAAATCCTGGGCATGGTGCTGGCGCTGATGCTGTTGCTGGGCGGCGGCGTCACCCTGCAGGTGCGGGCCATGTTGGTCCACACCCTGACGCGCCAACTGCGCGACCAGTCGGTCAGTCTGGCGCGGGACCTGGCCGCCCGCAGCACCGATCCGTTGCTCATCAACGACTTGTACGACGTCCTACAATTGCTGCGCGAAACCCAGACCAACAACCCCGACGTGCGCTACGCCTTCATCCTGGACGAGCAAGGCCGGGTGGTGGCGCACACGTTTTCGGGCGGCTTTCCGACCGGGCTAGATACCGCCAACCCCGTCGCGCCTGTCGTACACCATCAAATGCTGGCGCTGGCGACCGACGAAGGCACAGTCTGGGACACGGCCGTGCCCATTTTTGAGGGTAAAGCCGGCGTCGCCCGCGTGGGATTGTCCGAAAAACGCATGCGCGCCACGGTGAACGCCGTCACCGCCCAATTGTTGCTGACCACCATGTTCGTGTCGCTCGTCGGCGTCGGGGCAGCCATCTTGCTGACCTGGCTGCTCACGCGCCCCATTCATCGCCTGGTGCAGGCCACCGAGGCCGTGCGCCAGGGAGATTACAGCCCGCGCGTGGAACGTTGGGCCGACGACGAGCTGGGCGAGCTGGCCGACGCCTTTAACGCTATGACGGCCGACCTGGCCGTGGCGCAAGCCGAACGCCAGGAACGCGAGCGCATGCGCGCCCATTACCTCAAGCAAATCATCTCCGCCCAGGAAGAAGAGCGCAAGCGCATCGCCCGCGAGCTACACGACGAGACCGGCCAGGCGCTGGCCTCGCTGATGGTCGGCCTGCGCAACGTAGAAGAGGCCGCCGCGCCCACCGACATGCACCGTCGGCTGATGGACCTGCGCGCGCTGACTGCTGGCACGTTGGAAGATGTGCGCCGGTTGGCGTTGGAATTGCGCCCGTCGGTGCTGGATGACCTGGGACTGGCCGTGGCGTTGCGTCGCTACGTCCAGGATTACGCGGCGCGTTTCAAGACCCAGGTGGATTTACAGATTGACCGATTGGACGAGCGCCGCCTCGCGCCCGAGATCGAGACCGCCGTCTATCGCATCGTGCAAGAGGCGCTGACCAACGTCGCCCGCCACGCCCAGGCATGTCACGTCAGCGTACTGCTGGAAGCGCACGACGGGCAACTCAATCTCATCATCGAAGACGATGGCTGCGGCTTTGACGCCGCCGGCGTGTTGCGGGCCGGGTTGGCCGAAAACCGCCTGGGGCTGTACGGCATGCGCGAGCGCGCCGAGCTGCTGGACGGCGCACTGACCGTCGAATCCCAGATGGGCGGCGGAACCACTGTGTACGTGCGCGTGCCGCTGGACGACGAATGACCAACCCCACTCGAATGATCCGCATCGTGTTGGCCGATGACCACGCCGTGCTGCGGGCCGGGCTGCGTTTGCTGATTGACGCGCAGCCCGACATGAGCTGCGTGGGCGAGGCCGGTGACGGGCTGGAGACGCTGGCGCGGGTAGAGGCGCTACAACCCGACCTGGTGTTGCTCGATTTGAGCATGCCGCATCTGGGCGGCTTGGTGGCCCTGCCTGAAATTCGCCGCCGCGCTCCGCGTGCGCGCGTGTTGGTGCTGACCATGCACGCCGACGAAGAATATCTGCGCCAGGCGCTGCAAGCCGGCGCGGCCGGTTATGTGCCCAAACAAGCCGCCGACCAGGAATTGCTCTCGGCTATCCGCGCCGTGTTGCGCGGCGGCGTCTACATCCATCCCACGATGGCCCGCGCTCTGTTGGGTAGTATGCTCGACGAGCTGTCGCCTGCCCTTGCGCCCTCTGCGACCCTGAGCGAGCGCGAAATGGAAGTGATCGTGCAGGTGGCGCGGGGCCGCACCAATCGCGAGGTCGCCGAGCGCCTGAGCCTGAGCATCAAAACCGTCGAGACCTACCGGGCCCGGGCTATGGAAAAGCTGGGTCTGAGCAGCCGCGCGGCCCTGGTGCGCTACGCCCAGGCCCAGGGCTGGCTGAACGAGTAAAGGTCCCCAGCGCTTGAGAAGCGCCGGGGACCTTGTCAGGCTTTACCCGACACTTTTCCCTCTTCTGTCGGGTTTTACCCCACAATCCCCGCCCGCATGTCGGGCATTTCCTGCTACCTTTCCGCTTGATTTTCTTATAAGCTGGTAACTGGTCAACCTGGTCCGCCAGTCGCCCCACGCTTCCCAAGCGCCGGGCGCCTCATATCGAGGAGGTAAGCTTATGAATCATCAAGACGTCCTTGTTCGCATGCAGGCGGAGCTGGAGCGGGCGCTGGAAAAGCCCCGCGCGCAGCGCCGCTGGGTGATGGTCATAGACCTGCGCAGGTGCGTGGGCTGTCACGCCTGCACCATCTCGTGCATCGCCGAAAACAAACTGCCGCCCGGCGTGGTGTATCGCCCGGTGCTGGAAGAAGAACTGGGCGTGTATCCCAATGTCACCCGCCGCTTTGTGCCCCGCCCCTGCATGCAGTGCGATGAGCCGCCCTGCACCTCCGTCTGCCCGGTCAGCGCCACCTGGAAGAACGGCGACGGGGTAGTGGTAGTGGATTACGAGCAGTGCATCGGCTGCCGCTACTGCATCACGGCCTGCCCGTATGCGGCGCGCACGTTCGACCTGGGTCGCCTGTACACCGATGGCCTGCCCGACGCCGCGCCCGTCCTGCTCGGCCAGCACACCGCCGACGATTACGAGCGCGTCGCCAACTATGAATATGGCAAAGCTTGGGAACGCCACGGCGAAAGCTCCCCCATCGGCAACGTGCGCAAGTGCCACTTTTGTCTGCACCGCATCGCCGACGGTATGTTGCCGGCCTGCGTCACCACCTGCATCGGCCGCGCTACCCTGTTCGGCGACGCCCACGACCCCGATAGCCTGGTGGCCGAGATGATCTCCCGACCCAACGTGATGCGGCTGAAAGAAGAGCTGGGCACCGAGCCGCGCGTCTATTATCTACTGTGAGCAGGAGCATGACCATGACACACCGAACATTTACTTGGAACCGTATTTTCTGGGCGCTGGCTATCGTGGCGTTCGTGCTCGGTCTCTATGGCCTTTACGGCCGGGTAGCCTTTGGGCACGCGCGCGCGAATTACGGCTCCTACGTGCCGTGGGGGCTATGGGTGGCCGGCTATATCTACATGGTCGGCCTGTCGGCTGGCGCGTTTTTGTTCTCCACCCTGGTCTACGTTTTCAACATCCGCCGCCTGGGCGGCGTGGGCACCGTGGCCGGGCCGGCCGTGGGCCTGCCTACCGGGGCCGCCTTTGGCCGGGAGCGACTGGAGCAGGTCGGCAAGCTGGCCCTGTTTACGGCGCTGGTCACCCTCTTTGGGGCCATGATCTCGATCTGGCTGGACCTGGGTCATCCAGAGCGGGCCTGGAAGCTGCTGCTCCAGACCAACTTTCGCTCCATCATGGGCTGGATGCTGTGGTTCTACACGGCCTATTTTATCCTGTTGTTGATCGAGCTGTGGCTGGCCCTGCGGGCCGACTTGGTGGCCCGCAGCGACCACAGCGCGCTGGCGCGCTGGCTCACCTTTGGACGACGCGACGTTTCAGAGGCGGCCCTGGCCGCCGACCGCCGCAAGCTGCGCATCCTGGGCAGCATTGGCGTACCGCTGGCGATTGCCTTCCACGGCTCGGTCGGCGCTATCTTTGGCGTGGTGAGCGCCCGACCCTACTGGCACTCTGGCCTGACGCCCATCCTGTTCCTGGGAGGCGCGTTGCTGTCTGGCGGGGCGCTGCTGACCTTCATCGCCGCCTTGTGGGGACCAGAGCCGGGCAGCCCGTCGCACCGCGACTTGATGCGCTTTCTGGGCCAGATCGTATTGGGACTGTTGGCGCTGGACGTGTTGCTAGAGTGGGGCGAGATCTCCATCGGGTTATGGAATACCAGCCCGACCGAGTCGGCCAGCCTGCAGCTCGTGCTTTTCGGGTCGTACTGGTGGGTGTTCTGGCTCGTCCACATGGGCGGCGGCGTGATCATCCCTGCTCTCCTGCTGATCCTCGGACGAGGCAAGACCTGGGCGATTGCCACGGCCAGCGCGCTGATAGCCGTGACCTTTCTGGCGGTGCGGCTCAACATCGTCATCCCCGGTCTGGCTGTGGCGGAACTGCCCGGCCTGGAGCAGGCCTTTACCGGTCCGGGCCTCACCACCAGCTATTTCCCCAGCCTCAACGAATGGCTGGTGTTCGTCTGGGCCGTCAGCCTGTCGGCTTTGATCTTTTTGGCCGGCCGGCGACTGCTGCCCATCGTGGCATCCGAGTAGAGCTGTGGAGGTATAAAAATGAAGCAAGACATCAACGTCGAAACCAGGAACGAGACGCACGTAGCAGGGTGGCTCGAGACCGCGATTTCGCGGCGCGACTTGCTGAAGGCGTCGGCCGTGATCGGCGGTACGGCGGCGCTGTTGGGCGGCTCGACGCTGGCCATGCAGGCCATTCAACGCGCCATGGCCGCCGGCGAGCAGGGCTTTTTCGAGGCCCAGCCAGAGAACCAGATCTATACCGTGTGTCTGCAATGCAACACCGGCTGCGCCGTCAAGGTCAAGCTGCTCGACGGGCTGGCGGCCAAAATAGACGGCAACCCCTACAGCCCGTGGACGCTGTGGCCGCACCCGGCTTATGCCACGCCGGTGAAAGACATGGCGACCATCGAGGGCGGCATCTGCCCCAAAGGCCAGGCCGGACTGCAAACCGTGTACGACCCCTACCGCATCCTGCAGGTGCTCAAGCGCAAGCCCGGCACTCGGCGCGGCGAGGGTCAGTGGATCGCCATTCCCTTTGTGCAGGCCATTGACGAAGTCGTCAACGGCGGTGACCTGTTTGGCGAGGGCCACGTGGCCGGTTTCAAAGAGGTGCGCGCCCTCGCCGACGCCGAGGTGGCCGCCGAGATGGCCGCCGAGGTCAAGGCCATCTGGGATGAGAAAGATGCCGAAAAGAAAAAGGCGCTGGTCCAAGAGTTCAAGGCCAAGCACGCCGACCACCTGGACGCGCTGATTGACCCCGCGCACCCCGACCTGGGACCCAAGAACAACCAACTTATGTTCGTCTGGGGGCGCATGAAGGGCGGGCGCGAAGACGTGGTGCATCGCTTTTTCCAGGAAGCCTTTGGCACGATCAACATGAACGGCCACACCACCGTCTGTCAGGGTTCGCTGTATTTCACCGGCAAGGCCATGAGCAGCAAGTGGAACGCCGCCAAAGGCGCGTTCGACAGCGGCGACAAGTTCTACTGGCAAGCCGACACGGGCAACAGCGAATTTGTCATCTATGTGGGGGCCAACCTGTTCGAGGCCAATTATGGCCCGCCGCAGCGCACCTGCAAAGCCACCGCCGCCGTGGTAGAGGGCCGCAAATTCGCCGTGATTGACCCGCGCCTGAGCAAGCTGGCAGCCAAAGCCTGGAAGTGGGTGCCCATCAAACCCGGCGCCGACGCCGCCTTTGCGCTGGGCATGATCCGCTGGATGCTGGAAAACGAGCGTTACCACGCGGCCTATCTGGCCATCGCCAACCAGGCGGCGGCCACGGCCGCCGGCGAGCCCAACTATACCAACGCCGCCTGGCTGGTCAAGATCAAAGACGGCGCGCCCGGCAAACACCTGCGCGCCAGCGAGCTGGGCCTGCTGGAACCCAAGACGGTCACCCAGGACGATAAAGAGGTCACGGTGTACGTGGCCGCCGACGGGACCGAATATCCCGGCGACGCGCCGCTGGCGCTGGTGGACGGCGTACCCACCCCGATTGATGTGCTCGACCCCGAGGCCGCGCCGGTCGTGGGCGAGCTATTCGTCCACACCACCCTCGGCGATTTCGAGGTCAAGAGCGGCTTGCAAATCCTGCTCGAATCGGCCCAGCAGCACACCCTCGGCGAGTGGGCCGAGATCGCCGGCGTTCAGGAAAGCGACATCCTCGAGCTGGCCGCCGAGTTCACCTCCCATGGACGCAGGGCCGCGGCCGACATCCATCGCGGCCCGTCGCAGCACACCAATGGCTTTTACAACAACAACGCCTGGTACGTCGTCAACCTGCTCATCGGCAACTTTGACTATGCCGGCGGGACCATCAAGGCCTCGACCTACGACCGCAAGGGGAGCAAAAAGGGCCAGCCCTTCCCGGTGACTACGATGTTCGGCGAGCACCACTTTACCGCCTTTGGCGTGGACATGCTGCGCACCAAAGTGGCCTACGAAAAGACCACGCTGTTTGACGGCAGCTATCCCACCCGGCGACCCTGGTTCCCCATCGCCACCGACGTCTACCAGGAAGACCTGCCCTCCATCGGCGACGCCTATCCCTACCCGATCAAAATCCTGATGACCTACATGAACGGCAGCGTGTACAGCCTGCCCGCCGGCCACACGGGCATCGAGATTCTGGCCGACACCCAAAAGGTCCCCCTGCACATCGCCTCCGACATCCTGGTGGGCGAGACCTCTACCTACGCCGATTACATCTTTCCCGACCTCTCGTACCTGGAGCGGTGGGAATTCCACGGCTCGCACCCCTCGGTGCCCTGGAAAGTGGAAAACGTGCGCAACCCGGCCATGGCCCTGCCCGGCTGGCCGACCGTCACGGTCTTTGGCGAGGAAATCCCCATGTCCTTCGAGGCCCTGCTGATGGCGCTGGCCGAAAAAATGGCGCTGCCCGGCTTTGGCCCCAATGGTCTGGGCGAAGGTATCCCCTACACCCGCCCCGAGCACTTTTATCTCAAGCAGGTGGCCGACATTGCCTTTGGCGACAAAGAAGACGGCTCCGACAGTGTGCCCGAGGCCGACGACGAAGAAATGCGCATCTTTATCCAGGCGCGTCGCTTCCTGCCCAAGAGCGTGTTCGACCCCGCCGTGTGGAAAGCGGCCGTGGGCAACGATGAGAGCCTGTGGCGCAAGAGCGTGTTTGTGCTCAATCGCGGCGGGCGCTACCAGGACTTTGCCAAGGGTTACAAGGGCGACCCCACGGCCAGCCCGGCGGAGGTCCAGGTCGCCAACAAATATGGGCGGCTGATCAACCTGTACCAGGAAAAGACGTTCACCTCTATCAACACGATGACCGGCAAACCCTTCATCGGCTACACCACCTACATCCCGGCCGGCCTTTCGTCCACGGGTGAAGAGATCCCAGACGACGGCTACGACTTGCACCTGATCACCTACAAGGAAATCACCATGACCAAGGCCCGCAGCATCACCAACTACTGGCTGCTGTCGGTGTTGGCCGAGGGCTTTGTGCTGATGAACCAGACCGACGCAGAGCGCCTGAGCTTGCGGGATGGCGACACGGTCAGGCTGAGCTCGGCCAGCAACCCCGACGGGGTGTGGGACGTCAAACACGGCCCGGCAAACCCGATGGAGGGCCAGGTCAGGATTGTGCAGGGCCTCCGCCCCGGCGTGGTGGCCTTTCCGCTCGGCTTTGGTCACTGGGCCAGCGGCGCGCGCGATATCACCATTGACGGCCAGGTGGTCAAAGGCGACCCGCGCCGCGCCGTACCCTTGCACGGCAACGCCGCCATGCGGATAGACCCGCACCTGAAAAACGTGACCCTGTCCGACCTGGCCGGCGGCAGCGCGGTATTTTACGATACTCAAGTGCGCGTCGTCAAGGTGTAACGCAAGCTCGTAGTAGCGACTTTAGTCGCAAGCTCGTAGCTCGTAGTAGCGACTTTGGTCGCAGATTACGCGGCACACGACTAAAGTCGTTACTACGATAATAGGCGAGCGACGGGATGATGAAAAAGGGCGTTATACTGGCGCTGGGCGGCCTGGCGATCCTGTTGCTATGGCTCATCGTGGCGCCGCCGCGCTGGTGGCTGAACCTGACCAAGCGAGTAGACGTGTCGGCGCAGACCGGCGCGGCGTTGATAGACAAATACGGCTGCCGCAAATGCCACACCATCGGCGACGCTGGCGCGACGCTGGCGTCCGACTTGAACGACGTGGCGCTCCGCCTGCCCGCTGCCGACGTTCGCCGGACGCTCATTGTCCCGCCCCGGGGCATGCCCAATATGCGGCTATCGGACTCGGAGATCAAAGCCATCCTGGTCTATTTGGAAATCTTGGCTCATCAGACCCAATAGGGTATCATAGGAGCGAAAAGTCATGCCGTCACTTTACGAACTGTTCCAAGCCAGCGCGGCCCTGCACCATCACCTCTGCCCGCGCCAGGTGCTAGGCGTGCGCATGGGTCTGTGGGCCGGCGAGCTGCTCAGCCTCGACGTGCCCCAAGCTGACAAGCGTTTGCTGACCATCGCCGAGACGGATGGCTGCGCCATAGACGGGATCGCTGTAGCGACGGGTTGCCAGGTGGGACGGCGCACCATGCGCATCGAAGACTATGGCAAGGTCGCGGCCACCTTTGTAGACACGCATACCGAGCGGGCGGTGCGCATCGCGCCGCGCCGCGAGACCCGCCAACTGGCCTGGATGTATGCGCCAGAGGCCCGCAACAAGTGGGAGGCGCAACTGCTAGGCTATCAGCGTATGCCCGCCGACGTGCTGCTCTCGGCCCAAACGGTGCAACTCCAGACCCCCGTCGAGCGCATCCTGAGCCGGGCCGGCCGGAAGGCCATCTGTGAGCTGTGCGACGAAGAGATTATGAACGAGCGCGAGGTGCGCCAAGAAGGAATGACCCTGTGCCGCAGTTGCGCCGGACAGAGCTACTACCATTTGGTGGCAGACCTGCCTCTGCTGACCGCGGTGGAGGTGGAGCAAATAGCCGTATGACCCGTTTCCGCTTTACGCTCGCCGAACTTTCGGGCGCGTTGGGCGACCTGGGCGTGCTATTGCCGCTGACGCTGGCGCTGATCACACTCAACGGCGTCAGCGCCGCCAGCGCGTTTGTGGTCATCGGCCTGGCCTACCTGCTCAACGCCTGGGCCTACCGCCTGCCGCTGCCGGTGCAGCCGCTCAAGTCGCTGGCGGCCACGGCGCTGGCGCTGGGCCTGCCGGCGGGCGTGGTCCACGCCGGCGCGTGGTGGATGGCGCTCATTTTTCTGGGCCTGGCGCTGAGCAACGCAGCCCACTGGATCGGCTGGCTGTTTCCCAAACCGGTCGTGCGCGGCATCCAACTCGGGTTGGCCCTGCTGTTGCTGCGCTCGGCCTGGACGCTGCTAGGCGCGCCGGGGACCGCAGGCGCGGTCCATCTGAGACTGATCCTGGGCGGCTTGCTGGCGGCAGGCATTTTTCTGCTCACCCGCCCCGATTGGGCGGCGCTCGGCCTGATCTCGTTTGGTGTCGCCGCCACGGTGGTCGGCGCCGGCTGGCCCCACCTGACCCTCAGCCTAGCGTGGCCCACACCCACCGCGCCCGCCCCGGCGGATTTTATCCCCGGCCTATTGTTGCTGGCGCTGCCGCAAGCGCCGCTCAGCCTGGCCAACTCGGTCTTTGCCACTCAGGACGCGGCCCGCCAATACTTTGGGCCGGCCGCCAAACACGTCACGCCGCGGCGCTTGCTGAGCACCATGGGCATCAGTAACGTCGCCGCGGCCCTGTTCGGCGGCGTGCCGGTGTGTCACGGCTGCGGCGGGCTGACTGCGCACTATCGGTTAGGAGCGCGCACGGGCGGCGCGCCGCTCATATTGGGCCTGTTTTTCCTGCTGCTGGGCCTGCTGGGCGGCCAGACGCTGCTCCCGATCCTGCGACTCGTTCCGTTTCCCATCCTGGGCTTGCTGCTGGCCTACGTGGGCGTGCAGCACGGCCTGCTGGCGCGTGACCTGCGCGGCTGGCGCGAATGGCTGCCCGCGCTGGCGGTGGCCGCGACGGCCTGGCTCACGCGCAACCTGGCGAGCGGCTTTGCCGCCGGGGTTGCCACGCACTTGGGGATCGCCCTGCTACAGCGGCCGGCTGCGCAGCGCGCCGGGCTGGACTATGAACGTTGATACACTGGTCTCCCTGGCTGCCCCATTCACGGGCGAACAGTTGAGCGTCGAGACCCAACACTGCCTGAACGCCCGCTGGAAAGCCGCCGCTTGCGCCGCCTGCTGGCAGGCATGCCCGACGCAGGCCATCCGGCCCGTCCCGGGACGCTCCGGCGGGCTGCTTCCCACGCTGGACGCGGCCGCGTGTGTGCACTGCGGCCTGTGCCTGCGCCGGTGTCCCACCGGCGTGTTCGGCGACCCCTCCGACAAACCGCACCTGCTGACCGAGACGCTCAAGCTGCTCGACCCCGGCCCGGCGCTGCTGGTGTGCCCACGCGTGAGCGGTGAGCGGGTGGACGCGCCCGTCGGCGTCCGGACGGCCGTGCGCGCCCCGCGTTGTCTGGCCGCATGGGGGTTGGCCGACTGGATAGAAATGGCCCGCACGCGCCCCGTCATCCTGGATGACCGACCCTGCGCCGAATGTCCCATCGGCAGCAACCGCGCCCATTTCGTCCGCGCCGCGCAGCAGGCCAACCGGCTTCTGGCCGCGTTTGACCTTTCAGCGGCCCGTCCCCTGCAACCGGCGACGAGTTGTCCCGCGCTGCCCAAGCCGGCTGTGGTTCCCATCTTGCCCGGCGACCAGCCGGCCGTGTCGCGGCGGGGTTTCTTTGCGGCGCTCAAGGACGCTGCCCGGCAAGCCGCCGATACGGCCGTCACCTCTTCATCCGCCGGCCGCGCCAACGGCAAGCCTGCGCCGGTGGCGCAGCGCCTGCCCCACCACCTGCCTGCCGAACGCCGCCGCCTGCTCGAAGCGCTGGGCCGCATCCCTCGGGCTGAGCCTCGGGACGAAGCCGAAATGCCGCCCGCGCAGCCCTTTGAGGCCGGCGACTTGCCGCTGGCCGATGTGCAGGTTCACGCCGTGGCCTGCACTGCCTGCGGCTTGTGCGCTCGCTTTTGCCCCACCGCGGCGTTGAGATTCGTTACCCAAGGAGAGCGCTTCGGGTTGAGCGTGCGCGCCGGCGGGTGCATCGCCTGCGGCATCTGCGCCCAGGCCTGCCCCACCCAGGCCATAACGCTGCACAACACGCTCGCCCCGGCCGACGTGCTGGCAAATCGCCCGCGCTGGCTGGCGGTTGGGCGACTGGTCGCGTGCGCCGCGTGCCGCGCCCCCACCGCCGAGCACGGCCCTGGCGCGCGCTGCTTTGCCTGCCAGCGGCCCGTCACCCTATGAAAAACCAGGCCCGGGCCTGGCGCAGCGTCGAACTCGTCTGCACGCAGGAGATCGAGCGCACAAGCGGGCCTTGACCCATCGGAAGATTGGGTTATAATTATCCGCACAAACCCAAGCGATGAGGCTCGCTGTGCATCAACCGCCGGGCAGCCGGCTGATAGCCTCTACCCGTAGCACGCTACATGGTAGAGGCTTTTTTGTCGCGGAGAGAGTTGGATGACAGATCTAGTCCGGCTTGAGCTAAAGGGGTAAAGAGCATGGGGGAATGGTCCCCTATACAAGGGTGGTTGCCGAATGACTTTTCGCAGCATACTATATGAAAAGATTGAAGACAGAATAAAAGCGGAAAATCCTCAAGAGCCTGCCTTTTTTTCTGATTTAAATCTCGATCAGATTATAGACGCCATTACGGCGCCTAAGGAGGGATACAACCTGAAGCCGTTTTTTTACACGCCCCTGCGCGACGCCGAGACCATCCGCTATCGCCAGGAAGTGATGCGGGATATGGAAGACGAAGCGCTGATGGCGCACATCAACGCCTTTGCCGGGAGAATGATCATCGTGCGCCGGTACCTAGGGCTGGTGGAGAAACTGGACTTTAATTACCACAAAAAAGGCTGGTTTCTGGAGGCGGCGCTGGTCTATTGTGACGCCGTGACCGACCTGGCGCGCGATCTGAGCCTTGCGGACCTGCGATCGCGCGGCTTTTTGGCGTTCCGTGAGTATGTGACGAACTATGTTCACTCCCACAGATTTCAGTCATTGCTTGCGGAGGCGCAAAAGGTCAAAGGCGGGCTGTTGGGCGTGAAATATTGTGTGAATATTCGGAGCGGCAGGGTGAAGGTGTGTAAGTATGAAGGAGAGACGGATTACAGCGTGGAGGTAGAACAGACCTTTGAGAAGTTCAAGCAGGGCGTGGTGAAAGATTACCAGGTTAACCTTGAACAAGGGTCTGGCATGAACCACATCGAGGCGCAGATTCTCGATTTTGTCGCCCGACTGTATCCCGAACGTTTTGCCGCACTCGACCAGTTTTGCGTCGCTCACAGCCAGTTTGTGGATGAGACTATACGCGTTTTTGATCGCGAAATTCAGTTCTACGTCGCCTATCTGGAACTCGCCGCCAACATCAAACGCAAGGGGCTGGCATTTTGTTACCCGCAGGTTAGCGCAACGAGCCGTGAGGTGTACGATTATGACGGATTCGACCTGGCGTTGGCGAACACCCTGCTTTATACCGAAAAGTCCGTGATCTGTAACGACTTTTCCCTGAGCGGGCCGGAGCGCATCATCGTCGTCTCAGGTCCGAATCAGGGCGGCAAAACCACTTTCGCCCGCATGTTTGGGCAGTTGCACTATCTCGCCAGTCTCGGCTGTCCCGTGCCGGGCCGGGAGGCGCGGCTCTTTCTGTTCGACCAAATTCTTGCGCATTTCGACAGGCAGGAAGACATCCACAATCTGCGCGGCAAATTGCAGGATGACCTGGTGCGCATTCACGACATCCTCGCCCGCGCCACGCCAGACAGCATTCTCATCCTGAACGAAATTTTCGCGTCCACGACTCTCAAGGACGCCATTTTTCTGAGCAAGCGAATTATGGCGCGGGTGATGAAACTGGACTTGCTGGGCGTGTGGGTGACGTTCATTGATGAGTTGTCGTCTTGTAGCGAGAAAACCATCAGCATGGTCAGCACGGTGGTTCCCGAAAATCCGGCCATGCGGACATTCAAAATCGTCAGAAAGCCCGCCGATGGGCTGGCTTACGCCCTCTCGATTGCTGAAAAGCACCGCCTGACCTACGAGCAGATCAAGGAGCGCATCAACCTGTGAAGGTTTTTCTGATGTATCGCGACCGGGATTTCGATCCCCAGCAGAGACTCCCGTCGAATGAGCGGGAACTGACGCAAGACCTGGAACTGAATACACTGTTCAATGCGATGGCGCGCGGTGATGGGTTTTTATTCGAAACGGCCAGGCAGGCTGTTCTGTCCGGGTCAGACAACCCGGACGTCATCCGTTACCGTCAGGAGGTTCTCCAGGACTGCCTGAACAATCCTTCCGTTGTCAGAGAGATTTACCGCATCCCGATGGAATTCATCGAAAACAAAAAACAGTACTCGATGGGTATTTTCAGCCGGCACCCCAGCGGGATATTGAGCGGCGCGGTAGGAATGCTAGAGATGTTTGTCGTCCTGCTCAAAAAACTAAGGAGCATTGCCGACGAGCATGCCGCTAAATTCGAGTCGGAGGGTTTTGCGAGGTTTTTCGAGATGATTGAGCAGGAACTAGACGACGACTATTTTGCCGTTGTTGAAAACCATCTCCAGGCGCTGAAATTCCGCGGCGGCGTTCTGCTCAGCGCCGAATTAGGAAAAGGGAATGAAGGTGTCAATCATATCCTTCGCAAACCCAATCATCAGGACCAGAATTGGATAAAGCGGGTCTTGGTCAAGAAATCACGGGTCTATTCCTTTTCTCTCCATCCCCGCGACGACCACGGTGCGAGGGCGCTTGGGGAATTGAAGGACAGAGTTATTAACCTGGTTGCCAACGCAGTCGCCCAGTCTGCGGACCATATTCGCAGTTTTCTCAACGCCTTGCGGCTGGAACTGGCGTTTTACATGGGTTGTTTGAATTTATTCGAACAACTGGTTCACATGGGAGAGCCAATCTCTTTTCCTCTGCCTGTGGCTTCCAGCGCACGAAAACATTCCTTTACAGGATTATACGACGTATGCCTAGCTTTGACGATGAAACGCAAAGTCGTGGGTAATGATGTGGCCGCCGACGATAAAGACCTCGTGATCATCACGGGCGCCAATCAGGGCGGTAAATCAACATTTTTGCGAAGCATCGGTCTGGGTCAATTGATGATGCAATGCGGCATGTTTGTCCCCGCAGAGTCTTTCTGCGCCAATGTCTGCGACGGACTTTTCACCCATTACAAGCGCGAAGAAGACGTTACGATGGAAAGCGGGAAATTAGATGAAGAACTCGGCAGAATGAGCGATATTGTAGACAATGCAACGTCCAATTCCCTGCTGCTGTTTAATGAATCATTTGCCGCTACCAACGAAAGAGAAGGCTCAGAGATTGCCAGGCAGATAACCAGCGCATTATTGGAAAAACGCATCAAGATTTTCTATGTTACGCATTTGTATGCATTGGCGCATAGTTTCTATGACAGAAAAATGGCGAACGCCATCTTTCTGCAGGCTGAAAGGCAAAGCGATGGAACACGGACTTTTAAATTGATGGAAGGCGAACCACTAGAGACCAGTTATGGCCACGATTTGTATCACGGGATATTCGGAACAGACGACCAGACTCTCGTTGCGAAATCCGTGGAGCAGTGACGATATGCCAACCGTTCTGTGGATCGGGCTGGGTGGCTTTTTTGGAGCCAATGCGCGCTATCTGCTGCAACTGTGGGCGGCCGAGCGCTGGGGGACCGGCTTTCCCTACGGCACGTTGCTGGTCAACGCCGGTGGTAGTTTTCTCATCGCCTTTTTTCTGACGCTGGCCAGTGGGCCGGCCTCCATCTCGCCCGAGACGCGGCTTTTTGTGGCGGTTGGCTTTCTAGGCGGCTTTACCACGTTTTCATCCTTGAGCTACGAGACGTTCCAGTTGGGTTTCCAGGGTAACGGCTGGTTGTCGCTTTTGAACCTGACGGCCAATCTGATCTTGGGGTTGGTCGGTGTTGGGTTGGGGGTATTCCTGGCGCGATTGCTCCAGGGAGGAAGGATATAACATGCAGATCGTCGGCCTGGCCAAAAAGGTGACCATCTATATTGGCGAAAGTGACAAGTGGGGACACAAAGCGCTCTATCTCGCCATTTTGGAACTGCTCAAAAAAGAGGATTGCGCCGGCGCCACGGTGACGCGCGCGTTGGCGGGCTATGGCGCCCACAGCCGCATCCATACAGCCAGCCTGGTGGCGCTTTCCACCGATCTGCCGCTGGTGATCGAGTGGGTGGACCATCCCACGCGCATCGAGCGCGTGATGCCCCGTTTGCGCCAGATGGTCAGCGAAGGACTGATCACGGTACACGACGTCGAGGTCGTGACTTATAGTCACCGCCGTTTGCGCGAAATGCCCGCCGCAGCGCGCGTGTCGGACGTGATGAGCCGTGAGGTGCACAACGTAGAGCCAAACACATCCTTGTCAGAAGCGGTGGAGCTTTTGTTGGCCCAGAATTATCGGACCTTGCCCGTGACAGACACCGATGGACACATCATCGGCATTCTCACCGACGGCGATGTGCTCAAGCGCGCCGGATTGTTGCCCATCAGCGCCCAACGCGAGCTGACGGCCTCTGAGCTGACGCAGCATCTTGCAGCGTTGCGCCGCCAGGATCTCACAGTGGGCCAAGTCATGACCACGCCTGTAGAAACGATTTCGGGAGCTGCGACGGTAACTGAAGCGGTGAAACGTATGGTTGAGCACGACGTAAAGCGGCTACCCGTTGTGGATGAACAGGGACAGTTGATCGGTATGCTCAGCCGCCTGGATGTATTCCGGGCCCTGGCCCAGCCCCCCGTGACAGAGGCGCCCCGTCCTGCACTGCCGACCGGCAGCCACGTCATGGTGGGTGAAGTGATGATGACCCGCGTGCCCACCGTCGAGCAGGGTGCGCCTCTGGCTGAGGTGGTAGACCTGTTGGTGAGCGCGACGCAGCGGCGCGTGGTGGTCGTAGACGACGAGGGGCGCGTGGTGGGTATCATCACCGATGGAGACCTGCTCAAACGCGCGACAGACCTGGAGCGGGTCGGCATTCTGCACGCCCTCGCCGAACGGGTGCAAGTAGGACAGCGGGCAACCGGTGTGCGGCTGCAACAACGCACCGCCGCCGACGTGATGACGCCGCACCCGGTGTGCGCGCACCCAGATACTCCGCTGGCGGCAGCCCTGCGCTTGTTGCTGGAGCACCGCATCAAACGCCTGCCGGTGATCGACTCACAGGGCCGGCTGCTGGGCTTGTTGGGGCGTGGGGGTGTGTTGCAGGCGCTGAGTCGTGAGCTGACTCCTTGAGCGCCCCGGCTGCATCCGGGCTATGACATCTATCACCCCACATCTGTGACAATATACCTCCCGCGCACACTTGACACAAAGTATATTCAGGTTATAATATATTCATTGGATTGAATGTTATGCGCAGGTTGAAAAATGGACGCTTGGCAAGCATTGGCTGGGTTATTTCAAATCCTCTCCCATCCCGCACGCTTACAGATTCTGGACATTCTGCGCGGGGGTGAAGAGTGCGTGTGCCACATTCAATCGGTGCTGGGCAAGCGCCAGGCCTACGTCTCCCAACAATTGATGCTCTTGCGCGAGGCCGGGTTGGTGACCGACCGCAAAGATGGCTTGAATGTGTTTTACCGCTTGGCGGATCCGAGAGTAGGCGAGGTGTTGAGCGTGGTCCTGGGACCCGTCGAACAGCGCACTACCTGCCCAGAGACGGCCTGCCCGCGCTGCCACTCGGCCGAATCGATCGCGCCAGTTTCGGAAAACGCACTTGTCGCCGCTTGACCTGCTCTTGACTTTACCCCGATGTGATCAAATCACCGTTGAGAAGAAAAGGGTCAATCATATTCAAGCTTGCGAATGTAATCGTCCCAGAGGAGCAAAAAATGACGATTTTGGAATACGTGATTGAAATGTTGCAATCGGGGGCCAGCAGCCTGGCTTCCTATCTGGCCGCCCACGTGTTGTTGTGTCTGGTGCCGGCCTTTTTCATCGCCGGAGGATTGGCGGCTTTGATCCCAAAGGAAGCCATCACCCGTTTCTTGGGTCGCGCGGCTCCCAAATACGTCTCTTATCCTGCCGCTGCACTGGCCGGATCGGTGTTGGCCGTGTGCTCTTGCACCATCGTGCCCCTGTTCGCCGGCATCTACAAAAAGGGGGCCGGGCTGGGACCGGCTATCACGTTCCTGTTCTTCGCCCCGGCGGCCAACATCCTGGCCCTGACCTACACGGGCGTAACCATCGGGATTGACCTGGCCCTGGCCCGATTGCTACTGTCGTTGACCTTTGGCATCAGCATCGGGATGATCATGGCGTTGATCTTTCGCAAGGCCGACGCCATGCACGACCGGATGACCGACGAGATTTTTGCCGGCAAAGCCAAACTACGCCGTAGCACGACGATCTTTTTGCTGCTGCTGGTGGCGTTGCTTTTGTCTGGTACGCTCAAGATCGGCCTGCTGACGAATAGTTACGCTCAAGTGACGCTGCCCGTCAGCGGAATGGACCGTTTTCAAGAGACGCTCTATCGCCTGGTGCCGTTTGATTCCAGCCAGGGTGAGGAAGGCGTGGCCGTGCAAGGAGCCATCCTCATCTTTCTGCTGGCGCTGATCGCCGTCAGCGCGTGGTTCGGCCTGAACAATGTGAGCGAGGGCTACAACCGCTGGACCTGGATCTCTTTGGGGCTGATTGTCATGACCTTGCTCGTAGCCGCCGTCAGGATAGAGCCGCGCGCCGACGGGCTGGAGATTCAATTCACAGGTCGTGTGTTTGGGGTGACCCTGGCAATCCTGGGCCTGTGGGCCATCGCCCGCTATCATTTTGAAGCACGCGACGTCCAGGAATGGCTGTGGGAGTCGTGGCGCTTTGTGAAGCAGATCTTTCCGCTGCTGATCGTGGGCGTCTTTGCCGTGGGGGTCATCCGCCAGCTCATCCGGCCAGAATGGATCGAGTCTTTGGCGGGGCGCAACACAGTTCTGGGCAATCTGGCCGGGGTCGTGTTTGGGGTGTTCATGTACTTCCCCACCCTGGTCGAGGTGCCCATTGCCAACATGTTTCTGGGACTGGGCATGCATCGCGGCCCATTGCTGGCTTATCTGATGGCCGACCCGGAGCTGAGTCTACAAAGCATCCTGATCGTCTCGACCATCATTGGCCGGCTCAAGGCGTGGGTATACGTCGGCTGGGTGGCGCTGTTCAGCGTGATGGCCGGGCTATTGTATGGGTTGTGGATTGATGGCGTCGAGGCCTGGCGCATCCTGCTCTATCTGGCGGTCCTGGTAGGCATGTTGACCGTGAGTCTGGGTTGGGTCAACCGGCGCAACCGGCGGGTGATGGCTCCGGCCGAGGCCGGTTAGAGTGCAGATGCAGTGCGAATCGAAAGTCCGATAAAAACCATTCAGTGAGGAGGTAAGATCAAATGGAGATCAAAGTTCTAGGACCAGGGTGTCCCAACTGCCAGCGGCTGGAAAAGAACACGCACACTGCGCTAGCCCAGTTGGGCGTTCAGGCTACGGTCACCAAGGTGGCCGACATGAAGGACATCATGTCATACAGCATTTTCAGCACACCCGGGCTGGTGATTAACGAAAAGGTGGTTTCGGCGGGGCGGGTGCCCAACGTGGCCGAGATCACCTCGCTGATCGCCACGGCGTTGATGGAAGCGCAAGCCCACAAATAGGCGTTCAGAATGACTCTCGGAGAACGCCTCAGTCTGCGCCAGGTGCAAGTGGGTGATGATACCGTCGGCATGACCGGGCTGGACGAGGTTTTTTCGGCGCTGTACGCGGAGGGGAGCGCGCCGGACGCGGTTAAGGCAATACAGTTGTTGACCCACGTCCGGCGACACAATTACATTCCCCCCGCGGCCGAGGCCGACTACGCCCAGGCGCTGCTGCGTGAATATGGGGCCTTTTGCCAGCGCCAACGGGCTGGCTGTGCTTGCGCCGCCGGCTACGGCGCGTGGCGCGGACACCCGCGTGAGGCCATCCCGTGGTATCCTACGCTGCGCCCTGAGCTGTGCGATGGCTGCGGCGCGTGCATGCGCTTTTGCCCCAATGGTGTATTCGCCCCTGCTGACGGTGGAGGGGGAGTCCAGGTTGGCGAGCCGTACAAGTGCCAGGTGGGGTGTAGCGCCTGTGTGCAGGTCTGCAAACCCAAGGCCATCACTTTCCCACCGCCAGAGGTCCTGGAGGCGTTCTAGAGGCATTTCAAATTCTCAGAGGAGGGAAAAAGATGACAGAATTAGCGTCTGCCGAGACAAAAGGCGCCAAGAGCATCGTCGGACAGTTGTCGCTGTTGGACCGCTTTTTGCCGCTGTGGATCTTCTTGGCGATGGCCGCCGGCGTGTTGCTGGGGGCGATCATTCCCGGCGTCAAGGACGTTTTTAATGCCTTGCAGATTGGCACGGTCTCATTTCCTATCGCCGTGGGCCTGTTGTGGATGATGTACCCGGTGCTGGCCAGGGTCAAGTACGAAGAGCTGAGCAAGGTGGCCCAGGCCTGGGAGCAGTTTGGCGTGTCGCTGGCCCTCAACTGGGTCATCGGGCCGGTGATCATGTTCGTCCTGGCCTGGCTGCTGCTGCCTGACCATCCGGCCTATCGCACCGGCTTGATCATCACCGGGCTGGCCCGCTGCATCGCCATGGTGCTGATCTGGAACATGCTGGCCGGGGGCGATAGCGAATACTGCGCCGTGCTGGTGGCGCTCAACAGCGTGTTTCAGATCGTGATGTACAGCCCGCTGGCCTACTTGTTCCTGCGCGTGGTGCCGGGCTGGCTGGGGGCCGAGGGCACCGTGGTGGACATTGGCATGGGCGAGATCGCCAAGAGCGTGCTCATCTTTCTGGGCATCCCGCTGGCCGGGGGCATCCTCACCCGTTTCGTGGGTATCCAACGGCGAGGCAAGGAATGGTACGAAAACGAGTTGATGCCCCGCCTGGGACCCACGGCCTTGATCGGGCTGTTATTCACCATCGTGGTGATGTTTAGCATGCAGGGCGACCAGATTCTGGACAAGCCGCTGGATGTGCTACGGGTAGCGATTCCGTTGACGGTCTATTTCGTGGTGATGTTTTTTGTGTCGTTCGGCCTGTCGTTGTGGCGCAAGTTCCCCTACGAATTGGCGGCGACCCAATCTTTCACCGCGGCCAGCAACAACTTTGAGCTGGCCATCGCCGTGGCCGTGGGCACGTTCGGCATTGCTTCGTCGGAGGCGCTAGCCACCGTGATCGGCCCGCTGATCGAAGTGCCGGTGCTGATCGGGCTGGTGTACGTGGCGTTGTGGATGCGACGCGCGTGGTTCCACGCTGGCGCGAGTCGAGAAACAGCTTGACAAATGAAAAAGAGATAAGCAGCAGACCATTAATGACCGGGGCATGCTGCCCGCGCAACGACGACGGCGTGACCCAGTTGAGCCTCGGCGCTGGCCCCACCGTGGGCGTGCGGGGTCTGAACAGCGTGTTCGAGCAGTTGTGGGCGCTGGGGCGCAACCCCGAACAAGCCGCCGACGCAGAACTGGTGGGGATGGTGCGGGCGCAGAAAAACTACATCCCCGCGCAAGCCGACGTGGAGGCCAGGTACGCAGCCGCGTTGCGACGGGCGTACGCGGCCTTTTGCGCACGTCGCCATCGGTAAGGAGTGTTCAGCGGTAGCCGACTCGCCGGGTCGGCCTTTATGCGCAAGCGCGGCCTGGGGATTATGCCTGACGGCATCCCCGAAGAAAAACAGACGGAACTGGTTAACCTGGTGTGGGACGCGCCGGAAGCGGACGTGCTGACCATCGGCCCGGTTTTTGAATACCAGAGGGAATGGTTCCCGGAAGTGATGCCTCGCTCTGACGGCCTTTGCGTCGCGTCCGATGGTCGGCGTCTGGCCCGCCCGCACTGTACCGCGAACTGGCCCCTCTTACCAGCTTGGTAGTGTCCATGTTGGCGCTACCCTGAATTCATAATACTGGGAGATAAAAATGGAAAACATGATGCTTGACAAGTGGCTCACTGGACTTGACCTGAGTTTTTGGGGTACGGCGCAACACAAGGTGACGCCGCCCCAGTTCTTCGAGCGGCAGCAGATCGAAGGCGCAGTGCTGTTGGACCTGCGTTCTCCAGAGGAGGCGGGGCAACTGGCCTTGCCCTTTGCCCTGCATATCCCAATCAACGAGCTGCCATCCCGTTGGCAGGAGGTGCCCACCGACCGGCTGGTGGCGACTTTTTGCTCGTCGGTCACGCGCGCGGTGGTAGCCTGGGTCTACCTGCAATTGCACGGGTTGGACAAGGTCCGCATCCTGGACGCCCGCTACAACGATTTGACTGAGGAACTGCTGCCTGGCAAAGTCTACAAGCGCGCCAAGAAATAAGGGCGCACAACACCATGCTGCCTGGGCCACTCCCCGGCATGGCAGAGACCAGGCAAAAAAGCCATATGATGTTAGGAGGCATCATCATGGACGCTTCTTACTATTTGGTTCCACCTCTCTTTTTCATCATTGCTTTTGTCTTTTCGATGCTGGGCCTGGGAGGGTCCCAGCTATACATCCCCATTCTGTACTGGATGGGGATGGATTTCAAGACAGAAGCCATTCCACTGGGCATGTTGCTCAACGTGGTCAATAGCAGCTCGGCTGCAATTACCTATGGACACAAGAAACTCATCAACTGGCGGATCTCGATACCCTTTGCCCTGACTATCATTGCCTTTGCCCCGGTGGGCGTGTGGCTCAATGTGGCGCTGCCCGTCAAGCCCTTGCTGATCTTTTTTGCCCTGTTCACGGCTGTATCAGCTATCCTGATGCTTGTTGGCTGGAAACCCAAATCTGGAGAGATATCGCCGCGAGGGCGGATCATTTTGGGACTCTCTGCCGGCAGCGGGTTGGGTCTGATCGCCGGTTTGATCGGGCGTGGCGGCGGTTCGTTCATCGTTCCGCTTCTTTACGTCGTTGGGCTAGAAGCCAAGGCGGCTGCCGCAACATCCGCTTTCGTGGTGACTTGCTCCGGGATTTCCAGCTTTTTGTCTCACCTGGCCACGGCCGCCCGACCGCAGTGGATCGTCTGGATTAGCTGTGTCGTGGCGGTGCTGATTGGCAGCCAGCTTGGTTCGCGCTTAATGTCCACCCGGATGAAGTCACGCTCAATAAGGATTGTCTTTGGTATTGTGTTGTTGGGCGTGGCCGCTTTGATTATTATCCAGGATGTCATCCTGGCTTAGTCCGGCTTTTGCTCCCGCCGGATGCGGTTATCCGACGGGAGCAATTGCAAAAACCGGCTTTTCAGAAAAAAGGATATCAACACAATGGATATGAATACAACGCTGCTGTTCGCCGTCGTCTTTGCCTTTGTGATCGCTTTCATATTTTCAATGTTTGGGCAGGGTGGGGGATCGGTGTACTCCCCGCTGTTGATTCTGCTGGGGTATTCGATCGTGATTTCCACTTCCACGTCCCTGGTGTTGAATCTCATCACTTCGTTGTCTGCCGGCTATATTTTCTATCGCAAAAAGATGATTGATTACAAGGCCTCCTTCATCTTTGCGCCGGGCATCAGCCTGGGCGCCTTTGCGGGGGGTGCTCTGTCCAAGTCGGTTAATACGACGATTTTGCTATGGTTGTTCGTGATTTTCCTCGTGGGGGTGGGTGCGAGGATGGTCTATTCCTACTGGGAAAAGGAAAAAGCGGAAGAGAAATCATCCCCCCACTTTTCCACTGCCATGTACGCGCTCATTGCGGTTTTCGGTCTGGCCGTGGGGTTCATCGCCGGCCTGCTGGGCGTGGGCGGCGGCATTTTCATTGTGCCTTTCATGGTGTACGTCTGCAAGTACCCGACAAAAATCGCCGCGGGGTCGTCGCACCTGATCATCTCCTTCTCGGCGCTGGCCGGCATCATCGGCCATGCGACCTCTCACAGATTCGATCTTCCATTGATTGCGCTGACGGGCGTCGCCGTTCTCATCGGCGGCAATCTCGGGGCGAGACTCAGCATGAAGTTCAAAACTAAAATGATCCGGGCCGGTCTGGGCCTGATCATGTGGGTGTTTGCGGTCCAAATCCTGGCCAAGCTCCTGGGATATCTGTGATGTGCGCGACGAATATGTCTTCGACCGCTATGTGCGGAAAGACGGCCAGCCCGTGTGCATCCCCTGTTCAGGGTACATCCAGTAGAGTCGAGTCAGAAAAACCAATCGAGGAGAGAAACGAAAATGAATACGAATGACGAGTTGTACAAGGCAGGTTTGTTGTTGCATGGTCACAAGTGCCCCGCGATGCCGATGGGCTTGCGCGCCGGGCTGGCCGCGTTGGAAGCGCTCGGCGTCCAACGCGCAGCCGACGGCCAGTTGACGGCGTTGGTAGAGATTGACCGCGACCACTGCGCCACGTGCTACGCCGATGGGGTGCAGATGGCGACCGGCTGCACGTTCGGCAAGGGCAACATTCAAAAGCTGGGCTATGGCAAATTTGTGCTCACGCTGGTTGACAACCAGACCGGGCGCAGCGTGCGCGTGGCAACCAGGCCGGAGACCATCCAGCGCAGCAAAGAGAGCGAGTTCATCACCTACCGACAACGGGGCGTACCGGCTTCCAAGATTGACCCCCAACTGGTTGATCCGCTGGTGGAGATGATGTTGAGCGCCCCTGCCGAATCGCTGTTCCAGATTGGCGAGGTGGTGGAAATCACTCTGCCCAAGCCCCGCCCGCACGATTTCAATACTATCACCTGCGCCGAGTGCGGCGAGGTGGCCGTCGAACGATACGCTCGCGTCAAGAACGGCCAGGTCGTGTGTATGCCGTGCGCGGAAAAAGTTTAGCCAGCATAACCAACTGGTTCAGGATGGACATGTGATCCATCTACCGCTCGACTGAGCTCGCGACAAAGCCGCGATAAACTATCGGGAGGGCCCTATGAGCAAGCATCGAAACAAACCGCGTTCCACGGGCAAGCGCGCCGCAGCGCCTCGCACCCAACCTGGCAACCATAGAGCCAGGTGGATCGCAGCCGCCGGCCTGGGTGTGATCCTCGTGCTGTTCCTGGGCTGGCGGCTGTCGAGCCGACCGGCGGCGCAACCGGCGCCGGTCGCCGCTTCGAATGGCTTCCCGACCCAGTGGGTCAATGCCCTGAACCAGCTCCCTTCCGGCAAAACTGAGCGCGTCGAGGTCGCCTACTTTCACCGCACGCAACGCTGCGTGAGCTGCGAGAAAGCCGAGCGCTTGATTCGCAAGACGCTGGATACCTATTTCACCGACCAGGTGGCGAGCGGCGCAGTGCATCTGGCCGTGGCCGACGTTCAAAAGCCACAGAACGCTGCCATAACGCGCAAATACGACGCCTTTACCTCATCGCTCTACTTTGGCATCGTCAAGGATGGGGCAGAATATCTCTGCCCCATCAACGACCTCTGGCTGGCGTTGAACGACGAGACAAAATTCATGACGCTGCTGCGCGACAGGATCAACACTGCGCTGGGAGGCAGTTGATGGATCCGGGCGCATGGATTTACGAAATCATCCACACGGTCAACGCCCCCCTCCTGGCCGCGTTTCTGGTGGGATTGTTGGCCTCTATCGGCCCGTGCCCGCTGGCGACCAACGTGGCCGCCGTCGGTTACACCGCCCGCCAGTTCAGCGATCCCCGCGCCGTGATCGCTGCCGGCCTTTTGTACACCTTGGGACGGGCGATGGCCTATGGCCTGGTCGGCCTGGTCGTGCTGGCCGCCGGCGGGCAGGTCGGCCGGCTGGCCGGCGGGCTGCAAGACGCCGCCGACGTGGGCCTGGGGCCGCTGTTGATCCTGGTGGGCCTGGTGTTGCTGGACGTTATCCGCCCCGGCCTGGGGGGTGGAAGCGCGTGGCTGGCAACCGTTCAAGAGCGCGTCGCGCAGTGGCGCGGCGTTGGTGCGTTTCTGCTGGGTTTTACGTTCGCGCTGGCGTTTTGCCCGTACAGCGCGGCGATCTTTTTTGGCATCCTCATGCCGCTGGCCTTTAGCTCGGCGCTTGGCTTTGCCTTGCCGTTAGTGTTTGGCATCGGCACGGGCGTGCCGGTGCTGGCGCTGGGCCTGCCGCTGGCGCTGGGCGTGGAGCGCGCCGCGACCGGGCTGAACCGCTTGAGCCAGGTCGAGCGCGCCGTGCGTAAGCTGGCCGCGCTGACGTTCATCGGCGCAGGGATATACGGCCTGACACGCTACGTCCTGGCAGTGACGAGTAGATAAGGAGATTGGCCTATGAGTAACGACAACGTTCCCCAAAACGCCTTGTTCGTGTGCTTTGGCGGCATGTCCAACGTGGGCACGCTGACCGGGCTGGCCGGCCTGGAGGCCGTCCGGCAACTGGAGCCGGGCCGAGCCGGCATCTTTTGCCTGGGCGGGCTGCCCACGCACAGCCAGTCGGTGCTGGACAAGACCCACGCCGCGCAGCGCATCATCACGGTGGATGGTTGCCCGCTCAATTGTGCGCGCAAGATCGTCGAGCAGGCCGGCTTTACGCCCTACAAGACCATCAACCTGGTGCAGGATTGCGGCATCAAAAAAGGGCCGCCCCAGGCGTATGGCGACGAGGAGATGCGCATAACGGTCAGGGCTATCGTGGACGCGGTAGAAAACAGTGGGTAACCGCACATCTGCCGGACCTCGCAGCTCCGTGAACGTGTATCGGCTACTGGCCGTCCTGGCCCACCCCGACGACGAAGCGTACCGGCCCGGCGGCACGCTGGCCCTGCTGGCCCGGCGCGGCGTGCGCGTGCACCTGCTCACCGCCACCCGCGGCCAGGCCGGCGCCTGCGGCGACCCGCCGCTGTGCACACCCGCCGAGCTGCCCGCCGTGCGCGAGCGGGAGCTGCGCTGCGCCTGCGCCGTGCTGGGCATTGAGTCGCCGCGCCTGCTGGATTACGCGGACGGCTACTTGAGCGAAATCAATCCTGAAGAAATCGTCGTGCGAATTCTCAAGGTCGTGGACGAGGTTCGCCCGCAGGTGATGTTGACCTTTGGGCCGGACGGGCTGTCGGGCCATCCCGATCACGTCGCCATCGGGCGCTGCGCGGCAGAAGCCTATCGCCGCGCTGGGGACGTGGCCGCGCTGTACACCCTGGCCGTGCCGCGCAGCCTGGCCGAGCAGTTGGGCATGCAGCGCGTCCATCCCGTGCCCGACGAGGCCATTGCGTTGCGTGTGGATGTATCGCACGTGTGGGAAACCAAGCTGGCGGCCATACGCTGCCACGCCACCCAGTTGAGCGCCTCGCCGATGCTGCGCGCGCCCGTCGAGCGGCAGCGCTTGTTTTTCGGCGCGGAACATTTTGTGCAGGCCGCCGTCAGGCGACCCCACGATGATTTCTTTGGAGGTAAAGGTGCGACGCACTTAAAGTGCGTCGCACCTGGAATGTTATGAATGCGATTGAGGTCACCCAACTGAGCAAAACCTACCCGCCGCTGCGCGCGGTGGACGGAATAGACTTTGCCGTGCGCGCAGGCGAGGTGTTCGGTTTCCTCGGGCCCAACGGCGCAGGCAAGACAACGACCATTCGCATGTTGACCGGACTCACCCATCCTACCTCCGGCAACGCGCAAGTGTTGGGTTTTGACCTGGCGACCGACGTGACGCGCATCAAAAAGCGCATCGGCGTCGTGCCGGAAATGTCCAATCTGTACGACGAGCTATCGGCGTTTGACAATCTGGTATTTTCGATGCAACTCTATGGCGTGCCGCGCGCCGAGCGCAAGCCGCGCGCCGAAGCGTTGCTGGAACGCTTTCGCCTGAGCGAAAAGCGCGCTGCGCCCTTTGCCAAACTTTCACGCGGGATGAAGCGCGCGCTGACCATCGCGGCGGCGCTGGCCCATCGCCCGCCGCTGGTCTTTCTGGACGAGCCGACCACCGGCCTGGACGTGATCAGCGCACGCAACCTGCGGCGCATGATCGCCGGGCTGCGCGACGAGGGCGTGACCGTGTTTTTGACCACGCACTACTTGGAAGAGGCCGAGCGGCTGTGCGACCGGGTGGCCCTCATTGTGCGCGGGCGCATCGTCGCGCTGGACACGGTGGACGGCCTCAAGGCTGCCGCGCAGCGCGCCCCCGTCGTCGAGGTGACGCTGGTCGGCGCGGACGGCGGCGTCGAGACCTTGCGCGTCGCCGGTGAAGACGTGGCCGAGGCCGCGCGTCTGGCGTTGGCCCAGGCCGAGGGCCGGCGTGTGTTGGCAGTCAACACCTTGCGCTCGACGCTGGAAGACGTGTTCGTGCAGCTCACTGGCCTGAGCGCCGAGGTGATGCTGGCCGAAAAAGGGAACGTGAAGCGTGAAGCGTGAAACGTGAAGCGTGTGGCGTGAGAGGGCTTTATGTGGCGAGATGATCTGCGAGGGCTGTTTTATATTGCCGTGAAGGATTTGCGGGCGTATTACTTCAAACCACCCAACATCAGTTGGGGCATCCTGTTTCCGTTTGCCTTTGTGTTGGCCTTTGCCATCCGCGAGCCGGGCGATGTGCAGACGCTGATACCGGGCCTGCTGGGGTTAACCATCTTGTTCGGCACCAGCTCGATGGAGGCCATCGTCATCGTGTTCGAGCGGCGCATTGGCTCGCTGGAGCGGCTGCTGCTGGCCCCGCTGCGCTTGCCGGCGCTGCTGGCGGGCAAGCTGCTGGGGGGGATGGTGTTCGGGCTGACGGTGACGCTGCTCGTGTTGCTCGTCGCCCTGCTCGCTTTTGGCGCACACGGCGTCAACTGGCTGTTGTTGATACTGACCCTGCTGCTGTCGGCGGCGGCGTTTGCGGCGTTGGGCGCGTTCGTGTCGGTGGCCGTGAAAGAGGTATTCGAGGCCCAAACGCTGGCTAATTTCATCCGTTTTCCGATGATGTTCCTGGGCGGCGTGTTCACGCCGCTAGACTCGCTGCCGGCGGGGCTGCAAATCGTCGCCCGCGCGCTGCCGTTGACCTACTCGGTCGAGGCGTTGCGCGCGGCGCTGGCGGGCGGCGCGTGGACCCGCTCTGTGCTCGACCTGGCGGCGCTGGCGGCCTTTGCTACCCTCTTGTTCGCGCTGGCCGTGCGCACGCTAGCGCGACGACTGGATTAAAATGAGAGGCGACCATGTTGATCGAGAGATACGACCTGGAGGTTTTTACCCCGCCGTGCGATCCGGGCGCGGAGCGTTTCGCCGCCAGAGCGCGGCTGCTGGTCGACATCCGCGAGGTGTTGCCCTATCTCAACGCCACGCTGCGCGGGGCAGTGTACATTCCCGGCGCGCCCGCGTTGACGTGGAAAAAGGCCGGACACAACGTGGCCTTTCACCCTTACGAGGTCGCTGTGAGCAACGCGCTGGACCGCGAGAGCGCCCAAAAGGAGCTGGATGGACTGATCGCGCTGATCAATCGCACCTGGGAGCGGCGGGTCGAGATCACGCCGTCGTTTGCGGTGCGCCGCCGCCCCACGCCGATGGACGTGTACAAGCTGCTGCCGCAGACCAACTGCAAACAGTGCGGCCAACCCACCTGTTTTACCTTTGCGCTCAAGCTGGCAGCCGCGCAGATGAAACTAGAGGGCTGCCCGCCGCTGTTCGAGCCGCAAAACGCCGCCAGGCTCGCCGGGCTGCAAGAGATCATCGTTGACATGCCGGCGATTGGTTAAGGTAGAAAATGAAAAAGGGATTCACACTCGTTCTGGAGGACGCCGAGCTGATCGAATTGTACCGCGTCCTGCTGGATCACGACGCCGACGGCGCGTTGGCGTTCCTGCAAACGCATTTCAAAGGCAAAGTGCGCGAGCTGCTGGAAGGCGGTTGAAAAGTGCTGATCGAGGCGCCCGGTGCGGGCGTCGCGCAGGCTTCGTCCTGAGCCTTCGACCCGAGCTCAGGCCGAGAGTGCTCAGCCCGAAGGATCGGCGGGAATATTTTCACGAGCGGAGCAAAATAGATATGTCTTTTCTCGACGCGCTGGCGTTGGTCAAAACCCTACCCTGCCTGGCCGACCCTGGCAAGTGCATCGTCGTCGGCCGCCCGTCGCGCACGCTGGACGGCGTGCTGCCGCTGGTGGCCGCGGTTGCGCCCAACATCATTTCGTTCAACCCGGCTGCCGGCACACTCACGCTGCGTCGCCAGCCGGGCTTTATCACGTTCTACCCGGACCGGGTGATGATCACCCAGGTCAAGGACGTGGACGAGGGCTTGGAACTACTGGCAGCGGTCAAAGACCTGCTCAACCAGTGTTGGGACCAACGCGACGCGATCCAGCCGGTGACGGCGGCCCGTCGCGCTCCGCGCCCGCTAGACGTGTGGGCGTTGTTGCCGCAGACCAATTGCCGGCAATGCGGCGAGGCGACCTGCATGGCCTTTGCCTTTATGCTGCTTATGTCCAAACGCGGCGTGGAAGAGTGTCCGGTGATGCACGACGCCGCCGCGCTGGCCGAGCGCCGCGCCCAACTGGCGGCGCTGATAGGGTAGGAATATGCCCAGTCGGGACGTGCTGCCCGCTCTGCCGGGCGAAACACACTTCAAAAGCGCCGCCGTCGTGGACGAGGCCAGGCGGCTGGTGTTGCCGGTCGAGGCGGCCGTCGGTTGGGGCCTGGCCCCCGGCGACCGGGTGCAGCTCTCGGCCAACGGCCACCGCCTGACCCTCACCCGCAGCCCGCACCACCTGCTCAAGCTGTACGTCGAGCCGACCACTGTGTGCAACCTGGCCTGCCGCACCTGCGTGCGCAACACCTGGGACGAGCCGGTGGGGCACATGGCCTTCGACCTGTACCGAGCCGTGTTGGACCAGACTCGCGCCATGTCCGATTTGCGCCTCCTGTCTTTTGGCGGCATTGGCGAGCCGCTGGCCCATCCCCACCTGCCCGACATGGTCGCGGCGGCCAAAGCGCGCGGCCTGGCGGTCGAGCTGGTCACTAACGGCACGCTGCTCGAAACCGGGCTGGCGCGGGCGCTGATCCAGGTCGGGCTGGACCGGTTGTGGGTCTCGATAGACGGAGTGAGCCCCGAATCCTACGCCGATGTGCGCGGCAGTGGTTTGCAGCCGGTGCTGGAGCGCCTGTACGACCTGCAACGCCTGCAGCGTGAGATCGGCTGCAACACGCCCCAACTGGGACTGGTCTTTGTGGCCATGAAGCGCAACGTGGCCGACCTGCCCGACCTGCCGCGTTTGGCCCGCCGGGTGGGGGCGGCGCAGGTGATGGTGACCAACGTGATCCCCTATACCCGCGAGCTGGTCGCCGAGACGCTGTACGAGCGGGCGCTCTTTTTGCCCCGTTCCGCCCCGTCGCCCTTGTCGCCGCAGTTCAGCCTGCCCAACCTGGACTGGGACAAACAGACCGGCGCGGCGCTGATAAGCCAGCTCCGTTTTAGCGCACCGGTGCAATTGATGGACGCGCCGCTGGAGTGGGCGCGGGATAGCTGCCGTTTTATCCGGCAGGGCAGCGCCGTGCTCGGCTGGGACGGGCGGGTGGCGCCCTGCCTGGGCTTGTTGCACCCTTACACCACCTACCTGCACGGCTACGAGCGGCAGATTCGGGCCTACAGCCTGGGCAACGTGGCCGACCGCCCCCTGAGCGACATCTGGGGGGACCCAGAGTACGTCGCTTTTCGTGAACGGGTGGCGACCTTTGACTTTTCACCCTGCACCATCTGCGGCGGCTGCGACGACCTGGAGGCGAACGAGACCGACTGTTTCGGCAGTCCGTTCCCGGCCTGCGGGGGCTGCCTGTGGGCGCAGGGATTGGTCCAGTGTCCCTGAACGCAAGAGTGGGAATCCACCGGCCCGGCCATCAACGCTCATTGGAGGTGACGATTGATCAAGACCGGACTTTTTAGAGTCGTGGCGTGTAATGAGGAGTGAGGCACGCCTACGCGCCTCACGGAGCCGCACGTGGGCGTGCTGGCTCCTCTTCCCAACCGAAATGAAACACACCCAAATGAGAAGATGATCGTCGCAAAGGATGACGTCCAATCCGAAAGCAGAACGCGACCACCGCAAGTAGTTCTGCTCACAGCGCCTTCGGGCCTGGGCAAGACGACAGCCTGCCTGCGCGCCGTCGAGCTGGCCCAGGCGCGCGGGGTGCGTGTGGCTGGCGTGCTATCGCTGCCGGTGTTTCGAGGCGGGGTCAAGACGGCCATTACCCTGCGCGACGTCGGCACGGGACGGGAACGGACGCTGGCCCACGCGAACGCGGCCAGCAACGGGCCGCGGGTGGGTATTTGGACGCTCGATCCGGCCAGCGTGGCGTGGGGACAACAAGTGTTGGCGTCACCGACGCCGTGTGACTTGCTGGTGATTGACGAGATCGGCCCCTTGGAGTTGGAGAGGGGACAAGGCCTGACGAATGCGCTAGATTTGCTGCGCCATGTGGCCTATCGTGTGGCGCTGGTCACGATGCGTCCAACGTTGGTGGAAACCGTTACGGCGCAACTGGACGGGTTGAAGGTATCCGTCATAGAGTTGGACGAGCGAAACCGCGATCAGTTGCCACAGAAGCTCGTCGCGCAGGGTTTCGAGTTGAAACAATGACGAACGTGACGTGTTGTGACTTGGGCGTCTTTCTGAAAGCGATGTCCGAAACCTGAACCTGCCCGACCAGTATCACAACGGCGGCATCTGGCCCTTCGTGGGCGGCTTTTACGTGGCCGCGCTGGTCAAGACGGGGCGAATAGAGGAGGCGCGGCGGCAACTGGAAAAGCTGTCCGAGGTGAACCGCTTGGGCATTGACGAGGAGTGGGAGTTCAACGAGTGGCGCCACGGGCGCACGGGCCGGGCGAGCGGGTGCAGGTGTCCAGCGCCGGATCGGAGCCGTCCGACAGGGTACACCCGCTGGCGGTGCGGGCGATGACCGAGATTGGCCTGGACATGCTGATTTACGTGTGGTGGGAAGCAACCGGCTAACGGATGACGTTCTCAAAGGATTTGACAATCCTCCTCACTTTGGTTATAATCTGACACACTGCGGGTGTAGTTCAGCGGTAGAACGACAGCTTCCCAAGCTGTATGTCACGGGTTCGAGTCCCGTCACCCGCTCTGGAGAAGCGGCGTCCTCTACACCGATCGAGGGGACGCCTTTATGTTGTCAACAAAACACAATTCGAGGAGTATTTTGCGCCAGAGGATACTTGCGCTCATCAGTGTGAGTTTGCTGCTCACAGCCTGTCGCCCATCGGCAGCTCCGGCTACCGATCCCCCATCTACCTCACAGCAAACGTCTGAACACACCAACCCCATACAGCCCACCGAACCACTTGCATCCATCCCCATCGCCTCAGCAACTCCCTACGCCTCGGCAATGCCCCTGCCCACCCCCGCTGACCAGATCGTCGAAATCTATGTGGTCCAATGGGGTGACACACTCAGCGGTATCAGCCTAGCTTTCGACGTGTCCGTGGACGAATTGGCGGCATTGAATGGATTAAACCCCGAGACAGCCGCTATCGGCGCCGGACAGACCTTGCGCATCCCCCTGCACGTCACGCGCAGTGGTCCTGCCGCGGCTTTACTACCCGACAGCGAGCTAGTATACAGTCCCGCCTACCTGGACTTTGACGTGGCGACCACGATTGCGCAGCATGGCGGCGTGTTGTCCAGTTTTGGCGAGACGGTCAACGGTCGCTGGATGAGCGGGACCGAAATCGTGACCACGGTCGCTCGCCAGTACAGCGTCGGGCCGCGGGTGTTACTGGCGCTACTCGAACACTATGGTGGCTGGGTTACACAAGCGCAGCCTTTCAGTTACCGACCCTTGGGACCAGCGAACCCTTATTATGAGGAATCGTTTTTCCTGCAATTGAGCTGGGCAGCCAACCGGATTAACGAGGGTTATTACGGCTACAAGCAACATGGTCAGATCGCTGTGAGTTTTGACGGCGGCGGTCGGGCGCTGGTCCCGCCTAATCTAAACGCCGGCACAGCCGGGGTTTACAATATCCTGGCCGTCAACAGCGCCTGGGAAACCTGGCAGAACGAAGCACTAGCTTTTTCCGAGACCTATCGGCGCTTATTTGGCGATCCATTTGCACGGTCTTTCGAACCGCTGGTTCCCGCCGACTTGACCCAACCTTCTCTTCGTCTGCCCTGGGAGGCAGGCCAGACCTTCTACTACACAGGCGGCCCCCACGCTGCCTATGGCAGTCGTAGCGCGTGGGCCGCCGTGGACTTTGCCCCGCCCGATATCCAGGGCAGTTGTTACTATTCGGCGAAAAACGTCGTCGCCGCCGCCGATGGTAAGCTCGTGCTGGGCGAGATAGGCGAAACGTATCTGGACCTGGACGGCGACGGGAACTTGCAGACCGGCTGGGTGGTGTTATACTTGCACGTCGTGGCCCGCGATGACGTGACAAGCGGCCAGCAAGTGGCTGTCGGCGCGCCCATCGGCTACGCCTCGTGCGAGGGCGGCGTGAGCAATTCCAGTCACGTACACCTGGCGCGGCGCTACAACGGCGAGTGGATGGCCGCCGATGGACCGGTACCGTTGGTTCTGTCGGGTTGGCAATTCCGCGCTGGCGTAGGCCAATACGATGGCACGGCGACTCGCGCTGGCGCCACCAAAACGGCCTGCGAATGCTGGGACGAGACACTCAACGCCCTGGTCGGCGAATAATCCGATGGGGGTCAGGAAAACGTAAAACGGTAGCCCAAACCACGTTCGGTCAAAATGAACTCGGGGTCCTCAGGATCCGCTTCGATTTTGCGCCGCAAGCGCCAGATGTGCCAGCGCACATTGTCTATATTGGTTTCGGGATTATCAGGCCACAATCCCTCGGCCAGCGCCTCCACAGACAGCACTCGGCCGGCCCGCTCGGCCAGAAACTCAAGCAGACGATACTCGGACAGGGTCAAATCCAGCGCCTCTCCACGCACAAACACCTGACGGGTTTCTGGCTCAATGATCAGGCTGCCGCCGCCAAAACACAACACCCGGCGTCTGGATGGTGGGGCCATCTGCAAACGCCGCAACACCGCCTCCACACGCGCTTGGAGCTCCTCGGGCACAAAAGGCTTGACCAAATAATCATCGGCGCCGAGCTTGAGGCCTTTTACACGATCCTCAGCCGAACCTCTGGCGGTGATGAAAATGATCGGGACCGTGGACAACTCACGAATCCGCCGACACACCTCCCATCCATCAGGACTGGGGATCATAATATCCAACACCACCAGGTCCGGTTGGTGTTGATAGAGCAAGCGCAATCCCATTGAACCATCAGAAGCGCCAATCGTCGTGAAATTCACGGCCTCTAAGGTATCGCGGATGATTCGTAGTTGTAGGGGATCATCCTCAATGACCAGAATGATGGCGTTCATAATTTCCCTGGCTCGCCCAGGCCGACCGGCGTCATTTCTTGATAATGAACATACGCACAGTGACCGTCTTGGCAATGTTGTTCGCCTGCAAAGAAATGCTGACGCGCGCCTCTGCGGTCTGGAAAACGAGTGTGGCCATCAACCCTATTTCACTGGCAGAGACCAACTCCCATCCTTGTTCAGGCATCACGGTCCTGTAAAACTCGACCACATCTTCGATCATGGTCTCTTTCATCAAATACGTCACCGTGCCGGTATCCTGGATGTCCAGATCTGCGGCCCCTTCCATCACAGGAACGTTATAAGGAATCCCGCTTTCCGGCGTTGGGGTCGGCTCGGCGGGCGTTTCGGTGGCTTGTGGCTGAGTCTCGGCGCTCGGAGCCGTCGGCTCGAGCGCTAGGGTTGGCTTGGCTGCCTGGGTTGGCTCGGCTGCCTGGGTCTGTTGCGGTGGCTGGGTTGCCGAGGGAGCCGTTGGCTCAGTACTGGATTCGTTCCCACCGCCGCCACACGCCGCAACAACGAGCGCCACGACGATGGCGCCCAAAACGAGGGTTCGCAAGCTGGTCAAGTTCATGTCTCTCCTCCTTTGTTTTGCTTACAAAATGATACTCTTATTATAGACATCTCGAATGATAGAGCAAGCGCCCCGTACTAGATCACTATTTGCTGAATCCGCGCCCATTCCTCGGGTGTGTTCACGTTGACCAAGGAACGCAAATGAGGATCGAATGAACGCAGTGTGTCTTCCTTTACCACGTGCACGCGCACGCTGTCGTACAAATGGACAACTCGGCGTGGGCCAGCGGCTACTAGACGTTCAATGGCCTCCGCACACACCGCGCTATAGACGGCGTGCAGCGGCTCATAATCGTCTCCCAAGCGCGGCACGACCACGTCGCAATCTGGCGCGGCGCTAGCCAGATAGCGCAACAAGGGCAGGTTCAGAAAGGGCATGTCGCAGGCCACGACAATAGCGCGTTGATTGCGCATCGCCGTCAGCCCGGCGTGGATCCCGCTCAGGGGTCCTCGCCCTATCAAAAGATCTGTCACCACTTGGGCGGACAATCCGGCGTACACATCCACTTCGTTCGCCGAGATGATCAGTTCATCGCACAACTGGGCCAGCTGCTCCAGCACGCGCCCGATGAGAGGCTGCCCCTGTAATTCCATCAGGGCTTTGTTGCGCCCCATACGCCGGCTTTGTCCGCCGGCCAATACGATGCCCGTCAGCGCCAACCGCTCCGACTTGTCCATTCTATCCTAATACGAACGAGGCCACCGGTACGACCGATGGCCTCCTGCACAAAACACTCGCACAATCGCCTATCAGAGCTAATTTGTCATACGCTCTTCAACATAGGCGACGGCTTCTCCAACCGTGGTGATCGTTTGAGCATCCTCATCCGAAATCTCGCCGCCAAACTCTTCTTCAAAAGCCATAATGAGTTCGACGAGATCCAGCGAATCTGCCTCCAGATCCTCGCGGAATCGCGCTTCCAGCGCCACCTGCTCCGGGTCAACGCCGAGCAAGTCCACGATAATGCCTCGAATGCGCTCCAATGTGCTGGCCATTACCCTACCTCCTTAACTTGTGAAACGGATAATCTGTCCCATTTTACCCATTGGGCATGAATTGTCAAGCCTGAAAGTCTTGGCTTGACAATCCACGCAGCCGCTGTTAAGATTCGGGCCACCAATGGATGGAAACACTCTTTATGAACGAAAGTTACGCCGGGCGCGAATCCCTAACGGATCAACGTAAGCAAGATCACATCCGCATCAACCTCCAACAAGATGTGTCCCACCTCAGCAGCACGGGCCTGGAACAATACCGCTTTACACATCGAGCGCTGCCTGAGATAGACCTGGATCAAGTGGATTGCAGCACAACCTTCCTGGGCCACACACTGCGTGCGCCCCTGCTGATCTCTTCGATGACCGGCGGCACAACCGAAGCGCGGCGCGTCAACAGCCACCTTGCGCAGGCCGCCCAGTTTGCTGGCATCGCCATGGGCCTGGGATCCTTGCGGGCCGCGCTCGAAACCCCGGCTCTGGCCGAAACTTACCAGGTGCGCCCTTGGGCGCCCGACGTGTTGTTGCTGGCAAACCTGGGGGCCGTCCAGCTGAATTATGGCTACGACGCCTCGCACTGCTTACGCGCCATCGAGCTGATCGAGGCCGATGGCCTGATCCTTCACCTGAACGCGCTCCAGGAAGCCCTGCAACCCGAAGGCAACACCCGCTGGTCCGGCCTTTTGACAAAGATCGAAACGGTGTGCCGGGCGCTGCCGGTGCCTGTCATCGCCAAAGAGGTCGGGTGGGGGATGACGGGCGAAACAGCCCGCCAATTGGCCGACGCGGGCGTGACCGCCATCGACGTGGCCGGCGCTGGCGGTACGTCGTGGAGCCAGGTGGAAATGCACCGCGCCAGCGACGAAAGCAACCGCCGGATCGCGGCCCATTTTCACGAGTGGGGCATCCCCACCGTCGAAAGTCTTTTGGACGTGCAACAAGCCGTTCCTGACCTGCCGGTCATCGCCAGCGGTGGGCTGCGCCACGGGCTAGACGTGGCCAAAGTCATCGCGCTGGGCGCGTCGCTGGCGGGGATGGCCGGACCGTTCCTGCGCGCCGCTGCCACTTCGCCTCAGGCCGTCACCGACCTGATCGACGAATTGACCCACACGTTACGCATCGCAATGTTTGCCGTCGGCGCACCCGACCTGCAAGCCCTGCGCGCCCGACCACCGGAAAAACGCTGAGTTGGTTTACCACCCAGGCACAAAGACACGAAGAATGGAAAGGACTTGAAGAGGCCCCATGTCCGCTCTGCAACACGCCCAATCCCGCCTTCTGCCGGCCCTCGAAGCCGAATTGCGCGACATGCTCACCTCGATCGGCCCACTCTACCACAGCTATTATGAAATGATGCATTATCACATGGGCTGGCTGGATGAAAACTTGCTCCCGACCGAGAGACAGGCCGGCAAGCGCGTGCGCCCGCTGCTGTGTCTGCTGGCCTGCGCGGCCGCCGGGGGACAGACCGCGCAGGCGATGCCCGCTGCCGCCGGGATCGAGACGCTGCACAACTTTTCCCTGCTCCACGACGACATCGAGGACCGCAGCGACACCCGCCGGGGCCGGGCTACGGCGTGGAAGTTGTGGGGTGTGCCCCAGGCCATCAATACCGGCGATGGGATGTTTGCCCTGGCTCATCTGGCCTTCGCCCGTCTGCCGCAGCGCGGCGTGCCGGTCGAGCGAGCCTTTGCCGCCTTGAGCATCTTTGAACAAACTTGCCTGGCGTTAACCCACGGCCAATACCTGGACATAGGTTTCGAGGACCGGCTGGATGTGACGGTGGGCGATTATCTGACCATGATCGAGGGCAAGACGGCCGCGCTCGTCGCCACGTCTACCCACCTGGGCGCGCTGCTGGCCGCAGCAGACGCAGAAACAGTCGCCCACTACCGCGCCTTTGGTCGCCACCTGGGATTGGCTTTTCAAATCCGCGATGACATCCTGGGCATCTGGGGCGACGCCAGCGCGACCGGCAAGTCTACCTCCGCCGACATCGAAACACGCAAAAAGACGCTGCCGGTGGTCTATGGCCTGGAACGGAGCCAGGAATTGCGCCGATTGTACGCCACAGAGCTCATTCCTCCAGAACAGGTGGCGGGGGTAGCACAAATGCTGGAGGATTTGGGAGCGCGCAAGATGGCCGAAGCGTTGGCCGCCGAGCGCCACCGAAAAGCTCTGGCAGAACTAGACCAGGCCCTCGCCGATCAATCGCCAGTCTCTCCGGCGTCGCAGGAGAGCACTCACACTGCCGGACAAGCCTTACGCGAGCTGGCGACCAGTCTGCTCAACCGGGTCAGCTAGGTCCCCATCCGTTTCACTTGCACCTGCGCTGCAAGTGCAGGTGATCCGTTATCCCATCCGTTGAATTGCTGGCGCGCCGCCAACGAGGTGCGTTATCTCGGCCGCCGCCTCCTCAATAGACTTGGCCGTCATATCTACAATGGGCCAATCGGGGCGACGGCCCAATATCTCATAGGCATATACCAGCTCGCGCCGGATAAAGTCGAGCGTAGCATACCCGCGGCCCGATGTGCCCAGGCGCTCCACGCGCGGCTTGCGCAACACAGCCAACCGCTCCGGCTCGACCGTCAACGCCACTACTCGCCGCCGGGGTAGCTTGAACAAGCTTTTCGGCGGCTCTATCCCCAGCACCAGCGGCACGTTCGCCACCCGCCAGCCCTGGGTCGCCAGGTAGATGCTGGTGGGCGTCTTGCACGTGCGCGAAACGCCTACCAACACCAGGTCAGCCCGCTCCAGCTCGTGGGTGTTGCGCCCGTCGTCGTGGTCCACGGTAAAGCGGATGGCATCAATGCGCGCCAGATACGCGTCGTCGAAGGGACGAAATAGCCCCGGCTCGGCCAGCGGCGTGGTCGCCAACACCGCCGTCAGGCGAGCCAGCAGCGGTCCCATCAAGTCAATGGTCTCCACTCCCTGCCGCCGCCCCTCGCGCAACACCAGCCGGCGCAACTCGGCCGAGACCAACGTGTGCACGACAAAGCCCTTCTTTTCCGCCGCCTCTTGCACGATGCCGCGCACCTGCTCCGCCGTGCGTACCCCGCCGTGGCGCGTGATCTCGACCTCGGCCCCTTCGAACTGGGTCAATGCCGCCTGCACCACGCGCTCGGCGGTGGCGCCGGTGGCATCGGAAATGGCGAATACGTGGTACATGGTTGGCCTCCGATGTACGACGGCCGACGACCGACAACCGACCGCCGCCTATTTTCTGCATTATAGCCGATTTTCTCGACGCTACCACATTTCCCGACGGTCCGCCGTCTGCCGTCGTAACGGATTGCTCCCTCGTCAACTCGTGATATAATGACGAGACATTACGGACAGGGGTCTGTTGACAAACAGATTTTGGGAGGTTTTCTATGTCTGGTGCCTTATCACTTACAATGCCGGTGGAAGCAGCGGAGCGGGATCTCAAGCATTTACTGGATCAACTCGATGTGGGAGAGACTATCACACTAACCACGGCTCACGGCGACCCCCTGGCAGTTTTGGTTTCTATCAAAAAACCTACAGTTTCCCACTCTGTCGCAAACTGGGACATGCGATGGGATACCCTGGCCCACAAAGTGAGCCAAGCGTGGCAAAGTGAGAAAAGCGCCTTGGAAATTCTCACAGAGATGCGGCGATGAACTTGACCATAGACGCCAGTGTTTTTGTAGCAGCCGTCCATCCCGAGGAATTCCACTTTGCCGCCAGTCGCAGATTCCTGCAACAGGCGCAGGCGAAAGCAATGTCAGCGTTCTGTCCTACCTTGGTTTTGCCCGAATGCGCCGCCGCGATTGCCAGACCCACAGGTGACACGGTGCTGGCTGCTGAACTCACCTCGCTCATCGAGGCCTTTCCCGGCCTGCGCCTGGTTATGCTTGACACATCGCTGGCCCGGCGGGCAGCACAGATTGCCACAATCCATCGCTTAAGAGGCGCTGACTCAATCTACGTCGCCGTGGCGGAAGCTTTTGACGCCACGCTCGTTACATGGGATGTGGAAATGCTTCAACGCAGCCAAGCGGTTGTTTCGACGTTGACTCCTGCCAGGTGGAATGAAACGAATACCTGATCACATTCGCATCCGCGCCGGCATCGCCGCCGTTCACGAGGGCAGAATCCTGCTGCTTCCCCATTATCACACCGACGCCGGGCCGGTGCAGTGGGTCATCCCCGGCGGGCGCGTGGAATTCTGCGAGAGCGTGCGCGAGACGGCCCTGCGCGAGTTCCGCGAAGAAACCGGTCTGCAAGCCGAGATCACTGGCCTGCTGGATGTGAGCGAGGTCGTCCTGCCGGAGCGACCCTACCACAGCCTCAGCGTGACATTCGCCGGGCGCGTCGTCGGGGGCGAAATCGCGCCAGAAAACGACCACCCCTTCGGGACCAAAGTCCCGCGCTGGTTCTCGTGGGAAGAGATAGAAGGAATTGCATACCACCCGAAAACTGCCGTTAGAAAGGCTTTCGATTCCGACCAAAACACCAATCCAGGAAGGTCTTGAACTTGGTGTCTTGGCGCCTTTGTGGTAAATCCCAATGTCACGCACCGACCGACTATATCGCGTACAAGCCATCGTCATCCGCCGCCGCGACTGGGGCGAGGCTGACCGTCTGCTCACGCTGTACACCCGCGAGCAGGGCAAAATCCAGGCCATCGCCAAGGGCGCCCGCAAACCCGCCAGCCGCAAGACCGGCCACGTCGAGCTGTTCATGCGGGCCAACCTGTTGATCGCCCGCTCGCGCAGCATCGACATCATCACCCAGGCCGAGACGGTGGAGGCCTATCGCGAGCTGCGCGAGAGCCTGGAATGCTCCACGCTGGCCCACTATTTCGCCGAGCTGCTGGACTGTTTTAGCGGCGAGGCCGAGCCAGATCGGGCTGTATTCGACCTGCTCAGCGCGGCGCTAGGCTGGCTGTGTGAAAGTAAAGACATGCGACTCGCAGCCCGTTACTATGAATTGACATTGCTGGAACTGGCCGGGTTCCGGCCCGAATTGCAGCACTGTCCCCGCTGCGGCAAGACCTTGCAGCCGGTGGACTGCTTTCTCAGTCCCGAAGTGGGCGGCGTGCTCTGCCCCAACTGTGGGGCCAATCGCCGAGACGCTTACACGCTGTCGCTGGCCGCATTCAAAGTGCTGCGCTACGCACAGACCCACACCTGGGAGCAATTCCGGCGCTTGCGCCTCACCCCCAGGCTGCACGACGAGCTAGAAGGCGCGATGTACCGTTACCTGGTGTATATCCTGGAGCGCAACTTGAAATCCGTGGAATTTCTGCGACAATTGCGGCGAGAAGAAATGATCCGTGAAACGTGAAATCACGCTTCACGTTTCACGCTTCACGCCAGGAGGAAACCTTGACCGAAATCATCACCTTTCAAGACATCGTCATGCGCCTGCACCACTACTGGGCCGAGCGCGGCTGCCTGATCTGGAACCCCTACAACATCCAGGTGGGGGCCGGGACGATGAACCCGGCCACCACGCTGCGCGTGCTTGGGCCGGAACCGTGGAACGTGGGCTACGTCGAACCCAGCGTGCGCCCCGACGACAGCCGCTACGGCGAGAACCCCAACCGCGTGCAGCAGCACATGCAGTATCAGGTCATCCTCAAGCCCGCGCCAGAAGATTCGCAAGACCTGTACCTGGGCAGCCTGGAGGCCGTCGGCATCGACCTGCGCCAGCACGACGTGCGTTTCGTCGAGGATAACTGGGAAAGTCCGGCCCTGGGCGCGTGGGGCCTGGGCTGGGAAGTGTGGCTGGACGGGCTGGAAATTACCCAGTACACCTACTTTCAACAGGCCGGCGGCTTTTCCCTCGACCCGGTGCCGGTGGAGCTGACCTACGGCCTGGAACGCATCGCCATGTTCCTGCAACAGGTGGACCATTTCAAGGAAATCCTCTACGCCCCCGGCATCACCTACGGCGAGATGTTCGGCCCGGCCGAATACGAGCACAGCCGCTACAACCTGGACGACGCCGACATCGAAACCCAGGCCGAGCTATTCCGCCTTTACGAAGCCGAAGCCAGGCGCTGTACGACCCTGGGGCTGGTGCTCCCGGCCTACGACTTTGTGCTCAAATGCTCGCACACCTTTAACGTGCTCGACGCGCGCGGGGCCATCGGCGTAACCGAGCGAGCCAAGTATTTCGCCCGTATGCGTGACCTGGCCCGTCAGGTGGCCCAGGCCTACCTGGAGCAGCGCCAACGCCTGGAATACCCCCTGCTGAACGAGCGTGTGACTGCCGCCGCGCCGCAAATCGCCTACAAGGGAACCTTTCCCGACGAACCGCGCACGTTCGTGCTAGAGATTGGCGTCGAAGAATTGCCTCCCGATGACGCCGTTTCTGCCATCGGACAACTCCAGGCCGCCGCGCCGCGCCTGCTGAATGAGCTACGGCTGGACCACGGCCTGATCCACGTCTACGGCACGCCGCGTCGCCTGACGGTCCTGGTCGAAGCGTTGGCCCCACGCCAGCGCGACGAGGAAGAGCTGGTCAAAGGCCCGCCCGCTCAAGTCGCCTTTGACGCCAGTGGCCAGCCCACCAAAGCCGCCTTGGGCTTTGCCCGCAGCAAAGGGCTGGACGTGAGCCAGATGGAAGTGAAAGAGATGGACGGCGGGCGATACGCCGTGGGCGTCGTGCGCCACACCGGCCGGCCCACCGGCGAGGTGCTGGCCGAAAAACTGGCCGATCTGGTGGCAGGTCTCTCCTTTGGTAAAAGCATGCGCTGGAACGCCAGCAACGTGGCCTTTAGCCGCCCCATCCGCTGGCTCGTGGCGCTGCTGGGCGACCAGGTCGTGCCCTTTAGTTTCGCCGGATTGGTCAGCGGGCGCACCACGCGCGGTCCGCGCCCCGCTGGCTCGCCCGAAATCGAAATCGCGTCAGCCGAAGACTATGCGCAAACCTTGTCAAACGCTCACATCATCCTCGACCCGCAGGCCCGCCGCGCCGAAATCTTGCGCCAGGTGCAGGCCGTCGCCGCTAAAGTTGACGGCGCAGTCCCGGATGACCCCGGCTTGCTTGAAGAGGTCACCTACCTGGTCGAGCAACCCACCGCGCTGTTGGGCCGCTTTGAGGACGAATTTCTCGCCCTGCCCCGCGACCTGCTGGTAATGGTGATGCGCAAGCACCAACGCTATTTCCCGGTGGTCGGTCAATTGGGAAATCGGGCCAGCTCCCAATCTGCCAACCTACTTCCCTACTTTATCACCATCCGCAATGGCGGCGACGCCCACGTGGATCTAGTGCGGCATGGCAACCAGGAAGTCGTACGCGCCCGCTTCGCCGACGCCCGCTTTTTCTGGAAAACCGACACCCAGAAAAAGCTGGAAGAGTTCCTGCCCCGGCTGGATACCCTCACCTTTCAGACCCAACTGGGTTCGATGCTCGACAAGACCCGCCGACTGGAACAACTGGTCTCGCAGCTCTGCGAAAAGCTGGGTCTAGCGGCAGACGAGGCGCAAATTGCCCACCGCGCCGCCCGCTTGTGCAAAGCCGACTTGGTCACGGCCATGGTGACCGACTTTACCGCGCTGCAAGGCGTGATGGGCCGCGAATACGCCCGGCTCTCTGGCGAGCCGGAAGGTGTGGCGCAGGCAATTTTCGAGCACTATTTGCCGCGCTCCGCCGGCGACGCCGCGCCCGGCGCGCGCCCCGGCCTGGTTGTCGGGCTGGCCAACCGGCTGGACAGCCTGGCGGGCCTGTTTGCCGTGGGCCTGGCCCCGACCGGCTCGGCCGACCCCTACCACCTGCGCCGCGACGCGCTGGGGCTGGTGCACAATCTCATCGCCCACGCGCAACCCTTTTCTGTGCGCGAGGGGCTGGCGCTGGCCGCTGCGTTGCTGCCTGTACCGGTGAGCGATGAGTCGCTGGAGGAAACCGCCGTGTTCGTGCGCGAACGGCTGCGCGGCGTGCTGCGCGACGAGGGCTATCCCTTTGACGTGGTAGACGCTGTGCTTTCCGGCGCGCGGGGGGACGATCCCTATCGCGCCCGCGTGGCCGTGGCGCAACTGAGCCAGTGGGTGACGCGGGACGACTGGCAGCTCACGTTGGATGCCTATAGTCGCTGCGTGCGCATTCTGCGCACGGCCCCTGCCGATTTGGACCTGTCGGTCGTCGAGCCAAAGCGATTTATCGAGCCGGCCACCCGCGCCTTGTACAATGCCTACACGAAAGCTGCGGCGCAAATCAACCCGGACAGTCAAGTGGACGAACTACTCGCTGCCTTTTTGCCGCTCGCGCCGCCCATCACTGCCTTTTTCGACAAGGTCCTGGTGATGGACAAAGATGAGGCGCTGCGGCGCAATCGTTTGGCGCTGCTACGCCACATCACCGACTTGACGGCTGGGATTGTGGATTTGAGCAAGTTGCAGGGGTTCTAAGCGCCGCTCTCCAATCTGGGTCGCCTACCAGGAAGCTGGGAGCTTCCTGGTAGGTTCTCAATCTGCGTCCCCAATCCTGACATCCACCAACCAGGGAAACCAACCCTGGGCGTCAAAGCGCAGGCCGCTCACGTTAGCCTGGGCGACGTTTAGATTCACATAGTCGCGCACGGGCAGCACGAGGGCTTGGCTCATCACCTGCTGCTGGATTTGAGCATAGAGCGCGTCACGTTCGGCAGCCTCACTTTCGGCGGCCTGGTCGAGCCAACTGTCCAGCGCCGCGTCGGCCACGTGGCTAAAATTAAACCCGCCTGCGCTGTGATAAAAGGTCCACAAGAGATGGGGGTCGCGCCCGAACAAGTTAAAACCGATCAGGTGGTGGCTGCCGCTCCGACCCGCATCCAGCAGGGCAGGATAGGGCAGCACCTCGGCCGACAGTTCGACGCCCACCGCGGCCCACTGGGCTTGCAGCAATTGGGCCATGTCGGGGTTGAAGCCCCAGTTGCCCAGCGCCATCGTCAGACGCAGCGGCGCGCCGGCGCGATCGCGCAGGCCGTCGCCGTCGCTGTCGCGCCAACCGGCCTCGTCCAGCAGTGCGGCGGCCCGTGCGGGATCGTGCGGGTACAGGTTACGCACGGACGGGTCGTAACCGAGGGTGACGGCGCTGAGCGGGCCGTAGGCCGCGGGGGAGGTGTCGCCGAAAACCGTCGTCACGATGGCCTGGCGGTCGGTGGCGTAGAGCAAGGCCTGGCGCACGCGCAGGTCGTCCAGCGGCGGGCGTTGGGTGTTGAGAAAGAATTGGGCTGGCTGGCCGGGGATGGGCGCGGCGTGCAATACAAAATCGTCACGTGCGTCGAGTCGCGCCGCGTCGCGGGGCGGGATTTCGCCCATCACGTGCGCCTCGCCGGTTTCTAGCGCCAGCGCGCGGGTGGCCGCGTCTACGAAAAAGCGAAATTCGATTTCGTCCACATAGGCCGGGCCACGGTTCTCGAATAGCGACGGCCCCCACGTATAATCCGAGTTGCGGGCCAGGGTCAAGTGGTCGTTGGGCACATACTCGACGAACTTGAACGGGCCGCTGCCGACCTGGTGGAACTGATAATCGGCGCCCCATTGCTCCAGCGCCGCCGGCGAGGCCATGCCCAGGTAGACCTGGCTCAGGGCGTCGAGTAAGGGGGTGTAGGGGCGGCTCAGGTGCAGGCGCACGGTATACTCGTCCACGACCTCGGCCCGCTCGAATGGTCCCAGCATAAAGATGGCCTTTTGCGAGGCCGTAGCGGGAGCGGTGATGCGCTCCAGATTGATCCGCACCGCTTCGGCGTTGAACGGCGCGCCGTCGTGAAAGGTCACGTCCTGGCGCAGGTAAAAGGTGTAAACGCGGCCATCGTCAGAGGTTTCCCACCGCTCGGCCAGACCGGGCGCGAACGCGCCCGTGGTCGGGTTTTGAACCACGAGTGTGTCGTAAACGCTGGTGAGCGGGATGCCTAGCTCGGACGAGGCATTGACGTGCGGATCGATGCCGGACGGGGCCAGAGTCAAGCCATAAACCAGGCGGGTCGGTTCACCAGCAGGTTTTTTTCCCTGGCAGGCGGCCAGCAACAGGGCCAGGATCAGAACTGTGAACAAGGCAATGCGTTTCATCTTTTCTCCTATGATCTGACTGAGTGGGTCTGTGATCGTTGACGGCGCTAGAGTATAAATGAAAACGGGCGGTCTGGCAACCTGTTGACGGTGTCATAATTGTCCCTGCTTGACTTTTTCCTTGGGTCGTATTATACTGTTGATAATATTATAATGTTATATCTTTTCTGACTCGACAAAAGATGTCTACCCTCGATCGGTCTTCACCGGTGCCGCTTTATCATCAGCTCAAGCAGCTCCTTGTCCAACATCTCGAAGGAGGCGCGTTCAGCCCAGGATCGCCGCTGCCCACTGAGGCCGAGTTGATGACCTCCTATCAGGTCAGCCGCATCACCGTTCGCCGGGCCATGCACGAGCTGGCGCGAGATGGGTATATCTATCGTGTGCCGGGCAAGGGGACCTTTGTCCGAGAACCTAAAATTGACCGGGGATTGACCAGTCTGACAAGTTTTACCGAGGACATGCAGGGACGCGGGTTAACGGTAACGTCAAAACTACTCGATTTTCGCCAGGAACCGGCCTCTGTGCCTGTCGCCGAAAAATTAGAGTTGGAGGCCGGCGTCCTCGTCTGGTTCATCCATCGCTTGCGGTTGACCGACCAGCGTCCCATCGCTCTGAATCTGTCGTACGTCAGGTTGCCGCCTCACGTTTCCATCACGGCGGCAGAGTTAATAGAGCGTGGCTCGTTGTGGGCGCTGCTCGAAAGCAAGGGGGTGGCGCTGGTCGAAGGATACAAGACACTGGAAGCGATTCCGGCCGAGCCAGAGCATACCGACTTGCTTCAGTCGCCGGTAGGCGCCCCTTTGCTCTTGGTAGAGGGGGTGGTTTATACCCACGACCACGCGCCGGTTGAATACTATCGCGTCATCAACCGCGGCGACCGCTACAAGTACCACACCTATCTCAAACGCTAACGGTATCCGAAAGAAAAAACGAAAGGAGGTCCAGTCTGCACGATCAGGGTTAAATGGCGACATTCCGCAAGTTCTGTGCTTCTCCGGCCAACCAGAGAGACCTGGCTGGCAAACCCGACAACTAGTCCAAAGGAGGACAATGATGTTCACCCCACGTTACCGATTTCTTTTGCCGGCCCTGGCGCTGCTGTTAATTCTAGCTCTCGTAGCGTGCGGCGGCAAAGAGGAAAAAAAGCCCAAAGAAGAGGAAAAACCTTTCGCCGGCACCGAATTGACGCTGGCCACCATGACCGACCAGTATGTGACGGCTTTTCGCTACCTGGTCCCCAAGTTCGAAGAGGAAACCGGCATCAAGATCACGCTAGACGAGTTGGGCTATGTGGACCTGTATCAAAAGCTGACTGCCGATTTTGTGGCCCACACCGCCAACTATGACCTGATGACCGTAGACATCGTCTGGAGCGGCGAGTACGCGGCCAACAAATACACTTTGCCGCTAGACGACTTTATGGAGCGCGACAAGGACGAGCTGAACCTGGACGACATTATGCCTGTCTGCTGGACCCTGGGCGAGTGGGAAGGCAAGCACTGGGCCTATCCGCTGGCCGGTTATGCCAACGTCCTCAACTATCGCAAAGATGTGTTGGCCGAAGCCGGTCTCACGCCCCCCAAGACCCAGCAGGAGTTGTTGGATATGGCCCGGCAACTCACCAACGCCGACAAGGGTTTTTATGGCATAGCTCTGCTGGGCGCCAAAGGGTCGGCGGTCGCCCAGGACTATATGGCCTGGGTACAGCAGCACGGCGGCTCCATCCTGGATGCGAGCGGCAAGCCTGCGCTCAACACCCCGAAAAACGTCGAGATCCTGGAATTCTTTGGCTCGCTCTTTGAATATGCCCCCCCCGGCGCGACCGACTATTGGTGGGATCAGCGCGAGACCGCCTTCCGCACCGGCAACGTGGCGCTGATGGAAGGCTGGAGCATTGCGCGCGCCGGTTACGAGAACCCAGAGATTTCCTCGATCGTGGGCAAGGTAGACGTCACGCTGGCCCCGGTGGCCGAGGGGATGGAACCCAAATATGGCTTTGGCGGCTGGGCCATCGGCATCAACGCCGATAGCAAAAAGGCCGAGGCGGCCTGGGTGTTCATCAAATGGCTCACCAGCCCCGAGATCCAAAAAGAGTGGATTCGCCACGACGGTGCGCCCATCCGCCGCAGCACACTGACGGATGCAGAGTTGGTCAAGGAATACCCGTGGTTCCCGCTGCTGCTCACGTCTTTTGAAAATGGCGACGGCGACTATCGCCCGCGCATCCCCCAATACAGCATCATCCAGGACGCGCTGGGCACGGCCGTCAACGCTTTCCTGGTAGGAGAAATGACGGCCCAAGAGGCGCTGGACCAGGCGCAAGCCCAGGTCGATGCTGCCCTCAAGTAGCCCTTTGAATTGAGGTGACGGGCGCGTCAAGCGCCCGTCACCTTGACCCACTTGAGAGAGTGGCCCCCATGAAGCGTTTGTCATTCAAGCTCTCCAAAACGCACTATTGGCTCATGCTGGCCCCGCTGCTGCTGTTTGTGTTTATCATCGCCATCTATCCGCTTTCTTTTTCTTTCTACATCAGCTTTTTCAAATACCGGCTCACCGATCCCGATCAGACCCGCACTTTTATCGGTCTATCCAATTACCTGGACGCCTTCCGGGATACACAGGTAGTCAAAGCGGTCGTCAACACCTTGATTTTTGTGTTGGGCAGCGTGACCACCGAGATCGTCGTGGGCCTGGGCCTGGCCTTGCTCCTCTCGGCCGAAACACGACTGATACGCACCATCCGCTCTTTTTTGTTGATACCGATGGCGATTCCCCCACTGGTGGTAGGTCTGATCTGGAAATCGCTCTACAACGCTGACTTTGGCGTCATCCCCTACTATCTCAAATCGCTGGGGATAGACGTGGGCCACGGGCCGTTAAGCGAGGTCGGCGTCGCGATGCCGGCGGTCATCCTGATTGATCTGTGGCAATGGACGCCGCTCCTGATGGTGATCTTTTTGGCCGGTCTCAAGAGCCTGCCTCACGAACCCTACGAAGCGGCCGTGGTAGATGGAGCCGCGCGCTGGCAGCTCTTTTGGTACATCACCCTGCCTCTGCTGCGACCCACTTTTCTGGTCGGGCTGTTGCTGCGCACGATGCAATCCTTCAAAGTGTTCGACATTATTTTCGCCACCACCGCCGGCGGGCCTGGCAGCGCCACGACCGTGCTCAATTACCACATCTATACGGTAGGGATGACGTTTTTCAATATGGGCTATGCCGCGGCCCTGGCCAACATTTTGTTGGTCATCGTCGCCGTTTTGTCTATCCTGTACGTGATGCTCCTGGAGCGACAACAGATGTGAACAGGGGTGAGCCAATGAAAACCTCGCGTTTGGAAAAGACCCTGCAAAATATCGCCATCCTCCTGGTCATCTTTTTTTTCATGTTGCCCATTTTCTGGCTGGTGACCACGGCTTTCAAGTTCGGACGGGATGCTTTTGCCATCCCCCCCAAGTGGATCTCGTTCGATTTTACGCTCAGAAACTTTCAAAAAGTGTTGGATGAGACGCAGATTGGTCGGTTCATGACCAATAGCCTCATCATTACCGCCGGCACAACCATCCTTTCGCTGGTATTGGGCGTGCCGGCCGGATATGCCATCGCCCGCAGCAAATCGGCCCTGACCAACGCCTCCGCTTACTTTTTCCTATTGCTGCTGATGATCCCCCCGATTGCGATGCTCATCCCCTTTTACCTGATCATGCGCGACCTGCACCTGCTGGGCACCTACGCCGCCGTCATTATTCTCGACACCGCCTTTGACGCTTCGTTCGTAGTGTGGATGATGCGCAGCTATTTCCAGGACGTGCCGCAAGAGATGGAAGAGGCTGCCCTGGTGGATGGAGCCTCGCATCTGCAGGCCTTTTTGCGCGTCGCCTTGCCTATGTCCATACCGGGCATCGTCGCCTCGGCCTTGTATTGCATCATCTTTTCCTGGAACGACTTTTTGTTTGCCCTGATGCTGACTTCGCCGAAAACCAAGACCATGCCCCTGGGTATCCTGGCGACTTTTAGCGCCGTCGAGATCGGTTGGGGGAGAATGGCAGTGATGTGCATCTTTGCCATCATCCCCGCCGTGATCATCTCGCTCTTTTTGAACCGCTATTTTGTGCGCGGGCTGACGCTGGGCGCAGCCAAAGGATAGGAAAAATGACCGCTCAACTGATGCGCCAGATGTGGTGCGAACAACCCGGCCAGTTGGAATTGCGCCGCCGCCCCATCTTTGAGCTCGGCGACGACGATGTACTCGTGCGCGTGGCCTACACCGGCATCTGTCCGTGGGACGTGCGGGCCTTTTCCGGTCAGTCGTCGGTCGCCTTTCCCCGCGTCTTGGGGCACGAAACCTCGGGACACATCGCTGCTCTGGGAAAAAATGTGACCCATCTGGAGCTCGGCCAGCCGGCGACGGCCGACTTTATCGTCAAATGTGGGCAGTGCCCGGCCTGTCGCCGGGGGCGCTCGAACCGCTGCCAGCGCCCGCGCTACATGCAATACGGCGGCGGCTATGCCGATTACGTCCTGATCCCCCAGCAGAACATCTATCCGCTGCGGCCGGGCGTGAGCATGCCAGCCGCGGCCTTTATGGAACCGCTGGCCTGCGTGTTGCGCGGCCAGGACATGCTGCGCCTGCAGCCGGGCGACGTGGAGCTGGTGGTCGGCGTGGGTCCCATCGGCTTGATGCACGTGCAAGTCGCCCGGCGCTTTGGCGCGCGGGTGATCGCCGCCGATTTGCTCCCCGCTCGCCTGGAAAAAGCCGCCGCCCTGGGAGCCGATTGGACGGTGAACCCCAATGACGTGGATCTGGGCGCCTTTGTCCAGGACGTCACCGGGGGCTGGGGAGTGGACGCGGCCGTCGTCGCCGTCGGCTCGGCTCGTATGGTGGAGCAGAGTCTATCCATGCTGGCCCCGGGCGGGCGGCTCAATATTTTTGCCGGCGTTTACCCCCGCGACGAGCTGCGCGTTGACCCCAACCTCATCCACTACCGCGAGTGCGTGCTGACCGGCTCGGCCGACAGCACCCCCCAGGACAACTATCGCGCTCTCAAATTGATTCAGGACGGCCTGGTGGACACTGCGAGTCTGATCAGCCACTTGCTGCCCCTGGAACAGCTGGGGCGCGGTTTCGAGATGGTCAAGCACAGCGAGGGGCTGAAAGTAATGATCCAGGTCAACGGTGAAACGACGTGACACACCCCGGCCCGCCCCACGTTCTGGCGATTGACGTCGGCACCTCGACCCTCAAGGCGGCGCTGTACGCCGCCGATGGTCACGTCCTGGCCGTAGCCCTGCGGCGTTACAGTTACCAGACGCCGCAGCCCGGCTGGGCCGAGGCCGACCCGGCCGACTGGTGGGTCGCGCTGACCGACGCGCTATCCGATCTGGCCGACGGTTTTGACTTGCGGGCCGTACAGGCCATTGGCCTGACCGGGCAGATGCACACCCCTGTGTTGTTGGACCAGGAGGGAGAGGTTATCGCCCCGACCATTCTGTGGCTAGATCGCCGGGCCGTGGCCGAGACGGCCGAGTTGCAGGAATGGCTCGGCCTGCCTCCCTACCATCTCAACTCTACGTATACGTTGCCCAAGCTGTACTGGCTGGCCCGTCACCGACCCGACGTGTTGACTCGCACTCGGCTTTTGCTCTGGCCCAAAGATTACGTGCGCTACCGGCTGACCGGCCGGCCGTTGACCGACGCGACCGAAGCTGGCGGGGCCGCCCTGCTGGATTGGGAACGGGGCGTGTGGGCCGCCGGGCGTCTCAAGTTAGTCGGTCTCGATCCGTCCATCCTGCCGCCGCTGCGCCCGGCCCACGCCGACGCCGGCCCGCTCCTGCCCGGCGCAGCAACCGAGCTGGGATTGTCGCCCACAGCCAGGGTGATCGTCGGGGCCGGCGACGTAATAGCCCTGCTGGGCGGCGCGCCGCCGCGCAGCGGCCGGCTGACCTGTTCGCTGGGCAGTTCTGGCATGGTCGCCTGCCCGTTGGCCGCCGGGCAGACCGTTCACGACCCGCGCCAGCGCATGTACCTCTATCCGCTGCCTCCCTATCGCCTGCTGAACGGCGTTTTGTCTACCAGTGGGGCCGCGCTCACCTGGGCCTGGCGGGCGCTCTATGGGCCAGAAACGCCCCTGGAGACCGTCTTGCAGGCCGCCAGCGCCGTCCCGCCGGGGAGCGACGGCCTCTACTTTCTGCCATTTCTGGCCGGTGAACGCAGTCCCTATTGGAACGATGCGCTGCGCGGGGGCTTTCTGGGGCTGACGCTGGCTCACGACCGGGCCTACATGCTGCGCGCCGTGCTGGAGGGGGTGGCCTACAGCCTGCGGGGCCTGCTGGATATTTGTGCGGAGCTGGGATCGCCCATAGACGAGATCGCGCTGGCCGGCGGCGGCTCGACCGTCTCCGGCTGGCCGCAAATCTTTGCCGACGTCTGCCAGCGCCCGGTGCAGATATACGCCGGCTCAGAAACCGTGACCCGCCCGCTCTACGCCTACTGCGCAGTGGCGCTGGATCAAGGAGCCTCTTTTGAAGCGGCCTTGTCCAGCGCCTTCGACGCGCCGGCGCAATCCTACACGCCCCGTGCGGAGCTGGCCGCGGTGTATGAACCCATTTATGGGCGTTATCGTGCGGTGGCCGATTTTATCGCAAAGGCCTGAACAAGATTCACAGGATTTACAAGATAAAAACCGCCCATTGGAACAGACCATCCTGTCAATCTTGTCAATCCTGTAATATCTGACGGAAAGGAGTCGTTGAATGGTTGGAAAAGCGCGGCGACTCGGTCGCCTGTTCGTCGGCGAGCAAAAACGGTGTTTGCTCGCCCCACTGGATCACGGCGGCTGGCTGGGTCCGGTCAAAGGCCTCGACCGCCCGCGCGCCGTCGTGGAGGCGGTGCTCAAAGGCGGGGCGAACGCCCTGTTGATTTCGCCTGGCTTTTACCGCCAGGTTGCTTCACTGATCCCGCCTTCCACCGGCGTCGTCTTGCGCGTCAGCCTGACCGCCGGCTTGAGCCAGGAGAGCATGCAAGAGACGCCCATCGCTGCGCTGGAAACGGCGCTGCGTATGGATGCAGACGCCGTCGCGGTGTCGGTCTTTTTTGGGCGTTCGGGCGACATTGAAATCTATCGCTGGCTGGCCGCGCTGATCGACGCCAGCGAGCGTTACGCCATGCCCGTCGTCGCCGAAATGATGCCGCCGGCCGATAGAGCCTACCAAGCCCAGGCCATTGCCCACGCGGCCCGCATCGGGATGGAGATCGGCGCAGATGTGATCAAGACCAACTATTGCGGCGACCGGGAGACTTTTCAGCACATCGCGGCGGCCGTGTCGCTGCCCATCCTGGTGGCCGGAGGCGCCAGCGCCGGAGGCGAAAGCGACACACTGGCGCTGGCGCGAGACGCCATCGCCGGCGGCGCGGCCGGCGTGGCCATCGGGCGGCGCGTGTGGCAGGCCGACGACCCGCAGGCCATGACGGCCAAGATCCACGCTGTGCTTTTTGCCTGACCATGGGCGCCATCGCCTGGATTGATCTGTCCACCGGCGCTATCCGGCCGTCCATGCCCACCGCCGCCGACCCTTCGGGCTGCGCCGAAGCCTCAGGGCCAAGCCTGACAACGCGCTTTTTGGGCGGGCGGGGGTTGGGGGCGGCGCTTCTCTGGCAGGCGCAATGTGCGCGACGACAGGCTGCCGACGACCCGCTGGGGCCCGAAAACCCGCTCATCTTTGCCGTTGGCCCGTTCACCGGCGCGCCCTGGCCGGGCGGGGCGCGTTACAACGTCACCTTCCGCTCCCCTCTGACGGGCGTCTATGGCTACGCCAACGCCGGCGGCTCGTTTGGAGCGGCTCTGCGCCGCGCAGGGTACGACGCGCTGGTGATCACCGGGCGGGCCGAGCAGCCCGTCTACCTGCAAGCGGGACCGGAGGGTCTGGCTATCCGGCCCGCTGTTCACCTGTGGGGGCTGGGCGCGCAGGCCACGCACGCGGCCCTGGCGACCGCTGGCGCACACGTGGCCTGCATCGGTCCGGCCGGGGAACGGGGCGTGCGTTTTGCGGCCATCCTCAACGACGGCGGCCGGGCGGCGGCCCGCTGCGGCGGCGGCGCGGTGATGGGCAGCAAAAATCTCAAGGCCATCGTGGTCTGCTCCACAGGCGCGGCGGCGCAGAAACGGGGACAGACAGATTGGCCCCCGGCCTTTCTCGACCAGGCCCGCCGCGCCTTTGAACAGGTGCGCGACCACCCGACCGTGGCTGCCTTGCGCGAGCGGGGCACTGTCCATCTGGTGGACATCAAGAACCGGGTAGGCGACTTGCCCACCCGCAATCACCAGCAAGGGCAGACGCCGTGGGTACACCGGATAAACGCCGCCGCCATCGCCCGTTACACCCGCAAGACCAAAGGCTGTTTTGCCTGTCCCATCCGCTGCGGCCGGGTCACCCAGATTGAGAGCGGACCGCACGCCGGCGATTTGGAAGGTCCCGAATACGAGACCCTGGACGCCCTGGGACCGCTGTGCGGGATCGACGATCCCCAGGTCATTATTCACGCCAACCGCTTGTGCAACGACCTGGGCCTCGACGCCATCTCGACGGGCGTCGTGATCGCCTTTGCGCTGGAATGCCACCAGCGCGGCCTGCTCGACGATCCCGAGCTGTCGTTGGAATGGGGAGACGCCGCGACTCTCTTGAACCTGATCGAGCGCATCGGCCGGCGGCAGGGGCTGGGCGACTTGCTGGCCGAGGGGGTGCGCCGGGCGGCCGAGGTCATCGGCGGCGAGGCCGGGCGTTACGCCATGCACGTCAAAGGGTTGGAGCTGCCCCGCCAGGAGCCGCGCATCGCCAAAGGCTTCGGTCTGGGCCACGCCACCTCCAACCGGGGAGCCGATCACCTCTACGCTTTGCCCACGATAGACCTGGCGGGCAACCTGGAGGCGGCCCGGCGGCTCTTTGCGCCGCACATCGTGCCGGCCTTGATGGAGACGGATAACGAAAGCTTCAAGCCCGACCTGGTGGTGTGGAGCGAGCACTATTGCGCCGTGTCCGATGCGCTGGGGGTGTGCAAGTTCACCACCGCCGAGAGTTACGCCCTGTTCCCGGAAGACCTGGCGGCGGGGCTGAGCGCGCTGTGGGGATGGGAGGTGAGCGGCGCAGAGATGCTGGCGGCCGGGGAGCGCATCGTCAACCTGGAGCGGCTGTACAACGTCCGCCTGGGGCTGTCGCGGGCCCACGACCGCCTGCCAGAGCGTTTCACGGCGGAGCCGCTGCCGGTATACGCCTGGGAGGGCAACGCAGCCACCGGCGAGCTGCGTCCCTCGCCGCAGCCGGTGCACGTCGGACTCGTGCGCGATTTCGAAGCCATGCTGGACCGTTATTATCGCTTGCGGGGGTGGGACGAAAACGGCGTTCCCACTCCCGAGACATTACGCAGACTGGGATTGGATGAATGGAGCTGATTGGATGTTCCCCTACCGAGGCTACGCCGGAAAATGGCTGTATGTAGACCTGACCCGTGGGTTGATTGAGCCGCGCACGGTTGACCCGACGCTGGCCGAGACGGTTCTGGGCGGCAACGGATTCGGCGCTCGCCTGTTGTGGGAGCACGTCGGGCCAGAGGTTGACCCGTTGTCCCCTGCCAATCTGCTCATCTTTTCCACCGGCCCCTTGTGCGGCGCACCGCTGCCGACTTGTGGCCGGATGGAGGTGATTGCCAAATCGCCGTTGACCGGCATCTATGGCGACGCCAACGCCGGCGGCGTTTGGGGGCCAGAGCTCAAATTTGCCGGTTGGGACGCCATCGTGCTGACCGGCCGGGCCGCGCACCCGCTCTACCTGCACATCGTGGACCAGCGGGCCGAGCTGCGCGACGCTCGCGACCTGTGGGGCCAGGGCACCCACCAGACCGAGGCGGCCATCCGGCAGGCCACGGGGGACGAAAAGACCAAAACGGCCGCCATCGGCCCGGCCGGCGAAAACCAGGTGCGCTTTGCCGGCATCCAGGTCAGCTCGCAACGCTCGGCCGCCCGCTGCGGGCTGGGCGCAGTGATGGGGGCCAAAAACCTCAAAGCGATCGCCGTGCGCGGCCACAGTCCGGTTCGCCTGGCCCACCCGGACCGCTTGCAGCAATTGAATCGAGATTTTCGCCGCCGCTTGCGCGAGAACCCGGTCTATCCGGCCGTCCACGCCCACGGCACACCCGGCATTGCCGCGCTGATGAACGCGCTGGGCCGCTTTCCGACGCGCAACTTTCAGTTCGGCAGCTTTGAACAGATTGACCAGATTGACGCCGACGCCCTGCAGGCCCGTGCCTTTGTGCGCCACCTGGCGTGTTACAGTTGTTCCGTGGCGTGCGACAAGCTCTACTGCGTCCCCGATGGTCCCTACGCCGGCGCCGCTCTGCACAGCGTGGAATACGAGACATTGAATGCGCTGGGGGCCGGGATTTCCAACCCGGACCTGGACAGCATCTTGTTCGCCAACCAGTTGTGCGATGACCTGGGCCTGGATACCATCTCGACCGGTCGGACCCTCTCGTTTGCGATGGAGCTGTGGGAAAAGGGCATTCTCACCGCCGCAGATACGGGCGGGCTGACGCTGGAATGGGGCGACGCGGCGACGGCCCTGAAACTGATCCAGATGATCGCACACCGGCAGGGTTTTGGGGACCTGCTGGCCGAGGGGGTGCGCCGGGCGGCCGCAACCATCGGCCAGGGGGCGGAGGCGTATGCCATGCACGTCAAGGGGATGGAGATACCGGCCCAGGACGGTCGCGCCCAGCGCTCGATGGGGCTGGCGCACGTCACCTCCAGCCGGGGGGCGGACCACCTGAAAGCCTTTCCTGTGATCGACGAAACCGGCTACCCGGAAGAGGCGCGCCGCCGTTACGGAGAGGCGTATCTCCCGGAGCTGGCCGACCCGCTGTCCAGCCGTTACAAACCCATGCTGGTCAAAGACGGCGAGGATTTTGGCGCGGTGATAGATTCGGTGGGGCTGTGCAAATCGGGAGGGACCTTTGTCATGGCCGAAATCTACTGGTCCGACGTCGCCGCCGCGCTGGAAGCAGCCACCGGGATGGAGATGCCGGTGGAGCGATTAAAACGCATCGGCGAGCGCATCTACAACCTGCAGCGGTGTTACAACGCCCGGCACGGCATCACCCGCGCCGACGACGCGCTCCCCCGGCGCTTCCTGCAAGAGCCGTCTCCTTCGGGCAACGCCCGGGGCCAGGTCATAGACCTGGAGCCGATGTTGGACGAGTACTATGCCTTGCGCGGCTGGGACCTGTCCACCGGCTGGCCGACGGTGGAGAAATTGCGCGAGCTGGGGCTAGAGGAGGCCAGCCCGTGGTAGAACCAGCCGCCATCGCCGTTCAGGTGCGTTACCACAACATGCTGCGCCACCGCACGGGCGTGGCCCAGGAGACGGTCACGTTGCCGGCGGGAACCGTGCTGTGCGCGGCGCTGGAACACGTCGCCGCCCGGCGCGGCCCGCGCTTGCGCGAGATGTTGTTTGCCCCGCAGGGGGGTATTTCGGCGCACGTGGTCGTCCTGCACAACCAGCAATTGGTGCGCCCGGACGCAACACAACCCACACTGGCCGACGGTGACGAGCTGCTGCTGTTCCCCGCCATCTCTGGAGGATAAGCGAACGCCATGTCTGTCACGCTCATCTTGGGTCACATGTTGTGGGCCGATACGACCCGGCAAGCACAAGCCGGCTGGGGGATCGCAGTCGAGGCCGGCCGCGTGTTGGCCGCGGCCCCCCACGCCGAGCTGTGCGCCCGCTTCCCCGCTGCCGCCGTCGTAGAGGCCGCCGACTGCGTCATCACGCCGGCCTTTGTCAATACGCACCATCACATGTACGGCGTGCTCGCCCACAGCATCCCCGTTTCCCCCATTTCTTCCTTTGCAGGTCAGGGGTGGCCTTTTCTGGAGGCGTTCTGGTGGCCGCAGGTGGAAGACCGATTGACCCACGATCTCATCGCGGCGGCGACCGAGTGGGCCTGTCTGGAGATGGCGCGCTCTGGCGTCACCACTTTTTACGACTGCCTGGAGGCTCCATACGCCATCCCCGGCGCGCTGGCCGTGGAGGCCGAGGTCGTGCGCCGCTGGGGACTGCGCGGGAGGCTCTCATTCGAAGCGACGGAGCGGGTGAGCGCAGAGAACGGCGAACTGGGCCTGCGCGAGAACGCCGCCTTTATGGACGCCTGCCGGGCCGCGGGGGGGCTGGTCTCGGGGATGATGTGTTTCCACACCACGTTTACCTGCTCGGCCGATTTTATCCGGCGCGCCTTTGCGCTGGCTGCCGAGCGGGAGGCCCGGGTCCACATGCACCTGTCCGAAGGCAGCTTTGAGCCGGAATATTGTCTCTCCAGATGGGGCGTGCGCCCGGCGCTTTATTATGAGGGCCTGGGCGTTTTGGGGCCGCACGTGTTGGCGTCGCAGTGCGTGCAGGTGGACGCCGCAGAGATTGACGCGCTGGCCCGCTGCGGCGTGCACGTTTCTCACCAGCCGCTCTCCAATTGCGAGGTGGGCGGCGGCTTTGCCCCCGTGGCCGAGATGCTGGCCGCCGGGGTCAACGTGGCCCTGGGCACGGATGGTTACGTGAACAACTTGTTCGAGGTGATGCGGGCGGCGGCGCTGCTGCCCAAGGCCCGCCTGCGCGACCCCGGCGCGATGCCCGCCGACGTCGTGTGGACGATGGCGACGCAGAACGGGGCGCGGGCGTTGGGCTATGCAGACCTGGGCACGCTGGCCCCCGGTCAGCAGGCCGATCTGCTGCTCATCCGCGCCGACTTGCCCACGCCGTTGACTCTGCACAACCTGGCCGAGCAACTGCTCTTTTGGCGCAACCCGACCGACCTATGCGGCGTGATGTGCGCCGGGAGATGGCTGCTGCGCGACGGGAACGTGCTGAACGTGGACCCGGACGCGGTGCGCGCGCGGGCGGTCGCGGCCGCTCGACAACTGTGGAAGGCGGGCGAAAGATGAGTGACCTGGCGGTTAATCTGTGTGGGGTGAAGCTCAAGCATCCCCTCATCCTGGCTTCTGGGCCGCTCTCGTGGAGCGCGCAGGGCATCCGGGCGGCCTGGGCTGCGGGCGCGGCGGCGGTCGTCACCAAGACCATCCGCCCCCAGGCCACGCTCAATCCTGCGCCGCACATTAGCACCGCGGGGGGGGCGAGCCTGCTCAACACGGAGGGTTGGTCCGATCTGCCGGCGCAGGAGTGGATCGAGCGCGAGCTGCCGGCGCTGGCCGAGCGGGGCGGGGTGCTCATCGCCAGCACGGGCCACACCCCGGCCGAAGTGGAGGCGCTGGCCGCGCCGCTGGCCGCGGCAGGGGCCGACATGCTGGAGCTGGTCTCTTACCGGGCGGAGGACGCCGCGCCGATGGCCGCGGCCGCCAGGCGAGCGGTCTCGATCCCCATATTGGTCAAGGTCAGCGCGAGCTGGCCGGACCTGCCGGAAATAGTGGACCGTTGCCTGCGGGCCGGGGCCGACGGTATCACGGCCATTGACTCGATTGGCCCGGCGTTGCGGGTAGACGTGGAAACCGGGCGGCCGGCGCTGGGTTCTTTTGCCTGGCTTTCCGGTCAGGCCATTCTGCCCATCGCGCTGCGGGCAGTGGCCGAAATTTGTCTGCGCCACGATGCGCCGGTGGTGGGTACGGGCGGGGTGGGCCGGGCGCAGGACGTGGTGGAGATGGTGATGGCCGGCGCAACGGCGGTGGGCGTTCACACGGCGGCGCTGCTCCAGGGACTGGGGTGGTTCGGCAAGACGCTGGCCCGGCTGGAGCATTGGCTGGATGGGCGCGATCAACCCCGCCTGGCCGACTTGCGGGGCGCGGCTCTGCCCTACCTGCGCGAGGCTGCGTCTCACGCGCCCCTGGCTTTCACTTTCGATAGCGCGACGTGCAACGCCTGCCAGCGGTGCGTTACCGTCTGCGCCTACGCGGCCCGGCGGCTTGAGCCTGAGCGCCGCATGTGGCTGGATGAGGCCGTGTGTCACTCGTGTGGCCTGTGCGCGGCGAGCTGCCCGACGGGCGCGCTGCGGGTGCGGTAGGATTTCGGCTTGTTGGGCGGCAATGCTATCGGGAACAAGGCGCTTCGCCTCAGCAATGAACCCTTGCACATCAACTGATTCATCTTGTGTGACATCGTTCCACCCTGTCCTCAAGATTCGGAGCAGCAATTCATCATCATAGTCCTGATAGGCCTCCTGCCAGACCGCAAGAGTGCAGTCCTGCCCGAATCTTTCAAGCAAGCGGCTTAGCCAGTGCAGATATGACGCATAGCGAATCGGCAGCCTGGTGCCAATCTCAACGGAAACACTCGCTTGAAACAAGGTGTATCGTTCACCAGTAACCTCTCCTCATTTCTCTTCAGGCGATTCCACCGCTTGTTGGGCGCGTTTTCTCACATAAACAGAATTAGGCAGGCTCTCCTTGCTAGTTTGACACCCGACGAGAATCAACTCAGGAACACGGCGGTACCTGTCCAATAATGCCAGCAGTATAAACCCACTCGACTCAACGTGCAACAGCCTCAGACGGACGGCGAGCCGCGCCTTGTCGTGACAGTGAGCGCATGGTACAATGCGCCGCAATTCGTCACTCGCCATTCGCCGAGATGAAACATCGCACGTGGTTACTGCTAATTCTCCTTCTGTTCCTGGCGGCCGGGCTGCGCTTTTACCGCCTGGACGCGCAGAGCTTGTGGAACGACGAGGGCAACTCGGCCCGGCTGGCCGAGCGCTCGCTGGACCTGATCGTGGCCGGGGCCAAAGGCGACATCCACCCGCCCGGCTATTACCTGGCGCTGCACTATTGGCGGGTCTTGTTCGGGCACAGCGAGCTCGCGCTGCGCGGATTGTCGGCGGTGTGCAGCGTGGCGCTGGTGGGCTTGGCCTTTGTGCTGGGCCGCCGGCTGTTCGACGACGAGACGGCGGGGTTGATCGGCGCGGCGCTGACAGCGGTGAACCCGTTCCAGGTCTATTATGCTCAAGAGACCCGCATGTATGCGCTGTTGGCGCTGTGGGCGGCGGCGTCTACCTGGGGATTGGTAGATTGGATAGTGGGGATGGGTTCATCGAGGCGACGGCGTTGGGCGCTGGTTGTGTTTGTGCTGGCGGCGACGGCCGGACTGTATACGCACTATGCCTTTCCGTTTGTATGGCTGGCCCAAAACCTGGCCGTGGGCCTGGTGTGGGTTTTCGCCTGGCGTGGAACGGACGCCAGCCGCCGTCTGTGGGCGTGGATCGCGGCGCAAGCGGCGGTAATCGTCCTGTATCTGCCCTGGCTGCCCACGGCCTGGCGACAGGTCACGTCGTGGAGCAGCGAAAAACAGCCTTACGCGCTGCTCGATGCGCTGGCCGACGTGTGGCGACTGCTGAGTTTTGGGCGCACCATCCCCACCGAGGTCGTCACGGGTGGGCTGGTCGCCGTCGGCGCGCTGGTGTTCATCAGCCTGCTGCCGCCGGTAGAGACGGACGATGACCCACGGGATGGATTGCCCTATGGGCTGCGCTGGGGTATGTTGGCGCTGCTGGTCATTGTCCCGGTGGGGTTGATTCTGGGCCTGGGGTTGTACAAACCGGCCTACGAAAAGTTTCTGCTGGTTGCGGCGACGCCGCTGGCGGTTCTGGCGGGACGGGGGTTGGCGAGCGGTTGGCGGGTGGCCGGGGGCGCGGGCGTGTGGGGCGAGCGCGGGGCGGCGGTCGGCTACCGGGCGGTGATGCTTTTCCTGGCCGCCTTTGTGCTTTTCGATACCGCTCGCTCGTTGCACAATTTGTATTTTGCGCCAGAATACGTCCGGGCCGACTATCGCGCCATCGCGCAGCACATCGCGTCGAATGGCCGCCCCGGCGACGGCATTATCCTCAACGCGCCCAATCAATGGGAAGTGTTCACCTATTATTACCCCGACGATACGCACGTCTTTCCGCTGGCCCGCCAGCGCCCGCTGAACCCGGACATCACCCGGGCCGAGCTGGAGCGCATCATCGCCGAACACCGCCGCTTGTTCGCCGTCTTTTGGGGCGACGCCGAGAGCGACCCCGAGCGTTTCATCGAGAGTTGGCTGGAAGCGCACACCTACAAGGCCGGTGAGACGTGGTACGGCGACGTGCGTCTGGCGGTGTATGCGCTGCCCGGCGAGGTATCGGACACACCCGCCGTGCGATTGGACGTGCGTTTTGGGGAAGCGATTCGCCTGGACGGTTACACGCTGCTGACCGACGCCGTAGCCCCCGGCGACATCATCCAACTGGCGCTGTTCTGGCAAACTGATGAGCCAATAACCGAGCGTTACAAGGTGTTCGTACACTTGTATGCCGTCAGCGGGGAGCTGATCGCCCAGACCGACACTGAGCCAGGCGCGACGCTGCGCCCCACGACCACTTGGGCGCCCGGCGAGACAGTGATCGACCGCTACGGTGTGCTGGTCCCGCTGGAAACACCGCCGGGGATGTACACGCTGGCTGTTGGGTTGTACGACATTGCAAATCCCGCCCATCGCCTGCCTGTGGTGCGCGGCGGCGCGCCGGTCGGCGATAGACTGGACTTGACGTCTGTCAAAATCGAGTGAGGTGCAACGATGAGGATTCTAGTCGCCGGTGTTTTCTTTCTCTTGATCGTTCTCACCCTGGCCATCGTGCTGGGGGTCGCCGTGGGGGTCGGCTGGTTATTGACCCGCCTGCTGCCTTTCACCTTATTTGAAGGGACGCTGCTGGGGTTGCTGGCCTCGGTTATCGTCGGCGCTTTCTGGATCAACGTGCTTCGCTCTGTGGCCCGCTGGAGTCAGGAAGAAGCAGAGGAGGACGAGGAGGATTTTTACTACGATGAAATTCCACCAGACCGTTTCTTCAAGATGGGGTTCGAAAAGACCTGGGAAACGTGGCTGCATTACGAGTTTGCCAATGACATTTATGTAGAGTTCCAGGACTACCCGCAGCGGATCGCGCCGACGGGCGACCGGCAGTTGCAAGAGTTGGCCGTGCGCCTGGCCGAGGTGGCGGTTGCCATTCTCAAAACCAAGCCGCCCCGGACCAAGCGGCTGCATCTTTCTCCAGGCGCGTTGAAGCAGCAGTTGATCAAGATGGGGCAAAGGCCCTACGACGATGACATCTTGAATCTGGCAGCGGAGGTCATCAACGATTATATGAGTGATCACCAGCCTGAGCTTTTGTGGGTCATCGGCCAAAAGTTGTGGGACGAGTCGCCAGATTTATATACCGCGGATTGACGGACCGCGCAGGTGGGATGCAATGGCTGAAAAAGTGCTAGTCGTCGAAGACGACATGACTCTTTTGGAGACGCTGGAATATAACCTGGAGCGGCAAGGGTACGAGGTATTGAAAGCCGCCGATGGCCCCCAAGCCCTCGACGTCGCCCGCAAAAAACAACCCGACCTGATCGTGCTGGACGTGATGCTCCCCGGTCTGGACGGCTTTGAGGTGTGCCGGATTCTGCGCCGCGAGATGAGCACGCCAATTCTGATGCTCACGGCCCGCGCCGACGAAGTGGACAAAGTGGTGGGCCTCGAAGTAGGAGCGGACGATTATTTGACCAAGCCCTTTAGCATGCGCGAATTGCTGGCGCGGGTCAAGGCGCTGCTGCGACGGGTGCGACTCATCCGTGAAGAAATGAGCACCGAGAGCGAGGCCGCCAGCCGCGACGTGCTCAGCTTTGGCGACCTGTTGATCGACCTGAATCGTCACGAAGTGCTGTGGCAGGGCGAGTCGCTGCGCCTCAAGCCCAAAGAGTACGACCTGCTCATCTTTTTGGCCCGCAACCGGGGCGTGGCCCTGTCGCGCGACCTGATCCTGGAGCGGGTGTGGGGCTGGGATTACGGCGGCGGCAGCCGCACCGTAGACGTGCACGTGCGTTGGCTGCGCGAAAAGATCGAAGCAGACCCGGCCAACCCGGCCCGCCTGGTCACCGTGCGCGGAATCGGCTACTGTTTCGAGGGTTAAATGCGTTTTCGTGGCATTCGCTGGCGCATCGCCGCGCCCTTTGTCGCGCTCATCCTGGCGACGATGCTGGGGCTGACGGTGTTTATCACCAGCCAGGTGCGCCGGGCGCGCCTGGAAGACCTGGAAACGCAATTATTGGCCTATGCGCGCCTGATGGCCGACAGCCTGGAGACGCTGCCAGCCGAGCATCTCAATGCGCTTTCCAAACACTGGGCAGACCTGTTGGGCGTGCGGGTGACGATCATCGCCGCCGACGGCGTGGTGGTGGGCGAGTCCCACGAAGACCGGGCCCAGATGGACAATCACCTGCACCGGCCCGAGGTGCAACAGGCGCTTGCAGAGGGTCAGGGAAGCAGCATCCGTTACAGCAACACAGTTGGCTACGAGATGCTGTACACAGCGTTGCCTGTGCGCGGCGCAAACGACACACTGGCCATCGTGCGCGTCGCGCTTCCGCTGCGCCAGGTCGAGGCCAACGTGAGCGAGTTGCGCCGGGCCGTGTTGACAGCGGCATTTCTGGCGACGCTGGGAGCCGTGCTGCTGGCGGTGTTTATCGCCGAGCGCACGGCGCGACCGGTGCGCCGTCTGACCCGCGCCGCCGAGCGCCTGGCCGAGGGCGACTTGAACGCCCGGCTCTTGCCCACCACGCATGACGAGATCGGCCAACTGGCCCGCACCTTTAACGTGATGGCCGAGCAATTGCGCGACAAGGTGTCTACGCTGGCTGAGGAGCGCGGGCGGCTGGCGGCCGTGCTGGACAACATGGCCGACGGCGTGCTCATCACCGACGAAAACGGGCGGGTGCAGCTCGTTAACCCCGCCGCGGCCTGGCTGCTGGGTGTGAGCGAGGCCGAAGTCGAGGGGCTGTCGTTCGCGCAGGCAGTGCGCCAGCATCAACTGATCGAGCTGTGGGAGCGCTGCCACGCCAGCGCCGAGGAACAGATCGAGGCGGTGGAATTTAGCCGCCACCGGCTTTTCCTACAGGTCATCGTCACGCCGTTTCAGGTGGAAGGCGCGCGCGGCTACCTGATCATCTTGCAAGACCTGACCCGCATTCGACAGTTAGAGACGGTGCGGCGGGATTTTATCAGCAACATTTCGCACGAGTTGCGCACGCCCCTGGCCGGACTCAAGGCGCTGGTGGATACACTGCGCGATGGGGCGCTCGAAGACCCTCCGGCGGCGCAGCGTTTCCTGATCCGCATGGATACCGAAGTGGACGCGCTGACCCAAATGGTGCAGGAGCTGCTCGAGCTGTCGCGCGTCGAGTCGGGGCAGGCGCCGCTGCGGCTGGCCCCAGCGAGCGTCGAGGACATCGTGATCCCCCCGGTGGACCGGCTGCGCCCGCAGGCCGAGCGGGCCGAGTTGGAGATCACCGGCCTTTTGCCGCCCGCGTTGCCGCCGGTGCTGGCCGACGTCGAACGCGCCCGGCAGGTCGTGACCAACCTGGTGCACAATGCCATCAAGTTCACGCCGGTGGGAGGCAGCGTGACCGTTTCAGCCCAGGTTGCGGGCGATCAGGTGGTTATTTCGGTCCAAGACACCGGCGTGGGCATCCCCCCGGAGGACCTGCCGCGCATTTTCGAGCGTTTTTACAAAGCCGACCGGGCCCGCAGCGGCGGCGGGACCGGCCTGGGCCTGGCTATCGCCAAGCACATCGTCCAGGGGCACGGGGGGCGACTGTGGGTAGAGAGCGTCGAAGGGCAGGGTAGCACGTTCTACTTTTCGCTGCCGACGGCCAGTTGATTCAGACCTGCGAGGTTTTTAAAACCTCGCAGGTCTTTTTCCGAAAGAAAGGCCACTTGCAGCGCGTTGCGCTGAGCCTGGCGAATCTGTTCCGCCGTCAGCCCGGCGGCGGGCGCAGCCACCTCGTACTCGTAGCGCAAGTCAATCGCGCTGATGCCGGGATCGTCGGTGTTGATGGTCGCCAGGATGCCGTGCGCTAAAAAGCGGCGCAGGGGGTGGCTGGCGTAATCGGGCACGGTGCTGGTCTGCACATTGCTGGTCAGATTGGATTCCACGCCGATGCGCCGCTCGGCCATATAGTCTAACAACGCCGGATCGCGGACTGCGCTCACGCCGTGACCGATGCGCTCGGCGCCCAGCTCGCGCACGGCCTGCCAGATGCTCTGCGGCCCGGCCGACTCGCCCGCGTGGACGGTGATATGCCAGCCGGCGTCCCGCGCCTTTTTCAAGTGGGCGGCGAAAATCTCGCCGGGCCAGTTGGCCTCGTCGCCGGCCAGGTCCAGCCCGACCAACCGGTCGCGGTGGGCCAGCAAAGCGTTGAGTTCGATCCAGGCCGTGTCCGGCCCGTAGGTGCGGCTGAGGATGCCGATGAGCTTGGCCGGCAGACCAAAATCGCGCTCGCCCGCCTCGACCCCGTCGGCCACCGCCTCGACCACGCCCAGCGGGTCCAACTGGTGCGGTTCGGCCATAAACCACGGGCTGAAGCGCAGCTCGATGTAATGAATCCCCTCGCGCTGCGCATCGGCGACGTTTTCGTACGCGATGCGCCGGCAGGCATCATAATCGGCCAGCACGCCGATCATCCATTTGAATTTGGCGATAAAGGCCATCACGCCCTGCACGCCGTGCAGCGTGTCGGTGAACTGGACGTGTGGCCGCAAGCTCTCGACGTCCCACGCCGGCAACGGCAGGTTGTGCTGGCGGCCCAGGTCGAGGATGGTTTCCAGGCGCACGCTGCCGTCCAGGTGGCGGTGCAGGTCAATCAAAGGCAAGTCGGGGTCAATCATGGTCGCTTAATCTTTCGGGACTAGGTGCTCCGGCATCTGCACGGCGATCACCTCGCCCCGCGCACACACTTCGCCCTGCGCCGACAGGGTGGCCGTGACGACGACTTTGCGGCCTTTGATCTCTTTGACGCGCGCGCGCAGCTCTAGCGGCGCGCCCAAAGGGGTGGGGCGCAAATAATCCACGTGCAGCGAGCCGGTCACGAAACGCAGGGGCGGTTGGGTGTCCATCGCCCGCCCCTCGGCGCGGTACATCGCCGCCGCCGCCGTGCCGGTGGCGTGGCAGTCGATCAACGAGGCGATCAGTCCGCCATAGACGTAGCCGGGGATGGCGATGTGATAGGGCCGGGGCTGAAATGTGCACACCGTTTCGTCGCCGTCCCAATGGCTCTTGATCTGTAGACCGTGCTCGTTCAGCCTGCCGCAGCCGTAACAGTAACTCAGATTATCAGGGTAATAGTCCTGGAAGGCCTGGTCGGTCATCTTGCTCCTTGAGAACAGGATATGGTCGCGTTGATTATAATACAACTCGGCGGACAGGGGAAATCAGAGCAAGAACAGATTGAGGACAATCCTTCACTACCGGACACTTTTAGACAAAGGCTGTGAGTTCGAGCATTTGGAACGCGACAGGAAGGGGCATCGACTCGTTCAAGAAGTGATCGAGTAAGCGCAAGCCAAGCTGGAACAAGCTCAAATCACAGCG
>DAOTXN010000181.1:0-3632 GCA_034435435.1 Anaerolineae bacterium | reverse complement strand
GAATGGCCAGTACGACTGGACCCTGGTCGGTTTTCAAAACGTGAGTGAGGCAGCCCACGATTACGACGACGCCTTGCTGTCCACGGTGGAACACACCTTTCGCGCCGACTCGTGGGCCTTTGCTGGACGCGAGTCGCAGACCCTCTACCGTGACGCCGCCGACAACGCGCTGCAGCAGATGAACCAGACCTGGCTCAGCCAGACGGTGGGCAGCTCCACGTTCGTCTACCTGAGCGAGAGCACGGCCACCGTGTGGCAAGGTGGGCAGGCCAAGAGCCGGCGCAGCACCTTCGAGTACAACACCGCCGACCAGGGCGGCGCGCAGTACGGTAACCTGACCGTGACCAAAGTATACGATGAAAGCGGTGCGCTCTACCGCATCCACAAGACCAAGTTTATGCCCAACGAAGACGCCTGGATCGTGAACAAACCCATCTGGTCGATGGTGTGGAACGACACGCAGAGCACGTTGCTGGCGACCACCTTTTACTTCTACGACGACAGGCCAGACAACAACGGCCCCGGCGGCCAGGGCAAGCTGACATTGTCGCGGGTGTTGGTCGAGCCGATCATCGTCTCCGGGTCAGACTCATCTCCTACTGTAGATACTCGTTTTGGCTACGACGCCACCGGCAATCTGACCTCGACGACCACTTACGAAGGCTACGGCCAGGTCACGTACGACGGCGGCGGCGACTGGACCTTTGGGACCATCGGCGGCGGCGCGACCCGCACCAGCAGCACCAGCTACGACACCACCTATCACCTGTACCCGCTACAGGTGTGCAACGCGCTGAACCCACCCCAATGCAGCCACACCGAGTACTACGGCGTGAACGGCGTGGCGGCCGATTACGGGCTGCCGGGCCAGGTGCGGCGAGCGTGGGACGCCAACGGGGAGGCCACGGCCACCGAGTACCGCTACGACGAATGGGGCCGGCTCGTCAAAGCCATCGGGCCGGGCGACAGCGCCACCACCCCCACCGCAGCGTATTCCTACTGGGACGATCCGGGAGGGGCCGCCACCTTTCTCCAGCCGTTGCTGATCTCGGTCAGTTTCGCCGATGGCTCCGAGGTGCGCCAGTTCTACGACGGGCTGGGGCGCTCGGTGCAGACGCAGCAGCGGCGGGCCGACATCTACGGTCAGGCGGATCAGCGCGACGTGCTGGTCAGCGTCGGCTACGACGCGCTGGGCCGGCAGATCACGCAAACGGTGCCCTACGACACGCCCAAGTACGTGTGGAACGGGCAAAGCCCCTACCAGCCCTATACCCCCGGCAGCCAACCCGAGACGCACACCGCCTACGACGGGCTGGGGCGCGCGACACAGGTTACCGCGCCCGACGACACACGCACCACGACCGTGTATGACGGATGGTCCACGACCCAGATTGATGGCAACGGCCACAGCCGCTCCAGCGATTCCGATGCCTTCGGCCGATTATGGCACGTGAACGAGTCGTGGATCCAGCTAGAAGAGCCATTCACTGCATTGGATAACAGCCGCTGGACCTTTAGCGGGCACCAGAGTATCGACGGCGAGACGCTCAAAAACACCGGTACAGGCAGCAACTACAACGCCAACTTTTACCGCAACGTATACAACATTGACGGCAGCGAGCAAGGTCACACGATCCAAGTGGAGTTCAAGGTGGATCGCACCGACACCAATGCCCACTTTTGTTTGCAAGCATCGGGCAGTCCCACGCCGCGCCTGGGAGTCATCGCCGGTAACGGCAAGATCTATGTGCAGTATTCGACGGATGGCAGCGCCTGGGTCTACCCGGCCGACCTGATCAACCCGATTCAGGTAGGGACCTGGTATGTCGTCACGCTCAAGACCACGCCAGCGGGTGTAGCGTACATCCAGGTGTGGCAAAAGGACGATCCAAGCAAACGGGGCACATACCAGTTCCAGATGCCGGTCAATCTGAGCTATCGCTTCCGGCATTGGATTTACCGGGGCAGCGCCTGGCTGGACAACTATCAGGAATTTGGTTACCAGACTACCACCTACACGTACGACCGGCTGGACCACCTGACTGGCGTGACCGACGCGCTGGGCAACCCGACCACGATGACTTACGACGCGCTGGGCCGCAAACTGACGATGGACGACCCGGATATGGGTTACTGGAGCTACAGCTATGGTCCGGCAGGCGAGTTGCTGCGCCAGACCGACGCCAAAAACCAGCGCACTTGCTTTTACTACGACGCGCTGAGCCGGCTGCGGGGCAAGACCTATTCCAGCGGCGCCGCCAGCTGCCCCGGCGATCCCGGTTACAGCGGCTACAGCGTCAAGTATTATTACGACGAGAGCGGTCACGGTTACGGCGTGGGCGCCCGCACACGTATGGTGGATGGCTCCGGCTCGGCGAGTTGGACCTACGACACGCGCGGGCGGATGACGCAAGAGAGCAAAGTCATCGACGGCACGGGCGGAGGCACGTTCGTCACCCAATGGGGCTACGATTCGTTGGACCGCACCCTGTGGATCAAATACCCCGGCGGGAACGGCGGGCAGGTCGGCGAGCAGGTGAGCTACACTTACAACGCGCAGGGCTTACTGAACAGCGTGGCCGGCAGCAACACCTACGTGCAAAGCACGAGTTATGACGCCTCGGGGCGGGTCGAGCTGCGCAAACTGGGGGCCGACGTGCTGCGCACGGACTATGAGTACTATCCCTGGACCACGGCCAACGGGCTGGGGCGCTTGCAGCGGCTCAAGAGCGGCGTGTCGCCCAGCTACGACTCGCTGCAAAGCCTGGAGTACTGGTACGATCCCGTGGGCAACGCGCGGACCATCCAAGACAATAACGCTGGCGGCACACAGACGCAGAGTTTCGCCTACGATGCGCTGGACCGGCTGACCCAGGCGGGGGCCAGCGGGGGCAGCGAAGGAACATACGGCCCAGAGGATTATGTTTACAACAGCATCGGCAACCTGACCAGCAAAGACGGCGTGACGCTCAACTACCCGGCCTCGGGAGCGGGCAGTGTGCGGCCCCACGCCGTGACCTCAACCTCGGACGGGCGTTCGTTCCAGTACGATGCCAACGGCAACCAAACCCAGCGCGTCATCGGGAGCGACACTTTTGCTCTGAGCTACGACGCCGAGAACCGCCTGACTGCGGTGAGCGGTGCAGCCAACGCCAGCTTCCTCTACGATGGCGACGGCGTGCGGGTCAGGGCGATGTTCGCCAGCAACACCACGGTGTACGTCGGCCAACACTACGAACGCGAGATCGGCCAGGGTGAAATGAGCCTGTCCGACCCCGGCTTTGAGAGCGGCGGCCAATGGAGCCACGTCCCGTCCGGCAGTTGGCCGGGCACATCTATCTGGCGCAACACCTGGGGCAGCAGCACGCCCCACAGCGGCAGCTACGCCGAATCGATCAGCAACCTGGCCAACGGTTATGCCCGCTCGCCCTTCGTCACCGTCAGCCCCGGCGTCAGCTACCAGTTGAGCGTGTACGCCCGAGGCGAGATCGACCCCGATGACAGCCAGAACAAGTGGTATCTGCGGGCCTACTGGTACGACGCCAGCGGCAACGCGCTGAGCAATCCGGTCTACACCGATGCGTACAACAGCGCCAGCGTGGCCGCCGCGTGGACCCAATACAGCGGGGACG
>DAOTXN010000180.1:0-19759 GCA_034435435.1 Anaerolineae bacterium | reverse complement strand
TGTGCATCGCCACCCAAGCAGAAAGTAATGCGGGCTTGGCGTCGTAACGCATCTCGCTGTGTCGTTCATGATCCAACTACGTGAGGGCATTTTGTCACTCGCACTAGGAATATGATCCTTGACAGACCACTAGCTCCAAGCACAGAGCAAGGAGCATACTATGAGTGACAACCGACGCAGGTATCGTGCCATAAAAGACGCCATTAGGCAAATGTATCCGACGGAACCCAAGGGCAATGCAGCCCGGCATTTACACACCCTGGCCGCGCTCATCAGCGGCATCGTGGGCAGCAAGCGGACGAGCTTGCCCGCGATTGCGGGTCAAGTCCCCGACGGGACCAAACGAGAGAGCCGGGTGAAAAAGTACTATCGCTGGCTCACCCATGAGTGCATTGATGCTGAACTTGACTTTCTGCCCTTTGCGGAAGCCGTGTTAAGGAGCCTGGCTCATCGTCCACTGGTGTTAGCGATGGATGGCAGTGAAGTTGGACGGGGCTGCTTGACTTTGATGGTCAGTGTGATCTATCGCCAACGTGCTCTCCCCCTGGCTTGGATGGTGGTCAAGGGCCACAAAGGGCATTTTCCAGAGCCAGCCCACGTCGAGTTGTTAAAGCAGGTTCACGCCCTGGTTCCAGAGGGCTGTACCGTCATCTTCCTGGGCGATGGTGAATTTGACGGCACGACCCTGCAAGCCACTTTGGACGGCTTGGGATGGGAATATGTGTGTCGTACCGCCAAGAATGCCCAACTGTGTGTCGAAAACGAAAGATTCGCTTTAAGACCTGCTCCTTCAGCCGGGAGACCGGATCGGCATGCCCGATGCGTTGTTCACACTCCAGGACTATGGCCCAGTGTTGGCGATTGCCGTTTGGGATAAGGGTTACCAAGAGCCCCTCTTCCTCGTCACGAACATGGACCTGGTAGATGAAGCTTGTGCCTGGTACAAAAAACGGTTCCGCATCGAAACCTTTTTCTCGGACCAGAAAAGTCGGGGCTTTCATCTCCACAAGAGTCATCTCTCCGACCCGGCTCGGCTTTCGCGCTTGATGATAGCGGCTTGCCTGGCTTACATCTGGATCATCTTCCTGGGCACGCTGGCGCTGCTGGAAGATTGGGTTAGCGTTATTCATCGCACAGACCGCTGTGATCTGAGCCTGTTCCAACTCGGCTTGCGCTTGCTCGAACACTTTCTCGATGAGCATATGCCTATCCCTGTAGTATTCCGAATGTTGGAACTGGGAGCGTTTGTCTAAAAATGTCCGGTAGTGAATTCTCTCTCTCCACTCCGGGATGAGCAAGTAGGCCCGCTGGCTGATGAGCGCGCGCAACTGTGATCGCTCCCTCCCGGCTACGTCGCTGATCCAGCGCACCGCCCGGCGCGTGGTGGCCAGTGCACCTTCCTCGTCCAAGCCCATCGCCTGGCCCAGCGTCAGTTGCGCCAGCGGTGAGAACAGCCAGGCCAGCTCGTCCGGCCCGCCGCCGTTCAGAGCGTCCAAAACTGTCTGGCGCACTAATGCCAGGGCCAGGCAATAGTGCGGATCGGGAATCGGCCTGGACATCGCACGGTCACGATTTGGCCGCTGCATTCCAGCAGGCGGTGAGCCACATTTTCTCAGGCTCGCTTAAAACAATCGGAAGCTGGGCCAGTGTTTTGAACGTGCGTGGTTCCTCCCAACCGATGTCACCGCCGTACAGCGTCGCCTCGGCTTGTTTATAGTCGTACACGAAAATCCACTGCTCGCCGTACTCGTTCTCAAAGTAACCCACGTAGCGTTTTTCCATCAGGCTATCGAGATGGGGTGGGGTTCCACACTCGGGCGTGTGGTGATTGTAGGCGGTGAAAATCACAGACTTTTCATCCATCTTGGCTCTTGCTCCTTATCTCTCTTTCGCCCCCTTGCGCCACCGGGGAGGGCTGTGCTCATCCGAGCCGTGGCCGCTCTCACACGAAGTTGGAGACACGGGTCCTTGCGCCACCTGGGGACCGCTCACTCGCAGGCCGTGGCCGCCTGAGCCAACACCTATTCGTCGTCGTCCGTTGCGACGACGCGGTAGGAATTGTCGCCGTCCTTCTCCCACCGTACACAATCGAACACACCGCGCAGCGGCTTGATGTCGGCGGGGATGCCGTAGCGTCCGCCACGCGCCTGGTAGCCCTGGCCGGTCAGGTGTACCAGAACCAGGTCGTACATCGTCTGCATTCCCGCGTAGATGGCAGCGTCGCGCCCCGGCGCGGGACCGTCAACCGTGAACAGCACCGACTTGCTGTGGTGCAGCCACACGATCTCGTCGAGGGCGTTCACCGCCATCAGGTCGAGATGGATGTCTTTCAATGGCGCACCTGAGCCATTTGACCGGCTTGATTCGGTCAGGCTCAAGCGCACGAGCGGAGTGTGGAGTGTCTCGGCGCAGAACTCTTCCAGTGAATTGAGCTGAGCGATGCGTTGTGTCATTGGTCGTCCCCTTCCTACACGCTCACGGTATCGAGATTCGCCTTCAAAACGCGCATCCAGATATGTCGCCAGCAGTTTGTATCTTGGCGGTGGCACCGTGCAACAGGCTGTTCACATTCGGGGCAAAAGGCAGCAACCGTGGCGTTCTGTCCATCGGGGATGATGTGGGTACGGTCGTTGCTCAGAGCTTGGTCCATTGGGTGCTCCTGGGTGTGTATGAAGTTGGGGATATTATACACTAAAAACCTACAGGTTGTCAATAACAACCCGTAGGTTTTCCGGGCAAAAAAAGAGAATCCACTGAGGCTAATCGTAATGAGGAGGCGTTAGTTCGGACGTGAAGACTCGCTTTCCTGGTCGCTTGCCTCTCATCCGCAAAATAGCCGCAGTATATGCGACATCTGCTTCATTGAGTAATTTTTTATGACCTCGCCCTATGTTTGTTGGTGAGTTCAGAGTGCGTATATAGCCCTGTATTACCCATCTGCTCAGGCTTGCGAAATTGATCTCCGGGTATTTTTCGCAAGCCTGACTCATACTAATAGGTTCATCCTCCAAGTGTTTGACCTGCGACCACAGTTTATCTCTAATAGCCATTATTGCAGTGACTTTATGCACTATGGTCTGCGTCTCGTCTTGCGCCACAGCGATTCCCCCATTAACATGAGCTGCCTTAATCTTACCATCCTCAACCAGTCGCGTCAACGCGGCGCGGCTCAACCCATAGCGCTGCGCCGCTTCTTCCAGGGGGATGAAGGTGGGTAGATCTCTCACAGCCATCGGTTCGCTCCTGGCAGGGATCACAAAAACACACAGCCCGACCAAATAGGCCGGGCCGTTGGGGAGCGGCCCAGGCCGCTCAATCATGTCGTTCGGAGGTGCCGAGGGCCAGACTTGAACTGGCGACACATGGATTTTCAGTCCACTGCTCTACCGAGCTGAGCTACCTCGGCGCTCGTGCACAAGCGAGGTTATTGTAGTCGAACTTGCGCAGGTTGTCAAGCCGCGCAATCAGTCATCGGCCAACCGGCCCGATCACTGATCGAGACTGTTGGCTTGATTGGCTTGACAAATCATCGCTCGGTGCTAAACTTGCCTTGTTCTTTATCCTACCCCCCTTGCCACAGGATAATCGAGACGAACCTAATGAATCTCAAGTGCGTCTTTAGTACAAAATATGCGATCCGCCAGGCGAGAGGAAATGGAGCAAGATGACAACGTCAAGTGGGGCGGCGAACCGGTGGTCGCGGGTGCTCCGGGGGCGGTTGGCGCTGGCCGCACTCTCGGCGATAGCGTTAATCGCCGTGGGTATCATTTGGGTTGGGCGCTTGCCGCGTCCTTATCAACTCCACGGGCGCGTGGTGGAACCATCTGGCCCGGCGGCGGACTTTGCGCTGACGACCGCAAGCGGGCATAGGGTCGGCCTGCGTGATTTTCGAGACAAGGTCGTGCTGATCTATTTCGGTTACACCCACTGCCCCGACGTGTGCCCGGCCACCGTGTCCGAGGTTAGGCGTGTGTGGAAGCAATTGGGCAACGACGCGCAGCAAGCTCAATTTATTATGATCACGGTAGACCCAGAGCGGGACACAGCGGAAAAGCTGGCAGCTTATGTGAGCTACTTTGATCCCAGCTTTCTAGGGTTGACTGGCACACAGGAAGAGATCCAGGCCGCTGCCGACGGCTTTGGTGTCTTTTTCGAAGCCGACGCCCCTGAGTCTGAAGCGGGATACCTGGTCAGTCACACGGCCTCGCTGATGCTCATCGACCGGAAAGGTCTGTGGCGGGCGGTCTATCCCTTTGGCACGCCAGCCGAAGAGATCGCGCCCGACATTCGGCATTTGATCAATGAATGAATTGGGTGTGTTTCATTTCGGTTGTAGTTTAGGGCCTTGTGCCCGCTGAAAACGCCCGCGAGGGGCTAGGCTACCAAACCCTCAACTCATTTGAAACACACCCGAATGAATTTAACGCCAAAATAGAAAGGGTGACGACGATGGGAAAACGGCCTATCGAGCTGGGCATTGCACTGATGCTATTGACCGCTTGCGGCGCTACAAAGGCCCATGGGCCAGACATCAGAGTTGAAAACGTGTGGGGACGACCCTCACCTCAGATGACCGAGGCCGGCGCAGTCTATATGGTGATCAAGAACGATGGCGACCAAGACGACAAGCTCATTGCCGCCAAAACCGACGTGTGCGAAGTGGTAGAGCTGCACCAATCCATGCTCGAAGGCGACGTGATGTCAATGCACCCCGTCGAGGGCGGCGTCATCGAGATTCCCGCCGGCGGTTCGGTCGAGCTCAAGCCCGGAGGCCTGCATCTCATGCTCATTCGTCTCAAATCGCCGCTTGAGCAGGGTGCATCGATAGCCCTGACGCTGGTCTTTGAAAAGTCAGGCCAGGTCGGCGTGAACGCCGAGATACGCGAGCCGTAATGGCTGGCGACGTTTGACAAGGGTTTTGCAATGGTCAAGATTGCGCCCTCGATTTTATCCGCCGATTTCGCCCGCCTGGGCGAACAAGTCCAGGAGGCCGAAACGGCCGGCGCCGATTGGATCCACGTGGACGTGATGGACGGGCATTTCGCGCCCAATCTCACCGTCGGCCCACTGGTGGTGCGAGCTTTGCGGCAGGCCACTCGCCTGACACTGGACGTGCACTTGATGATCGAACAGCCCGAGCGCTATCTGGCCGACTTTGCCCAGGCCGGCGCCGATGGACTGACCGTGCACGTAGAGACCTGCCCGCACTTGCACCGCACCATCCAGCACATCAAAGAACTGGGCGTCCGGGCCGGCGTCACTCTCAACCCTGCCACACCCCTATCGGCGCTGGAAGAAATTTTGCCCCAGGTAGACTTGGTGTTGGTGATGTCGGTGGATCCGGGCTTTGGCGGGCAAGCGTACCTCCCCAGCAGCACAGCCAAAATCGCCCGCCTGCGCCGCATACTGGACCAGATCGGCTCTCCGGCCGAGTTGGAAGTGGATGGCGGCGTCAACTCTGACACGGCTCCTGAGGTGGTTACAGCCGGTGCAACGGTGTTGGTGGCGGGGGCGGCCATCTTTTACGGCTCAATCGGCGACAATATCCGCCGGTTGCGAGCGGGGATCGCAGGTTTGAAACACGTAGGATTTTCGTGAAATTCGTCTTTTCGTGTCATTCGTGATGAGAGGAGGAAAGCAAATGATTGTCACGACAGCAGAATTGTTCCAGATAGCCTATGGCAAATTTGCCGTCGGCGCGTACAACATCAACAATATGGAACAGGCGCTGGGCCTGTTCCAGGGCAACCTGGCGTCCCAGGCCCCCTTTATCGTCCAGATCTCCAAAGGCTCCCGCAAATATGCCAACGTCAAGATGATCGAGGCCATCATTCGCGCCGCCGAAGAGATCTATCCCCAGGTCATCTTTGCCGTACACCTGGACCACGGCGACGAAGAGACCTGCTACGACTGTATCGACTCGGGCTTTTATAGCTCGGTGATGATCGACGCTTCACACCATCCCTTTGAAGAAAACGTCGCCATCACCCGGCGCGTGGTCGAGCGGGCCCACGCCAAGGGTATCAGCGTCGAGGCCGAGTTGGGTATGTTGGGCGGCGTCGAAGAAGACATCAAAGTGGACGAAAAACACGCCATGCTGACCGACCCCGACGAGGCGAGGGCCTTTGTCGAGCGCAGCGGCTGCGACAGCCTGGCCGTGGCCATCGGCACCAGCCACGGCGCGTACAAGTTCAAGGGCAAGCAGGGTCTGCATTTTGACCGCCTGACCGAGATCCAAAAGCGCTTGCCTGGCTTTCCGCTCGTGATGCACGGCTCGTCATCGGTGCCGCAAGAAGAGGTTCTGCGCATCAACGCCGCCGGAGGCGCATTGGACCCATCGGCGCGCGGCGTGGACGAAGACGAGTTCGCCACGGCCGTGCCGCTGGGCGTGACCAAAGTCAACATTGACACAGACGGGCGGCTGGTGTGGACGCGCGTGCACCGCGAGTTCTTCCGCGATCAACCCGCCAAGTTCGACTTTCGCGATCCGGGCAAGGTTTTCGTGGCCGAGTATGCCAACTTTATCGCCCACAAGAATGAAAAACTGGGCAGCGCCGGCCAATTAGAGACGGTCCGCGCTGCATTGACTTGATCGCGTCCGACGGCGATTAGGCCAGGCTTGACTGGGCCATCAAAAAAACGAGTTCGCGGGCGCTCGCGAACTCGTTTTGCTGCCTCTCTAACTTTTTTAGGGCGTTTTCAGATCGGTCATGGGTGCTTTATGGTTGGGAACCATTGCCGTTGCCGCCAGAACCGTCTTCCTGCCCATACTGATGCTCGTCGCCGACTGGCAGGCAGGCCGTGCCGTCACACTCCTGGCCGCCGCCTTGCTCGCCAGGGCCATACTGATTTTGGTCGCCCGTCGGTAGACACAGCGTGCCATCGCAGTCGTTAGCATAGCCCGGCTCGCCCGCTCCGGGCTGGTCAGGCTGCGGGCCGTACTGATGTTGGTCGCCGACCGGCTCACAGTCCTCGCCCGCACAAGCAGCAGGGTTGCCGCCTGGTTCGCCAGGGCCATATTGACCGGGGTCGGTGTCTTGATCCTGTCCATACTGGTTTTGGTCGCCTGTCGGCAAGCATAGCGTGCCGTCGCAATCTTGACCGCCGCCCGGCTCACCAGGACCTGGACCTTCGCGCGATGGTTCCGGTGCAACATCAGGCAACTCGGGTGCGTCCTCGGGACGCTGCAAGTTGTGCCGCCAACGGAAGGTCTGTGGGTCCAGCAGACCGCCGTCCAACTCTAGTTGCCATTGATCCAAGGCGTCTAGGGCTTGTTGCAGGGGTTCGTGAGCGGCGCGACCCGTTTGGAGCCGAACTTGGATCAATTTCTGCTCCTGTTCTTGGGCCATTTGTTGAGCTTTGACCATCCAACGCAGCATGGCCTCATCGGGCGCTTGAGCGGCAAAGTGGAGTCCTTGTTGTAGATGAGTCTGGAGGCGCTTCATCATGGCCTCGTCGGGCGCTTCACCTGCCCACGCCATACGCTCCATCTCCTTGAGCCGGGTCTGGGCGAATTCCAGATGCAGCTCGGCCTTGTCTGAAGGGCTTGAAGCCAACTGCAACCGCACCTGCTCCACAGCCAGTTTCGTCGGATAGAGAGCCGAATTGGGCAGGCTATCGGCCGAAATCGCCGTCACACCGCCCACCGAACCGAAGGTCAATGTGAGGATCAATGCCGTTTTTAGCAATACGAGTAACATCTTGGCCTCCTTAAAAATAGCCTCAGGGGATCGGTCGTTTCTATTCAAGACGCTGATTTGGTGAAAACCATACGGCCGTCGTGGGGAATTGTGTCCAATGGCCGCTCTCCGGCCGAACTGCTGGCGGCATTCCACATCTACGAAACGCTCGCGCTTTTCCGGTTGTACATTCGCCTGCCTGGTGCTATACTGGACGAGTGAGAGGGCCGGTGGGGGGTGACAGTGTCCACTCGAGTTTCTCATTCGTCTCCGTATCACAATTTACCGCCGCGCAGCTCGTTCGTGGGTCGTGTGGCCGAAAAGTCACTGGTGTTCGCAGCGCTGCGCTCAGGGGCGACGCTGGTCAGCATTGGCGGTCCCGAAGGCATAGGCAAGACCGCTCTGGCGCTTGAAGTGGCCCATCAGTGCATACGCGCCGAACGGGATACTCCACGCTTTGAGGCCGGCGTTTGGACCAGCGCCGCGCAGCGCGCCCTGTCACTGGAGGATGTGCTCGATACGCTGGCCCGCGTATGGGGCTACACCGGTCTGTCTCGCCGCACCCTGCCCGAAAAGCGCCGGGAAATCCTCAATCTGCTGCAAGCCCGACCCACACTGCTCATCGTGGACAGCTTTGATCAGGTAGTTGACCATCAGCTTGCCCTTTTTTTGCTGCGCTTGCCCGCGCCGTCTGCGGCAATCACGACCGCGCCCGAGCACAAACCGGTGCAGGCCTGGCCGGTGAGCCTCAACCGGTTGGTCGAGGCCGATGGCGTGGATCTCATTCGGTTAAAGAGCGCGTGCGTGGGGTTGACGGCCCTCGAGCGGGCCGAAAACCGTGACTTGCTGCGGTTGTGCCAGGCTGTGGGCGGCGTACCGCTGGCGATCACATGGGCCGTCGGGCAAATCAAGCGCTCGGATCTGTCTCTGGATGCGGCCCTCGCAACGCTACCCCGGGCCGCCAAGATCCTCGACGATCTTGTGGCGCGCTCATGGGCCGCGTTGTCGTCCCAGGCCAGACGGGTGCTGTGTGCGGCGTCGCTCTTTGCCGCCCCGGCCTCGCAGGCCAGCATCGCGGCCATTAGCGACCTACATGGCGCAGACCTGGACGCCGCTCTGGATCAGCTCCTGGTTATGTCCATGCTGGAACCCATTCACGAGTCGGGGCAATTGCCGTTCTACAGCCTGCATCCATTGACCCGCGCCTTCGCCGCCGGGCAGTGGCAGGAAAATCCGGCCCAACGCGATCAGGCGCAGAAACGCTTGCTGGATTTTTATCACGCGCTCTTGACAGGACAAACGGCCTATAGGCAGCAGGAGGTCACAAAGATTCTGGAGACCGAGCTGCCGAGCATCACGGCGACGCTGCGCAAGTGCTGGCAGCGCCAGATCCTCCAACCCGGCGCATCTATCCTGTTCGCTATCGCGGACTGGATGGCCCGGCGAGGATACTGGAACGACGCCATCGCTTTGAACCGGGAGGGGGCCGCGCTGGCCGCCGCCCTGGGAGATGAGTTGAGCGCGGCGCGCTTCCAGACGTGGTTCGTCCGGCAACGCGACCGGCGTTGGAATGACCTGCAAGCGGCGCAGCGCGAGCTTGAGCAGGCGCTGGCGGTGCTCGAACGGGCCGAGGATGCCGCCGCCGCCGCCCGCGCAAAGATGGACCTGGGAGACATTGCGCGGGAGCGCGGCGAGCTAGAAATGGCGGAGCGTTGGCTAAAAGAGGCGCTGGGGTATTATCAGTCCACACGCGACGAACCTATGATTTTCGCCATCACGGCCAGGCTGGGGCAAGTCGCGCTGGCGCAAGGCTACTTTGACGCCGCATGGGCCCTGTGTCATGGCGTGCTCGCTTCTGCCCGCCGCCTCGGCGATCCTATCTGCATCATCGAGCTGCTGGTCGTTTTGGGGATGGCGTCACACCGGTGTGGAGACGCGGCGCAGAGCCAGGCCTGTGTGGAGGAAGCCGAACAGTACCTGAGCTGGGCGCCCCAGGGCGTGACGCCGACCGACGTGCTGTACTGCCTGGCGCAACTGGCGTCTGAAACCGGTCAAGAACACATCGCCCAGGACATCCTGTCCATCCTACCCGCCGCCTGATTCGCCAGTCCCAACCCGCTTCCACCAGGCTGGGATGTCCCGTTTTTGACGCGGTAAAAGCGGTCAAATACGCAGGACAGCGCCTCGGGCGAAATCCCCGCGCCGTTGTCTTGCACATCGAGCCAGATCTCTCCGTCGCGTCCGATTGCTGAGACTTGCGTCCTCCTTCAGGCGTGTGGCGCAGAGCGTTGTCCAGCAAAATGCCCAGCACTTGCTCCAGGCGTGCGGCGTCGGCGTGCACGCGAGGCAGCGGCTGCATGTGCGCAGTTAGCGCGACGCCGACTGCGTGGGCCTGCGTCTGAAAACCCTGGACCGCGCGTTGCAGCGCCAGCTCGCCGGCGTCGGCCAGAGCGCGCTGCACGCGGTGGAGAAAGGTCTGTTCGGCCTGACTCAGCGAGGCGACGCCCAGACCGCCAACGAACAGCGTCCCCACCGGCTGTCCGTCCACGAGGAGCGGCGCGCCCTGGGCCAGCTCTTCTGCCGATGAGTATTGGCCGACCCGGTTTTCGAGGGTGTCCACGACCAGACGCCCATCAACGTCGGCCAGGTGTATAGGAGGGCCGCCGCCTTGCCCGCTCCCCTGCCCGCGTCCGCTGTTGACCAGAACCGCCACGCCGTCCCAACTTCCGTTCGCGGCGTAATAACTGACAAAACGCGCGGCTTGCTCGTTATCACTGGCTTGGTTTTCGCCCTGCCGCAGGCGGTGCAACTCGCTGGTAGTGGTCTGGCGTGCGACGAGGGCCACACCGCCCACAGCGACCAACACGACCGCAAAATGAGCTGCGCCACTTTTTCCGCTGATTTCTGCAACGGATTTAATGGGAAACGAGATTTTCGTCCAGAACGGGGCAAGACAGTTGTGGAAATTTCGATTTGCTGCTATAGTATTGCGCCGGAGCGCCAGGGGAAAACAAACGAGCCTCCCAACCAAATGAGTCTTTGGTCGGTCAAAAGCAAACCTATTCCCAACCCAACACCAACCATTCCTTGAGACGATTTGGCGATATTACGAGTGCGCATAGAGTGAAATCCTTCTCCAAGGATTGCTTATGAAAAAAGTTTCTTCTGCTCTCATTCTCATCACCAACGACGATGGGATCGGCTCACCCGGGCTGTTAGCCGCGGTGTCGGCTGTGCGGTCGCTGGGCGAGCTGGTGGTGGCCGCGCCGCGCTGGCAACAGACGGCTGCCGGGCGTAGCATGCCGGCTTCGTTCACCGGACGTATTTATGAGGAAACCATCAAAGTGAATGGCGAATCCATTCCGGCCTTTGCAGTGGAGGGATCGCCGGCCCAGGTTGTGCAACACGCCATTTTAGAATTAGCGCCGCGCTTACCAGACCTGGTCGTGTCGGGCATTAACTATGGAGAGAATCTGGGCACCAGCACGACCGTTTCTGGCACCATCGGCGCGGCGTTAGAGGCCGCCACCTTTGGGGTGGTGGGGCTGGCCGTATCGCTGGGCGTGGAGCGAGAACACCACTTGAGCCACTCGACCGAGGTGAATTTTGGCGTGGCGGCTCACTTTACGGCCCGATTTGCGCGACTGCTGCTCACCCACCAGATGCCTTTTGACGTGGACCTGCTCAAGCTGGACGTGCCGGCCGGCGCAACGGTTGATACACCCTGGCGATTGACCCGCGTCTCGCGCCAGCGCAATTTCGTTCCGATCTCATCGCGGGGGACGGCGTTGTCCCTGCCCAGTCCTATTGACTATGAACAAGCGCTGAACCGGGAGCAATTGGAACCGAATTCGGACCTTTATGCGTTTATCGTCGACCAGGTCGTTTCGGTTTCGCCTATCAGCATTGATTTGACGGCGCGGGTGAATCTGGGGCGGCTTGAAAAGAAGCTGCACCGCGAAAGTTAAAAAACCCGCCCGCCGATAAAACGGCGGGCGGATTCGTTTATTCATCTCCAAACAACCGGCGGCGCATCAGTCGCGGCGGCAGCGAACCGCCGCTCAACATGGCATCGTGCATCTGTTTCAGGCTGTGCGCCGGGTAGCGTTCTCGATATTCGCGGACGATTTGCATGATCTCATACTTGCCCATCAGGTAGCTCATCGGCTGCGTGGGAGTTTGAGTATAGCGGTTGACTTCGGCCTTGGCATCCGACGGTTCCAAATTGGCCTTTTCAATCATAAACTGCACTGCCTCTTCGTGGCCCATTGCCCCGGTATGCAGCGAAACGTCTACGATGATGCGCGCCGCGCGCCACAGTTGGGCCTGCAGGCGACTGAGACGCTGGATCGGCTTGGCGATAAAGCCTTGCTGCTCCATCATCTCTTCGCAGTAAAAGGCCCAGCCTTCGACGAACAAGCTGGACAAAAAGCCTCCAAACAGACGCGGCAACGAGCGGTTCAGGTTCGCTACCGTGAGCTGTAAATGATGGCCCGGATAGGCCTCGTGCAGCGCCGTGATCGGCAAATCGTCATTCCCATGACCGCGCAGTTTTTCTTCTTGTTGTTCCGGCGGATCGTCCGGATTCACCGGTGTGACCACGAAAATACCCTGCTGCTCTTTTTCTAACAGACCAGGGGGAATATAGGCGGCGTACGGAATCTGATTGCGCAAGAACGCAGGGGTTTCGACGATCTTGAGCTCTTCGTTGGAGGGAATCGTGACCAAATCGCGCTCGACGACGAACTGGCGCGCGCGTTGCATCGCAGCGCGGTAGGTATCCAGCAGCTCCTCGGCTGTGGGGTGATCGTTTTTGATGTCCTCGACCAGCTCTTTGGCGCTCCTCGTGGGATCGATCTGGCGCGCCAATGCTTCCATCTCGGTCAGGGTGCTGTCGTACAATGCGTGTCCTTTGGCCAGCAGCCAGTCGGCGTCCCAATCAACCATGTGATTTTCGCGCAACATGGTCTCGAACAACTCTCGCCCGGCTTGGAAATCGCCTTGCGCGTTGGGGAGCACCTCGGCTTGGAGCCAGGCTGCAAAAGCTTGCACGGCCCCGGCGGCCGCCTGAGCCGCCGCGACGAGATCGTCGGCAATGTCGGGGGCCTGCGGGGCCAGGGCGGGGATCAGGCCGGCAAACAACCCCACACCCATCTGGGCGCTTTCCAGCGCGGTTTGGGCCCATAACCGGGGGGTCTCAGCCGGCATGATGTTGGCTTGGCCTTCACTCAACACGCGCGGGACCTCACGCAGACGCCCCAGAACCGAGTGCAGGCGCTCGGAAAGAGGCGCAAAGTCTTTGATCATCAGCAAAAAGACGCCCCCCAGCGCCACATCCAGGTATTGGCCTGGATTGCGATACTCGGGGCGCACGCGCTCGGCGTCGCGAATGAAATGTTTGAGCGCCTGTACTGCAATGGTGTAATCAATGCTCGCATCGCGGCTAAAATCGCCGCTGTCCATGCTTTCCAAGACGGCCAGCTCGGCCTTCAAGTCTGCCAGCTGGCGGCGGAGCGTCGCCGCATCGAAATGCCCCAACAGGTGATCGTAGCGATGGTCGCCCAGTTGGGTGGCAAAGGTGGGGAATTCCTGTACAAGCTGATCGACAAAGGTCTGAAAACGGTCGTAAAAATGTTGCTCGTTCGACATAGGTTCGTTCCTTTCCAGTCGTCACAAACGGATCGGCGATTGTGAGTAGAGAAAACAAGGCAGCTAGAAAGATGAAAGCCAGGTGCAACGATTATAAAGGGGTTGGTGTATTTGTCAACTCCTTGTCCGCCCTCGGCGCTTATGGTATAATGGTTTTTACGTTTTATTCTGTCTCCAAAAAGGAAAGGCCGATGATCGAGGTCACGATTGATAGTATCCGGGTCAGCCTGGTCTCCCCTCAACGTCTGATTATTCTCAAAGACATAGATCGGGAGCGCTTTTTACCGATATGGATCGGGCCTTTCGAGGCGGAAGCGATCACACTCAAGCTCCAGGACGTCGAAGTCAAGCGCCCGTTGACCCACGATTTGTTGAACACGCTGATCAGCGAGCTGGGCGGCAGTGTTTCTCACGTGCTGGTCACAGAGCTGCGCGACGACACCTATTACGCACGCATTATCGTCAACGTCGATGGCAAATCTTTGGAAATCGACTCGCGCCCCAGCGACGCCATCGCGCTCTCGGTGCGCGCTGGAGTACCCATTTTTGTGGCAGAAGAGGTGATGGACAACGCCAGTATCGTGCCAGAGCAAGATCACGGTGAAGGCGAAGAGGAAAGCGAAGATCTGTCCGCTTTTCGAGACTTTGTCAACACGCTGGATCTGGATGATCTGGACACCGCATAAGCCTACCCAGACCCCCAAAAATGCACCCCGGCCAAAAGGTCGGGGTGTTTGTTTGGAAGACAAGAGCGCACAGCACAAAATACAGAGCGCGCTTTATCCTGGTTTGACTCACCCACAAAGGTCACGAAAATCAAACGCTTTATTTCTGGCCTACCTTATGGTATACTTGTACAACCCTTTGAGGAGGACAAACAAAATGAAACACTTTATCAGTATTGCCGATCTCACCCCCTCTGAATTACAGGAACTACTGAACCTGGCCCGAGAACTCAAGGATGAATGGTCGCGGGGCGGCAACCGCCCGCTCCTGAAAGGAAAAGCGCTAGGTATGGTGTTTCAAAAACCCAGCCTGCGCACCCGCGTCTCTTTTGATATGGCGATGATTCATCTGGGTGGGCAGGCCCTATACCTGTCGCCTAACGAGATTCAATTGGGTGGCCGAGAGAGCGTGCCCGACGTGGCGCGAGTTTTATCGCGCTATGTGGATGGCATCATGGCCCGCGTATTCGACCACCAACACATCCTACAACTGGCAGAATACTCGCGCGTGCCGGTCATCAATGGCCTGAGCGACTATAACCATCCCTGTCAAGGGCTGGCCGATTTGTTCACGATTTGGGAGAAAAAAGGTGCGCTGAAAGGATTAAAACTGGTATTCGTGGGCGACGGCAACAACGTGGCGCGGTCGTTGCTCTTTGGAGCCGCCAAGCTAGGTATGGATTTTGTGCTGGCCGGTCCGCAGGACTATTTTTTGACGGATGCCGACATCGCTTTAGGCCAGAAATTTGCCGCCGAAAGCGGCAGCAAAATCGCGCGAACCACCAACGTGCAGACAGCGGTCGAGGGTGCAGACGTCATCTACACCGACGCCTGGTACAGCATGGGGCAGGAAGCCGAAGCCCAAAAGCGCGCCCAGGTCTTTCCGCCCTATCAGGTCAACGCCGCGCTGGTGGAGCGGGCCAAACCCGACGCCATCGTGATGCACTGCTTGCCCGCTCATCGCGGTCAAGAGATCACCGACGCAGTGGCCGACGGGCCGAATTCGGCGCTGTTCGACCAGGCCGAAAACCGCATGCACGCGCAAAAGGCCATCCTCGTCGCATTGATGGGTGGTGATAAAAGTTAGGCGGTAGACAGAGCAAGCTTTCCCTGTCTACCGTTTACCGTCTCACTTGCGCCTGCGCGCAGTGCAGGCGACCGTCTACCGGTTAGGAGGTTAGGCGTGGCAGGAAATCGCCAGGTTTTTGAACAGGCGATGCGCCGAGGCACCAACTTTGCCTGGGACAGGCAGTGGGACAAGGCCATCGCCGAATACGAGCGTGCCGTGGCCGAGCTGCCCGACGAAGCGCCGGCCTATACGGCTTTGGGTCAGGCCCTCGTTCACGCGGGGCGCGTCAAAGAAGCGCTCCAGGTCTATCAGCGCGCTGCACGCCTGACACCCGACGACCCATTGGCTCTCACACACGTGGCCGAAGTGCAAGAACGGCTGGCAGACATATCTGGGGCTGCCCGCACCTGGCTGGTCGCCGCCGACATCCATCTGCGTCGCAGGGCGATAGACGCGGCCATCAAAGTCTGGCAACACGTGGTAGAAATCGCTCCTGACACACCGCCCGCACACGAAAGACTCGCCAAAGCCTACGCCGGGATGGAACAAATCCGTAAAGCTGTGCGCCAATATCTGACCCTGGCAGCAATCTACCAAGAAAAAGGTGATGTCGCCCAGGCCAGTTCTGCTTGCCAGAGGGCGCTGGAACTAGAGTCCCGCAACCCCGACGTGCTAGCGGCCTTGGAGGCGCTGCAACACGGCCGGCTGGTGAGCGAATTGATAAAAAATAAATCCGCCGACCTGACCTACGCGACCTTTGAATCGGATGTGGAGCGGCCCGGCTTCATCGGCAGCCCGGTGGAAATGACGCGCCAAAAGGCGCTGGAGGACCTGGCCGGAGCGCTGCTCGAAGAGCTGGGCGCCGGCGGCATGGAACTCACGTCCGCTCTGATGCAAGCCATTGACTGCCAGACCCGAGGGGACGCAGAAGCAGCTATCACCCATTATGAAAAGGCGCTGCGGGCCGGCGCTCAACATCCGGCCGTCTCATTTAACCTGGGGCTGCTTTATCAAGAAAAACTCCGCTTTGAAGACGCCGTCAAACATTTCCGCCAAGTCTTGGGCGAGGACGATTATTCTCTGGGCGCCCATTTTGCGCTAGGAGAATGCCTGCGAGCGCTGGGGCGCCTCGACCAGGCCGTAGAGCCTTTCATCCAGGTGCTGCGCTATTTGGATCTCTCGACCGTTGCAGACGAAAGCGTTGACGAGCTGGAGCAAGTTTACGACGATCTGGTGCATCGTTACACCGTCTCCGAAAAACCAGGCGCTGTGGCGTCTTTTGTCAACGCATTGGTCGAATTCCTCAGCGGCGACCAATGGGAAGAGCACCTCATTCAAACTCGAAACCAAATAAACCGCCTGGGTGGCAACAGGGTCATCAGTCTGGCCGAGATTTTTACCCTGCCCGACTCGAAGCGCATCCTTGCCTCGATGGTGCGATCACAAGAATTCCTCGAACAGGGTATGTTGCGCTCGGCGTCAGAAGAGTGCTTGTGGGCCATCGAACGCGCGCCGGCCTACCTGCCTTTGCATCTGCATTTGGCCCGGCTTTTCATTCAGGGCAACCAGTTGCGCATGGCCATTGGCAAATTCCTGTTTGTGGCTGATACCCTAGCGGCCCGCGAAGAGATGGACCAAGCCAGACTGCTCTATGAACAGGTTCTGCAGTTCGCGCCCATGGATCTGGACGTGCGCCGCAAGCTGATCGGGTTGTTGCGTGAGCACCGCCTGTTGGAGCAAGCTCTGGAACACCAACTGGCCCTGGCCGAAGCCTATTATGAGCTGGCTCAAATCGAAGAATCCCGCGCGCAATACCATGAAGCCCTGCGCATGGCTTCCAGGCTGCCCAGCAGCAAAAAGTGGACGGCGCGTATCCTGCACCGCTTGGGAGACATCGACTTGCAGCGCCTGGACTGGCGCAGTGCGATAGAAGTATATCGGCAACTCAAAGACGCTGTGCCCGACGACGAAAAAGCTCGCCAACGCCTGATCGAACTGCACTTTAACCTGCAGCGTCGATCCGAGGCGGTGGCAGAATTGGACGAACTGGTTGCCTTTTATCGGCAACAAGGAAATTTAAAGACGGCGCTGCAAGCACTGGAAGATATGGCAGAAACCCGTCCCGACGAACTCGAGCTGCACAAGCGCGCGGCGCAAGTGAGCGTCGAGAGCGGCGATAAAGCAGGCGCCATCGCGCATTTGGATGCGATGGGAGAACTGCAATTGCAGGAGGGACAGATCCAGGAAGCCCGAGCCACCATCAAAGCCATCATTGCCTTGCGGCCCGAAAACATAGAAGCATATCGGCAATTGTTGGAGCAAATTTCCTAGATGAAAGCGAAATGACAGAACTGGGATGGATCCTTTCAAGATTAGGCTGGTCGGCGGTCGTTGATATTCTGCTGGTAACGTTAACCGTTTTCTCTTTACTTTACCTGGTGCGGACCACCCAGGCCGTCCCATTGCTACGGGGCGTTATCTTGCTCATCGCCATTATTGGGTTATTGAGCAACGTCTTGGAATTACGCGCCTTTAGCTGGTTGTTACTCAAGGCCTTACCTGCGCTTTTGGTCTCTATTCCCGTTATCTTTCAACCCGAGTTACGCCGCGCCCTGGAACGGATGGGACGGATGGGCGCACTCATTAGCTCTGGCGCTGGCGCAAAGGAAGAAATCGAAAGCCTCATCGAAGCGACGGTGTTGGCCTGTCGCAGTCTCACCGCCCGGCATCATGGCGCGCTCATCATCCTGGAGCGTGACACAGGTCTCCAGGAATACGCCGACACCGGCGTGCGCCTCGACGCTGACTATTCGGTCGAGCTGCTGCTGACGATTTTCGACCCACATACCCCTCTACACGATGGGGGGGTAATCGTGCGCGGGGGGCGCATTTTGGCTGCCGCTTGCGTGTTGCCGCTGACCACGGCTTTTCTGGCCGACCGCCGGCTGGGGTTGCGCCATCGAGCCGGCATCGGCGTGACCGAGGCCACAGATGCGATTGCCATCATCGTCTCCGAAGAGCGCGGGAGCGTCTCGATTGCACACAATGGCCGCATCATCCGCCGACTCGACGCCGACCGCTTGGGGGCCGTCTTGCGCGCCTTTTATCAACCCCAGCGCAAACGCGGCTTACCCTTTGGCCTGACGCGCCTGTGGCGGCGATTGCTGCGCCGCCCGCAGCGACCAGGTGAGCCGATCCAGCGCTGGGACGCCGCCCGCCAGGAGCTTGGGCCGGTAAGCGGCAAGGAGCGCGCAGCATGATACGCTGGTTAGTGGAGAACTTGAGCCTGATGTTGTTGGCCCTCATTATCGCTGTGGTGGTGTGGATTGCGGCCGAGTGGGAACGCGATCGCATCGTGGAGGACGAGTTCGACCGGCCTATTCCTGTTCAGGTGATCAACCAGCCCGTGGGCACCCATCTGGTGGAGGGTTGGACACAAGAAGTACGGGTACGGCTCAAGGCCCCTCAATCGGTGTGGAATCAGCTCAAGCCCGAAGACTTTAGCGCCATTTTGGACCTGTCTCCCAATTCGTCGCCGTTGGAACCGGGCGAATACCGCATCGGAGTGCAAGTCAGCCTCGACGTCGAGCAAACCATTCTGTTGGATGTAGAGCCAGCGATTATTGAGGTCGCGCTCGAAGCCATCCGCGAACGCACCATGCCGGTCCAGGTGGATATTCGCAACGAACCAGAATTGAGCTACCAGGCCGAAGAGCCTGTCGTCGCGCCCGAAACGGTCCAGGTGGTTGGGCCAGCTTCGCTGGTCGATCAAGTTCAGCAAGTGGTGACGAGCGTCTCGTTGCAGGGCGCGCGCGCCACCGTCAAAAACGACGACGCCGCCTTGACCCCGGTGGATGCGAGCGGAAGGCGCGTAAACGGCGTGACGTTGACGCCAGAGACAGTTCAAATCACCGTACCGATACGGCAGCAGTCCAATTTTAAAGAGATGACGGTCAAGCCGGAGATTTTAGGCCAACCTGCCGAGGATTATTACGTCGCCGAGGTGCGGCTCAACCCGCCTATGGTCCTGGTGTTCGGCTCGCGCGACGTGCTGAACGATCTGCCTGGATTTTTGTCCACCGTCCCCATCTCTATCGCCGGACGCACCGAGGACGTGACCGAGCGCCTGCCTTTGGAACTACCTCCAGGAGTGGCAACAGTCAATCCTAACGAACCAGCAGTGCAGGTCTATATCAACATCGAACCTTTCCTCGGCAGCGTTACCATCACGCGCACCGTCACGTTTCAAGGGTTGCGTCCGGGCTGGAGTGCTGTGGCTTCACCTGAAGTGGTCCAGGTGCTCCTCTCTGGGCCATTGCCGCGCCTGTCGGTTTTGCTCTCCGAAGATGTACGCGTTGTGCTAGACCTATCCGATTTAAGCCTGGGTGATCAGGCGCAACTCACGCCGGTGATCATCCCGCCGGAAGGCATCACCGTAGACAGCGTGATCCCGGCTGTGATACAGGTTCAAGTCGTCCGGGCCCCCACACCCACGCCTCAACCTTAGGTGTCGCCTGCCAATAGATCGTTTCGCAAGCGCAGCACATTAACAACCAGATAACCGTCAATAGAACGTTTCGCTGAAAGAACGCCTAAAAAGGCGTATCCGCGAACTCAAAGCCCGAGGCAGACGAGAG
>DAOTXN010000179.1:0-16670 GCA_034435435.1 Anaerolineae bacterium | reverse complement strand
CCTGAAAGCGTCGTTTGGGCCGCCGTTGGCGGAAGCGGCCAAGGTGGAAGTGACGCTGACGGTGGAGGCGGGGGCCGAAGACGCTAAAGTGCGGCAGCGGCTGGGGGCGGAGGGGTTGCGGCGCAGTCAGATTTTGCGCTTGACCGAAGAGGCGCTGGAGCAAGGTGGGGTGCTGACGCACAAAGACCTGGGGCGGGCGCTGAAGGTCAGTCCGCGCACGATTCGGCGGGATGTTCAGGCGCTGAAAAGCGAGTAACACGACTAAAGCCCCGGCTTACAGAAGCCGGGGCTTTTCGTTCCTATCGGACTCGACGGGTCCCTGCGTTAATCGCCACACGGCGCTGTGTTGCGCCAGTTGAGCACGGTGTCGTCCAGCGCGAACGCGCCGGCGCTGCCGTAAACGATGGTGGCCGTGCGATTGGCAATCTCTTCGCAGGCCGCGCCCTTTTCCACGTAGGTCCAACTGCCGCGCGTATACTTGTACTGAATCTGCGTCCCCTCGTCGAGGGTCAACGTGACCGTCGCAAAGAGGCCGTTAGGATCGGGACGTGTCATCAGTGTACCGGCGGGGTCCCAGCCGTTGAAACTGCCGCCGATGTAGATGTCGTCGCCGTCGGGCGTGGTGTCGGGCAGCGTGGCGTTGAAGGTGACCTGCACCGGGCGCGCCTGGGCCGTCGCTGTGACCTCATCCGAAAAGCCTGACGGGTTGAACGAGGTGTCAACGGCTAACACGACGTAATAGTAGGTCGCGCCGGTGGTCACGCTCCAGTTGGTGTAGACGGTGGACGGGGCCAGCACATTCGCGATCTTGGTGTACGGACCGCCGCTGGCGTCGGCGCGGTAGAGCTCGTAGCGATACACGTCGGCGTCGACCACGGGGTCCCAGGCCAGACTGATAAAGCTGGGCGCGGACTCGGTGACGTGCAGGTTGACCGGCGTCGCCGGAGGCGTGGTGTCGCTCGAAGGCTGCACCGTCAGGTGGCCGGCCTGGGTCGGGTCATAGCCGTTCCCCGTGCCGTCCAGATCGGCGTAGACCCAGGCGAGGCCGCCGGTGGTGCTGTAGCGGTAGGCATAATCGTAGGTCCCCACTGCCTCCGGCAACAGTTGCGCCTTGAACTCGTCGTTGTTGCCCGCGTCCACGTTGAAGACGGCGTCTATCCAGAGCCAGTCGGGGTTGCCGGCGGGGTCCGAGCCATCGGGACCGTAGCCCACCTGGGCCGCCAATCCCTCGGTCGGGCCGGACAGAACCGTGTAGCCGTCGATCCACACCTGGCCGTAGATATTCTCGGTCGGTGTGAGGGCGCTGATGGTGTGCACGATGGCGGGCGGCCATTGCAGGTTGGCCCAGTCAATGCTCAGGTGCGGCAGCGCCTGGGCCTCGTTCGAGCGCCCGCTGGCGTTGCCCGCGTCGTCCACGGCGGTGACGACGTAATAGTACCGCCGTCCGTTGACGACGGTCGCGTCGGTGTAGGCCGTGTCCGTGAGTGGTGTATCGTTCAGCCGCGCGTAACCACCGCCGCTCACCGGGCTGCGATAGACGTCATAGCCCGCCGCGTCCGGCGCGCCGTCCCACGCCAGCGCGACCTGCCCTTCACCCTCCGTGGCGACCAGGCTAGACGGCGCAGCGGGCGGGGTCAGGTCGGCGCCGGGCGGGGTGAGGAGGATCGCGCCCCAGCGCCCGTCTACGCCCAGGGTGACCTGGCTGTCCGTCACAGTGTAGGTCCCGCCGTTCAGCGCGTCGGTGAGGACGGTCCCCTCGGGAATGTAGCCGCTCAGGTCAATGGTCAGATCGTGAGTCGCTGCATCTCGGTTGACCGCCACCACTGCCGCTCCGGTCGTATCCTTGCGCCCGTAGGCGTAAACGCCGTCGCCGTTGTGCGTGTAGAGGCGGTCGAAACTGCCGGTGCGCAGAAAGCTGTGTGCGTTGCGCAACCCGATCAGCGCCGTGTAATGGCCCAGCAGATCGGTGTCCTCGTTGCCCCAGGGGAAGGAACGGCGGTCGTCGGGGTCGGTGTCGCCGGTCAAGCCCGCCTCGTCGCCATAGTAAATGGTCGGCGCGCCGGGTAGCGTCATCTGGATGAGAGCCAACAGCTTGAGCTTGGCCTTGCCCTCGGCCAGATTGGCCGGGTTGAACTCTTTGTCCTCCTGGTTGCGCGCGCCGGGCGTGAGCACCCACAGAATGCGCATCGTGTCGTGGCTGCCCACCAGGTTCATGGTCGCTTCAAAGGCCGGCGGCGGGTAGTCTTCTTGGATCGACTGCAAGGCGCTGTTGAACTGATCGGGGTTCAAGCCCTGGATGAAGCCCTGGTGGTCGTTCGTGTCGCCGTTGACAAAGCCGATCAGCGCGCGCCGGAAGCGATAGTTCATGGTGCTGTCGAACTCGTCGCCCAGCAGCCACTCGCTGGCGTCGTCCCATATCTCACCCAAGATGACGGCGTCGGGATCGACCGACTTGACCTGGGGGCGGAACTCTTGCCACCACTCGTGGCTCTTGTCGGGGGCCACGTCCAGCCGCCAGCCGGAAGCGCCGAGGATGATCCACCAGCGGGCCACGCTGAGTGGGCTTTGGTAGATAAAGTCTCGCACCTCCTGGATCTCGGTCAGCACCGGCAGAGTATCGAAGCCGAACCAAGAGTTGTAATTGTCGGGCCACTCGAAAAAGGTGTACCAGTCGAAGAACGGGGAATCCTGACTCTCGTATGCGCCCAGGGCGCGGTAGCGGGAGTACTTGTCAAAGTACAGGCTGTCGGAGGAGGTGTGGTTAAAGACGCCGTCCAGGATGACGTGCATGCCACGCTTTTCCGCCTGGATCATCAGTTGCAGGTAATGGCCCAGCGTGCCAAAGTAGGGGTCAATGCGATAATAGTCGCTGGTGTCGTACAGGTGATTAGAGGGCGCTTTGAAGATCGGGTTGAGATACAGCGCCGTGACCCCCAGGCTTTGCAGGTAATTCAGTTTCTTGGTAATGCCCTGCAGATCGCCTCCGAAAAAGTCTCGCCCCATGGGGTCTTCGGTACAGGTGGCGTCCACGTAAAAGCGGCAATAGCCTTCGGGCAATTCATCCCAGGACTTGACCAGCACCGGGTTGTCGTAAACCGGAGTGTCCGACGACTCGGGGTCGTTGCGTGGATTGCCGTTGTAAAAGCGGTCGGGAAAGATCTGATAGACCACGGCGTTTTTCATCCATTCGGGCGTCTCAAAGTCCGGGTCGTATACGTCGATCTGAAAGCTGTAATCGGGCGAGTCGTCGTAGGTCGCGCCCCAACCGCCATCGAACATGGTATCATCTTCGTAAAAGTCCTCGTCGGCCCCGTCGCGCACGATAAAGCGATACCAGAGGACGGTAGGCTGGTCCTGCGCGGGGAGGGTGGTTTGCCAATAGTCGTAGCCGTAGGGTGCGTCGTCCGTGGTGGCTACGAGCTCCATGGGGTAGAGGGTCTGCGCCCCGGCCGCCGTGCTCCACACGCGAGCGGTCACGTCGGTCACGTCGTCGCGGTAGGTGCGCAAGCGCAGTGTGACGGGTGCGCCGGTGGTGACGGCTCCGCCGGGCGCGCGATACAGGTCGTCCCGCGAGTTGTGCCCCAGGCCATCCCACCAGATGTCGTCGTCCGGCCCAGGCGTGGGCGGCACGGCCGCTACCTCGACGGTGACGCGGCCGGCGTGGGCATCTACGCTGAAGGTGACGCTCTGTCCGGCCTCGACGGTCTCGAAATTCAGCGTGCCGGCGTTGACGCTGCGCCCGTCGGCGCCGATGGCGTCCCATGCGCCGGTCTTGACGGCTTTGTATTCGTGCACGCCGGGGCTGGCGACGGCGGTGGTCAGCTCGTACACCCCACCTCCTAGCGCTGCCATCGCGGTGGCCGGGTCGGCGTTGTTCCAGCCCTGCCAGTCGCCCACGGCGGTCCAGGCGCCTGGCTCAGTGCTCACGCCGATGATGTTCGTCTCCGGTTGCCAGCCGTCGCCGTAAAAGTTGGTGTCAAAGGTGATGGTGACTATCTCGTCGGGCACGGCAGTGTCGAGCCAACTGTTGCCCGAGGGCGGGTAGTTGACAGACCAGTCCTCGGTGGCGACTTTGAACTCGTGGCGGCCAGGCGTGGCGATAGTGACCAGCGCGGTGTGAATCCCATCGCCGGCCGCCAGGTCGCCGTGCGCGCCGTCGTCGTACAGCGGGTCGCCGGCGCCCCAGCCGTTAAAGTCGCCTCGCGCGAACCAGGTCGGCGGCGCGGCCGATGGATAGTGCGTGGAGACGTCCAGGAAAGCGGTGCTGCTCCAGTCGGCGGCGTTCCAGTCCTCCGGTGGGTCGTTGATCGTGTCTTGGGCGTTGTCGGAAGTGCCGCCGCCGGTGTCCCACACCTCCAGCCACATCTCGGCGGGCTGCCCCAAGTCGGCTTTGGCGACCTGCCACTCGATGACCGAGGGCGCGCCGGCGCCGATGGCGCCCGCTGCCACCTGTTTCATGTTGCCCAAGTCCCAAGCGCTTCCCGTCCAGGCCACGAGCTGGGTGTCGGTGGGATCGTAGGGCACGCTGTCCACCCAGGTGTAGAGGCCAAATTCGGGCTTGTGAGGATCGTTGGCGACGACGTTGCGCGTCCAGGCGTCGCCGGTCGCGCCGTTGGCGTCGTTCGTCGTGTCTACATAGAGCACGTATTTGCCCCAGGTCGTGGCCCCGATGTCGGCGTTGACGCTAAAGGCAAAATAAAAGTTGTCGGCGTCCTCGGCAACGTAGAGTTCGAGCAGGTCCAGGTTCGGACTGCCGTTGCCGTCGCCGGCGCCGTCCTGAGCCAGCGGAGGGCCATAGGCCGCGTCTACCACGCCGTCTACCACGATGGTTTGGGCCTGGGCGCGGGGTATGGTCTGGAGAGGTATCACGCTGGTCAACAGCATCACGGCCATCAACAACAAAGTTACGTTGAAACGTTTCATTGATCGTTCCCCCTTTCGTTCAGATCAACAGCAGGATATTCAATTGTGCATCAGGAGACAGAGCAGATACGCCTGGATTTTGCACGTCCGCGCACGGCCATTCAGGTCATACGATTATACACCCCTGACAGTGATATGGGCAAATGAGCGGGCGGCGGGGCATGAATAAGGTCATACGCCGGACAGCTACCTGCGCGCCTTGTGCGAGGTGGGCCTGCGGCGCAAGTGTGACCCGGTCACACCGCAGGCCCAAGCTCAACTCGACCACGAGCTGGCCGTCATCGGGCGGGTGAGGCTGGTAGGGTACTTTCTGGTGGTGTGGGACCTCGTGCGCTACGCCCGCGAGCAGAGCATCCGCTGCCAGGGACGCGGCTGGGCGGCCAACTCGCTGGCGGCCTACCTGCTGGACATCACCCCGGTGGATCCATTGGCGCACCACCTGCTCTTCGAGCGTTTCTTGAGCGAGGACAGCCACACCACGCCGGACATCGACGTGGATTTCACCGCCGACCGGCGGGAGGAGGTCATCCAATACGTGTACGAGCGCTACGGCGAGGCCCACGTGGGGATGGTGTGCAACGTGGTCACCTACCGCGCTCAATCCGCCGTGCGCGACGTGGCCAAGGCGCTGGCTTTTCCCCCCGACGCCTGTCCTGAGCGAAGCCGAAGGATCATTGGGGCGCCGAATACTACCCCGTGACCGAGCGCCAACGGGCGCTGGCCCGTGAATTGGTCGCCGCCGTGGCCGACGTGATCGTCGGCCAAGGGCCGCACGTGCTTCAGCCCGTCGAGCGGGTTGACGGCGCGCTGGTAGCCTACAGCCTGGGCAATTTCCTCTTTGACCAACCTTTTCCCGACACGCAACAGGGCGCTATCTTGCGCATAACGCTAGACCGTGGTAGCATCAGCGCCGTTGCGTTAGTTCCGACGATCACCTGGCATGGCCGCGTCCATCTCGCCACCGCCGTCGAGTCCGCCGCCATCTTGAACCGGATGCGAGTGCCAACCCACTAACCAACAATCAACAAACTCATCGACAAGGAGCCACATGACCCTTTTTCAAGCCTTTATCCTGGGCCTCGTGCAAGGGGCTACTGAGTTTATCCCCGTTTCCAGTTCCGGCCATCTGGTGTTGGTTCCCTGGCTGTTGGGCTGGGAACTCGATCCCGACATCGTGTTTGCTTTTGACGTGTTGGTGCAGTGGGGCACGCTGGTGGCAGTTGTAGCCTACTTTTGGCGCGACTTGTGGGCCATCGTGACGGCGGTCCTGCGTGGGTTGATCGAGCGCAAACCACTTCAGACGCTCGACGCTCGTCTGGGTTGGCTGCTGGTCGCGGCGACGTTGCCGGCGGTCGTATTGGGGCTGTTGCTCAAGGATACGGTGGAAGCCGCTTTCGACTCCGAGACGACGACGGCGGCCTTTTTGCTGTTCACGGCGGCGTTGCTGACTGTGAGCGAGTGGCTGGGCCAGCGCGACCGCTCGCTCGACGCGCTGAACTGGCTCGACGCGCTGTGGATCGGCCTGGGACAGGCGCTAGCGCTCTTTCCCGGCATCTCTCGCTCCGGTGCGACCATTGCCGCAGCCATGAGCCGGAACGTCGAACGGGCGGCCGCAGCGCGTTTTAGTTTTCTCATGTCCGCGCCGGTGATTTTTGGAGCCGGCCTTTTGCCGCTCAAAGACATGCTGGAAGCCGGTACGCTGGATACGCATCTGGCGCCTCTGGGTGTGGGCTTTGTCGCCGCCGCCGTCAGCGGCTACTTGTGCATTCGGGGCCTGTTGGCTTTTTTGCGCCGACGACCGCTGTACGTCTTTGCAGCCTATTGTCTGTTGTTTGGATGCTTTAATTTGCTCGTAGCGTTCCTGCGGGGATGATGATGAGCCGCGAACAACTTGCGCTTGCGGCATGTTTGCTCGTCGTCTTGACGGCTTGCGCCCAGACGCCCACGCCCACGGTCGAGATGGTGCGGCGCTCGCTCGTTACCGACACCAGTGTGGCGCCCCTGATGGATGATCTCGTCGGCGCGTATCAAGCTAACCATCCTTACGTTTCGATAAGCGTCGGGCGCGCGGCCAACGCCGAACGCGCCCTGGCCGGGTTGCAAACCGGGGAGTATGACCTGGCTGCCGTCGCATGGCTGTCAGAAACAGAAAAGCTCACGAGCGGTTTGTGGTACCGTCCCTTCGCCCGCGACGCCATCGTGATAGTGACGCATCTTACTAATCCCGTGGGTGGATTGTCGCTGCTGCAATTGCGGGACATCTTTCAAGGGCAAAGCCTGACCTGGGGGGATCTGGGCGGGACGTCGACCAGCATAATCCCTGTCAGCCGCGAGGACGGTTCCGGCACGCGCAGCAGCTTTGAGGCGCTGGTGATGGGGAATCGGGGCGTCACTCCGACGGCGGTAGTGATGCCGAGTAACGCGGCCGTGGTTGAGTTTGTGGCCGCCACGCCGGGCGCTATCGGTTACGTCTCCACGGCCTGGCTGTCTCCCGCTGTCAATATTATAGCCGTCGAAGGAGTCGCGCCGTCAGCGGCGGCAGTGGAAACAGGGCGCTATTTATTGGCGCGCCCATTTTATCTGGTGGCCCGCGCCGAACCCGATGGCATTCTGGCTGAATTTGTAGAGTGGGCCAGCACAGGCCAAGGCCAGCAGATCGTCAGACGGTATTACGCTTCGGTCCCGTGACGCCTGGCCGCTGATGGCCGACCATTAAATCCAGGGGTTGGACCAACGTTCCTCGCCGATGGTCGTCGCCGGCCCGTGGCCAGAATAGACCACCGTTTCGGGCGGCAACTTCATCAGAACGTCTTTGATACTGTGCACCAGGGCTGGGAAACTGCCGCCGGGCAGATCGGTGCGGCCGATGCCCTGTTTGAAAAGCACATCCCCGTCAAAAACGACTCCGGCGTTGGCCTCATAAAAGCTCACGTGACCCGGGGTGTGGCCGGGTGTAAAAAGAACCTGCAACTCTAATGTGCCGACGGAGATACTTTGCCCATCGGCTAATTCCAGGTCTGGCTCTGGCGAGGGTTTGACGGGAATACCCCAAAAATCGGCTCCTCCTTTAGCGCGCAGCAGCGGCAGATCCTGCGGATGGACGGCCAGTTCGGCGCCAGTGGCCTGTAGCAAATCAGCGTTGGCCGCCACGTGGTCCCAGTGGGCGTGAGTGTTGAGCACATATTTGATCGTCAGCCCGGCTGCCTCGGCTTCATGCAGGATGGTCTTGGCGTCCCAACCGGGGTCAATCACGGCTCCCACAAGCGTTTCGGGACAACCGATGAGATAACAGTTGGTCTGTAATGGGCCGAGGGGCAGCGTTCGGATGATCAAGGGATGACTCCTTTCGCGGGATGTGCGCATGATAGCGCAATTGAAGGCTTTGTCAATCGGTTGCTGGGCCAAAAAGACTATGCTATACTCAAAGTATTGTGGGGTGACGGGGGCAGGCAGACAGGGGCGAGTGAGGCATACAGAGATGGCCCGGCAGGGTGGCGTATCAGATCCTGGCATTGAACCGCTTCCACCAGAACGTTGTCTGTACATGCAACGCGCCGCGGCGCAGGCGCTGCAAGTGCTGAGGCGCTTTGGCGGCGATGCGGTTGATTATGATCCTGCGACGCTCCAGTTGTTGGACGAGTGGATCGATCGGGTAGAGCGCACAGGTCCGTTGCCTGCCTCTGCGCGGGTGTTGGTGATTGCTTTTTTGGGACAGACCTTTTTGAGTAGGTACGGCGGCTACTGGGCCACTCGTCGCCAGGGAGCGCGGCAGACATTGGGGGTGGTGTGTCCGGTGGCAGGCTCGCTCGCTCGCGGGCGTTTCATCGACATTGTCGAACAGGCGGGCCGACGCTTGCTGCATGGTATCCGTGATTCCCTGGCGTTTTATTTTTTGAGTGTCAGTGTAGACTTGCAGGGTCGCTCTTGACGGCCTGGAGAACAAACCATCCACGGACAAAACGCTCGTGGATGGTTTGTTTTTTATTCCGGTATCTGGCTTATGGGTCGGTTAAAAAAGCGGTCTTGGCGTAATATAGCTCGTCTTCGTGAATAAAGACGACATCAATGTATACCCAGTAATCGGGTAGCGGCGCGCCGATGTTCTGCGCACAAGCTGCACGGCCGTCAATACCGGTGTAGGCTGTGCAATAGCCCTGGCCATGGGTATAGCCCCACGTAACACCCATCTGCGCGCCGTTTACGGGCCGTCCGTTCTTCAGCAAAATGCCGTAAACGGTAACAACCGAGCCGGGTGCGGGGTAGTAATTGTCTAGCCAGGCGTAGGCTTGAAAAGGGACGGCTGTCGCAGGAATGGTCGTGGGTCTGGGTGTTGCGGTCGGGGCCGGCGTATTTGTCGGTTCGGGTGTGGCGGTCGGTTCCTGGGTCGGCGTCCCAGTAGCGCTCGGTGTGAGAGTCGCGGTAGGGGTCGGCGTGTCGAATTGGGCGGTAGAGGTAAGCGTCGCCGTGGCAGTTGGTGGGACAGTCTGAAGAGCGCGGACTGCCATGTTGGGAACCAGAGTGACGCCGGGAGTTGCGGAAACCGTATGGGGGAGCGTGGCTGTAGGGATCGCTGTGGCGCGCGTGTTAGACCAGTCGCCAGAAGGCGGCTCTGAAAGGTCGGCGGCATAAGTAGTGAGACAGCCGGTGAGCGCCAGAAATACCAGCACAACGCCTGAAATTTGTCGAATTGGGAGTGAACGAATCCACATGAATCGTTGTCTGAGCATGGGGTTAGATTCCATCGATCTGCCCTCGGCTAGAACTCACTTTTGTAGTTCATTCTATCACGGCAATGGGGCGGCGTCAATCGGTGTTTAACGCGGCACTATTTCGCTTCAGGGCCCGGGTCCGCCGGTAGGACGCGGAGTGAAGGTGGGAGTGGGTACGGGGGTCGGTGTGTCAGTGGCAGTAGGGATGGTGGTTGGCGTGGGTGTTCGGCTGGGGACGGACGGCGTGGTTGGTTGAGTTGGAAGTGAGCCGCGTGTTGGCGTCGGCGTCGATGTCGGGGTGGGAGTAACTGTCGGGCGCGGCTCTATGCGCAACGTATGGCTGATCGGCGCGCCGATGGGTCGTTCTGCCGGGCTTTCCAATTGCCAGATGATGGTCAGTGTCTGCGGCGTGCTAGGGGCGACCAGCCGGATAGTGGCTGTGACGAAGGCATCTACTTCCACCGCGCCAATTTTCCATTGCTCCGGCCAACTCAGAGGATTCTCGGACGCCAGCGTCAGTTGGGTATCCTCTGGCCAGGGGCACGTGCCGATATTGTGCAAAATGAGGTCAAATTCCGGAAACGACAGGGTATACCAAAAGTTAAATACATCTTTTACTTCAACCAGTTCCACGTCCAAGGTGCAGGCCGTCTCGGTCGTCCCGGCCAATTCGGACGTGGGGGATGGCGTCTCTGTCGCTGTGGGCGTCATGGTGGGCCTTAGGGTTGCCGTGGGCGTGCGCGAGGACGTGGGTGTTGGCGTTTGGGGGGCGGTGGGGGTAGGTGTGGTGGGGCGAGGAGAGGGTGTAGCCGTATCCGTTGCCACGGCGATCGCGATTGTAGGTGAGGGTGTAAGCGTCGCGGAGCTTCCCAAGGGCAGAACACCACGCAAAACAAAGAACATCAACAGCAAAAGCGTGGCGATGCCGCCGGCGCCAACCCACCACAGGGAGCCGGACACGCGGCGAAGACGCGACAATACGACTGTCCCTAAAGGATCGGTGCTAGACCTGGCGCCGCTGCCCAGGGGCTTGCTACTGGGTTTGACGATGGGTGAGCCGAAAAGCATCTCGGCCATTTCATCTGTTGTGCCAAAGCGTTGGGCGGGTTGTAGGGCCAGCGAGCGGGTGATAGCATCTTCGACTTCCCGCGAGATGTTATTCGTGTAGTGACGAATTGGCTTGAGAAGAGTTGGATCGACGATGCGTTGGGTAGCCGTGGGTGGAGGTGTGCCGGTAAAGGCGTGATAGAGTGTTGCCCCCAGACCATAGATGTCGGTGCGCTCATCGGTGGAGCCAATCTCCGAATCGTATTGTTCGGGTGGGGCGTATTCTGGCGTGCCCAGGCCACGCATCACCGTACGCGTGCGGCGGTCTTGCATATTGAGCAGCTTGACCAGACCAAAGTCAACCAGCATGGCCTGGCCCTCAGGTGTGATGATGACGTTTTGCGGTTTCACGTCGCGGTGGATGATACCGTTTGTATGGCAGTATTTTAGAGCCTCGAGGAGTTCCTTGGCCCAATTCAGAACCGTTTCGGGTGGGAGCGCGCCCTCTTCTTCGATGATCGCATCCAGGCGCTGGCCGTCGACGTAATCCATGACCAGGTAGGCGTTGCCTTCGTCTTCAAAGTGGTCCGTTACGCGGGGCATGTTGGGGTGGCGCAACTCGGCCAGCACCTGCGCCTCCTGAAGGAACTGGGCCTGCAATTGCGACAACGCCTTTTGGCCCAGGCCAGGATAAGGGACCATCTCTTTTAGGGCACAGGCCACCTGCAAGCGTAAATCCCAGGCCTTGTAGACGGCGCTCATGCCGCCCTGGGCCAGGAGATCGTCAATGCGATAGCGTTCGTGGATCACTTCCCCAGGAATGAAGGGCATGTTAATCTCCGGCAGCCATCGGCGCAGTCGATCGCAGGGTGCGCTTTAGCACCAGACCCGTGACCAGGTCTATACCCAGATGCGCGACGATCGGGGGCCACAAACTTCCACTCCACATATAAAGCCATCCGAGACCGAATCCCAAAAGAGTCGCCAATATGACGTGAGCACCGGATGTAGCATGCAACAATCCAAAGATAACCGTTGTCGGGACCAAACCGATGAGGGGTTGGAGTGCACCCCGAAAAAGTGTTTCTTCACCTAACGCAGCCAGCAGCGCGATGAGAAAAAAATCTCGCTCCCGGAAATCTTCCCAAGCGATGAGATCGATTACACGCTTGGCGACAACGTGCAAGGGTCGCCAGTAGGTGATGAGCAACGCGATCACTTTTCCGACCAACAAACCGCCCAAGCCTGATGCAATCGTAGTCCAGGTGAAAAGGTAGGCCGGGCGCAAGGCCGGCCAGACCCCTGGATGTCGGAAGGGGAGGGGGATGAGGATGGCTGCTGCGCACAGGCAAAGTGTGAACCAGGCGCTGAGACGCAAAAATTGGGCGCGTGGTACACGTGCGCCGGGGTTGGTGTGGCCTGTGTTGTGATCCATTTGTGCGGTCATGATTATCTCTAGCAGCATGTCGGAGAGATGTAATTTAGCCCCTTGTGGGCGTCCAAAATGGGCGCAAAATGAGCAAAAAGCGGGCACAAGGCCCTATATTACAGGGTTCTCCGACAGGCCGCTAGGCGTCTAGCTGTGTCAAAAACAAGGCGTCCACATCTCTTCCTGACTTGCCTCGCCGGGTATCTCTAACAGGCGCGGCGTTTTGTCTTGGTCGTAGAGTTTGAACCCAAGCCATTATAACACTTTTTGCTCTAGCTTGCATCTTTCTGGTATTGACTTGCGGGGATAAAGGCGGAGCAAGTTCTCGCTTTATTTTATCACCCCAGGTAGCCCTCTGCCTGGAGCCACTTTCGGACGTTTTGCATCCCTTGGTCAAAGCCAACCCGAGGCGACCACCCCAGCTCCTGTCGCGCCCGGTCGGCTGGGAAGCTCTGATCGGTGCCGGTAAACTCGACCGCCATGCGCGTCAGCAACGGGCGCTCCGATTGGCGGCGCCGCCTGGCCCACGGGGCCGCCGATCCCTGGCGCTGCCCGCCAGGGCAAGTGAGGCAGGCCCAGCTTTCCAGCAGCCAAGCGGCGGCGTAAGCCGGTGTGTGAGGAATGGAGCGTCGCACAGGGCCTTTTCCCAGCACCGCCGCCAGCGCGTTGATGAACTGGCCCCAGGTGACATCCAGGCCGTCGGTCAGGTTGTAAGCTCGACCCAGGCCCCGCTCCGGCTCGCCGGCCAGTAACAGGGCGTCGCACAAGTTGTCCACGTATACCAAGCCGGCGTTTTTGCGCCCACCGCCGATCAGCATCATCTGTCCGGTCTGGAGCAATTGGACCATCTCGACGAGGGTGGCCGAGCGCGGCCCATAGACGGTGGCCGGGCGCACGACGGTCAAGGGTAGACCGCGCTCGGCAAAGGCCCACGCCTGCTTTTCGGCCTCGATTTTGGTCTCACAATACGGCCAGCGCCGGTATCGGTAGGGGGCTTGTTCGGTAGCCGGGTAGTCGGGGTAGCCATAGACCTCGGTGCTGCTAACGTGCAAAAATTTGCGAACGTTAGCGTCCAGGGCGGCCTCCAGCAGGCGACGAGTACCCTCTACGTTTACGGCGTCAAAGCGCGCCGGATCCCCCCAGTCGGAGACAATAGCGGCGCAGTGAAAAACGCGCTCGGCTCCGGCGACCGCCCGGCGCAGGCTGGCAGGATCGGTCAGGTCTCCGGTGCAAATCTCGACCGACAAGTCGGCCAGGTGGCGCGTGTCGCTGGTCGGGCGCACCAGGATGCGCACCTCGTCACCGGCAATAACCAGGGCCCGGGTCAGGTGGCCGCCGATGAATCCGCTGGCGCCTGTCACCAGGCTCTTCATTCTTTCTCTTCCTTTTCTTCCTTTAGCGCCTCGGCCATCGCGGCCAGTCGGTCTGCCACGGCCCGGTTGACCGTGCCTGCGGGGTAAACGCCGTTTTCGTCCGGCTCGCCGGCCTCGCGCCCGGTCAACAGAGCCATGCCCTCGTCGATGGAGTGGACCGGCCACAGATGAAATTTTCCCTCGGCTACGGCGTCGATCACGTCCTGACGCAGCATGAGATGGCGGACGTTGCCGGCTGGGATGATGACGCCTTGTTCACCGCTCAAGCCTTTGAGCTTGCACACGTCGAAAAAGCCCTCGATCTTTTGGTTCACTCCGCCGATGGGCTGTACATCTCCGTGCTGATCCACCGAGCCAGTGACGGCGATATTTTGTTTGATCGCATAACCTGACAGGCTGGAGAGCAGAGCATACAATTCGGTGGAAGAGGCGCTGTCGCCCTCCACTCCACTGTAGGATTGCTCAAAGACCAGGCTGGCCGAGAGAGTGAGGGGTTTGTTTTGGGCGTATTTGTGGCCCAGGTAGCTGCTGAGGGTGAGCACGCCTTTGCTGTGGATAGGGCCGCTCATCTCGACCTCCCGCTCGATATTAACGACTCCAGCTTTACCGGCGAAGGTGCTGGCGGTCACTCGGCTGGGTCGCCCGAAGAGATAGTCGCCCAGCATGATGAGGGAGAGACCGTTGACCTGGCCGGCCACTGCGCCAGTGGTATCGATGCGGATGGTGCCTTCGGCGATGACCTCCTGGATGCGTTCTTCGATCAGGTTATTGCGAAAGATCTTTTCGTGGATGGCTCGTTCCACGTCGGCGGCGGTGACAACGTCGGCGCCGCCGTCCGAATCGCCGGCCCGTCTACGGGCAGCCCAAAAGTTGGCTTCGTGGATCAGATCGGCAATTTCTCCGAAACGGGTGGAGAGTTTGTCCTGGTGTTCCACCATGCGTGAGCTGTGCTCGATGATGCGGGCCACGGCGCCTCGATCAAAAGGCTGGAGGCCGTGTTCTTCGCAGATCGTGCGCACAAAGAAAGCGTATTGCTTTTCGGTTTCGGGGGTGCGCTCCATGTGGGTGGCAAAGTCGGCTTTGACCTTGAATAGTTTCTGAAAGTCCTCGTCATAGTAGTGCAGCAGGTAATAAAGTAACGGGTTGCCGATGAGCACGATCTTTACGTCCAGGGGAATCGTCTCCGGCTCTAGCGTCACCGTGCTGACGAGGCTGAGTTGGGCGCCCAGTTCTTCGATGCGGATGTGGCGGTCTTTGAGCGAGCGTTTGAGGGCCTCCCACGAGAGATAGTTGATGAGCACTTCGCGCACCGGCAACACCAGATAGCCGCCGTTGGCGCGGTGTAACGCTCCAGATTTGATCATCGTGTGGTCGGTGTGGACGGCGCCCATGAAAGCGTGGTGCTCGATGCGCCCGATGAGGTTGTGGTAAGTGGGGTTGGTTTCGACGATGACGGGGGCGCCCTGGGTCTCCGAGTGGTCCACGAGCACGTTCACTTCGTAACGGCTGAATGGGGACGTGCGAATGGGCAGGGGGAGATCCAGCAAGGAAGGCGCTTGGCCTCCTTTTTCATCCTGAAAATCCCCCACGTTGGCGACAATGTCTGCTTGCACGCTGGCGAGATATTCCACGACTTTGGGGACCTTGGCGTACTTGGAGCTCAGGTCGTTGATGAGGTGGCCGATGGCGCGCAGCGTAGCGTCTTCGGTGAGTTGTTTTAGCTCCTGCCGCATCGCTTCTTCCATCTCGCGCAGACGGCGCAATCCACGCTCAACCTCTTTTTCCAGTTTTTCACGCAGTTTTTGTACCCGTTCGCGCTCTTCTTCGCTGAGTTTTTCCATGTCGCGCTCTTTGAGCGGACGGCCCTCGATAGCCGGGGTGAGAACCAGGCCGCCGGGCACTTTGATGAGGGCAAAATTTTGTTGTTGCAGGCGCTCCTGAAGGGCTTCTAGCTCCTTGTTTTGCTGCTCCTGGTAGCTTTGGGTGATCTGCTCCTTTTCGCGTTCGTATTCTTCGCTTTCAAAGGCCTTGGGAATGCCTTGTCGGCAGTGCTCGACCAGCCCGGCCATGTCATCGCGCAAGGTCGCCCCTTGGCCGGCCGGTAGGCTTAGAGCGCGCGGAGTGTGTGGCTCGTCAAAGTTGTTGACATAGCACCAATCGTCGGGTGTGGGTTCGTTGGTCGCCAGCTTTTCCAAGAATTTGCGAATGAGGGTGGTTTTGCCCGAACCGGGCAAGCCCAGTGCATAGATATTGAAACCATGGCTGGCAATACCTGCGCCAAAGTCTACCGCGCGCATAGCGCGCTCTTGTCCGATAAAGTCGGTGAGCGAGGGTAATGCGGCGGTGTTTTCAAAATCAAAGCTATTGGGATCACAGCGCCGAATCAGAGCCTCGGCAGATAGTTCTTGGATGATCGGGCACATTTTGTCCTCCTCGAAATGGTCAGCGAAGAAGCGTTTCTGACATTCATGTTAGCATACGCTCTCAGACCCGTCAATCGCTGCTAGCAGTCTGTCGGAGAACCCTGTAATATAGGGCCTTGCCCGTTTTTGGCTCGTTTTGCGCCCATTTTGGACGCCCACCAGGGGCTAAATTACGTCTCTCTGACAGACTGCTAGAGTAGTTGACAAATGGACCGGGGGGTGCTAAAATCGCACCATAGCTGATGAGCGAATTGCCTTCTTTTTTTCCGAGCCTTGTCTGTGCACAGACATAGGCCATGTCTTTTCCCGTAAAACGAGACTCCCGCGACACTGTTGTGTCTATTAGCGTTACCGCAAAGGAGGTGATGCAGTCACAACGCCAGAGTCGGAGTAGCGGACCAATTACTGTAGGGCTTGACACTCTGGCCGATCAAATCGGCGTAATTGGACCCAATGATCATCCAATTTTTCACAGATGTGAGGAGGAGAAACCCAATGAAGAAGATATGGGCGTTGATTGCCCTGATCATCATCGTTTTCCCAATGCTTGCCGCTTGCGGCGGCGGAGAGAAAGCCACAGATACGTCGGCTCCCGAAGCGACCCAAGCCCCCGAAGCGACTCAAGCCACGGTAGCCACCCAGGCCCCGGAAGCCACGAAGGAGCCGGTGGCGGAATTCACGTGCACCGATGAATTCGGGTGCGTGGACGTGGCGGCGGGCGAAAAGATACGCATCGCCACGGCCATGGTCATCAGCGGTCCGAACG
>DAOTXN010000178.1:0-33460 GCA_034435435.1 Anaerolineae bacterium | reverse complement strand
TTGATAAAGTGCAATTGGGTAACTCGATTCGAGTGTTCACGGCTGTCCTCCGCGTATCATATGCGGAGGAAAGAATACCACAAAAAGCGGAATCGCTTTATTCGGCGCAGTTTGCGCCACTAAACATTACATGCGATTGTGGTGTGGGAGGAAACCACCGCTAGCAACACCGAGATTTATTACGCCCGGCGGATGCCGGATGGTTCCTGGTCAAATCCTTATAATCTATCGAATAACCCCGGTGTATCTCGCTATCCTAAACTGGCGCTGGACGACAACGACAATGTTCATGTAGGGTGGGTGGATGATTCGCCCGGCAATGTTGAAATCCTCTATGCCTATCAATTAGAAAACGGCGCCTGGTCTGCCCCCCAGAATGTTTCAAATAGCGCTGGTCACTCAGATGCACAACAACTGGCGGTAGACAAAAGCGGAACTATCCATTTAGCGTGGATGGACAACACTCCTGGAGTGTTCGATATTTTCTATTCTTTCCGTTCTGCGAATGGAACCTGGTCTGACCCGAGGAACATCTCCCAAAGCTTCGGAACTTCAGGCGAACCCCAAATGAGCGTAGATCAAAGTGGGATCACTCATCTGATATGGTATGATTCTTATTCAGATATTCCTGCCGCTGTCTATTACTCTCGGCGTACATCTGGAGATCTATGGTCCGCTCCTCAGAACATTTCCAACACCCCCCTCTACAATACCTGGGACCCACGTCTGGCAGTGGACGACAAAGGACTGGTGCATGTGATATGGAACAGCAACTTTGACATTTACTATACCTACACGTCGCCAGACGGTGTCTGGACAGCTCCTCAAAACCTCTCAAACGATTCGGGGGCGTGCGGCTTTGCACAGATGATTGCTGACAAGATCGGGGTTGCAAACATAGCGTGGCGTTCTGCATCCGCTCCGATCTCGGATATTTTCTATGTAGGCCCCGACCTGGCAGGACACACCGATCAATCCGTTGCTTCGCAGGTTGTTACCATATCCGTTTCCACATCTGCTCCCACATTATCCTTTCTTTACTGGTTTAGCGGTGCCTACCCTGCTAGCGGCTCGCGATTCGGTGTTGAAATAAACAACGGCATCACTAATACTGGACTTCTCTCCACTACTGTTGGGACAAACTGGGTGCATAATTGGTTTGATCTGAGTTCCTGGGCCGGTCAGACCGTTACTTTAACATTCAGCGTATATCTAACGGCTGGAATACCCAGTTCTTGGGCCTACCTCGACGAAGTCACCCTCGGCTCGGCCTACCCCGACCAGTGGGTATATGCCAACAGCCCGGCCGCCCTGCCCGGCGAGCAGGCGGTCTACCGCATCACCTACGCCAACCGAGGCGGCGCGCCGGCCAGCGGCGTGCGCATCACCGCCACCCTGCCCTCGGAGCTGCTGTTCGTGGACGCCGACCCCCCGCCCATCCCGAGCACGGCGCTGTGGGTCTGGGAATGGGACGCTGGCGACCTGCCCGCCCAGAGCGCACCGTACACCATCGTGCTCACCACCAGCGTGGCCCCCACGGCCACCCTGTTCAGCACGCTCACCGGCGTGTTGAGCATCGGGACCGCCTCGCCGGAGATCGAGACCGCCAACAACACCGGCGAAATCAACACCTTTGTCGGGCGGCAGATATACCTGCCTGTTATCACGAAAGATTAATTCACCCTCCCGCAGGTTGCAACCTGCGGGAGGGTCTTGCGTGCTTTTCTCAATCCCGGTATAATCCCCGCACATTCGTTCGGTTTCTCCCTGCGGCCCTGCGCCGCCTAGAAAGCTTTCCAAATGAATCGCACCTACGTGGCCGTGGACCTGGAAACCACCGGCCTGGACCCCGAGCGCGACGCCATCCTGGAATTGGGCGCGGTCAAGTTTCACGGCGAGCGCGTGCTCGACACGTTTAGCACCCTGGTCAACCCCGGTCGAAAAATCCCTTACAAAATCATCGAGCTGACCGGCATCACCCAGGCCGAGGCCGACGCCGCGCCCGCGCTCCAGTCGCAATTACCCCGCCTGGTCCGTTTCGTGGGCGAGCATCCGGTCATCGGGCACAACGTCAGTTTTGATCTGGGCTTTCTGAAGCGCCACGCCGCGCTGCAAACCAACCCCGCGCTCGACACGTGGGAGCTGGCCCAGGTGCTCGTGCCCCACGCCGACCGCTACAGCCTGGGCAAGCTGGCCGACGAGCTAGAGATCACCCTGCCCGCCACCCACCGCGCCCTGGACGACGCCCAGGTGACCCACGCGCTGTTCACGGCGCTGTTCCGCCGGGCGATGGATCTGCCCACCGAGACGTTGCGCGAAATCGCGCAGGCGGCCCGCAAAGGCCGCTGGACCGCCGAGAGCTTTTTCGACGAGGCGCTCTATGCCGCCAACCGCGAGCTGGACGGCGGCACCTCGATCGGGGCGCAGTTGGCGGCTCAACTGGGCCACAAGCGGGCCAGCCGGGGCGCGCTGTTCGTCAAGCCCGTGCGCGTTCAGCCCTTGCAGCCGGTGGCCGAGCCGACCCCGATCAACGTGGCCGAGGTCTCGGCGCTGCTCCAGCAAGGCGGCGCGCTGGCCCTCGCCTTCCCCGGCTACGAATACCGCGCCGAACAGATTCAGATGTTAGAGGCCGTGACCGACGCGCTGAACCGGGGCGACAACCTGCTGGTCGAGGCCGGCACCGGCACCGGCAAGTCGCTGGCCTACTTGCTGCCGGCTGTCTATTGGGCCGCCCAGAACCGCGAGCGCGTCGTCGTCTCGACCAACACCATTAACCTGCAACAACAGCTCATCGGCAAAGACGTGCCGCAAGTCAAACAACTGGTCCCGTTCGAGTTCGAGGCGGTCGTGCTCAAAGGCCGGGGTCACTATTTGTGCGCCACGCAGCTCGACCGGCTGCGCAAGCGCGGCCCGCGCTCGGCCGACGAGGCCCGTCTGCTGGCGAAAATCCTGGTCTGGCTGCCCAACACCCTCACCGGCGAAGACGAAGAATTGTCCATCTATGCGCCGGCCGAGCGGGCGCTGTGGCGCGAGCTGTCGGCCGAGTTTGAGGGTTGCAACCCGGACAACTGCGCCGCTTTTGCACAGGGACGGTGTTTCTTTTACCGCGCCCGCCGCCAGGCCGAAGCCGCCCATCTCATCATCGTCAACCACGCGCTGCTGCTATCGGACGTGGCGGCCGGCAGCCGGGTGTTGCCCCCCTACGACTATCTCATCGTGGACGAGGCCCAACACCTGGAAGACGCCACCGCCAACCAGCTCAGCTTTGAAATCGACCAGCGCGCCCTGAGCGGCATGCTCCGCGAAGTCGGTCGCGCCGAGCGCGGACGTGGGGCGCGCGGCCTGCTGGGCGACGCGGTGACGCTATCGCGTCAGGAACCGGAGCTGACCCGGCAGTGGCTCGAAGAGCGCGTCGTGGGGCTGGGGCGGGCCGTGGGCGACGCCGACACCCACGTAGGCGGCTTTTTCAACGCGCTATCGCTCTTTGTCCAAGAGTTTAGCGCGACCGACAGCGGCTATGCGCGGCTGTTGCGGGTGAATAGCGGCCTGCGCGCCCAATCTGGTTGGGACCAGATCGAGGTCGCCTGGGACAACGCCTCGACCCAACTAGCGGGGCTGCTCCAAGACCTGGACGATTTTGCCGACCGGCTCGGCGACATGGCCGATCCGCGCCGTCCCGACTGGGAAGAGCTACGCAGTCGCATCGTCAGCGTGCGGCGGCGCTTGAGCCAGGCCACCGATCGGCTCAACCTGCTGGTGTTCGAGACCGACCATGATTACGTGTGTTGGATTGACGCCGGCTCGGAAGACCGGGACCTGTCGCTGCACGTGGCCCCGCTGCAGGTCGGGGCGCTGGTCCATGAGCACCTGTTTCAAAAAAAGCGCTCAGTCATCATGACCTCGGCCACGCTGCGCGTGGCCGAGCGTTTTGACTTTATCCGCGAGCGGTTGAACGCCTGGGAGGCCGACGAGTTGGCCGTCGGATCGCCTTTTGACTATGCCAGCTCGACCCTGGTCTACCTGGTCAACGACATCCCAGAGCCGCGCCTGCCCAACCAGGCCGGTCACGAAGAATATCAACGCGCGCTCGAGACGGGGTTGGCCGCGCTGGTCAAAGCTATCCAGGGGCAGACGATGGCCCTGTTCACTTCGTATCAACAATTGCGCGCCACGGCCCGGGCCATCACAGGCCGCCTGGCCCAAGAAGGCATCAGCGTGTTGGAGCAGGGCGACGGCTCGTCGCGCCGGCAACTGCTGGAGAATTTCAAAAACAATCCCCGCTCGGCCCTGTTGGGCACGCGCAGCTTTTGGGAAGGGGTGGACATTCCCGGCGAGGCGCTCAGTTGCCTGGCGATTGTGCGATTGCCCTTTGCCGTGCCCACCGATCCACTCTATACCGCCCGCGCCGAACAGTTCGACAATCCCTTTTTCGACTATTTTGTGCCCGAGGCCGTATTGCGTTTCTTGCAGGGCTTTGGGCGGCTCATTCGCACGCACAGCGACCGGGGTGTGGTGGCCGTGTTCGACAAGCGCCTGCTGACTAAAAGCTACGGCCCCACCTTTCTCGACTCGCTGCCCGGCCCCACGCTGGAACAAGGGCCGTTGAGCCAACTCCCGGCCGCCGCCGCCCGCTGGCTGGAGTCGCCGCCAAAACGCGCAGGCACACAGGAATAGATAAAAATGAAGGTGGGAGAGTGACGCAGCGGCTGCTTCTCTTTAACAAGCCCTACGGAGTGCTGTGCAAGTTCACCGACGCCGCCAGACGGCCTACGTTGGCGGATCACATCGCCGTTCCGGGGGTCTACCCCGCTGGACGCCTGGACCTCGACAGCGAAGGGTTGGTGTTGCTGACCGACGCCGGCTGGCTACAGAGTTGGGTGAGCCATCCGCGCCACAAGCTGCCCAAACGCTACTGGGTGCAGGTGGAGGGCGAGCCGACCGAGGCGGCGCTCCGGCGCCTGGCTGCTGGGGTGCAGTTGCGAGACGGGCTGACGCGACCGGCGCAGGTGCAGGTGATCGAGCCGCCCCCGGTGTGGCCGCGCCTGCCGCCAATCCGCCAGCGCAAGACGATACCGACCACGTGGCTGGCGCTCACCCTGGTGGAGGGCCGCAACCGCCAAGTGCGCCGCATGACGGCAGCCGTGGGCCACCCCACTCTGCGCCTGATCCGCGAGGCGATAGGCCCCTGGAAATTGGGCGATTTGCAGCCAGGCCAATGGCGGGAAGTGGCCTGCCCGCTGAACGTGCAGGCGCTGGGCGGATAATCCCAGCTAGCAAAGAAAAAAAGAGAGGGGATGGGCCAGCGACCCATCCCCTCGTTCCAGAAAAAATTAGGGCTCGTAGTAACGACTTGCGTTTTCAGACGACTCGAGTCGTCAAGTCCACAGCATTTACAGGCACGACCACCTCCTTCTTGCTCTGCCGGAAGGCCCACACGGACAACGCCCCCAGGATGACCACGGCCACAATGACGGGGACAGTCTTGCCCTCGGCCTGCACGATGAGCGGCGCGGCGATCAAGCTGATCAGATTGACCACCTTGATCATTGGGTTCAGCGCCGGGCCGGCGGTGTCCTTGAGCGGGTCGCCCACGGTGTCGCCCACGACGCCGGCCTTGTGGGCGTCGGACCCCTTGCCGCCCAGGTGGCCGTCTTCGATGTATTTCTTGGCGTTGTCCATCGCGCCGCCCGCAATCGCCATGAACACGGCTAACATTTGCCCCGACAGGATGACGCCCGCCAGAAACGCGCCCAAAGCCTCCACCTGGAAGATGAGTCCGACCAGGATCGGGGTGGCCACCGACAAGATAACCAGGCTGACCAGCTCTTTCTGGGCGGCCGAGGTGGTAATGGACACGACCTTGCCATAGTCAGGCGCGACCTTGCCTTCCAGCACGCCGGGTATACGGAACTGGCGGCGCACCTCTTGCACCACCATCGTTGCGCCGCGAGAGACGGCGCGCAACGCAAAGGCCGAAAAGAGGAAAGGCAGCGCCCCGCCCAGCAAAAAGCCGATGGTGCCGTCGAGCGTAGAGACGCGGATGAACTCGAGCGCAGTGACGCCCAGCCGCTCTTGCACCAGGCCGATGTCGGTAACAAATGAGAAAAAGAGGCTCGTTGCGGCAATCACGGCCGAGGCGATGGCAACCTGCTTGGTGATGGCTTTGGTGGTATTGCCCACCGCGTCCAACTCGGCCAGGATCTTCCAGGGTTCTTCGCCCAGCCCGGCCAATTCGCCGATGCCGTTGGCGTTGTCCGAGATAGGCCCAAAGGCATCCATGGCCACGTTGTTGCCCGTGTGCGACAACATACCGATGCCGATCATCGCTACGCCGTAGAGGGCATAGATGGGAGCTGCGTCGTGATAAATCAAAAAGCTGCTCCCCAAAGCGACGACGATGACCAACAAGCTCCATACCGACGACTCCAAACCGACCGCCAGACCCGACAAGACGGTAGTCGCGGGTCCGGTCTTGGTGCCTTCTACAATCTCCATCACCGGCTTGTGCTTGTAAGATGTAAAGTAAGACGTAAGCGGGTTGAAAATGACCGCCAATCCTACCCCAATCGCATTCAAAAGCGCCAGCTTCCACTCGCCGCTGTATACGATAGAGAAGGCAAAGGCCCAAAAGACGGTGTTGATGCTCGATACCTCGTAGGAGCGGAACATCGCTTCTTCGGCGTCTTTGGCCCGCAAAAAGCCAGGGGCGTTTTCCCAGATCGGCACAGTGAACGTGCCCAGAATCGAAGAGATGACTCCAATGGCGCGCACGATCAGCGGATACACGATCCAGTACGTGTCGCCGGTCTGGTGGAACAGCACGATGCCCAAGATCAACGTAGAAACGATCGTGACCTCATACGACTCGAAAATGTCGGCGGCCATCCCGGCGCAGTCGCCCACGTTGTCGCCCACCAGGTCGGCCACCACGGCCGCGTTACGCGGGTCATCCTCAGGGAGGTCTTGTTCCACCTTGCCCACCAGATCGGCCCCCACGTCGGCGGCTTTGGTGTAAATGCCGCCGCCGATACGCATAAATAGCGCCACCAGCGTGCCGCCGAAGCCAAAGCCCAACAAGGCGTCGGGAGCGGCCTTGCCAAACACCATAAAAATGGCCGTGCCGCCCAAGAGGCCCAGGCCGTCGGTCAACATGCCGGTGAAGGTGCCGGCGCGGTAGGCCACCGTGAGCGCACCGTGGTAGCGATTCTTGACCGCTTCGGCCGACACACGGATGTTGCCCTCAATCGCCACGCGCATGCCCAATTGTCCCACCAGGGTGGAAAAAGATGCGCCTAAAATAAAGGCGATGGTGCGCCCAATCGCGATGACAATTTTGGCATTGTCTCCATAGAGCCGTTCGGCCTCTTCTGTGGGTCTGACGACGTATACGCTCAAAAACAGCGCCACCGTCAGCACGACCAAGACCGGCAAGATGGTGCGCAGTTGCCGCCGCAAATAGGCGTTGGCTCCGGTCTTGATCGCACCCCAGATTTCTTGCATCTTGGGCGTGCCTTTGTCGCGTTTCATCGTGTCGCGCCACAGCCAGTAGGCATACGCCAGACTGACAAAGGCGACCCCAATGACGCCCCACAACATGACTTGTTCGGAACCATTGAGTTCGTTCATGCCTCCTCCTTTGGTTAAAAATGGCCCCAGACGTCTCCCCAGCCGGTCCCCGCCGGGACCGGGTCACGCACAAGGCCTTTGGCAAGCTAAAAACGCCCGTTGGCGCGGGCGTAGGATACACCACCAGCAAGCGTACAACTATTGAATGCCGCCGCATGAATTTGTTCGAGGTCGGGGTTGCAGCACATTGGGCCTGAGCAAGGCTTTCTACAAGGATGTGCGGTATTGTACACAGCCTGTCGGGCTTGTCAAATGATAAAGTAACATTGCTCACGTGAAAAAAGTGACGAAAGAAATGCTTGACAAGCGTCACCGACCTGTTGTATAGTATAACGCAGCATAGTTCCAGCAACGCAGCAGCGGTATATTCTTCGCCCTTCTGCGGGCGGCATTGACGCGAACGCTAGGACACTCTGAGGCTTTTCCCAAGCACAGTGTGCAAGGTGGCCGACGGCACATTGTGCTTTTTCAGTGTCAAATTTCGATAGCGGGGGTTTGAGCAAGTTGTGACTGCGATCATTAGCGAGATTCACGAAGAAGAACACGAAATGACGGCCAAAGAGTATCTATTGTCTCTGGCGCACGACCTGGGTCATATTACACTGGATGACGTCCTGGCCGCTTATCCCAACGTCGAGAATAACCTGGACCAATTGGAAGACGTGTTCGAACAACTGCTGGAAGCGGGGATTGTGATCGACGGCCTCGAAGCTGGGGAGCCTAAAGAAGAAGAAGAAGAGGGTCCCGAACCCATCGAGACGGATATTCAGGACGAAGAGGATTATGACGACAGCGCCTTTTTTGAGGCGGTCGAGGCAGATGATACGATCGGTCTGTATCTAAAAGAAATCGGGCGCGTCGATCTATTGACGGCGGAAGAAGAAGTGTCCCTGGCTATGCGCATGGAGCAAGGTCAGATGGCCGCCAAAGAATTGAACAAAAATGGGATCGACGGCGAAAAGCGCAGAGAGTTAGAAGCATTGGTAGCAGACGGCTGGGCTGCCCGCGAACACCTCATCAGCGCCAACTCGCGCCTGGTCATCAGCGTCGCCAAAAAGTACATTGGCCGCGGCGTGCCCTTTTTAGATTTGATCCAGGAGGGCAACATCGGCCTCATCCGGGCCGCCAAAAAGTTCGATTATCACCTGGGTCACAAATTCTCCACCTACGCCACGTGGTGGATCCGCCAGGCCGTCACGCGCGCCATCGCCGATCAGGGCCGCACCATCCGCGTGCCCGTACACATGGGCGACCAGATCAACAAGCTCATCCGCACCTCGCACAAGCTGACGCAGGACCTGGGGCGCGAACCGACCGTGCAAGAGCTGGCCGACGCGCTCCAAGTGCCGCTGCGCAAAGCCGAGCAGATGATCAAAGTGGCCCGCCGGCCGCTCTCGCTCGAGACTCCCACCGACGACGAGGCCGATAGCGTGCTGGGTGACTTTGTGGAGGACGTCGAAAGCCCAGAACCGGTAGAGATGGTGACGTCGCGCATGCTGCGCGACCAGTTGAACCACATCCTGTCCAGCCTGCCGCCGCGCGAGGTGCGCATCTTGCAGATGCGCTACGGTCTGGTGGATGGCGAGACCTATACGCTGGAAGAGGTGGGTAAAAAACTGGGCGTCACCCGCGAGCGCGTGCGCCAGATCGAGGCGCAAGCCCTCAGCCGCTTGCGCCATCCCACTCACAGCCGCAAGCTGCGCGAATTTCTGCGTTAACCGGCGTTAGCCTGCCCGAGGCGACAGAAACACGCCGCACCAGTACGAGTCGCTGGCGCGGCGTGCATTTTTCTTGAGGAGCAACCCCATGCCCGCACAGCCGAGACGCTATTCGAGGGCCTTTTTTATCGCTCTGGCAGCCAACGCCTTTTTCTTTTTGGGCTTCCAGGCCGGCTTTCCCGTGCTGCCGCGCTACATCGCCGACGTGGTCGTGGGTCGATCTCCCGAGCAAGCTGCCAGTGCAGTGGGTCTGGCAACGACCGTGGTCGCGCTGGTAGCCGTGTCTGCCCGCATCCCCACCGGCCAGATGGCCGACCGCCTGGGCCGCCGCCGCTTCATGTTCGCCGGGTCGCTTCTCTTTACCCTGGCCCCGCTGATCTATTCGGTCAGCCGGGGCATGCCCGTCCTGCTGATCGGCCGCGTGGTACAGGGCTTGGGCCTGGCGATGTTTACGACGGCCTATCAGGCCCTCATTACCGACCTGGCGCCGGCAGAGCGACGCGGCGAGGCGTTGGGTCTGTCGGGAGCCTCGACCTCGATGGCCTTTATCGTCGGACCATTAGTCGGCGATTGGCTGGCCGACGGGCTGGGTTACGCGGTCTTTTTCCGGATTTCTGCCGCTACGACAGCAGTGAGCGTCGGACTGGTGATGTTGATGGCTTCGACCAGGATCACGGTCTCGGCCGATGCGGGCGCAGCGCCGGTGGCCTCGGCGGGCTTGCGGGGAGCGCTGGCGCAGCGCGGCGTGCGGGCCGCCGTGCTCACGATGGCGGCGCTAGGGATTCCCTTTGGCGCGTTTATTACTTTCTTGCCTCTGTTTGCCGAGGAACAGCACATCTCTGGCGTGGGGATCGTTTTCAGCGTTTACGCGCTGACCGCTTTGGTGACGCAGCCGGTGTCCGGCTGGCTTTCTGACCGGTTGGGGCGGCGGGCGGTGATCCTGTCGGGCTTGGCCGTGACCAGCATGGCGACTTTTTTGCTGGCGCTGGATAGCTCTTTGCTGGTCTTTGCCGTGACCGGCGTCGTGTTTGGCCTGGGCGGCGGGCTGGTGCGGGGCGGCGTGGACGCGCTAACACAGGACAGCGTTCCACCCACGCTGCGCGGCACGGCAGCGGCAGTGCAATACACCAGCTTCGACTTTTGGATCGGCCTGGGCAGCTACCCCCTCGGCTTGATGGCCAATGCGGCGGGTTATGCGGCGACCTACGCGCTCACGGGGTTGGCCTGTTTGCTGGGCAATGGGGGGCTGGCGCTGATATTGCGCGAAACATCTGCGGCCCGACCGATGGAACAGCGACTGAACCGCTGATCATTATCCAATCTCTATTCTGCGCCCGTACCCCGGCTCGACCCGCACCTGCCCGTCGGCGTAAGCCAGCCGCCCGCGCAGATAAACCCTCTCTACCCGTCCCTTGACCCGCCAGCCGTCGAAAGGCGACCAACCGCAGTGGGTCAATAACCTCTTGTTCGAGACGAGCCACTGCGTTTCATAGTTGACCAGCACCAGGTCGGCGTCGTAGCCGGGGGCAATGTGTCCTTTGCGGGCCAGGCCAAAAACCTCGGCCGGTCCGCTGCTGGTCAGGCGCACCACGTCCGCGAGCAACAACCGGCCCTGACCGGCAGCCATCAGCAGCAAGGGCAGGGTGGTTTCCAGACCCGGCACGCCGGCGGGAGCGGCGTTCATGCCAACCTGTTTTTCGGCCAGCGTGTGCGGGGCGTGGTCGCTGGCGACGGCGTCCACCCAGTCCAGGTGCGCCCACAGGGCTTTGACATCGGCGGCAGAGCGCAACGGCGGGTTCATTTTCGCCAGCGGTCCCAATTTCCACTCGGCCTCTTGATCCAGAAACAGGTGATGCGGGGCCACCTCGCACGTGACGGGCGCGCCCCGCGCCCGGGCCGCGTGGACCAATTCCAGCTCTTGGGCCGTGCTCAAGTGACAGACGTGCACCCGCCGCTCCAGGTGCTCGGCCAGGGCCAGCGCGCGGGCGGTCTCCAGCGCAGCGCACACCGGCGGGCGGCGCTGCCCCTGCCGGGCGAACCACTGCACGGCGGCTTCGTCTTCGGCGTGCACGGCGATGGGACGGTCGGGCGGATAGGTCTTGAAATGGGTGTACTGCCCGCCAAAGCCGTCCACCAGCAGCGGGCCGGTGCTGGAGCCCATGTACATTTTCAAGCCCACGGCGTCGGTCAGATTGGCGACCTGGACGGCGTTGTGGGACGTGGCGCCGACGAAAAAGCCAAAATCGCACACGGCCTTGCGCTCGGCCAGCGCGATGACACGCTCTAACGCCGCGCCGCCGGTGATGGGCGGCGAGGTATTGGGCATGGCCAGCACGGTGGTCACGCCGCCCGCCAGCGCCGCGCGCGTGCCGGTGGTGAGGTCTTCTTTGTGCTCACCGCCCGGCTCGCGCAGGTGCACGTGCGCGTCGATCAGGCCGGGCAACACCAACAGACCACTGGCATCCACGATCTCCGCGTCGGGCGGCGCCTGCAATTCGACCCCAACAGCAGCGATGCGCTCACCCTCCACGAGGATGTTGACCGGCGCCGCCGTGGTATCTTGAACGATCCAGCCGTTTTGGATGAACAGGTAACGGGTCATGACAAATAGACAAAGGACGAATCCCCTTCCACTGCGTTCCGGGGACTGTAGAGACGAAAGACGAATCTGAGCTGATTTTACGCCTTTTACCCTGTTTTGACCAGTCCGCTCGGTGTGACCAGCCACCCCACGCGCCAGTCCCACGGTTGCATGGGGATGGCGTCGAGCACCAGCTCGTCGAAAGTAACCCCGACGCGCGCGGCCTGGGTTGCCTGCGGTAACAGCCCGTCGTAAAAGCCGCCGCCGTAGCCCAGCCGCCCGCCCTGCCGGTCGAAAGCTACGCCGGGTACCAGCACCATCTCGACCTCGCCGGCATCCACGACCGGCAGGTTTTTGCCCGGTTCCCACATCCCAAAGCGATGGCGCACCAGTCGCGCCGGGTCGTAGGGGTGAAGCGTCAGATACGGACGCTGCTCCGGTTTTAGCTCCGCGCCCTCGACTACGCGCGGCGCGAGCCAGTGCTTGTCGGGCCAGCGCCCGAACAGGTCACTCAGATCAATCTCGTTGCGAAAGGCCAGAAAGGTCAGCACTGTGCGGGCCTGCTGAAAGAGCGGCCAATCGCTCAAATGGTCGCATACCGCCCGGCTAGCCCGCTTGACCTGCTCGACGGACATTTTTCCCCGAATTTGATGGCAACGGCGGCGTAAAGCCTTCTTGTCACTCATCACGTTTCACTCATCACTTACACCGGCAACCGCCGTCCCGTCGCGCCGCGATGAAAGCGCCCAAAATCGGTCACGCCGTCCAATTGGTCCAGCGTCAGCACCGGGCCGTCCTGGCACACCAACAACCCATCCATGGCGCACTGCCCACACACGCCGAAACCGCACTTCATGTACCGTTCGACGCTGAGCTGGGCCTCCATTCCGCGCTGGCGGGCGATGCGGTAAAGCGCGACCAACATGCGCTCCGGGCCGCAAGCGTAGATGATAGGAGATTGGGAAATTGGGAATTGGTGATTGGGAGATTGATCGAGGTGGTGCAGCATGGCGTCGGTGACGTAGCCTTTGTGGCCGACCGAGCCGTCGTCGGTGGCGATGATCGGCTCGACGCCCAGCGCCCGAAAGCGGTCTATGAAGGTCAGATAATCCTGGCGGCGCGCGCCCACTACGACGACCAATTGGTCGGGCGGTAACCCGCCGGATAGGGCGCGGCTGGCCAGAAAGTGCAGCGGCGCGCTGCCATAGCCGCCGCCGACCAGCACCGCCGGTCGGTCGGGGTCAAGCGCAAACGGGTGTCCGAACGGTCCGCGCCAGCCCAGGTCATCGCCGGCGCGGCAGCCGTGCAGGGCGATGCTAAACGGCCCCACGCGGGCCACAGTCAGCGTGAGTGGATCGGGCGCAGCGATGCTAATGGGTTTTTCGTCCACGCCGGGCAGCCACAGCATCACAAACTGGCCCGGCTGCGCCTCGGGCAGCGCCGCGTCAAGCACAAAAGTCTTGACGGCGCGGGTTTCCTCAACAATCTCCAGAATTTTGACAGTCTGCGGAAGCATAATGCTCTTATTCGTCCCCCGTCAATCGTCCTCTCATCTGGAAAGGCCATTGCCCCCTCCCGGCAGGGCCTTGCCCCGAAAATCGGTCAACGCAAAGTAGCTGTGGCGCTGCATATAGGCTTTTATCTCATCCACCACGCCGGCAAACATCCCCATCCCGCAATAGTTGACCGCCGAGCCGATGCCCACGGCCGTCGCGCCGACCAGCAGCATTTCAACCACGTCGCGCCCGCTGCTCACGCCGCCGATGCCGATGACCGGCACGTTTACGGCGCGACATATATCGTACACGCAGCGCACGGCGATGGGGCGGATGCCCGGCCCGCTCACGCCGCCGATGCGGTTGGCCAGCACCGGTTTGGCCGTCTCGACGTCGATGAGCAGGCCCGGTCCCAGGCTGTTGATGGCCGAGATGGCGTCGGCGCCCACCTCGACCACCGCCTGAGCCACGGCTACAATATCTTCCACGTTGGGGGAAAGCTTGACGATGAGCGGGATGTCGGTATTGGCTTTGATGCGCCGCGTCACCTGCGCCGCGACGTAAGGGCTGGCAGCGAACATTTGCTCGTAACGGGCGTCAATGTTGGGGCAAGAGATGTTGGCCTCGATCAGGTCGGGTTCGGCCTCCGAGATGTAGCGGGCCAGCGTGCCAAAGTCGTAGATCGTGTTGGCAAAGATGCTGGCGATGATGGGCACGCCCAGTGGGGCCAGGCGCGCTTTGGCGCGGCGGATTTCATCCACCATCACCTCGACGCCGGGGTTCGACAGGCCCACCGCGTTGATCAGCCCCGGCCCATAATTGACGATGACCGGGTTTTTGTAACCGGGGCGCGGTTGCAAGCTGGCCGACTTGGTCGTGATGGCCCCGATGCCGTTGCGGGCCAGCCGCTCAAAGATCTCGCCGCTCAGTCCCAAAATGCCCGAGGCCAGTACGGTGGGGTTGGGTAGGCGCACCCCGCAGATTTCGACGCTCAAATCCAAGTCTTGTTTAGCCATCCAAATAGTCCAGCACCTCAGCGTGTTGCTCCGGCGTGATGGCCTCCTGGCGGGTCAGGATGTCTGTCATCTCGCGCAAGGTCATGACACTGTGCAGCCGATAACCGTGCTCGGCCAACACCTCGGCCCCGCCCTGCTCGCGGTCAATGATCACCAGAATGTCCTCTACGACCAACCCGGCCTCCAGCAGCGGCGCGATGGCCTCCAGTTTGCTGTCGCCGCGGGTGATCAGGTCGTCCAGCACCAGCACTTTTTCGCCCGGCGCGAACCGCCCTTCGATGGGCCGCGCCGTGCCATAGCTCTTGAGCTCTTTGCGCGGGTAGACCATGGGCCGGTCAATGGTCAACGACAAAGCCACGCCGATGGGGATGGCAGCGTAGGGAATGGCGGCGATGCGGTCGAACGCAAGCGGCGGGCGGGTCGGCTGGCCGTCCGGGCCGGGCAGGCCGCGCACGATCTCGGCCAGCGCGCCGGCCGTGCGCCACAGCACGCACGGGTCAGAGACCAGCAGGCGCAGATCCAGGTAAATGGGTGAAATCAACCCGGATTTGAGCTTGAAACGGCCAAACTGCACACACCCGGCCTCAAATAATCCCATAGCGAGCGATTCGTGGTGCATGAATCTACCCTCCTCGTTCTTCGTCCCCCAAAGAGGTCATTCGTCGTTCCGCAATCTGCCGTCGCAGTTCGTCGGCTGCACTCCGGGCCGCATCGGCAAAGTCGTCCCGGGCCGAGGCATACAGCACCCCGCGCGAGGTGTTGATCACCGGTCCCAGACCGCTCTGGGTTGGTCCAAAGCGCACGGCCGCCCCCAGGTCGCCCCCTTGCGCGCCGACGCCGGGGATGAGAAAAGCCAGGTCGGGCGCCAGCGCACGCACCCGCGCCAACTCTTCGGGATAGGTCGCGCCGACCACCAGCCCACACGCGCCGGGAAAGTTTTCGTTCCAGAGCGCGGCCTGCTTTGCGACCGTTTCATACAGAGTTGGGGAACCGGTAGACTGGTAAATTGGGAGGTCTTGAAAGTCGTGAGCACTGGGATTCGACGTGCGGGCCAGCACAAAGGCGGCCTTGTCGGCGCGGGCCAGAAAGGGCGCGACCCCATCCTGGCCCAGATAGGGGTTGACGGTGACGGCGTCTGCACCCAGGGCGTCGAACGCGCCCTGGGCGTAAGCTCCGGCAGTGTTTCCGATGTCGTTAAATTTGGCGTCGAGGATAACCGGGATGTGTCTGGGAATGTAGGCGATGATGCGCTCCAAGGCAATGACGCCCGCCGCGCCCAGCGTCAGGTAAAAGCCGAGATTGGGCTTGTAAGCGCACACCAGGTCGGCAGTGGCATCTACGATGGCTTTGAGAAACGGTAGAAACGGCGCATCGTGTTTGAGCATAGGCGCAGGCATACGCTCCAACACAGGATCCAATCCTACGCAGACCCACGAATCATTTCTCGTCTGGGCATGCGCCAGTTTTTCCACGAACGAAACCATGACGTCCTCCTGTAATCAAAAAAAGACCTTTGGGCTATTCTTCCCAAAGGTCCAATATAGACAAATGATTTGAGGCGCTATCTGCTGTTCTCGTACCAACCACTGTTCCTCCACGGGTTGTCGTTGTCAGGGTCAAAGTATACTGGAAAGGAATCGAACTGTCAAGGAAAATCAGTCGCCAAAAGTCCGCGTGTTCCACCTTTCCCAGGCAGATCCCAATCCCAACGCGACGAACGGCCCGCCCAAAATAGTCGCCAACAAACCCCAACGGGTCTGCGGTTCGTCCAGGGCCGTGATTTGCACCACGCACAGCGCGACGATGCCAACTCCAAACAGCGTCGTGGTCATATCGGCGGCCAGGCGGGCCGTGAAGGGCCGCGGATCGTTAAGCGCCGGGTCGGGTTCAACAACGAATTGGCCGGCAAAGCGCCACCACATACTGAGGGCGATTACACACGCGAGGAGTCCCAACACCAGCACCACCCAGGGTTGTTGCGCGATCATGGCCTGGGCGCTGAGGAGCGCGCCGATACCTACCAACACGCTGAGAGCAACTGCTAACATTTCGTGAAAGAGTGTCCAGACGTAGGTGCGCAACCACAGATTCATCGTACTGTCTCCCAGATAGCCGCAAGGACGCCTCTATTTTACAGGCGACGGCGCGGCAGGTCAAGAGCGAAAAGCTCTGAGCATCTATAGCGGCTTGACGCCGTCGCAGCCCTGGTGTATGCTGACGCCGGATAGTCGGTATCTCTATCAGAGCGAATGATGGACGAGCGACTGCGCATTGTTGTCGTTGGGGCTGGCGCCATTGGCGGTTGGGTAGGCGGGCGGCTGGCGCTGGCCGGGCAGCGTGTGACGCTGGTTGGCCGGCCGCGTCTGGCCGACGCCGTGGCCGCTGGCGGGTTACGCCTGCGCTCACCCGACGGCGAGACGGCTGTGCACGATTTGCATGTCGTCACCTCTGTCGCCGGGGCCGCCTCTTGCGGACCTTTCGACCTGGCCGTGCTTGGCGTGAAAACCTATGACACCGCCGCCGCTCTCGCCGAGATGCATGCGACCGACCTGGGCTGCCCGGTCATCCTGTCGCTCCAAAACGGGGTGAGGAGTGAAGAGTTACTGGCGGCTGCCTTTGGCCCGGAGCGCGTGGTCGCCGGGACGATACTCAACCCTATCTCAGTGGCGCAAGCGGGCGTGGTCGTCCTGGAAAAGTGGAAAGGGGGCATCGGGCTGGCCCCGGTCGCGCCTGGCGCATCCGTCGGGCGCTGGGCGGGTGTCTTTAACGCCGTGCTGCCCACCCGCCTCTATACCGATTATCGGGCGATGAAATGGTCCAAGCTGTTGCTCAACCTCATCGGCAACGCCAGCGCGGCCATTTTGGACATGAACAGCGCCGAGGTGTACGCCGACCGCCGCTTGTTGCGGTTAGAGATCGAGATGCTGCGTGAAACGGTTCAGGTGATGCAGAGACTGAAGGTCAAGCCGGTGGCGCTGCCGGGTTATCCGACGCCGTTGCTGGCGTGGGGGGTGCGCTGGGCGCCGTGGTTCGTGGTGGGGCCGGTGCTGCGCCGGATGGTATCGGGCGGGCGTGGTGAAAAGCCGCCCTCACTGCTGATGGCGTTGCGCCAGGAACAAGGTCGCTCCGAGGTGGGTGAGCTGAACGGGGCTGTGATCAGCAGTGGAGAGCAAGTCGGCGTCTCGACCCCGGTCAATCGGGCGCTGACCGAGACGCTCACCCGGCTCATTGAAGGACGCCTCCAGTGGGAAAACGTGCGCCAGCAGCCGGGCGTGTTGCTGGCGGTAGCGGCGGAGATGAAGCGCAAGGAACCTGGTTGACCTTCCAGGAAGGTCGGGTTAGGTGAACAACTCGGTTGACAGATAGCGTTCGCCGGTGTCGGGCAGCACCGTGACCAGCGTCGCCGGGCCATCGAGGCGTTGAGCCACTTGCAGCGTAGCCGCCATGGCCGCTCCGCTGGAAATCCCAGCCAGCAAGTCCTCTTCTTGCGCCAGCCGGCGCGCCGTCTCTAGCGCCGCGTCATGGCTCACCGGGATCACCTCGTCTAGCAACGCCATGTTGAGCACGGCCGGTACAAAGCCCGCCCCGATGCCCTGGATTTTGTGGGGGCCAGGCTGACCGCCGGAGAGCACCGGCGAATCGGCGGGTTCCACGGCAATGATGCGCACGTCTGGATAAGCGACCCGCAGCACCTCGCCTGCGCCGGTAAGGGTGCCGCCGGTGCCAATGCCTGCCACGAAAAAGTCAATTGGATCGGGGCATTGACGCAAAATCTCAGGGCCGGTGGTGAGGCGATGAATCTGCGGGTTGGCCGGGTTTTGAAACTGCTGCGGCATAAAGTAGCCATGCTCGGCCGCCATCTGCTCGGCGCGGGCGATGGCCCCACGCATGCCTTCGGCGGCGGGGGTCAAGACCAGCTCTGCGCCATAGCCGGCCAAGAGCTTGCGCCGCTCGATACTCATACTCTCCGGCATCGTCAGCGCCACCCGATAGCCCTTGACCGCGCCGACCAGCGCCAGACCGATGCCAGTGTTGCCGCTGGTCGGCTCGACGATCACGCCGCCCGGTTTTAACCTGCCGTCGCGCTCGGCGGCTTCGATCATGCTCAATGCGATGCGGTCCTTGACGCTGCCGCCAGGGTTAAACATCTCCAGCTTGGCCCAGATGCGCACGTCGGGGCGTGGGCCAAGTCGTTGTACTTTAACCAACGGTGTATTGCCAATTCGCTCCAAAATAGACATAGTCTCCTCCGCACACGTCAATTCGTCACGCATTATCCGTCTTTTGTCCTTCGTCGCTTTGCGCCCTGGGCGCCTTAAATCTGGTACACAAAGGCCCGTCTGCTCGGCTCAATGATCGGCTCACTGGACACGGCGTTGTAAACCCGTGAAAAGGGCGGCGCCGAATGAATCAGCCACACATTGCCCCCGATAACCGAGTCGTGCCCGATGACCGTGTCGCCGCCCAGAATCGTCGCGCCGGCGTAAATGGTCACGTTGTCTTCGATGGTGGGGTGACGCTTAGCCTGGACCTGGGCTTTTTTCACGCTGAGCGCGCCCAGCGTGACCCCCTGGTAAAGCTTGACGTGATCGCCGATGCGCGTGGTCTCGCCGATGACCACGCCCGTGCCGTGGTCAATGAAAAAGTAATCGCCGATGGTCGCGCCGGGGTGAATGTCGATCCCGGTCTGGTGATGGATATATTCACTCATGATGCGGGGGAGCAGCGGCACCTGTCGTTGATACAAAAAGTGGACCAGGCGATGGACTGAGATAGCGGCTAAGCCCGGATAGGCCACAATGACTTCAGCTTCACTGCGCGCGGCCGGGTCGCCCTCTAACGCCGCCTGGACGTCCAGATGGAGTTGAGTGCGAATATCGGGCAACGCATGCAGCAAGTCATCGGCAATGTCACGCGCCTTTTCGGCGCACTCGGGGACTTGTTCACAGCGTCCGTGCCGCCGACAGTCGTGACACAAGCTCTTGGTGATTTCGTCGGTCAGATTTTTCCGCACCCACGTCACTCGTTCTCCGGTGAGATAGAGCAGACTCGCCTCGTCTACCGGTTCTCGCTCATAATATCCAGGGAATAGCAGCGAGCGCAACGCCTGCAAAATGTCGATGGTGCGTTGCTGTGAGGGCAGATTAGGCCCACCGATGTGGTTGATACCTCCCAACTGTTCATACGACCCCATCATCCGCTGTACGGTGTGGTCGATTTGCGGCACGGTTCTGTTCAACATACGGGACGCTCCTGCTGGCTTTGCCGATGTTTTAATCGATCCGGGCAAGTCATCACGTTCTCCTTCTGGCGTCATGATACTACACTGTGTACGAGATGCAAAGATGTTCCGGCGACAAGGTGTTCAAGTGTAACCAGATTGTAACTCAATCCTAACAGGCTTCTGATAGACAAACCCCACCTTGTGTGCTAAAATGACAAAGGTTGATTTTTTTCGTTCGACTCAACTGCTGACACACCCGGCCCAAATATCAAGTCGAAACGGTAAGCAGAAAAACACCCCGTATTCGGGAAGGCGATCTGGAAGAAGGTCGATGACCGACGAAGCGCTTGTGACCGAGGAAACAGGCCCCAGTCCGCGCGCCAAACTTGCCCAGGCAACCGTGGCGCTACTTATGGCTGGCGCGTTGGCGGTCTATGCAGCGGCGTTGGTGTTGGCTGTGCAGACCGTTCGCAGGCCATTCTTGGGCGCTTTTGTCGAACCGACCCTGGTCGTGAACAATGTTGGCGAAAATGGATGGAAAGGTCGCGCTGCCGGCCTGGACCTACCCGATCACCTCACCGAGTTGGATGGTCAGCCACTCACACGGCCTGAGGCGCTTTATGATCGGTTGGCGCATTATCAGGCCGGCGACATCGTCACCTTGGGGGTCGAGCAACCGGACGGCGCGCGTCGTCAAGTGCAGGTCACGCTAGAGAATTTTCCTTCGTCCGCGTTTGTTGCCTTCTTTGTCGTCCCATACAGCATCGGCCTGACTTATCTGCTCATTGGGCTGGTGGTTTTTGTGGCGCGGCGCGACCGGGCCGCCGGGCGCGCCTTTCCCGTCTTTTGCGTCGCGTTTGCGCTGGTCTCTGCCACCCTCCTGGACCTCTACACAACGCATCGCCTGATGTATATGTGGGTGATCGGCCTGGCGGTGATCGGCGGCAGCATGATTGACCTGGCGCTGGTCTTTCCCAGACGCTCTAGTCTGGCCCGCCGCTGGCCATGGCTGCCGCGCCTGGTCTATGTGCCCTCTATCGCGGCGGGCGCATGGGCTTTACTTACCACCACCGATATGCAAAACCCGTGGGCCTATATTCCCACCTGGCGACCGTTATACTCTTATGCGGCGTTGGGGACTATTTTGTGGGTAGCCATGCTGCTGCGGCGGCGGCAACAAGCCGAGTCGCCGATGGTGCGCTCACAGAGCCGGGTCATCCTGCTGGGTCTTTTGGTAGCCTGCATCCCCATCGTCACCTGGTTTCTGTTGGCTTCTCTTCAGGTCGGTCTCAATTTTTACCCTACGCTCATGCTGACCCCCCTCATCCTCTTGCCGCTGTCCATTGCCTACGCCATTTTGCGCTACCGCCTGCTCGACGTAGACCGGCTGATCAGTCGCAGTGTGAGTTACGGTTTGCTGACGCTCGTCGTGGTGGGCGGTTATTTACTCATGGTCAACTTGTTGAGCCTGGTGGTCGGAACCGCCATCCAGGCCAACAACCCATGGCTGGTGGGATTCTTTGTCTTTGCCATGATTTTGGTGCTACATCCCCTACGAACGCGCATGCAACAAGCAGTTGACCAACTTTTTTATCGCGACCGCATTGACTATCGCCAGGAACTAGAAGCGTATATCCACGACGTGGGGCGGCTACTGAATCAAGCGGACATTTTCAACGCTCTGTCGCAGCGGATCGAAGCCGCCGTGCACCCTCAACGGCTGTTGTTCTACCTTTACGATGAATCGGCGCTCCAATTCACCCCCGTTTCCGGAAGCCAGGGGCCGGTCAAAGGGGTGCGCTTTGCCCCTGATGGCGGCCTAGTGCAGCTATTGGTTCACGAAGGCGTCAGTCTACACCTGCTGACCGGCCAATCCCTGCCGGAAATATTGAGACGAGAGAGGCCCCAACTGGAGGCGGTAGGCGCCACGCTCTACTTGCCCCTGCCCCAACACGGCTGGATCGCTTTGGGCGAAAAGCGTTCCGGTGAACCGTATGCCACCGATGACGTGGATTACCTGGAGGCGTTGGGCGAGCAAACCGCCCAGGCTCTGGACCGCGTGCAGCTCATCAGCGACCTGGAGCGCCGTGTGGCCGAGCTGAACGCCCTGCGCTGGATCAGCCAGGCCATCAACTTTAGCGTTGGGCTGGATGATCTGCTGGAACTCATCTACACCCAGACCAGCCGGGTATTGGATACGTCGAGCTTTTATATCGCTTTGTACGACGAGGTCAAAAATACGCTCACCTATGCCTTTTACGTGGAGAACGAGGAACGCTTTTCCCCCGACGACGAGTGGCCGCTGGAAATGGGCGGGCTGCACAGCGAAATCATCCGCCACCGCCAGCCCATTGTGACGGATGACTATATGAGCGAATGTGCGCACCGGGGCATTGCCCCAGGCGCCAAGGCCGAGCGGGCCTGGATGGGCGTCCCACTCAACGCTGGCGACCGCGTCATCGGCGTGATGAACGTATCCAGCTCGGAGCCGGGCGTCAAATACAGCCCACACCAGTTACAGCTCTTTTCGGCCATTGCCGATCAGGCCGCGGCCATCATCGACAAAGCGCGCCTGGACCGCGAAATGCACGAACGCGCTCGCCAACTATCTACTCTCAACGAAGTGGGGGCCGCCATCAATTCGTCGCTCGACTTTCAAACCTCGCTTAACTTGATCACCGAAAAGGCCGCCGAGGTCTTGGACGCCGAATCTGGCACACTATTCCTGACCGATTTAGAGACCGACGAGCTGGTGTTTCAAGTGGCCGTGGGACCGTCGGCGGGCGATCTGATCGGGCTGCGGCTGGCGCCGGGCACGGGCATCGTGGGCGCAGCCGCCGAAACACAGCGGCCCATCATCGTCAACGACGCCCAAAAAGACGAACGCTGGTCGTCCGCGACCGACGAAAGCTCCGGCTATATCACCCGGGCCCTACTGGCCGTGCCGCTCATCAATCGCGGAGCCAGCATCGGCGTGCTGGAGGTTTTAAACAAGCGGGATGGCTCGCCCTTTGATGAGCAAGATCAGCAACTCTTGATGGCCTTTGCTTCTCAGGCCGCCGTCGCCATAGATAACGCGCGCCTGTTTACACAGACCGACCAGGCCTTGGCCGCACGCGTGGCCGAACTGTCCATGTTTCAAAAGATTGACCACACGCTGAACGCCACGCTGGATTATAACCAGGTGATGGAGTTGACGTTGGACTGGGCCGTGCAGATGACCGGGGCCAACGCAGGCGCGGTGTGCATCGTGGACAAAGAGCGCGGCGGCATGTTTATTGTGGCAAGCCGTGGTTTCCCACCGGAAATCGAAAAGTATCGCGAGCGGCCGTGGCTGGTGAGCGAAGGGATCGTCGGACGCGCCGTGCGCACGGGCAAACCGATCGTCGTCAGCAACGTGACGACCGACCCCGACTATGCGATGATCATTCCCGAAACCCGTTCACAACTGGCTGTTCCTTTGCGGTTGGGGCAAGAGGTCATCGGCGTCATCAGCCTGGAATGCTCCGACATCAACGGCTTTCGCGAGGATGATTTACAGTTCGCTACCCGCCTGGCCGACCGCGCTGTGGTGCCCATTGAGAACGCCAAGCTTTACGCGCAGGTCACGCGGGCCAACGAAGCCAAATCGCAATTCGTCTCGATGGTGGCCCACGAGCTAAAAAACCCGCTGACTAACATCGGCGGCTATGCGCGCCTGTTAGAGCTGAGCGACGGCCCGATGGACGAGAGCAAAAAGAGTTTCGTGCGCACTATCAACGCCAACGCCGACCGCATGCGCAAAACGGTAGAGGATTTGCTGGACATCTCGCGCATCGAGCGCGGCAGCCTCAAGCTCGACATAGAAGCCGTAGCCATCAGCGACGTCATCAGCGAGACGCTCGATGCGGAGCGCCGCAACATTGAGGAGAAGGGCTTGACGCTCAAGCTGTCGATCCCCGATGACTTGCCATTGGTCTGGGGCGACCGCACGCGATTGGTGCAAGTGTTGGACAACCTGGTGAGCAACTCGCGCAAATACACGCTCGAGGGCGCGATTCACATTCAAGCCCAAGTCGTCGAGTTGCCGCTGGCAGACGACGGGCGCATCGGCAAATTCGTGCGCTGCTCGGTTCAAGATACGGGCATCGGCATTTCCAAAGAGGATCAGGAACGCCTGTTCAAAGGGCAATTCACGCGCTTTGACAACGCCCGCGACGTGGCCCAAGGGCATGGTTTGGGATTGTGGCTGATCAACCGCTTGGTCGAGATGCAGGGCGGTCAGATTACGTTTGAGAGCGAGTTGAATCAGGGCAGCACTTTTGCCTTCACCGTGCCCGTCGCCGATGGTCAGCCGTCAGCGGTCAGCGGTCAGCCATCAGCCATCAGCCGTCAGCTTGATAGCTGACGGCTGAAAGCTGTTAGCTGGTAGCTGCTCAAAGCGTTTCCAGGTAACGCTCCAACTCCCACTGGCTCACGCGGATGCGATAATCGTCCCACTCGGCCTGCTTGGCGCGGATAAACGCCCCATACACGTGCTCGCCCAGCGCCTCGCGGATGACGGGATCCTCACCCAGCGCCCGCAGCGCCTCGCCCAACGTGCCCGGCAGCACCCCGATGGCCCGTGCTCGCAAGTCGTCCTCGCTAAAATCGTACACGTCCTCGTTGACCGGCGGCGGCGCTTCCAGTCCGCGCTGGATGCCATCCAGTCCGGCGGCCAGCATCACCGCGAAGGCCAGGTAAGGATTGCAACTGGGGTCGGGGCAGCGCAGTTCGGCCCGCGTGGAGCTTTCGCGCCCCGGCGAATAGCGCGGGATGCGGATCAGCGCCGAGCGGTTGATTTGCGCCCAACAGATGTAGGCCGGGGCCTCATAGCCCGGCACCAGCCGCTTGTACGAGTTGACGGTAGGCGCGACGATGGCCGCCAGCGCGTGCGCGTGTTCCAGTTGCCCGGCGATAAAGCTATAGGCCAGCCGGGACAGCCGGTATTCGTCGCGCGGATCATAAAACAGATTCTCCCCCCTGGCGCTAAACAGGCTCTGGTGCGTGTGCATGCCCGAGCCGTTGATGCCAAAGATGGGCTTGGGCATAAACGTGGCGTACACGTTGTGCGTGGCAGCGATGGCCTTGACGGTGTATTTGAAGGTCACGGCGTTGTCGGCGCTGGTCAGCGCGTCGGCGTAGCGAAAGTCGATCTCGTGCTGCCCGGCAGCCACCTCGTGATGGCTGGCCTCCACCTCCATGCCCATCGCTTCCAGCGCCAGGATGATGTCGCTGCGCACTTTTTGGGCCTCGTCGCGCGGCGAAAAGTCAAAATACCCGCCCACGTCGTGGGGCACCGGCTGGGTAGGGAATTCGCCGTCCTTTTTGAACAAAAAGAACTCTAACTCTGGCCCGGTGTTGAAAGAATAACCCATTTCCTCGGCCCGCGCCAGTGTGCGCCGCAACACCGTGCGCGGGTCGCCCGCAAAGGGCGTCCCGTCGGGCCGCTGGATGTCGCAAATGATGCGGGCGCGCCGCCGTTCCGCCGCGCTCCACGGTAACACGCGATAGGTGTTGGGGTCAGGTTTGAGCACCATGTCGCTCTCGTAGATGCGGGCAAAGCCCTGGATCGACGAGCCGTCGAACCAGGCCCCGCGCTCCAGCGCCTCTTCCAGTCGCCCGGTGGGGATGGTGACGCTCTTGATGGTGCCCAGAATGTCGGTGAATTGCAGGCTGACGAATTGAACTCCGTCACTCTGCGCCTGCGCCAATACATCTTGATGATCCACTGTTTTGTTCCTCCTTGTTTATTTTTACCACAAAGTCACCAGGACACAAAGGTTTTCTGGAAATCTTTGTGTCCTAGCAGCCTGTCGGAGAACCCTGTAATATGGGGCCTTGTGCCCGTTTTTTGCTCGTTTTGCGCCCATTTTGGATGCCCACAAGGGGCTAAATGACGTCTCTCCGACAGGCTGCTAGTGTCTGGGTGGTCAAAATGCGCGAAAGCGATGAGTGATGGGCAAGCGGCGGTCCTTGCCAAAGGCGCGCGGGGTGATTTTGACGCCGGGCGGAGCCTGGCGGCGCTTGTATTCGTTGACATCCACCATGCGCACCACCCGCCGGACGGTGATCTCGTCAAAGCCCAGCGCCACGATCTCGGCCAGCGAGCGGTCCTCCTCGACGTAGGCGTGCAGAATCGGGTCCAGGATTTCGTAGGGGGGCAGGCTATCCGTATCCTTTTGGTCCGGGCGCAGCTCGGCTGTGGGGGGGCGGGTGAGCACCCGTTCCGGGATGGTTGCGCCCTCGCGGTTGCGCCAGCGGGCCAGTTCGTACACCAGCGTTTTGGGCACGTCCTTGATGACCGCAAAACCGCCCGCCATGTCGCCGTACAGCGTGGCGTAACCGACGCTCATCTCGCTCTTGTTGCCCGTGGTCAGCACCAGCCAGCCGAATTTGTTCGAGAGCGCCATCAGCAAATTACCCCGGATGCGGGCTTGCAGGTTCTCTTCGGTCACGTCGGGGGCCAATCCAGAAAAAGGTTCCGCCAGCGTGTCCAGGGTGGCTTGAAAAGGGCGTTCGATGGGGATGACCAGAAAATGGATCCCCAGGTTATCGGCCAGCCGGGCGGCGTCGGTCTGGCTGATCTCGGCTGAATAGCGCGAAGGCATGGCCACGCCGGTCACGTTCTGCGGGCCGAGCGCGTCGGCGGCGATGCACGCCACCAGCGCCGAGTCCACCCCGCCCGACAGCCCAATGACCGCCTTTTGAAAGCCGTTCTTGCGCACGTAATCGCGCGTGCCCAGCGCCAACGCCTGATAGATCTCGGCCATGCGCTCCAGCCGCTCGACGCGGTGGAGAGCCAGAGGCGAGCGGCGGGCAGCGCGTTGGCTTTGCGGTAGCCCGATGCGCTCAAGATCGTCTTTAGCGGCGGTCTCTTTGCGCCGGCGCGGGTCGTGCAGACGCTGCCGAAAGACGCCGGACACGTCCAGGTCGGCCACAACCAGGTCTTCCTCGAACTGGGCGCCCCGGGCCAGCAGCTCGCCGTGCGCGTCGAATATCACGCTGCCGCCGTCAAAGATCAGTTCGTCCTGCCCGCCCACCAAATTACAAAAAGCCACGATAGCCACGTTGTCGGCGGCCCGCGTGGCCAGCATGCGCTCGCGGGCCAGGCCCTTGCCGGCGTGGTACGGCGAGGCCGAGATGTTGACCAACACCTGCGCCCCGGCCTGGGCCTGCGTCACCGGCGGCCCGCTGGGGTACCATACGTCTTCGCACACGCTGACGCCCACCAGAGCGCCGTTCAGCTCGCACACGAGATTGGTCTCGCCGGCCCGAAAGTAACGGTCCTCGTCAAACACGCCATAGTTGGGAAGATAGTGCTTGCGATAAATTCCGGCCAACCGGCCATCGTGGAGGATGGCCGCCGCGTTGTAAATGTCGTCGCCGGCGTCGGCAAAACCGAGCACAGCCGTCAGCCCGGACGTCGCAGCGGCAATCTGGTCCAGCGCCGCCCGGTTGGCGGTGATAAAGCTGGGTTTGAGCAGCAAGTCCTCCGGCGGATAACCGGGGACGGCCAGCTCGGGAAACACGACCAGGTCGGCGTCAACAGCCCTGGCCTGTTGGATAGCGGCGATAATTTTTCCGGTATTGCCCGGCACGTCTCCCACCGTGACGTTAATCTGGGCCAGCGCAATGCGCAATAGAGTCATACCTGCTCTTTTTTCACCTCGACTTTGCGATACACCTGCGCGGGGATGCGCCGTTCGCCGTCTACCGTGAGCAGCGCATCCACGCTAATGCCAAAAAGCGCCTCATTCTTGAGCAAATAGGGCCGGATCAGCCTCCAATCGGCGTGAGTCAGCCGGACCAGATGGCCGCCGTTGAGCTGATCGGCCTCGACCTTGCCGTGCGGGTCGCGCAAATAGATAGCCCCGCCTGAAGCCAGCGAGAACAGGTTGCCGCCGGGATAGGGCGTCTCTAGCTCGACCATGCGCCCGTGCTCGTCAAAGCTAATGCCGTTCAAGATGACAAACCCGCCCCCGTTCAGTGGGTCGCCGGCCATAAAGCTCTCGGCCAGGTAGTCCAGGCACGTCCCGTTGATCACGGCGCGCGGCCGGCCCACGGCGTTGATCAACGGGCGACCGGCGGCGCTGCCGCGCACGTAAATCTCGCCGCCCTTGGCCCCGTAGAGAAAGGTCTGGCCCACGTCGCCGTGGATGACCAGCGTACCGTCTTTGAAAATCTGCCCCACCTGGTCTTGCGCGTCGCCGTGCACGTGCACCTCGGCCCCGTCCAGCCCGGAGGCCAAATAGTCGCCCACGTCGCCGTACAGGTCCATGCGCACGCCGGCCGTGTTCGGTCCCAGCCCGCAGGCAGCGAACCGCCCACCCCGCCAATTATACGCGATAAAGCGCCGCCAGCCTAGTCGGTAGGCTGCTTTGAGCAACTCGGCGGCGCACTCGTCGCCTTCGGGCGCAAAGTCCAGCGCGTCGAGGAGCAGCGCGGCGTCGCCATGGGTGGGAGGGCGCAGGGTGTGGCGGGTGGGAAAAGTGATGGGTAGATGAGTAGATTGGGTAAAGAGGGTCGCCAGGCCGTCGTCGAGCAGCGTGAGCAGGGAGGCGCGGCGCTTGGCGCCGGGGTCGTAACGCCGGTCGCGCAGCAGGGTGAGCGTCTCCCGGCCAAAGTCCCACTCGGCGCTGTCGCAGCAGCCAAACTCGGCGGTCGCCTGGATAAACGCGGCCGTCTGGTCGTAATCCCAATCGCGCAGCGCGGACGCGGCCCACTGGTAGACCGTCGGCGCGCCGCCGTCGTCAAAGGCATGGTAGAGACGCTCCTGGACCGTGCGGCGAAACTCGTCGCTAACCCGTGTCGGGTCCAACCGCTCCCGGTTCAGGTGGCGCTGAGGGGTAGCCGCCGTCACCGGCGCACCAAACTTGTCCGTGCAGGTCAGGTGAGGAGTAAGGAGTGAGGAGTGACGAGTGACCGAGAATGCGAATGCGCCGCCGTCGGTGTGGCTGCCGCCGCGCGCGGCCCAGTACTTGTCGGCGTGCGGCAAAAAGCGTTCGTCCTCGGCTGCCAGCGAGCGCAGCGCGGCCTGAATGGCTTGGCGCTCCGACGCAACCAGTCCTAGCTGGATATTGGATATTGGGGATTGGGTATTGGATTCGTACAACGCAAAGACTTGCGGGCGCAGCATGCTGGTGTCGGTGATGCCCAGCAGTTGCCACTGGCGCTCGTCCGGGTTGGAGCGGGCGATGATGAAAAACCAGGGACCGTCGGGCGAGCCGTGCATGTGGGTGGCCTGCACGGCCCGGTAGAGGCGCTGCTTGGCGGGCGGGAGGCGGTAAAAGTCCACCTCGGTGGTCGGGGCCAACGCCTCCAGCGTCACCTCCAGCGGATAGCCGTACACGCGGTCCCACAGGTCGAATAGCAGCGCGCTGACCTCGGTGTCGGTCAGGAACAGCGGAACGATGTTGCGCTGGCGCAAATACTCGGCCACGGCGTGATAGTTGGCAAAGTCGCCGTTGTGGACCAGGGCTTCGTTCAGCCCGACGAACGGGTGCGCGCCGCCGGGGTGCCACACCCGACCCTTGGTGGGATAGCGCTGATGGGCAATCCACACGTGAGCGGTGAGGTCTTGCAGGCAGTAATACTCGGCGACCTGCTCGGCGTAGCCGACGATTTTGAGCACCAGCAGGTCGCGCCCGTGCGAGAGCACAAAGGCCCGTTGCGCGCCTACGTCGCCGTAATTCGCATAAAACTTTTGATTGAGTCGAAAGCTGTTCTGGTAGACAAATTCGTCCTCGACCGCGCGGGCGGACAAGTGCGTCAGCGCGTGCTCCGTCGCAAATTGCTCCAAGACGCCCGGCTTGACGCGCACGAAATAGCGCCACACGTCGGGTGGGCGCAGCTCCAGCCCTTCGACGGCGCGATAATCGGCCACGGTCGGGACGAGGTAGGCCTGCGCCACGTCGAACACGGGCAAGATGCACTCCACTTCGACTTCCGGGCGGGCCGCGGCGTCGAGGTAGGCCACCTGCAACAGGTAGTGGCTGTGCAACACCTCGGGCGACACGCGCATCTGGGCCGGGTCGAGACCGGCCGCGGCGATGCCGCCGCCTTTGCCGTTGCCTCGGTTGTGCATCTGCCGGCTGGCAGGGATGACGTGTCGCCCTGCAATCGGCGCATTGCAGGCCAACCCCAGCACGCCGCAGCCGCCCTCGGCGGCGTCAGAGGGACGGGGTGACGCTTGCATGCCCGCGATCAGGTCTCGACGGGCGTTTAATATCCGTTCGGCTGTAGTCAGTGTGTCCATTTTTGGGGTCTTTCTCGTTGACAGATGAATCATCTCGGTTTATACTGCTTTTGATTCGATATGCGGAGATGAGCAATGACTGCTGAACAGGTTGTGACGGTTCAAATTACGCCAGATGGAATGTTGCCCATTCCAGAGGCGTTGCGCCGCGAGCTGGGTCTGGAGTCGGCCCAGACGGTCCAATTGACCCCGCAAGACAACGGCCTGATTGTACGTCCTCTCTCCCAACAGGAAATCGGCGACCGAATCGTGATGATGCTGAAAAAGGCGCTGGCCGGCCTCACCTGGGAAGACATCCAAGCGGAAAGGTCCAGCGATGATTTTTGGCGCTGATACCGGTCTGCTGTTTGCCCTCTTGGAGGGTAATCCCATTGCTCTTACCCACTGGCAGCGGGTTTTGAGTGGACAGGACCGCATGGTCTTGTCCACTGTCTGTGTCACCGAAATATTGGTCCACGCTTTCAGACGTGGTACAGGCGAGCTAGCACAAGAAATCATCGTTTTGCTCCAGAGACTGGATAATGTGTCCATCGAACCGGTCACGCTGGAAGTGGCCGAGAGAGCTGCTAGGTACAGGCATGGGCTAGGCCTGTCCACGGCAGATGCCATGATTTTAGCGACGGCGGTCTTGGCCCAGGCCGATGCGTTGTTGACTCGCGATTCAGATTTTCGGGTGGTTGCTGACCAACAAGTCATGGCAGTGCAGTTCCTTCAGTAACTATTCCAAATAGATCAGCACGTCGCTCCGACCACGCAACTCCGCGATGCCCTGCATTCCCAAGCGCTCCAAAATCCCGGCCAGTTGCCACAGCCAGGCCGTGTACAGATTCACGATGCGCCCCCAACCCTCCTCGGCGTTCACCAACTGACTGAGCTTGGGGTCAGTAGTGGTGATGCCAAAGGGACAGCCCCCGCCCTTTTCGCAGCTACCCAGCCGCACGCAGCCAATCGCCACCAGCTCGGCCGTGCCGATGATGCAACCGTCGGCCCCCAGGGCGATGGCCTTGGCCACGTCGTAAACCGTGCGGATGCCGCCGGAGGCCATCAGCACCACCTCGTCGCGCACGCCCTCTTGAACCAGAAAGCGGTGCACCTTGGGAATGGCGTACTCGATGGGCATGGCGATGTTCTTTTTGGCGATTTCCGGCGCCGCGCCCGTGCCGCCGTAGGCCCCGTCCAGGTGAATGATGTGCGCCCCGGCGTAGTAGCTGCCCACGGCCACCATGTCCACGTCGGTGGGCGTGCTGACCTTGACCGACACCAGCGCCCGCTCGTTGACCTGCTTGAGCCAGTCCACGTGTTTTTTGTGGTCCTCGACCGAGTAGACGCTGTGAAACGGGAACGGGCTGAACAGGCTGGTCCCCTGCACGGCCTCGCGCACCTGGGCCACAGTGGCCGTGTTTTTGCCGCCCAACAGATGGCCGCCCAGCCCCGGTTTGGCCCCCTGGGCGTACTTGATTTCCAGCAGGCGCGCCCGTTGCATCGTCTCCTCGCGCACGCCGAACAGGCCCGTGGCGACCTGGGTGATAATGTGGTCGGCGTAGGGGATCAGTGCGTCGGGATAGCCGCCTTCGCCGGTGCTGCTAAAGGTGTCCAACGTCTGCGCGGCCCTGACGCGAGCCAGCATCACCGGCAAGCCGACGCTGCCATACGACATGCCCGCCCCGTACCACGGCAGTGGGATGTGTAGAACCGGGCGACCGTCGCCGCGCCGGTTCAGTGTGAGACCCAACTCGAACCCGCCCGGATCCGCCGCCGGTACTGTGTCTCTATCTCCCCTCTCTATCTCAAAAGCAAAGGCCAAGCGGTCGAAGCCGCCGTCGGACTGGCCGACGCGATATTCCAGCTTGCCCGCCGGAGGCCGACCGGTGCGGGCCTGGGCCTGCGTGGTGAGCAGCAAAGCCTGCGTCCAGCGCATATCGCCCTCGCCGCCGACCGGCTCTTCCAACCAGCGATACGCCGATAGCCCCGCCGACCCGCCCAGCAAGGCTTTGAACCCGCGTTCCTGCTCGGCGTGAAAGATGAGCCGCCCGGCCTCGCCGCGCAGGCGGCGCACCTCGCGCATGCCCATCGCGCCCAGCGCCTCCAACAACTGGTCGCGCCAGGCCGACATCAAGTTGACCAGCCGTTGCGCGCCCCACTCGGCGTCGATCTCGCCGGTCTCGACCGGGCACTGGCCGCGGTCGGCCCACAGCGCACAGCCCCAGGCGATCAGCGGCACAAAGTCTACGCCCACGGCGTCGGCCCCGCAGGCGATGGCCTTGGCCACGTGCTCGGCGGCGGCGATGCCCCCGCTGGCGATCAACGTCACCCGGTCGCGCAGCGCCTGCGCCACGAGATGCCCGTGCACCTGGCGCAGCGCGTCGGGCAGGGGGCAGTCGCTCGTATCCCGGCCCACGTCGTCGGCGTACAGGTGGATCACGCCCACGCCGGCCCGGGCCAGCGCCTCGGCGCTCGCGGCGGCGTCTGGCCCCAGCGCCAGGCGCACCGAGACGACGACCTCCGGCCAGCGGGCCGTCGCCGCCGTCCAGCGTTCCAACACCCCCGGCTCGTCTTCCAATTCGACGAACGCCGCCTGGCTCGCCCGCCCCGCCCAATCCTCAAAATCGGCCGCCGTCACCCGCAGCGCGAGGCCAGCCCCAATATCCAATCCCCAATCTCCCGTCTCGAATATCGCCAACGTGCCCAGCCGTCTCGCCGCCAGCGCCAACGCCCGCAGCGCCCCGCGTCCCGGCAGCGGAAAAGGCAACGGGTTGAACAGCACCGGCAGCGTCAGTGTGACCAGCGGCGGCAGCGCGGACAGCAGTTGCCCGGCGGCGTCGAAGGTCAGAGTGGGCAGGGTGCGTCCCAAGTCCACCGTCGTGCTGATCGTCTCGCGCCCGTGGATGCCGTCGCGGGTGGGGCGCACGATTTCGGACATATCCAGCCAGATGCCCTCGAACCCGGCCCCGGCGAACTTGCCGCCATACCCCGCACCCGAGATGGGGATGCGCCCGGTCTCGGCCTGATACCAGGTCTGGGTGATGATCTCGGCGGTCCAGTAATCGTCGCCGCGAGCGGTGCGGCCTTCGAACACCGGCTGGCCGTATTTGACGTAATCGCTGTTCTCGGCAATGTGGAACGCCGCCGGGTAAGCGAAAGGCGCGGGTGAAGGACGAACGACGAAGGACGAATCACGCATTACGAATTGCCTCCCATAACGACAAAAGCCCCCCGGCGCGAGGATGTTCGTCTTGCCGGAGGGCTTCATGGCCCTGCTAGAGTTTGTGTTGTTATGGCGCTACTATACCACAGCCCGGGGAGGGTGTCAATGTTCCGTAGGCGTTTCTACACCGATTCTTACGGAATTCATACCGCAGTAGTTTTACAGAGGGACTTGACGTCAGCGGACGTCCGGCTTATGGACCTTAAAAAATTAATTCGGTAACAAGCCGACATACCTGATCAACTCCAGCGAGCCGTTTTGGAATCCATCCAAGAAGTTCGCCACGGCTCGCTTGAGAGCTTGCCAATCGTCGCTCAA
>DAOTXN010000177.1:0-9982 GCA_034435435.1 Anaerolineae bacterium | reverse complement strand
CGCCAGAGTATTGGCGGGCGCGCTTTGCAATAGGGGGGCGCCCAGGTGATGCACTTGAAGGGGGCAAGCCACGCGCGAGGGAAAGGTCGCGCTCACGCCCCCTTACGCCACTATCTGGCGCCGGAGCTGATTTGAGATTTGGCAGTAGGGTAGCACAAAACCATTAGGACAGAATGAGCAGCAGATTAAAATTAAATTAGAGTTAAATGCTCCGATTTCAAGACGCGCTCCAGCTCGTCCCGCTGAAAGTTGACGACGACGCGCCCGTGAATATCAAAGGTTGGAGTAGTAAGCGTCCCGCCGGTCAACTCGCGCAGTTTGGGCCGGGCTTCAGGCGTTTTGTTAATGTCAATCTCGGTATACTCTATGCCAAGCTCCTCTAAAAAGCGCCGCGCCCTGCGGCAGGCCGGACACCACGAGGTGCAGTACATCACCACGCCGTTGCCCGGCAACCCGGCGGTTTCGGGCGCTCCGGACTCCGCCACGCGCGCCGCCGCTTTAGGGTCAATATGGCGCAGCTCGGCCAACAATACATCGTTGTCAGGTTGGTGGTCAATATCGTGGATGTCGATGTAGCAAATAACACCTTGCTTGTCCACAATAAACAAGGCCCGCTCGCTACGACCATCCGAGCGCAACACGCCATATCTTTGAGCCACAGCGCCGTGGGGATAAAAGTCGCTCAATAAAGGAAAGTGAATGCCGCCCAGGCTATCTGCCCAGGCTTGCAGACTCGGCACACTGTCCACGCTCACGCCCAGAACCAGGGCGTCCATCCCCTCAAACTCGGACCATTGGGCCTCATAAGAGGGGATCTGGCTGGTTCAGACGGGAGTCCAGGCCAGCGGAAAGAAAGCAATGACGACGTTCTTGTACCCGCAAAAGTCGCTCAGCGTTATCTCGGTATTTAGGTGGCTCTTGAGTGTAAAGTTTGGGGCCAGTTGGCCGGTTCGCAGGCTCATCGTGAATCCTCCTTGGAGTGCTGTCGGTATTGTAAACCGGTCTGAGTGGCGCGTCAAGCAGGTTTTTGCCGCGAGGTTGCGCGCCCATCGTTTATTCTGACGCCTAACTGCCGGATTTTCTTACGACATTCTTACATAGCCCAAATTAAACCCTAACCTATTTTGGTTAGAATCAGGTTGATGCGAAAAGAACCTGCATGGTACTCACTTGGGATGATGAGCGATGATCTTTTTTAACACTTCTTTGATTTTTGTAGCGACGGATTTTTGGGCGAACGTTCAGATTGGCCGGGTGCGCCTTTACCCGGTTTTTAAGCGTGTAGCGGCGACGATTGCCGCTCTCGTTCTGTTGATTTTGTTGGCGCCTCTGTTTCTGGCGCTGACGCTGGCCATCCGCCTGGATTCGCCAGGTCCGGCGCTGTTTCGCCAGATGCGCATCGGCAAGAATGGCAAGCCGTTTACTTTTTACAAGTTCCGATCGATGTACCAGGACATCGACCGCAGCGCCCACGAGGCCTTTCTGAAGGAATTTGTCAAAGGAAATGTGCAGGAAGGTGCAGAGGATCCCAACTTTTTCAAACCGGCTCAAACCAATCAGATTACGCGCGTGGGGCGTTTGCTGCGCAAGACCAGCCTGGATGAATTACCCCAGTTGCTCAATATCATCAAGGGCGATATGAGCTTTATCGGGCCGCGCCCTAACGTGCCCGCCGAAGTGGACGCCTACAGCGAGTGGCACAAGCGCCGCCTGGGGACGCTTCCGGGCGTGACCGGCTGGGCCCAGATCCACGGACGCAGCAGCATCCCCTTTGATCAAATCGTGCGCTATGACATCGAGTATGTGGAAAATGAGAGTTTTGTGCTAGATTTAAAGATCTTGCTGTCCACCGTGCCTACTGTGCTGCGCGGACACGGCGCTCGCTAGTCTGCTCTCTGCGTTGCGGTTTTGAACAACAGCCCTGGACTTTTGGTCCAGGGCTGTTGGTTTGTCTGGAGATGTAAGCTCAGCTTAATTGTTGCGCAAGACCAGCGGTAGAAAGATGCCATAGATCTCTACCGTCGGAGATGACGCGGCGGACACGTCGTATACCGCGACGCCATCATAGATCTGCGCCGCGTTGTTCAAGGTGGTCACGCCGAAGGGCAGGTCGGCCATGTCGGCTACCTGGACGACGAACTGCAGCGTGACCTGCTGGCTGGCCGGGACCAGGCCGCTCCAGGTCAATGTACCGGCGGGACCTTCGCTCAGGTCGCCCGCGTCGAACACACTGTAGTAACTGCCCAACACGTCGGTGACCAGCGCATTGGCATCCAACCCGCCGCTGTTGATGAGCGTGATGGTGTAGGTCACCAGGTCGCCGGGCATGATTTGCTGGCTGGTGCTGGCGACTTTGGTCGAGCCGGACAGATCCGCCTGCGCCGGGCTGACGATGGTAAAGCTGGCGTCGGCCGAGCCGCTGCCGGCGTCAACCGAGCCGTATTCCACCGTGTTGGTGATGGTCTGGCCGTAGAAGCCGATGTCGTCCGTCACCGTGGCGGTAAAGCTAAAGGAATACTGCTGCAGACCGGCGATGTCCCACGGCCCCCAGGTGATGGTATCCTCGGGCGGCGGCAGTTGCGCCGAACCCTGGTCTACCCAGCCGCCAAAGCTCACGCCAGCGGGTAGCGCATCGGTCATCTCGACGCCGGTTGCCGTTCCAAAGCCATTGTTTTGGATGCTGACGGTGTAGGTGACCACGTCGCCCAGGTGCACGGGGTCGCGGGGCAGCTCGACCGTCTTGGCGATGGCGAGGTCGGGCGCCGGCGGCGTGATGGTGATGGTCACAGTGTCCACCGGGCCGATGATCTCGTGGCTGGGGCTGCGCAGCTCGGCGCTGATGACATGTGTGCCCAGCAACAGGTTGGTTGTCGTGTCATAAGCCAGCACCGGCCCGATCATTGCGCCGTCCACCCACAGGTGCCAGTGGCCGTCGTCAGGGATGATAAAATCGCTGGTGGTCACAGTGATGGGGATAGTGACGCTGACGCCGTCGGGCGATTGGAACGTCTGGCCCTCGGTTGGCGAGGTGATCTCGATTTCGGGCGTCAGGATGGTAAAGCCGCCGTCGTCGTCCGAGCCGCTGCCGGTGGCATGGTCGTAGTAGGCGGTGTTGACGATGGTGGCGCCGTAGAAGCTGATGTCGTCTGTTACGGTCCCTGCGATGGTCAACTCGACCTGTTCGCCAGCGGTGACGGTTCGGGTCGCGTCCAGGTCGCTCCCCACCACGCCGACGGGCAAGGTGTCGGTGATGTGCACGCCAGCGGCGTCATCCGCGCCGGTGTTGGCGACGACGACGGTGTAGGTGATCGGGTCGCCCAGGTGGACCGGGTCGCGGGCTGTCTCGACCGTCTTGACGATGGACAGGATCGGCGGACCGATGATGGTGAACGCCGCGTCGTCCGAGCCGCTGCGGCTGGTGTGGATATAGTGGGCGGTGTTGGTGATGGTCTGGCCATAGAAGCTGATGTTCGTGGTCACGACCGCCGAGATGGTGAACTCGACCTGATCGCCGGCGGTGACCGTCACCGTTTGATCCAGGTCGGTCCCTGTCACACCCGTTGGCAACGAGTCGGTGACGTGGACGCCTGTTGCATCCGCGTTGCCGTGGTTGGCGACGACGACGGTGTAGGTGATCGAATCGCCCAGGTGCACCGGCGTGGCCGCTTCGACCGTCTTGGTAATAGCCAGGTCGGGCGCTTCAGCCACGCTGGTGAGGACAAAGGTGTCGTTGTCAGTGATACCTTCGGCGGTCGCCGACTGGGAGCCGATGGAGGCGGTCTGGGTCAGGACGCCCGCCGGCGCGGCAAAGTCGAGCTGGACGATGACGATGAGCTTGCCCACGCTGCTGGCAGGCACGTCGCCCAGGTCCCATACGATGCTCGGCTCGACGTCGTCGGTCAGGGTGATGGGCGAGCTGGCGGTGTAGGTGATAAAGTGGACGTTAGCGGGCAGGACGTCGGTGATGACGGCCGAGGGAGCCTGTTGTCCGGCAACCTGGTAGTAGAGAGAGTAGGTAAAGACTTCGCCGGCCTGCACGACGGACGGGCCTTGTTTGTAGATGGCGTGGTCGATCAGTCCTATGGCAAAGCCGGGAGTGGGTGTATTGGTATTACCCGGACCAAAGTCGGTGAGGCTATTGTTGGTGTCGGGTGTGACGCGGCTATAGTCGCGTTGGACGCTGTTACCTTCCGTGGCGGATGGGTTGCCGCCACTTACGTCCAGTTCGCGGATGGAGGTATCGGCCGGAGCCTCGCCGTTAACAGGCTCGTTCCAGGTGGCATAGTTCATACCGTCCACGACCGTGTTAGAGGGCGGTATGGAAGCGGTGATGGTGCCGTCGGCCAAAACCACATTGTCGCCGTTGTTGCCCATGGTGAGATGGATCGGGGTAGGACCGGAATTGCTTACCAGGCTTAGATTGAGCACGTCGGGGTTGTCAAACTCACCGGTCAATCCCTGGAAAAGCTCCCAATCGGCCCAGTAGTGGTCAGGGAAGACCGGGTCGTCGTCATACGTTTCGGCGTCCAGCGCCACGACGATGTACTCGCCCGGCTGGACCACATGGTTAGTGCCGGTGAGAGGAGTGTCAGGAAATTGGAACTGGCCTTCATGATCTTCACCTCCAGCGAGCGGCTGATCTCCCAGCACCTTCCCATCCAGATAGGCCAGGTACTGGGCCGGATTGTATAGCTCGATGAATTCGTTGGGAAGCTCATCGGCCAGAGTGCCACCCGCAGGATTATAAAAGACTTCACTGACCTGCAGCGGGCTGGTGGGGTCGCCGTCGGGTTCAAAATAGATGTCGAAATAGTAATCAATGACGTCGTCGGTGTCGCTGACTTCGCCGGGGAAGGTCGTGTCGGCGGTGGTCACCACGTCCAGCACGTCGGGGTCGGTCTGCTCGACGATGCCGCCGAAGCCATCGTGCTGGCCAACCATCACCGTAAAGCGCACCATCGCGCCGTTGGTCAGGGCGATGCCCAGGTCGCTGAGGGGCATGCTGATTTCGATCAGATCGGCGGCGGCGCTGATGTTGCTGGAACCCGCCGCGTTAAAGGAATAGCTCGCGTCAAAGTAGCCGGTGCGGTTCGAGTTGACCACGATTTGGCGTTCCCACTCGGCGTCGGCGTGGGTTTGAACGTCCGCAGCGTCGCCAAAGGCGGCGTTGCCGCTTCCATCGTGAGTGGTGTCCACGGCAATGCCGACGTAGGGTAAGTTGGCGTTGGTCAGGTCAGAAAAACGCAATAGGAAGTACAGATTGGCGGTATCGGCAGTGACGCGAAACTCGGTCAGATCATAGTTGGAGTCTGGATCGGCGCCGTCGGCGCGGTGGTCCCCGGCGGCGTCGGTCCACAAGAACTCGCCTTCGTAGAGGGTGTTGCGCATCACGTGGCCGTTGTTCTCGGGTGGGGTGGGGAAGGTGATCCAGTCGTTCATATTACCATCCACGCCGACCGAGTGAGCGAAAACAGCGGGCAGGCGCCCCACTCCGCCAACCAGGACCAGCACGGCGGCCAATGCGCCTGCGGCGAGGATCAGCGCTGCTGTGAGCGCATGGTATCGTTTCATGGCCTTAGTCTCCTTTCTTGGTTTCCAGGCTTTTATACACAATGGGGTTCAAACTATCAGTTCGCGGTATGTTTTGGAATGTCTGTGGACATCACCTCCTTTGATTTCAGGTTCCCCGGCCCTGATGCACAGCGGACGAGAGAGCAAGGCTAAAGATGACGAACAGCCTCATTTTACCACAAACGACGCGATCATGCAGCCAATGTGCGAGATCGAGTATGCGCCGGCTTGCGGGAGCGCCAGACTGCGCGTCGGGTATTCAAGCCTACGGTGAGATGGAGTGAATGATTGGCGAACGGTGATGTGCAGATAAATGGCGCTAAAACGGCGCGCGGCGACGGCGGGTCTGCCATACTGCGGCGCCTACGATCGCGATCACGGCCAGACCGGCCGTCCCTACCATGGGCAGCAGCCAGGAGGGAGTAGAGGGACGGGGAGCAAACACGACCGGTGTGGTTGCGGTCGGCGTCAAGGCCAGGGTGGCACTTGGTGATAGTGTGGTGGTCACTGTTGATGTCAACACAGGGACCATTGCCGCGAGCGTAGATGCCGCGCCGCTCAAAGTTAGTTCACGGGTGTCTGTGCTCTGCACTTCTTCTCCGCGAATCAGCGCCAGGTCGCCGCCCATCTGGCGGCGCAGGGTCGGATCGATCAGCAGTTGGATGGCCCAAGCCACACCTTCGTCGGTGGTACCGGTGACAGCCAGTAGCGCCCGCTCTTTGTTCCACGGGGACACGATCTCCTGCACATAGCCCAGGCTGGTCTCCTGGGGCAGGCGCAGCACAATGTCTTCCGACCTGGGGCGGATTTCGTCCGTTTCCGGCCAGAAGGGTTGGGGTAGGACATCGTTGACCTGCCTGAGGATTGCGTTTGTGGAGGGGCGTCCCAGGGCAATAATGTGCGCGTCGAGCAGGCGTTCATCCTTTTCCACTTGGCCGAAGACGATGCCAGGCGCGAACCCGGCATCGCTCCAGCTACCCAAAAGCCCTGCCAGGCGGAGGCTCGCCTCGATCTCGGTCCTGCTGGGGACGTCGGGGAGTACTATGACCACGCCGTCTGCTTCTGCGCGGTCGCCAAAGGGGAGGGGAAAATAACTCAGGTCCAGGGGCACGCTGCGGGTTTGATGGGGCAGATGGAGCGATGATTCCTGGCTGATCGTGAACCAGACCTGCTGGGGATCATAAGTGACGCATTTGTCCTCAAAATGGCGTTGGGCGCGGACGGTGAGCTTGTTGGCGCTACCGGGTCTGATTTGTGTGCGGGGCAGATTGACGCGCAGTGTCTTTTGGTCAACAGTTAGCTCGTCGAGACGGGTGCTGGCCACAGGCGCGCCGTTCAAAAGGATGGTCAAGGCCGAGTTTGTAAAGTAGTAGTTCTGAGAGTAGCTGTATATCAGTTCAAAATAGGCCTCGTCGGTCAAGTCCCAGGAAAAAGGGATGTCAAAAGAAAAAGTTCTCTCGGCCACTAGGCCATAAAGAATACGGTCGCCTTGTCCCAAGTCCGCCAGTGTCAGGTCGATAGCGGGTTCGGTTGGTACAAGGAGAGTGGAGGGAACGTGGCGCACCAGAGCTACCGGTCCCTGAAAGTCGGGCAGACGTGATACGGCATCCAGAGACTGCACGGCTTTGTTCACTGCTGCGTCGCTCAGGCCTGTCACAACCAGGATCGCCCACTGATTGTCCCAGGGCGCGACGATTTCTTGGAGGATGCCATCAGTTTCGGCCACTGCCTGGTCCTGATAGACGAACAGGTCGCCCGACGTAGGGATGAATAGGGCGCTGCTGCTACTTTCAAAGGTCAACGTAGTTGTGGAGGTGTTTGTGTTGACCGGACCCAGGACAGGGGCGGATAAAGTGACCACGTTTTCCAGGGGAATCTCTTGGGAGATGATCGCGCTGGGGCGCACGCTGAACCCCAATTCAACGGTCTCCCCCGGCCCCAAGTCGGCCAAGTTCCAGCGAATTGTGTGGGTAGAAATCTGCTCACAGGAAGGTCGGCAGTCCAGCAGATGAATGGGGATTGAAAAATTGTTATCTACCCAGAGAGACGGCGCACGTTCGCCCGTGGTGTTGGTGAGCGCCAGGGTGTAGGCCAAAACGTGATCGGAGGGCGCAGTGGCGGGGCCGCGCACCGAGAGAGTCATACGGCGTTCACGCAACAGAACAGGCAGCGCGCCCTGGGCACTGAGCCAGGGGATCAAACGGTTCCGGTCGGGTCGTCCCAGCACAAAGAGGTGAGCGGCGGGCGGGAGACCGGCCGCCAGGTCATCGATGACTTGCCGGTCTGTGGTTGCTTCCAAGAGGATGCGATTGCTTGTCAACCGGCCCAACTGAGCAGCGAGCGTCGCTGCCGTCTGGAGCTCTGCGGGGGTGGGTTCGGCTGGCAATACAAAGTGAATCACGTCAGGTTCCAGGGCGTTTTGATAAAAGGGGCTGGGAAAGCGCCCCAGATTCGTGTCGAGTGGCAGGATGTCGTAGACCAGATTGACAGAAGAAGTGGGGTGAATGAGTATCTGGGTCCTGTGAAAGTCGTTGCACAGGTAGGTGGTGTCCAGAGCGACGGTGAGGGTGTGCTCTCTGTCTTGATCGTTCAAAAGCTCGGGTGAGAGATTGATGCGCTGCCGAATATGCTCGCGTCCTGTCGCGTCCAGAGTGAGTGTCTCTTGAAGCTCGTCGTCAAGCGAGATCGTCAATTGCCCTAGATAGGGAGTTGGTTCACCTAGCGGGTCGAGCCAGGTGTGTAGAAAGTCGAAATCCAGCTCCAGATAACTGCCGGCTGCAATTTGCCAATTTTCGGCAACCCTAATGATATAGTCTACGCTGTCTTGGGGCCCCTTTAGAGAGGTAGTATCATAGCCGAGTTCGGCCAGCTCGATGCGGTGACGGGATACAGGCAGGTCCGACGGAGTGGGGGTTGGAGCGATAGTCTGACCTGGGATCGCCGTGGCCTGAGCCAAGTTTTCTTTGAATTGATTCTGCTCTTGAATACCGGAAATAGGCAACTGGAATGGGTAAATAGACAGCCAGGGCACAAGACCTATGACCAGAAAAAAAGCCCGAAATCGCTGCACTTGCTTACTTCCTTTATGCGGCTTGAGCGCTGGGTTCATCCAAAAGATAAGGGTTGCTATGGCCATTGACGCCAGCAAATTGCAGGGCCTGTTCGGCTTTGGCAAGCAGTTCTTCCCGGTTCATTGTGTCAGGCCCCAACGTCACCAATCCGCACGTGCTGGTCAGGTTGAGCTTGAGACCGCTTTCGGCCAATTCGAACACGGTCCACTCGATGCGCCTTTGCAGCTTTTCTATAAAGCGTTTGGCAGCCGGACCGGCCGTGTCGGGTAAGAGAAAGGCATAATGGCTTTCTCGAAAGTAAGCGATGAGATCTTCTTCGCGCAGATTCTGCTTCAGAAATACGGTGACCTGTCGTAAGGCCTCGCTACGCGCTTTGGAAAACGGCGTGTCCTCCAACATATCCAGGCGTTCGATGTGCATAATGGCCAGAGAGAAGGTTTTTTCACTCCGTTTGGCGCGGCTGATCTCTTCGCCTAGTCGCTGTAAAAAGTACTGTCGGTTATACGCACCGGTCCCGCTGTGGATAATGGTCAAGCCCGTCATGGCCTCTGGCGCGCCGCGCAAATAGTCTACCAGGAAAGCCAGTGCTCCTCCCAGTGTCAGTCCCAGAACGGCTGCCAGACCAAGATTTTGAGGCTTGTTGGGCAGGGCGGGCCATTTGGGCGAACGGGCCACATCTAATTTTTTCAAGGTGTAAACTTCATACAGGTTTTTAATATATGCGATGGTTTCATCTCCAACGGCGTCGGATACGGCCTTGATAATTGTTGGATTGTCTCCTTCCACCTCAACTTTGATGACATTGGTTGTGGGAATAACTTTGCTGGTGATCGAGATGTTCTGGACTTGCTGGGGCGTCAAACCCAATTTTTCGGTCGCTGCTTGAAAGATGGTGCGACTGATAAAGATTTCCGTGTAGGTCGCCGACACACCCTCGCGCCGGCTCAGTGTATCTAGCCCCGCCACAAAGTTTTTCAAGTCCTCAATTTCAGAACTGGGGCTGACCACGTATGTGGCCGAGGTACGGTACACAGGTGTTTGGGTGAATGTGACCACTGCGGCCACTGTTACCGTCACCACAAAGAAGGAGGCGATGATCCACCACCTCCTCAGCATGATATGTACAAAAGCTCTCAGTTCCATGACCCAATCCGTCTCCCCACCTGTCTTTTGTGGCGATGTTGAACTCGTTCTTCGCCAGACAAGTTCTCTGAAATTACGGCATAGTGTATTTCGATAAAGCCAGACTGCCGCACTGTAATTTGCCGGTTTCTGCATCTTTGCCGACTAGCTTATATCTCGCAAGTAGTATGATTTGCGAAAGCCGGTCAGAATTGTCT
>DAOTXN010000176.1:0-10469 GCA_034435435.1 Anaerolineae bacterium | reverse complement strand
TCCCCTGTGCAAGTTGTCGTCTCATCTTGACTACGTTGGAGTATTCTGCATCACGACAATCGCGATTTGGCTTGAACAACGATTATGGCGTTTTCTGGAGTGGAAGCAACTCACTATACCGTAATTTCAGTGTCGTAGTATCTCTCGCCATTCGTCAGCAAGAGCAACCAACACCTTGGTTGGAAATGATGCTGCTTGGGCCATCGAAATCACGTAACCTCTTGCGCGGGCTAACGGGGTGGTGGATGAGGCGCCAGCGCCAAAGCCGACAGGCGGGTCATCTGCACTGCGCGCCGGCGCAAGTGGGGTACAACCTCTTTGCTACCCATCCCCCGTGTCACACGATTTCGGGTAAACGCGTCGCACCAGGCGCGTGTTGAGCGCGATCATCTGGTATTATCGTCTCCCAATACCGCCTTCACTCGAATAAATCGGAATGCGTCCCTGTTCGCTCAAAGATGATCTCGTTACCAGCCAGCTTGTAGATCAGTAACCAATCCGGCTCTATGTGGCACTCGCGCCGGTCCTTGTAATTCCCGATCAAAGCGTGGTCCCGGTGTCGCTCGGCTAACGGTTCTTCCGCTATCAAACTTGACGAGACCGCCTTTAGCTTCTGGACATCTTTACCACGCTTGCGCATCCGCTTGACATCTTTTTCAAATTGCCTGGTATAGCTCGGTGTGCGCATTACAAACCCAGCTTGTCAAACATCTCTTGCGCATCTTGGCACTGAATAACTTGCCGCCCCGCATCGGTATCTTCAAAGGTTCTGCGGGTGATTTCGTTCGGTATCCGTACTTCAAACGGTAATCCTCTATGTAAGCGGACTTGTTGATAGAACAAGGTAATTGCGTCTGTAATGGAAAGGCCAAGTTCTTGAAAGATACTTTCTACTTCACCCTTGAGTTGGGGTTCTATCCGTGCCCGTATCATTGCTTCCTTTGCCATACTTGCCTCCTTGTACATATTGTATCACAAACGAGATACGAGGACAAGTTGACAGGAATCGAAGGGAGCGCCTGGCAGGGCAGCGGTTCGGCGGCGGCGCGCCAGCGCCAGAGCCGACAAGCGGGTGGGAGGATCCCAAGCCAGTTCCATCACCAATATAAAGCCGACCGCTCACCGGCCAAGCTTAGCAACCCATGCGGCGTGTTCCGGCGAATTCAAGCCCTGCTGAAGCACGGCCAGCAGCGCCGCCATATCGCCGGACCACAGGGCTGCCGGTTGAAAAGCCAGCCCCGGAAACACCTCACTGCGCCATACACCGCTCTCGTCGGGTGGCAACGGCTCGTACACCCCTTCGCGCAAGGCGAACCAATCGGCCCGCTGTTCGTACATCTGCAACACCAGGTATTCTTGCACGCCGTTGCGCTGATACACGCGCAGCTTGTCGTGCATATCATACGCGGCGCTGCTGGCTGCAATCTCGACGATGAGCTCGGGTGGCCCATCCAAATAATCGTCCTCGGTGACGCGCGACCGCCCCCCCAGGCGCGTTTCCAGGCGCAGCAGTGCATCGGGTTGCACCTCGTTCTCATAATCCAGCCGGACCGTGGCGTTGTCTCCGATGAGCACGCCAGGCGTGGCGGCGCGATATACACTCAGCCAACCTATGATATCGCTGTGGGGACGGCTATGTTGCTCAAAACGCACAGGGGACGGCATGTGTACGACTCCTTCGACAAGCTCGGCTTTTTTTATTTCGGGATGGGCGGCGTAGCGCCGCTCAAACTCGGCCCGCGACAGCCGGTCGCCCGAATTGAGGGGCGGGGACTTGACCGGCTGTTCCATCGCAGGAGTAACAGGACGCCGGAAGGGTTCTTTCACTGGACGGGTTACCTGGACATACGGAGTGCTCATTTCCTCTCTCTCCAGACTAGTTCACCTTCATTGCACAAATGATACCATCCTTTCCTGGACGTGGCAACAACCCGGACGCGGCTTGCGCATTCCCAATTCGACTCCAGACAGTCGGGATGGCGGGTAAGAAACCCGCCCTACTTGTCCACGACTCGAAAATGCGCCTCCAGCTCACACAGGTTCACGCCCGTAAGCGCGAGGGGCGCGACGCTGTTGGGCAGCCATTCGCCCCGCAAATGCACGCGCGGCTCCAAATCCAGCTCGGGGATGAGCAGTGTGCCTTGCGCGCCGTGTTTTTCTACCAACACCCCCTCGCCGCGCCAGTCGGGATGCGCCAGCAGATAGACCAGCGTCCAGTGCCGATTGGACAGCCGTTCGGCCTGATTGACCAGGCCCGTCACGGCTTCGGCGGCCCCGATGCGCAACAGCATCTCCTGCGACTCCAGTAGCTCCGCGCCCCGTAAAAAGGCCCGCAGTTGCTGATGCGCCACCAGGTCCAGGTAGCGCCGCAGCGGGCTGGTGGCCCGGCTGTACACCTCCAGCCCCAGCCCGGCGTGGGGCGCGGGCAGGCTGGACATTTCGCTGGGCTTGAGCGCCCGGCGCAGCGCGAACATCCCGGCCAAATCGGTGGGTCGGTCGGCGCTATCGGGCGGAGGCTGGGTGGCAAAAGCGAACGGGATGCCGCGGTCCAGGGCGAAACGGGCCGCAGCCTCGCCCGCCAGCAGCATGGCCTCGGTGACGAGCACGCGGCTCTTGAGCGACACAATGGGCCGGATGAGCACCTGGCCGTCCACGACCCGAATTCTGACTTCGGGCAGGTCGAGCATCACCGCGCCGTTTTCCCGTCGGCGGGCCTCGTTGCGCTGCGCCAGCCGATACAGACCCCGCAGGGGTTCCGCATCCAGTTGCGTTTCGGCCTCGGGATAGGTCAGGCGCGTCACGCGCACCCAACTGGGGACGATTTCCACCCCACCGATTTCGCCGCCGGTCGTCAGGTCGACGCCAAAAGAGAGCGCCGGTGAGAGCTCTTGCAGGCCCAATCCGAGCAGGGCTGTGGCTTGCGGCGGCAACATGGACACGGTCCCTTCGGGCAGGTACAGGTTTGCGCCCCGCTCGCGGGCTAAACGGTCGGCGGGGCTGTCGGGAGGGACCAGCGCGGCCACGTCGGCCACGTGCACCCACAAACGCTCGCCCTCCAGACTGACGGCGTCGTCGGGGTCCTGATTGCCCTCGTCGTCGATGGCAAAGGCGGGCAGGTGGGTCAGGTCGCGGCGCTCCTCGACGGGCAGGCCTTGCCCTGAGAAGCTCAGGCTCGAAGGGTCGGGCAGGGAGATGTCGGGCGAGGCCGTGGGCAGGCCCAGGCGCCGCGGATAGGGATTCACCGTGCGGTCCCAATAGCCCAGCTCCAGCAACAGCGCGTGGGCGTTTTCGGGCCGCTCGGCCCGCCCCAGCTCGCGCAACACGCGACTTTTGTCTTGTTGGCCCAGCGCCAGGGCGGCCACTTGGGCCAGATAGCGGTCGTCCTGCGGCGCGACCTTGCCGGCGCGGGCGCGAGTCAAAAAGGACTCCCACGCTTGTTGTTCGGCCAGCTTGGCGGCGCGGGCGGCCTGCTCGTGCGCCACGGCTGCGGGCGTCTGAGCCACGATTTTTCCCGGCGTACCTCGGAAATAGAGGCCGTCGGCCAGCAGCTCCCAGGCGGCCCAGGCCGTGGCGGGGGTGAAAACGCCGTAGACCAATTCGGCCAGCTCGGACAAAGTGGTGCTGCCCCCCGCCAACATCTCCCAGGCTGTTTCGACGTCGCCGGTTTGCGGCTCCAACTCGCCCCATCGCGCGAGGGGGCCGGGGTGCAGCAGGTCGATGTCTTTGGGGCGCACCTTGAGGGTGCGGCCGTCTGGCAGCTCGATTTCCAGCCTGGCTCCGACGCCTGCGACCCGGGCCGGACGATTTTTATAGAGCACCAGGGCCCCGGCAGACAGCGCTGTGTCCATTTAGAAATATTGGCTCAGCCAGGCGATGGTTTCAGTCAAATCGACCTGGTTGGCGAGCTCGATGAGCAACGGGATGGCGTCCAGATCGTCCATGTCGACTTTTCTGGGCAGCAGCGGGTCGAGCCGGTGATAGCGCTGGCCCAGGACGCGCTGGCTCTGATAGTGCGCCAGGCCGGTGTTGCCGTCTAGCATCACCCCGATGAGCCGCAGGTCGATGGCCCACTGCGCCCAGCCCCAGTCGGCGTTTTGGGCCTCCAGATAAGCCCGGTTGCGCCCGGTGCTGAGCGAGAGCAGGACGACGTCTTGCGCCTGCTGACCGCCCGTGCCCGGGTCGAGGGCCTGGGCCAGGGCGCACATGCTGGGGTTGTTGGCGACCACGCCGCCGTCGATGTAACCTTGAAAAGTGGGAAAATAGACCGGCGCGGCGGCGGTGCGGAGGGCTACGTCCACCACCGACTGCTCGCCGTCCGAGTCGGGGCCAGGATAGTTGTGAAAGAACTTGGGTTTCCAGGTGCGCAGCTCTGGCTCGGCGGCCTGGTTGTCCAGGTCAAAGGTAGAAATGAGCACTTTTTTGGGCAGGTCGTCTAGCGTCTGAGCGCCGAACTGTTCGGTGAGAGCCGTTTTGAGGTTATCGAGGGAATACTGCGCCCCCAGGGTGAGGCCCAAGTCTTTGATGTCGTCCCACAGCGTATCTTTGAACACAAACGCGCCTTTTTCCTCGTACAACGCGCGAGCCTCCGTAGGCGTCAGCCCCGACGCGAGACCCAGGGCCAGTAGCCCGCCGGTAGAGGTTCCGGCAAACAGGTCCACCTGCGCCAGAAAGCCGGGACGGGCCGCCTCCAGCCGTTCCAGTAGGATGGCAGTCAGCAACCCGCGGATGCCGCCGCCGTCTAACGATAGAATGCGATAGGTAGCCATTTCAAACTCCTTTCAACCTGGCGATTCGTAGGGCGCGTTTCCATACGCGCCATCTTTTCGAGGCGGGTATGGAACCCCGCCCTACCTGGATGTGTCCAATTTATAATACTTGCGCAGTCCCCACTCGAACAGGCGATGGGGCGCGAAACGCTTGAGGGCGAGCGCGAGCCGTTGCAGGGCCGGGCCGGTGGTGTAGCGCAGCCGGGGCGACGGCGTTTCGATGATTTTTTCGACCAGCCGGGCGATCAGAATCGGGTCCGCGCCCTTGCGCTCGTCGGCCTCCATGATGCTCAAGGCGGTATCGAATCGCGCCCGGTAAACGGAATCGGCTTGAGAGCGGGCCGTGCGCACCCGCCGGGCGGAAAAGCACGTGCGAAAATCGCCCGGCTCGATCAGGATCACGCGCACGCCAAAAGGGCGCACTTCGACCCGTAGCGCCTCCGCCAGCCCCTCCAGCGCGAACTTGGCGGCGCTGTAAAAGCCCTGGAACGGCACACCCACCAGCCCGGCCAGCGACCCGACGATGATGACGTGTCCACGGCCTTGCCGGCGCATGGCGGGCAACACGGCCTGGCATACGCGCACGACGCCGAAAAAGTTGGTCTCGAACTGCGCTTTGGCCTCGGCGATGCGCGTGTCCTCTACCGCGCCGGCGATGCCAAACCCGGCGTTATTGACCACCCCATCCAACTGTCCCTCGCGCTCCAACACCAGCTCGACGCCGCGCTGCACCGAGTCGTCGTCGTCCACGTCCATCGGGATCATCCAAAAGCCGCCCTCGGGGTCGGCAACGATGTGGTCGACGCCGCGACTGGCGCCATAGACGCGATAACCGCGCCGGTGCAAATGCGTGGCGCAGGCCCGTCCGATGCCCGAGGATGCGCCAGTAATCAACACGACCTTGCTCAATGTCTTGCGCTCCCTAGTTCGTTCTTGGTGTAAAACGTTGCCGGAGGCCTGGCTTTAGCCGGGAAACCCCGCTGAAGCGGGGCCTCCGCCCTGTTTTGCGCCAAAAACTAACTCACCCCATGGTCCCGAACACGATATCCCACAGCGGCGAGCTGACTCCGAAGCGTTGATCGGGGGTCTTGAAATGGTGCAGCATGTGGTGGCGTTTGAGGTATTTGAGGAGCTTGCCGCGCATGGGCAAATGGTGGGTGGCATAATGGAGCATATCGTAGGTCAGGTAGCCGGCCACGAAACCGGAGAACAGCGGCGCGACCCAGCGGGCGCTTGCGAGCAACGAACCAGCCATATAGAACAGCCCATAAAAGAACAACGCCAGAGGAATACTCACTGCCGGCGGCATCACCAGGCGGGTTTTGGCTTGCGGCTGGGCGTGGTGCACGCCGTGAAACAGAAACAATACCCGTTCCTGCCAGGGCGTGCGCGGGCGAAAATGGAACACAAAGCGGTGCACCACGTATTCTACAAAGGTCCAGATGAACAGGCCGAGCAGCCAGGCCAGGGGGATGTAGAGGAGGGAGGTGCGCGCTGGCCGGTCGAGCAGGGCCGCGACTAGAAAACAGCCGCACACCGGCGCCCACAGGATGAGCACCACGAGCGGCGAGATGTGCGTCAATCGCTCGAAAAAGCTCGATTGGAACAAGCGAATCGGCTCCGGGCTGCGATCAATGGGCGTCTGAGGCATCTCCTGCTCCTAACGCTGGCGCGGCGTGGGGTCCAGGTAGGCGTCCAGCGGGTTTTCGGGCGACGTGTCGAGGGCGCTGATCCAGTCGATCACCGGCTGGCGCCAGTCAATGGCCGTGTTGTAGGCAGCCGGGTCGTAGGCCTGGAGCCGAAAGCTATCCCCGCCGCCATACATAAAGTCGTTGACCAGCACGTGATAGGTGGCGTTATCGTCCAGCGGCGCGCCGTCGGCCAGTTGAACCGTGGGAAGGGTGGTCATGCCGCCAACGACGGGGTGGCAGCATTGGAGGTTCTCACGCAGTTGGGCGCCGCTCAGCTCCACGTCGATCAGCACGTTGTCAAAAGGCAACACCCCCACAATATCGGCCAGGGTGATCTCGCCCGGTGGGATGGCCTGGCGAAAGCCGCCGGTGTTCGTCATAGCCACGTCTGCGGACGGATAGGCCTGCAACCAGGCGTCTGTGACCATGTTGAACATCTGATTCGAGCGGCGCTCAATGCCCTTTTCCGTGTAGCCGATGACCTGTGAGAGGGCGGCGTCGGTCTGGGCGCGCCAGTGGGCAACCAGCGCGGCGATCTCTGGATCGGGGGTGGTTTCTACGGGGTTGTCAAAAACGCCCACCTCGACTTGCACGACCACGTCGGCGGCGGTATCAAAGGTCAACTCGGCTTTGGCATAGCCCTGCAAGTATTGTCCCCCCGCGATGAGCGCGACGCCGTCCACGAGCCGGCTGACTCGTTCGTGGCAATGGCCGCCGCCGATCACCGCCACGCCCAGCTCGGCGGCCGTGGGAACCAGCGCGCGCATTTCAGAGGCGCACAGGTGCCCGACGACCACCAGCAGCTCGGCGCCGTCTGCCCTAACTTGGGGGGCGATTTCGGACAGCGCGCGCTCGTAAGCGACAAAGTCGAGGCTCGCCACGTTATCGGGCTTGGTGGTGAGGGGCGTATCGAGGCTGCTGAGGCCGATGATGCCTACGCGGACGTCGTTGACCTGCTGCACCACGTAGGGCAGAGCGATGTCGGCGGGAGCGCCGCTGGCTTTGTCACGCAGGTTGGCCGCCAGAAAGGGAAACTCGGATTGGGCGGCCCGTTCGGCCAGCCCGTCCAGGCCGAAATCAAATTCGTGGTTGCCGATGGCGGCGGCGGCGTAACCCATGGCGTTCATCACTTCGGCCATAGATTCCCCGTCGAACCACGTGGAAATGGCCGGGCCGGTCCACATATCGCCCCCGCTGAGGATGAGAAAAGGGCCGTCCTCGGTATAGCCTTCCTTTTCGCGCCACAGCCGCATCAAGCCGGCTGCGCCGCCGCTTTCGTCGGTGGCCTCCATCCAGCCGTGCTCGTCGTTGGTGTAGAGGATGACCAGGCGACGGTGGCCGGCAGTTGGATCGGTGGAGGGCGACGGACTGGCGACCGGCGCGGACTCGCGCGCGCAGGCCGCCAGCAGCGCCAGGAGGATCAGGCTTGACCTCAGCCATTGGTATCGTTTCATCACCTATCAACCCGCTTCGTAACTGCCCAGCCCGCACGGATATGACACCGAATCAGAGGATTGAGCGAATCTGTGCGTCATTCGGTCAATCCTGAAAATTCGTTGTCATATCCCCCTCTGAGCAGTAACGCTCAATGTGTCTGAGGTTTGGCGTGTAACGCGGAATGAACCGCTTGCGCCGGCGCCTCGATCTCGTCCAGGTGGAAAACCTGAGGGCGCCTGTTCGCAAAGCTCACCAAAACGCAACCGGCCGAGTGCAGTTGGGACCAATCGCCCACCGGTCCCATGACCGTGCCAAAGTCGCCGTCGGGCACCTGCACCGTTTGGCCGACCAGCCGGCGCCAGCCGTTGGCGCCCTCGTCTGATGTCACCGGCACGTGGTTTCCCACTTGATAACCAGCCAGGTCCGCCGCTACGTTGTGCAATAGATGGGCCAGGTATTGCACCTCCGACAACTCGATCCGCACGCGGCCATTTCCCTCGCGTGCAATCCATAGGATCGGCCAACGACTATAGGCCCATTCCAGTCTCAGTTGACCGCTTATCTGATGTTGTTCTTTTTTCATGTCCCCCCCCGCGCTCCAACAGTCTACGTTTCCCCCCTCTCACCCTGACTCAGCCATTGTACGCTGGGCCGGATGTCGAGCTCGTCAATCAAGCCGTTCAACTCTGCATCGGTGAGCTGGCGGCCCTGACCGGCAAAAGCCGTCAGGACGGCTTCCATCAGATTAGTGCCAAAGGAGCGGCCTTCGTAGCGGGGCGTGGTGGTGATGACCAACTGCACCCCGCGCGCCCTTAACCACTCTACATTATCGGCGGTCGTGGTGTTGGTGACGACGGTTTTGCCGGCCAGGTCGTCGGGCAGATATTTGCGCATGAATAAAAAGTCGCCTGCCAGTAGATCGGCCTGCTGCCACTGGCGCTGATACTTGGGCCGGCGCTGATCCCCGCCGCTGCCATAATAGAGCATCCGCATGGGAAAGTGGCTGACCAGCGGCAACAACAGCCGCGCCACGCGCCGATAACGCTCCAGGCCATAGACAGGCAGGGGCAAACCCAGCCCGATCATCAAATCGCCAAAAACGACCTGGTCGGCTGCCTCACTTACGGCCTGAGCCAATCCCAGGCGATCCGCGGCCATGGGGATAAAAGCGCGCCGGAAGCGGGGCGCGCCGCCCAACTCATTTGCAGCCAGGTTGAACACGCGGCGCTCAAGCGTGTGCTTGAGTCCGCGACCGTCCACCACCGGCGTGCGATGCACGTCTTGCACCAGCTTGAGGGCAGCCCGCAGCGGGTACTCGCGCTCGTCCAGGCGCAAATACAGGTCTACACCGCCCACGCCCAGCGCGTCCACCTGGCCGTCTAGCTCGGCGAACAGGCGGCGGGCCTGGGCGACGTCGCCATCCGTGCCCCGGCGCTCAGCTTGAATAGGTTGCGCGTTGAGGTGGACCATGACGTGCTTGTCGCGAGCGGAACTACCCAGGCTGACGCTGACGGCTCGTTTCATCAAAGTCTCCGGAGTAGTGGGTTTATCCTTTTGATGCAGGCGCGCTGTTGACCGGGATCGATCATCGTGGCCCCCCAAATACGTCAACTCAATGCCTAGCAGCCTGTCGGAGATGTAATTTAGCCCCTCGTGGGCGTCCAAAATGGGCGCAAGGCCCTATATGACAGGGTTGTCCGACAGGCTGCTAGTATAGCATATTTATCCCCCGCCCACAACTATTGAAAGGTAAAATGTAGGACAATCGCAAAGAAATTTTAAGGTTGACGTGACAACGCGACCTTAATCGTGCTGCATGCCGTCGGGCATGAGGGCGCCGGATAGCAATTTGGTCTGGGCGAGCTGCTCGACCGTCACCTTTGCCCCTCGCAAATCTGCGCTGTTCAATCTGGCCTCACTCAAGTTGGCAAAAGCCAGGTTCGCATCTTGCAAGTTAGCGCCTTCCAGATTGGCCCCGGTCAGGTCGGCGCCGACCAGGTTGATGCCGTGCAAGTCCATCCCGGCCAGGTTGGCGTGACGCAGATCGGCTCTGGGGAAGCCGCGCTCACCGATTTGATAGCGCCGCAGCAGTTCTTGAGCCTTGACACGCTGGCCGGCGGGGGAGAGTTCCGCCTGATCATCCGACGAGATCAGAGTGACATCTCGCGCCAGCAGGTCCTTGACTTGAGCGATGGTTCCAGGGTCTTTGAGGATGTACAACTCGCCAAAAGCGGTGGTCAACGTGTCGATGAGGGGGCGGATTTCTGCATACCCGATCTCGATGACGCCCTGGCCTGCTCTTTCGATCAACAGGCCGGGGCGCTCACCGGGCAGCACTTCGATCAATAGCGTATCGTTGACCCGGCGTTGCCAGAATTCGTTTCGCTCGTGCATCTCGTTTCTCTTACCACCAAGTTCACCAAGACACAAAGATTTTTCAAAGAACGACTCGGGTTTAAAACTCTTGGCAATCCGCCTTTGAGATTCTTTGTGCCTTTGCGTCTTTGTGTTTAAAATCGGAGTTGTTTCAGTCGAATCATTTTTTACCACAAAAAGGCGCGACGCACCTGGCAAG
>DAOTXN010000175.1:0-2812 GCA_034435435.1 Anaerolineae bacterium | reverse complement strand
CTCCTCAATGGTCCTCAGCACAAAACGGGGCTGGAAGCCCGGCTTCAGCCGGGAAAACCCCGATCAATCGGGGCGTCCGTTCCGCTTTTGACTGGGAACCAGGCCGCTTCGGGCGCATCTGGGGACACTCCCTTCACGCTTCAACTGAAATGAAACACACCCGTATGATGAAGGAAAATGCTTGATCTGCATCCCCCGGTTTGGGGCGTATCAGGATGCCGGAATCGAAAAATCTGTTATCTGGCGGCAGCAATCTGAGGCCAACTTGCACGCGAGTGGCGTGACAGGGCGGCCTCGTTTAATTTTAGGCGGTCAGCTTTCAGGGACGGCTGATGGCTGACGGCTGATGGCTGATGGCTGATAGCTGATGGCTATGAAGGAGAAAACAAGCGTGAAGCTGTGGCGGAAACCGCTCGATCAAGACCGCGTCGTAGCGCCTCGGGGAGAGATTCACTTGATCCTGGAACGGTGCAAAGGTTGCGAGTTGTGCGTAACCTATTGCCCTCGAGACGTGTTAGAGATGTCTGCCCTCTTTAATGCCAAAGGCTATCATCCTCCCCAGGTGCGCGACGCCGGCCGGTGCGTTTCGTGTGGATTGTGCGAGATGCTCTGCCCCGAATTCGCCATTTTTGTCGTGGAGGTGTCGCGTGGGTCCTGAAAGTGTGCTGCAAGGCAGTTTCTTTATGGATGGCGACACCGCTTGCGCCGAGGGCGCTATCTGCGCCGGTTGCCGCTTCTTTGGCGGTTATCCGATCACTCCCGCTACCGAGATCGCCGAGCACATGGCCCGTCGCCTCCCGCAGGTAGGCGGGACCTATATCCAGATGGAAGACGAGATCGCCTCGATGAACGCCATCCTGGGCGCCAGTTGGGCCGGCGTGCGGGCCATGACGGCCACCTCTGGCCCCGGCTTTAGCCTGATGATGGAAAACCTGGGGCTGGGCATCATGACCGAGACGCCGTGCGTGGTGGTCAACGTGCAACGCGCCGGCCCCTCCACCGGCATGCCCACTCTGGTAGGCCAGGCCGACATGATGCAGGCTCGCTGGGGGTCGCACGGTCATTACGAGATTATCGCCCTTTCGCCCAGTTCGCCCCAAGAGTTGTTCGATCTGACCGTCCGCGCCTTTAACCTGGCCGAAAAATATCGCATCCCCGTGCTGGTGATGACAGACGAAGTCGTCGGGCACATGACCGAGCGGGTCGTCATCCCGCCGCCGGAAGAGATCGAATACTACCCCCGTCGCAAACCTCAAGCGCCCCCCGACGACGGCTATTTACCCTATCAGGCCGCCCCAAACGGCGTGCCTCCGATGGCCTGCGCGGGCGAGGGCTACCGCGTCCATGTGACCGGTCTGACCCACGACGAGCGCGGCTATCCTGACACGGTCAGCGTGGCGACGCAGCAAGCATTGGTCGAACGGCTGATCCACAAGATACGCGACAACCGCCAAGACATCATCCAGCTGCAAGAAGACCAGGTGGAAGGGGCTGACGTAGTCGTCGTGTCGTATGGCATCTCGGCCCGCACGGCCGCGCGACCGGTGCGCCTGGCCCGCGAGATGGGTTTCAAGGTCGGCCTGCTCAAATTGATCACGGTATGGCCCTTTGCCGAGGAGCGCATCCACGAGCTGGCTCCACACGTCAAAGCTTTCGTCGTGCCCGAAATCAATATGGGTCAGATCGCGTTAGAGGTTGAACGCTGTGCGGCCGGCCATGCCCAGACGATCCTTGTGCCACATGCTGGCGGTGGGTTGCATCATCCAGACGTTATTTTAAGAGCCATTGAGCGAGCAGTCATTGACACCTCTTTGTAAATTGTGTAAAATTCAAAGAATTCGTAAATAATGGAGGTGTAAGATGCAGATGACGACTGTCGTTAGCCAAACAGATTTGACCCGAAAAACCCGCCAGATTGTAGACCGTGCACGCCGGGGTTATACGGTCATTGTTGAGAGCCACGGTCACGAGCAGGTAGTGATGATAGATGCAATGGATTACCGCATTGTCAGTGCAGTTGTGGCCTGGCAGGGCCTACTACCTCATCCAGCGCCTATCAACGACGAAACGCAAGAGATGAGTGGATTGAGTGAGGCGGAAGTGGCCGCTGTGATCAAAGCAGCCAGTGGTGATGAGCAGGCTCGCTGGAATCGGGTGGTGGAAGCTTACTTGGACGGGCACATCAACCTGGGGCGAGCTGCCAATCTGCTTCAAGTGTCGCGCTATGAGCTCGAGACGCGCTTTCGGCGCTTGGGTGTGGCTTTACGTCTTGGTCCAGAAACAATTCAAGAGGCGCAAGCCGAAGCACAGACTGTCCGCCAATGGCACACCGGTCAATGACTTGCGAATTGCTTGACAACACCGTTTTGAACAATTTTAGCCGTATCGAGCGCCCCGATCTCATTCGATTGGTCTTGAATAACCCGGCGACCACACCTCATGTCCTGCGTGAGCTCCAATCCGGCGTCGCCAGCGGCGCATTGCCGACCTGTGACTAGACGTGGCTACCTGTTCTTGATTTGACACCGCCAGAAGAATCCCGGCTGGCTGAGTTTGCAAAGATTCTGGGGTTGGGAGAAGCTTCGTGTATCGCCGTCGCGTTGGAGCGTGGTGGACGGCTCTTGACGGACGATAGATCCGCCCGGCGTTTTGCCGGTGAACGTGGATTAGAGGTATCGGGCCTGGTTGACTGACAAAACTCATTCATAACGGGCATACTGTACAGAGAACTGAAGTGGCGGTCGGCTCTGATCCTGAGTGCGTGAAGCTATAGCTGGCTCAGGGTCAGGGTCGCTGGACAGGTGAAGCCAGG
>DAOTXN010000174.1:0-23730 GCA_034435435.1 Anaerolineae bacterium | reverse complement strand
CGGCTCCTTCGTGGCTTCCGGGGCCTGGGTGGCCTCCACCTTTGGCGGCGGCGTGGCCGTTGCCTCTTCTTTGCCGCCGCAGGCCGTCAGCGCCATGCTGACCACCAGAATCAGCAGCATCAACCAACTGAGTGTTCGTAAAGCTCTCATTTCCTCCTCCTAAAAGGGTTCAACTAGGGGTTAGATATGCCTGGTCCAGGTTGCGGTTGTTTTGGATGGGATCCACCTCCTTTTCGACATTCTATTTGAGGCAAACCGGGGGAAAAGAGGATGAAGAAGGGAAAAGCGTCTCTACCGGCTTGTCTGGCAACTGAATGCTGTGATAGCTCAAGAATGACAAAACGCGACCTGTAGCTTACAGGGAAGACCAGAGCTTGGGTTGAGAGAATCAAGATGAAAAGGAGACCCCGGTCTCAGGGGATCAGTCGAAAACCATTATAGTCATGAACCCATCAGTTGTCAAACACTGCAAGTTAGCGGTCGGGCTGCGAGGGTTCAACCAGGTGACAGGCCACCCCATGATCGGGAGCGCCTTCTACGAAGGCCGGAAAACGCGCATGACACAGCGCTTGGGCCAGAGGACACAGGGGAGCATAATGGCAACCCGACGCAGGGCGCAAGGGATCTAGTGACGGCAGGTCGGTCGATGGAGTGCGTATCAGGTTCTGAGAAAAAGGGTGAAGAGGTTGGCGGATGAGATCATTGCGGTAGCCCATTTCTACGATTCGCCCTTGAACCATGACCGCGATGCGATCAGCATGGCGGGCATGCGCCAGCCGGCGCGCGGTCAGCAATACGGTCAGCCCTAGTTCTCGGTTCACTCGATACAGTTGATCGATAAACACCTCTGCCATTGCCGGATCCAAGTAATCAACTGGCTGGTCGCAGACCAGGAGCGCGGGTTCGGCCGCCAAGGCGCGCGCCAGCGCCAGCCGTTGGCGTTGGCCGCCTGACAGATCGCGCGGATAGCGCATCGAAAAATAATAGTTCAGGTGGGCTAGAGACATCAGATCGCCGACCCGCTCATCACGATCTCGCCCGAGCCAGCGTTTCTTCAACTCAAAGGCCTCGGTGATAATCTCTCGAACTGTCATACGGGGCGCAAAGGCAACATAGGGGTTGGAAAAGATCATTTGGATGCGCCGGCGGGCAAGTTGAAACTGGCGTCCACGCCAGGACGTCACATCGCGTCCGCGAAAGGCGATCCGTCCTTCGGTTGGCCGTTCCAACAGGGCCACCGCTCGCGCCACGGTGGACTTGCCGCACCGTGGCGCTCCCACCAGCGCAAATATCTCGCCCTGGCGCAGGGTAAAGCGCACGCCATCGACAGCGCGAATAATGCCTTGTTCTCGGCGTTGCATGCGCCCACCGGACACTGAAAAATGAACGTGCAGGTTTTCGACGCGCACCACTTCTGAGGTTGGGTTAGACGCAAGCTGGGCACGGCTTGGGTGTGACATCGTGGTCCGAATGATAGGCCCGTCTCAGATCGGGTCGGAGACGGGCTTAATAGGCCGTAGTGTGTTTTGAATTACGATACCAATCGCAAAGTGGGCATTTTGCCTTCGATCATGCGCACGATAGACAAGGGGGCGCGCATGTCGAAGGCGTGGAGTCGGCGTTGCCAGGCGAAGCGCGGATCGCCCGGTACGGGGAATTGTGCGCCGGCGCCCAGTAACCAGCCCCACCACAGTCGGCGAGGCATGATCTTGCGCCAGGCCGGCCCTCGCGCTACGGTGGTCTTGCGCTCGCTGGCAATGCTTTCTTGAATATTCTCCCACACTTGGGGCGACGGTTCGGCATCGGCGACTGAATCGTATAGCGCCCAACGAATCAGCGAATCCAGTCCATCATCCGCCACTTTGTCTGCTCTATGTAAACTCATAACTCACCTCTGGGAACAAAACGCGACTGCTCTCAAGCCTTCGTTTCAGGTTCTCCCGTCCGTAATACAAGCGCGATTTGATAGTCCCTTCGGGGATTTCTAGAATGTGCGCAATCTCTTTCAAGCTCAAATCGGCCAGATAATGCAAGACAATCACAATCTTTTGATTCGGACTCAACAAATCAATGGCTTGTTGAACGACCGCATGTAACTCGCCTTGTTCGGCCTTGCGCTCCGGGCAAGCGCGAGAGGGCGGTGCAACGATACCTTCGATTACATCCTCCAACGCCGTCAACCAGCGTTTCTGACGAGAGAGATAGGTATAGCACAGATTGACGGTCACTCGGTAGAGCCAGGGACCCAGAGACAGCGTCGTATCGATCCGTTCGGCATAGCGGTACAATTTTAAAAACACCTCCTGTAGTATGTCTTCTGCCGTCTCTCGATTGCGAGTGATCGCCAGCGCCGTTCGAAAGACCTGGTTGCGATATTGCTCGTACAACTGCCCCAACGCCTCCAGGTCCCCTTGGCGCACACGACCCACGAGTAGGCCATCCGATGTATCTGGATTGTCTGTCATTTCATTCCCCTTGTGCCGGTCATTTATTATACCGACCAGCCAGGTTAAAGGTTCATTTTGTCTGTTTCAAACGCAACCCCGGCCGCCCTCAATTCACCCAGGAATTGGCGATCTTGAGTCGACAGGGCCGCTCGTTCCAATAAATCTGGTCGGCGCTCCCACGTGCGGCGTAGCGACTCGCGGCGGCGCCAGAGCGCAACCTGCGCGTGATGCCCCGACAACAATACTTCAGGCACCGCATGGCCGCGAAAATCGACCGGCCGCGTATAGTGTGGATATTCCAATAGCCCGCTGGCGTGGGAATCATCCAGAGTCGCTCCGGCGTCGCCCAACACGCCTGGCAGCAGGCGCGCCACGGCATCAATCATCACCAGAGCCGGCAACTCGCCGCCGGTCAATACAAAATCTCCGATGGATATTTCGTCCGTGACCAGGAACCGACGCACGCGCTCGTCTACACCTTCATAGCGCCCGCAGATCAAAGCCACACGCTCGTGGGCGCTCAGCTCGCGGGCCACACGCTGGTTGAATACGCGGCCTTGCGGGGTGAGCAGGATGACCGGAGTATTCACGAGCGCCTCACCCAACACACTCTCCACGGCGGCAAAGATAGGCTCTGGCTTCATCACCATCCCGCCGCCCCCGCCGTAGGGATAGTCGTCGGTGATGTGGTGCTTGTCGGCGGCATAGTCACGGATGTTGTGCAGCGCCACCGATAGTCGGCCCATCTCCTGAGCGCGCTTGAGGATACTCTCCTGGAGCGGACTGCTCAAGATGTCCGGGAAAAGGGTAAAGACGTCGAAATGCATCACCTGAACCTCGCGGTGTGTCCGATCAAATTTTAACACAGCCAGGCAGCAATAGCAAGGCTTTCTTTTCTGGCGACTGCTGGTATAATCGGTATCGGTATGGGGTATTGGCTGCTGGATATTGGATGTCAGGTATCATTGACGGAGACAGCGCTATGCGCGTGTTTATCACCGGCGTAAAGGGACAACTTGGGCGCACCCTTGAGGCTTTTTTGAGCGGCCACGAGTTGACCGGCGTGGATTTGCCCGAATGCGACATCACCGAGCGGTCCCAAATCGAAGCCGCTATGACCACCGCCAAAGCGGACATCGTCATCCATTGCGCGGCGATGACCGACGTGGATGGCTGCGCCCGCGACCCTGACGCAGCCTATCGCGTCAACGGGCTGGGCACGCAAAACGTGGCGCTGGCCTGTCAGTCTGCCGGCGCGGCCATGCTATACGTCAGCACCAACGAAGTGTTCGACGGGACCGCTTCCCGCCCCTACACCGAGTTCGATGCGCCCCATCCCATCAACCCCTACGCCCGTTCCAAGCTGGCCGGCGAGTGGTACACCCGCCACCTGCTGAACCGCTTTTTTATCGTGCGCACGGCCTGGCTTTACGCTCTCGGCGGGCGCAACTTTCCCCATCGCATCGTTCAACTGGCCGACGAGCGCGGCAGCCTGCGTGTCGTCACCGACGAAGTCGGCTCGCCCACCTACGTCGCGGACCTGGCCCAGGCCATCGCCCAGCTCATTCACACCGCTCAGTACGGCGTTTACCATTTTGTGAACGAAGGGGTCTGCTCGCGCTTCGAGTTCGCCCGCGAAATCCTGCGCCTGACCGGCCGCGCAGGCATCCCCGTGGTCCCGACCACGCTGGCTGAATTTCGGCGCGACTCGACCCCTCCCCCCTACGCGCCTCTAGCCAACGTGGCCGGGGCGGCCATCGGCATCCGCCTGCGCCCGTGGGAGGCCGCGCTGGCCGAATTTCTGACTATCACAGGGTACGCCAGTCGATGAGCCATTGGACGCCGTTGGTTTCGGTCATCATCCCCAATTGGAACGGCGCGCATCACTTGCCCGACTGCCTGGGTAGCTTGCAACGGCAGCGTTACCGGCCCTTTGAAGTCATCGTCGTGGATAACGGCTCCACCGACGGATCGCTGGCGCTGCTGGCCCGCGATTACCCGGAGGCGCGCGTCATCCCGTTGGGCGAGAATCGCGGTTTTGCGCCCGGCTGCAACGTCGGGCTGCGGGCGGCGCGGGGCGAGATCGTGGTGTTACTCAACAACGATACCCAGGTAGACCCTGGCTGGCTGGAGGCCATCGTCGCTGCCTTTGAATGCCATCCAGAAGCCGGGTCGGTCGCCAGCAAGATGCTGCTGTTCGACCGGCGCGACCACTTGCACACGGCGGGCGACTTTTACCGGCTCGACGGCACACCCGGCAACCGGGGCGTCTGGCAGCGGGATGAGGGCCAGTTTGAGCGCGAGGAGCCGGTGTTTAGCGCCTGCGGGGGCAGCGCCGCCTACCGCCGGGAAATGTTGGATCAGATCGGGCTGCTCGACGAGGCCTTTTTCTTTTCGTGCGAAGACGTAGACCTGGGCTGGCGGGCGCAACTGGCAGGCTGGGCGTGCGTCTATGCGCCCGCGGCGGTGGTGTATCACAAGGTCAGCGCGACAGGGGCCGGCGTGATCAACAGCTACTACGACGGGCGCAACTTTATCTATCTCATCGTCAAAGACTACCCGTGGTCGTTGTTGCGCTGCCATTGGCGCGACGTTTTACGCGCTCAATGGCGCATCACGCGCGATGCCCTGCGAGCCTGGCGCGGCGCGGCCGCGCGGGCGCGCCTGCGCGGGCAGTTGGCAGGACTCGCAGGCATCCCGCGCATGTGGCTGGCCCGGCGGGCCGTCCAGTGCACGCGCCAGGTGTCTGACGCCGACCTGCTGGACATTCTGTGGCCGCCGGCCCACGAAACGGACGAATCCCCATGACGCGACGAATGACCAGGAATGCGCCAGGGCTGGAGCAAGAGCGCGCCTTGCAGAGCCGGGGCTGTCACCTGATCGCCGGGCTGGACGAGGCCGGACGCGGAGCCTGGGCCGGACCGGTGTACGCCGCCGCCGTCATTTTGCCGCTGGAGCGTTCTGATTTGCTCACCGCGCTGAACGGCGTGGCCGATTCAAAGCAGCTCACTCCCCTCCGACGCGAGGCGCTCCTGCCGGTCATTCACGCCGTCGCGCTGGCCGTGGGCGTCGGGGCAGCCGCCGCCGCCGAGATTGACGCGCTGGGCATCGCGCCGGCCACCCGCCTGGCGATGACCCGCGCCCTCGACGCGCTCTCGCTCGCGCCGGATGCGCTGTTGCTCGATTACGTCACCCTGCCCGAAAGCGGTTTGCCTCAGTGCGCGCGGCCTAAAGCCGATCAGCATTGCCTGTCTGTCGCGGCGGCCAGCATCGTCGCCAAAGTCAGCCGCGACCGCTGCATAGTCGAGTTGGACCGGCAATTTCCGGGTTACGGTTTTGTCCGGCACAAGGGTTACGGCACGGCAGCGCATCGGGCGGCGCTGGCGCGGCTGGGGCCGAGCCGGGTGCACCGGATGAGTTGGACGCCACTGCGAGTGTTAGAGGGAAAGAGGCAAAATCAGGCTAACCAAGATGTCTTGTCGGCAATTGACAGAAACGGTAGGTCTGAGATAAAATGCAGTATGACTCGGACGGAGGAACGAGATGAATATAAAAGCCGATACCGCAATAACAGAGATGACGGCGGCTGACCTGCAACACCTCATTCGCAACGCTGTCCAACAAGCGTTGCTTGACTTGCTGGACGATCCCGACAAGGGCTTGGCGCTGCGACCGGAAATAGAAGAACAGCTTTTGACTTCTTTGGAGCGAACCCAGGCTGGTGAGCGCGGAATTCCCGTTGAGCAAGTGGCAGCAGAGCTAGGGCTGGACTGGTAACAGTGTTCAGCGTCGAACTGCGTCCCGGCGCTCGCGACGATTTGCGGCGATTAGACAAACAGACTGCTAACGGGTTCTAGCAGCCTGTCGGAGAGATGTAATTTAGCCCCTTGTGGGCGTCCAAAATGGGCGCAAAACGAGCAAAAAACGGGCACAAGGCCCTATATTACAGGGTTCTCCGACAGGCTGCTAGACAAAATAAAGTGGCTGGTTGAGCATTTTTAGGAATTGGATCCCCTCCCATTGACCGAACATCTGCACGGCTTGTACAAACTCCGCGCAGGCAGTTACCGGATCATCTACTCCTTTGACAAAACAACGCAAGTGATAACCATTCATCGTATCGGCCATCGCAAAGAGATTTACCATCTCTGATCCGCCCCAGGTTATGAAATTAGCCCTGGTCCACGACTGGCTCAATCAAATCGGCGGCGCCGAAGACGTGCTGGAAACGCTGGTCGGCATGTACCCCAGCGCGCCCATTTACACCAGCATGTACTGGCGCGCAGGCATGCCCGCTGCCTACCGCGATTGGGACATCCGTACCACCTGGATGGACCGACTGCCGGGCGTCTATCGCCGCCACCAGCCCTATCTGCCGCTTTATCCACTGGCCTTTAGTCGGCTGGATTTGAGCGAGTATGACATTGTGCTGAGTAACAAGAGCGGCTTTTGCCACGGGGTACGCACGGGACCGCACACCACCCACGTGTGTTACTGCCTGACGCCCACCCGTTACGTCTGGACGTTTGAAGATTACGCCGCACGCGAGGCTCTGCCGGCGATGCTGCGCCCGATCATCAAACCTTTGGTGCGCTGGTTGCGACGCTGGGACTATGCCGCTGCGCAGCGCGTGGATCACTTTATCGCCATCAGCTCCGAAGTCCAGACTCGCATCCGGCGCTATTATGGCCGCGACTCGGCCGTCATCTACCCACCGGTAGACATCTGCCGTTTTACTCCGGCTGCGCGCCACGACGACTATTTCCTGTTCGTCGGGCGGCTCGCGCCGTACCGGCGCATTGATCTAGCCGTCCGCGCTTTTAACGAGCTGCAGCTGCCGCTGGTGATCGGCGGCGCGGGGCGCGACCGGACGCGGCTGGAGGCCATCGCCGGTTCCACCATCACCTTCCTGGGCTACGTGCCCGACGCCGACCTGCCCGACCTGTTCGCTCGCTGCCGGGCCTACGTCTTGCCCGCCGCCGAAGATTTCGCCATCGCGCCGGTGCAGGCCATGGCCTCGGGAAGACCGGTGATCGCCTTTGGCGCGGGCGGCGCGCTGGACACCGTGATCCCCGGCCAGACAGGTCTGTACTTTTCCGAGCCGACGCCCCAGGCGCTGGCGGCCGCCGTGCGACAGTTCGACGACATGTCCTTCAATCCGACCTACATCCGCCGCCACGCCGAGCAGTTTGACAAAAGCGTGTTTGAAAGTAAACTGGGGAGGTACGTGGGTCAATGGGTAGATGGGTAGGTTAGTAAAATGGAATTACGCGAATACTGGCGCATCTTTGCCCGACGTTGGTGGCTGGCGTTGTTGCCGGCGCTGGTGGTCGTCGCCTACACCGCGACAACCTATCACAAGCCGCCTACCGTGTATCAGGCGTACATGAGCTTTACCGCCGGACTGCCGGTTGAGGAGCGGCCCGATGCCTATACCTACGACGGCTACTACGCCTGGCTGGCTTCAGAGTACATCGCCAACGGCCTGTCTGATGTGGTGCGCCGCGAACAGTTTGCTTCGGCCGTGAGTGCGCGGCTGACCGAGCAGGGCCTCGCCATCCCCACTGGCGCAGTGCAGGGCGCGATTGCGGCGGACAACGCACAAAGCCTGTTCGTCGTTTACGTCACCTGGGGCGATCCGGACACGCTGCTGGCCATCGCTGACGCCATCGCGCTCGAGCTCACCCAGAACGCCGGAGCGTATCTGGCCCAACTTTCCGATGCGCCTGTGTCGCCTGCCCGGCGCGTGGACCATCCTGCGCCGGTGGCCGTGCCGCCTAGCCTGCGCGCCCAGCTCACCGGACCGGCGGTGCGGGTAGCGCTGGGGCTGGTGGCAGGGTTGGCGCTGGTCTTTTTGCTGCACTATCTCGACCCCACCATCCGCGAACGCACTGAATTGGAGGCCCTGGGCTACAACGTGCTGGGAGAGATTCCCCGCCGCTCCCGCCTACGCTCCTGGCGCTGAACCGCCACCAATCGGCGTTGCCCCCTGGCCCGTTTGTGGTAGAATACCGACCGCAATCCTAAAGCGAGGTGAATCCCCTTGGAACTGGCAGATTACTTTCGCATTCTGCGGCGGCGCGGCTGGATCATCGTCGTGATGGTCGCCATCACCGCTGCCAGCGCCTACGTGTTCAGTAAATTTCAGACGCCGGTCTACAAATGCTCGGCCAACGTCAGCATCAACCCCGCCCGGGCCGACTATGGCCTGGCCCAGACGGCCAAGCTGTTGCTGCGCAACTATGTAGCCATCATCAACTCGGATACGTGGGCCAAAGACGCCATTGAACGCGTGGGCATGGATATGACGCCCGGCCAACTGCGGCGCAATGTGACCATTGCCTCTGACGACTCGCGTCTCACGATCCAGATTGACGTGAAGGATTATGACCTGGGGCAGGCCTGTCGCCTCTCTAATGCGTGGGCGCAGTTATTGGTCGAGTGGCGTGAAAAAGAGAACGCCGAACAGCGCAAAGAAGACCAGGTCAAAGCCTACCTGATTGACCCGGCTGCTGGAGGCCTGTTCAGCCCCAATACCAAGATCAACACCGCCGCCGGGGGCATCTTGGGCCTGCTGCTGGCCGGCGTGATCATCTTTTTCCTGGAATGGGTCGAGTCGGGCGTGGTCCGTTCGACCGCCGACATTGAGCGTTACCTCGGCCTTGCCGTGCTCGGCGCCATCCCACCGGCCGGTTGACGAAAGACAAAGGACGAAATGACCAACCAACCGAACTTGATTACCCTGACCGATCCTCGCTCCCCGGCCGCCGAAGCCTATCGCACCTTGCGCACCAACCTCTATTTTTCCAGCCTCGACACCGCGTTAGAAACGCTGCTCGTCACCTCGGCCGCGCCCGGCGACGGCAAGAGCACCATGCTGGCTAACCTGGCCGTGACCATGGCCCAGGGCGAAAAGCGCACCATTCTGGTGGACGCCGACCTGCGCCGCCCATCGCTGCATCGGCTCTTTGGCGTCAGCAACAGCCAGGGCCTGACGACCATGGCCGTCCAGGGCAGCGCCTTGACCGAGCCGCCGCTGCTGCCAACGGGTGTGGATAACTTGTGGCTGCTGCCCAGCGGCCCGCTGCCGCCCAACCCCGCCGAAATCCTCGGCTCGCGGCGCATGGAAGAGATCATCGCCGCTCTCAAGACCCGCGCCGGCATGGTGCTGTTCGACGCGCCGCCGATCATCGCCGTGACCGACGCGGCGGTGTTGGGTAGCAAGGTAGACGGCGTGCTGTTGGTCATACGCGCCGGTAAAACGCGCCGCGAGCACGCCGAGCGGGCCAAAGAACTGCTCGAAAAGGCCAAGGCGCGCCTGGTCGGGGCGGTGCTCAGCGACGCCCCGCTAGACCGGGCCATGGGCGGCTATTACGCGGCCGCTGGAGACGAGTGGTAGGACATCAACCGGAATTTCGCCTGCGCGCTCTGCAAGAGCGCGTGGTCGCGTGTAAAACTCGATCGGGAGCAGAACAATGAAAGGACTCATTCTCAGCGGCGGCAAAGGCACGCGCCTGTGGCCGCTGACCTTTACCAGCGCCAAGCAGCTCATCCCCGTCGCCAACAAGCCGGTCCTCTTTCGCGTGGTCGAGGCCATCCGTGACGCCGGGATCACCGACATTGGCATTGTGGTCGGCGACACCGCCGAGGAGATCAAAAAGGCCGTCGGGCGCGGCGGGCGCTGGGGGGTGGACATCACTTACATCCCTCAGGAAGCGCCTTTGGGTCTGGCCCACGCCGTCAAAATCTCGCAAGGATTTCTGGGCGACGACCGCTTTGTGATGTTTCTGGGCGACAATGTGATCCAGGGAGGCATTTCGCCGCTCATCGCCCAATTCGCCGAGAGCGACTGGAACAGCCAGATCGTCTTGACGCGCGTGGATCACCCCGAGCAGTATGGCGTGGCCGAGCTAAACGAGCACGGGCGCATCGTGCGGCTGGTCGAAAAGCCCAAAGAGCCGCCCAGCGATTTGGCCCTGGTGGGCATTTATATGTTCGACCACCACATCTTCGAGGCAGTGAACAGCATTTCTCCCTCCTGGCGCGGCGAGTTAGAGATCACCGACGCGATTCAGTGGCTGGTGGCGCACGACTTTCAGGTCTACCCTTACGTTCACCGGGGCTGGTGGATCGACACTGGCGCCCCCACGGCCATGCTGGAGGCCAACAGTCTGGTGCTGGAGGAGCTGACGCCGCGCATCGAAGGATACGTGGACCGCGATTCCCAAGTGGACAGCCGGGTGACGGTCGAGCGCGGCGCGGAAATCATCAACAGCGTGCTGCGCGGCCCGACCATCATCGGCGAGGATACGCGCATCGTCAACAGCTACGTTGGGCCGTTCACCAGCATCTATTACCACGTGCTGGTCGAAGACAGCGAGATCGAGCGCAGCATCGTGTTGGAGCACAGCCGCATCGTGGACATCCCTGCCCGCATCCAGGACAGCCTCATCGGGCGACAGGTGGAGCTGGCTCGTTCGCCCATCAGGCCCAAAGCCTTCAAGCTGACCCTGGGCGACTATAGCCAGGTGGGGATTTTGTAGAGACGGGAGATAGAGAATTGAGAAACTTGCTCGTCACCGGCGGGGCTGGATTCATCGGCTCCAATTTCACCCGCTCCATGCTGGAGCGCCATCCCGATTACCGGGTCGTGGTGTTCGACAAGCTAACTTATGCCGGCAATCTGGACAATTTGAAAGACGTGGCCGAGCGCTTTGGCGGGCGCTACGCCTTTGTCCACGCCGACATTTGCGACAAAGAAGCGGTAGACGCGGCCATACGCGCGCACGAAATCGACGCCATCGTCAACTTTGCCGCGGACACTCACGTGGACCGCTCCATCATGGACCCCGATGCTTTTATCATGACCGACGTTTACGGCACTTTTGTGCTGCTGGAGGCAGCGCGCAAGTTCGAGATTGAACGCTATCACCAGATCTCAACGGACGAAGTGTATGGCCATGTACCCACAGGAGCTTCCAAAGAGACCGACCCGGTCGCCCCGCGCAGCCCCTACGCCGCCAGCAAAGCCAGCGCTGACCTGATGGTGCACGCCTATCACGTCACTTATGGCTTGCCTGTGACCATCACGCGCGGCGCGAACAACATCGGGCCCTACCAGTACCCCGAAAAAGTCGTGCCTTTGTTCGTCACCAACGCCATTGACGACCAGCCGTTGCCCCTTTACGGCGACGGGCTGCAAGTGCGCGACTATCAATACGCGCTCGACCACTGCGAGGCCATTGACCTGGTGCTGCACAAAGGACAGGTCGGCGAGGTATACAACGTCGGCACCGGCAGCGAGATGCGCAACATTGACATGACCCATCTGATCCTCGAACTGCTGGGCAAGCCTGAATCCCTCATCCGTCACGTGGCCGACCGCCCCGGTCACGACCGGCGCTATGCCCTCGACGTGACCAAAATCCGCGCCCTGGGTTGGGAGCCGGCCCACACCTGCGCCGAAGCCATCGCGGCCACCGTGCGCTGGTACGTGGACAACGAATGGTGGTGGCGCAAGATCAAAACCGGTGCATACCTGGAATATTACAAGCGCCAATATGGCCGGCGACTGGCCGAGACCGAGCAAGCCGGATAAATCAACCCTTTTTTGTCAGAATCTTGACGGAGCGGGTCGAGGCAGGTATACTCTCGAAAGTGACTCCAAACTTCCTGAGCTGACAGGAAACTAACGTAGAACGAGAGGACAATAGAGCCATGACCGATCAAGCCCTGACGATGACTAAAAAAGGGTTGGAAGGGGTGGTCGTCGCCCAGACCAACCTGGTCCAGATTGATGGCCAGCGGGGAGAGCTGATTTATCGCGGTTATAACATCCACGACCTGGCCGAAAACGCCACGTTTGAAGAAGTGGCCTATCTACTGTGGTTCGGGCATTTACCCAACCCGACCGAGCTGCAGGAATTCAAAGCGCGACTGGCCGCACACCGGCGCATGCCGCCTCCGCTCAAGATGATGCTGCCCAATTTCCCCAAGACCGCCACACCGATGGAGGTCCTGCGCACCGCCGTGGCCGCGCTCTCCATGTTCGACCCCACCGCCGACGACACCGCCTCGACCGAGGGCAACCTGGACAAGTCCATTCGCCTGACTGCCATCTTTCCCACTATCCTGGCGGCCTTTGACCGCACCCGTGACGGATTGGACCCCATCGATCCTGATCCCGAGCTGAGCCACGCAGCCAACTTTTTGTACATGCTCCACGGCGTCAAGCCTGACGCCGACAGCGTCCGCGCCCTGGACACCTATTTAATCTTGCTGGCCGAGCACGGCATGAACGCCTCTACCTTTTCGGCCCGCGTCACGGCCAGCACCCTGGGCGATCTCTACTCGGCCATCGTCTCGGCCCTGGGCACACTCAAAGGCCCTTTGCACGGCGGCGCCAACGAGGGCGTCATGACCATGCTGGAAGAGATCGGCGCGGTCGAGAACGCCAAAGCCTACGTGCTCAATGCGTTGGAGAACAAACAACGCATTTTTGGCATCGGCCACCGGGTGTATAAAACCGAAGACCCTCGCGTGCGCCACCTGCGCCGCCTGTCGGCCGTGTTGAGCATCGAAGTGTGTGAACCCAAGTGGCACATCATTTCGCTGCGTGTAGAAGAAGTCGCGTTGCCGCTTTTGCGCTCAAAGGACCTGCACACCAACGTGGACTTTTATTCGGCCACCGTCTTGCACTGCCTGGGCATCCCCGACGATATGTTCACCACTATGTTCGCCGTGGGGCGCATCGTCGGCTGGACGGCTCACGTGATGGAACAGTACGCCGACAACCGCCTCATCCGCCCCCGCGCCGAATACGTCGGCCCACGCAATGTCCAGTGGGTGCCGTTAGAAGAGCGGTAGCCCATAAACAGTTTGCAGTAGACGGGGGAGCACGCAGGCTCCCCTGGTTTTTTTGGGTTTTGTGCGCCATTTGCCGTTGACATTCCCCCCGCGTTACGTTAACATAGTCACGATAGCGCATGGAGCACGGATCGAGTTTTTTCTATCAACCATCACCTGTCCTTCACCGCCGCCGAACCTTCTGGCGCGCCGCCCTCAGCGTCGGCTTGTTGGTGCTCGCCTTTTTCCTCAGCGCCCGCCGTCCCGCTGCCGCCCACACTTTCCAATCCCCAATCCCCAATCCCCAATCCTCAATGTCCCATCCCTGGCACACCGTCTACCTACCCTTCGTCGCCCGCCAGCCGCCGCCCGCCCCTCTCTACCAACTGACTATCGCCCCGTCCGATCTGGCCTGGCTTTATGCAGTCTGTACGTGGAGTGACGAGACTCGACCCGCGGTGTTCACCTACCAGGGCGTCAGCTATGATGTGCAGATGCGCTGTCGCGGCGGCACGGTGCGCTATTGGCCCAAAAAATCTTGGAAGATCGACTTTCCCGCCGTTGCCCCCTTTCAGGGTCAGCGCGAGCTGAACCTGAACGCCGAATACACCGATAAATCGCTGCTGCGCGAGATGCTGGCCTACGACCTGTTCGCCCGCGCCGGTCTCTCCGCCTCGCGGGCCAATTTCGCCCGATTGGAGATCAACGGCCAATACATGGGCGTGTTTGTGCAAGTGGAGCAGGTAGACCAGCGCTTCCTCGACCGTATTGGTTGGGACCCCAACGGCAACCTGTACAAAGGCAACTATGGCAACTTTGAAATAAGCAGCAACTATCCCGGCGTGTACCTGAAAAAGACCAACACTGAAGACAGCCACGCCGACGTGATTGCCCTCGTCGAAATGATCAACAGCACGCCCGAAACCGATTTCCCGGCTGCGATTGCCGCCGTGATGGACATCGGTCAATATCTCGACTGGTTCACTGTGCAAATCTTGCTGGGCAATTTTGAATGGTTGGAGAAAAACTACTATCTCTATCACGATTTTGGCGCTGACTATTGGGCTTTTACCCCCTGGGACCTGGATTTGCTCCTGGGCCACAATTGGCACTGGGGCGACGACAGCACCCTCGACCTCGACATCAGTTGGGACAACCCCATTGACTCTGGCGCCTGGTGGAGCAAAAAAGCCGACGGCAAGTGGAACAAGCTCATCACCGAAGTGTTGCGGAATGACGAATTCAAATTCGCCTACTGCCGCCGCCTGTGGGAGATGATGAATGACGAGTTCTCGGAAACCGCCATGTTCCCGCGCATAGACACCTTTTACAACCAGATCATCCCCTACGCCGAGGCCGACCCCTACAAATGGGGCAGCAACGATGATTTTCACTACGGCCCTACGGAACTCAAAACTTATGTGACCAACCGCATTGCCTGGCTCGCCGAGCGCATGCCCGCATACTGCCCCGCCAGCGGCCCCATGCCGCACATCAACGAGTTGATGAGCGACAATCAATCCGCGCTGGCCGACGAGGCCGGCGACTTTGACCCCTGGCTCGAGCTCTACAACCCCGGGCTGGTCAGTTTCGACGTGGGTGGCATGACCTTGCAAGTCACCTCAGGGCTGACATTAACCGGGCAGTGGAGTATCCCTCCAAAAACGCTCATCCCTCCCGGCGGCTTTTTGCTCTTATGGACCGACGGCGAGCCGGAGGAGGGGCCGCTCCACGCCGGCTTTCGCCTCGACTCCACCGGCGGCGCCCTCGCCCTGCTCGATAAAACCGTCCACGGCGGCCAAATCGTGGACCAATTAGATTATGGTCCTGTCGCCGTCGATCTCTCCTTCGGGCGAGCCAGCGACGGCGGCGACGCGTGGCTCACCTTCACCTCGCCCACGCCCGGCTGGTCCAACCTGGGCCGCGCCCCGCTCATCAGCGAAACGATCCATACTCCATCCGAACCGGACGCCGGCCAAACAGTGATAGTAACAGCCCTGGTCACCGACGAGACTGCTCCCATAACCGTCACGCTGCACTGGTCGGCCAGCGGCGAATTTCAAACCGTCGCCATGACCGACGCCGGGGCCGGTCATTACAGCGCCGCCATCCCCGCTCAAAGCGGCGGGACCGTCGTCACCTATTACGTGCAGGCTGAGGACGCCGCGGGACTGGTCAGCGTTGCCCCCCCTCACGCACCACGGCCCAGTTATCGCTACATCGTCGGCTTTCAGCGCCCGCCGCTTTACCTCAACGAGCTGCTCGCCATTAACCAAAACACACTGGATGACGAGGCAGGCGAGAGCGACGACTGGCTCGAAATCTACAACGCCGGGACGATCACGATGGACTTGGGCGGCATGTATCTGACCGACGCGCTGGAAAACTCTACCAAATGGCAAATCCCGCCCGGCGTGACGGTCCCGCCCGGCGGTCACGTGCTCTTTTGGGCCGACGAGCAGCCCGAACAGGGACCGGCGCACGCCAATTTCAAGCTCAACGGCGACGGCGAGCGCCTGGCGCTGTACGCCGGCCCCGACAACTATAACGGCCTGATCGACGAAATCTATTACGGCCCGCAGGCAGTGGACCAACCCTGGGGCCGCTATCCCGACGGCGGCTCAACCTGGCGCACCCTCACCCCCACGCCCGGCGGGACCAACCGCCAGACGCCGCCGGTCGTCAGCTATCTGGCTCACGTCCCCGCCGTCCCCGCCGCCGACCAGCCCGTAGACATCATCGCCCTGATCCAGGACGACGGCGCTGTTCTCTCCGCCACCCTCTACTACAGCGTTAATTCGGGATTAGAGATTAGAGACGCTGGCGCGGGATTCGTCCTTCGTCCCTCGTCTTTCGTCTCCTCATCAATGCTCCCCCTTGCCGGTGTGCTCTACCAGGCTGAGATTCTAGGCCAGGCCGACGGCGTCACCGTGAGCTATTACGTAACCGCCCAGGACGATGAGGGCGAGGTCACGCTCTATCCCACCGGCGCCCCCGCCGTCACTTTCAGCTACCGCGTGGGCTATGCGCCGCCGCCGCTGTTCATCAACGAATTTCTGGCCAGCAACGCCTCGGTCAACACCGACGAGTGGGGCGAGTACGAGGACTGGGTCGAGTTGTACAACGCCGGCGACGCGCCCCTCGACGTCGGCGGTATGCACCTGACCGACGACCTGAGCTGGCCCACCCAATGGCGCATCCCCGAGGGCACGTTGATACCGGCGTGGAGCTTTTTGCTTGTATGGGCCGACGAAGACGAGACCGATGGCCCGCTGCACGCCAACTTCAAGCTCGATAAAGAGGGCGAAGAGATTGGCCTGTTCGACCGCGATGGCGCTCGCATTGACAGCGTCGTGTTCGGCCCGCAGAGCACCGACGTCTCGACCGGACGCACGCCCGACGGCGGCGCGACGTGGATCACCTTTGACCCGCCGACGCCGGGGGAGAGCAACACCTCATTTGCGCGTTGATGGCGGTCTCGGCCCCGCTTGACACATCACTGACAAATGCTATAATGTAGTTTGCCCGCCCAATTGATCAAACAATTGCCCGACGTTGAGGCTGCTACGCTATGCCAGTAATTTATCTCAGGCGAATCCTCCACAGTATGCTGCTGGCCGGAGTGATTCTGGTTTGGGCCGGATTGTTTCCCCCCATTGCCGCATCCCAGGGATCTCGGGCTTTTGAGGTCCAGGCCAACCAGGCCCAGGTCGAATTTCCGGAGCGGGTGATCTTTCATTTAGACCTTTCCGTTACCTCTCCTATCACTGCCATTGAGCTAGAGTACGGCGTCGAAAAGACGGCTTGCGGCCAGACAACCAGTCGCATCGCGCCTGAAATGGTCGAACGGTCGTCAGGCCGTCAGGTGTATGCCGATTGGACCTGGGAGCTGCGCCGCGCGGGTTCTCTGCCATCGGGCGCGCGCATCTGGTGGCGCTGGCACATCACCCCCAAGTCCGGCGAGTCTTTTGCGACGCCCCGTGAATGGATCACCTTTGAGGACGACCGTTTCGATTGGCTGACCCTGACAGAAGGCCAGATCGCCGTACACTGGTACGCCGGTGAGCAGAGCTTTGGACAGGACATGCTTCGATTCGCCGTGGAAACCCAGGCCCGCCTGACCGCCGACCTGGAGCAGCCGGTGCACCTGTACTTTTACGCCAGCGCCGATGAGCTAAAATCGGCGCTGCTCTTTCCTCAACGCTGGACCGGCGGCATTGCCTTTCCCGACTTTAACACAGTGCTGATCGCCACGGACGCAGAAGACATGGCCTCTGGTCGGCGGACGGTGGCGCACGAGCTGATGCACCTCGTCGTGCATCAGTTGAGTTTCAATTGTTGGAGCCCGCTTCCACGCTGGCTGGACGAGGGACTGGCCTCCTGGGCCGAAGGCGAGCCAGAGTCCGCCGAGCAGGAGTTGCTGGACGCGGCCATTGCTGGGGACCAGCTCTTCTCTCTGCGGGCGCTCGGGGGCAGCTTTTCTGCTCACGCAGACCGCGCTTACCTGTCCTACGCCCAAAGCCGCGCCGTCGTTGCTTTTCTGATCGAGTCCTATGGGCGGGAAAAAATCCTGGAATTGCTGGCCGTGTTCCGCGCCGGCGCGACCGACGACGGCGCACTGGAGCAAGTTTACGGCTTTGACGTTGACCAGTTGGATGACTTGTGGCGGGCGAGCGTCGGCGCGCAGCCCCGCCCGACCGCCGTTGCGCCTGACGCCAGCTCCACTCCTATGCCGACTCTGGCGTTGTGGAGTATGGAGCCAACGGTGCAGCCTGCATCGCCGACGCCCCCAGCGTCTGCCACGCCCATCCCGACGCTTTTGCCCACCCCGACGCCGCGTCATACACACACGCCCACGCCGGCGCGAGCCACAGGGGTGGCCCTGGCGTCGGCGCCGGCGACGCGGGTATCCGGTTTTGTCCCAACGCCCATCGGCGGGCCGGTCTCGGGAACCGCTGCCGCCGACTGGCAAAAGTATGCGCTGGGCGGCGGTGGAGTTTTGATCGGGTTTGTGATTCTGGCGCGGATGCTGCTGCTTTTGCGGCGGCGTTAAAGACTCATCGTACGAGGATAGACCATGATTCGACGACACCATGTTTCCTCGAGATTCTGGCTGCAGCGATTGAGCCTTTTGCTCGCGCTGATGCTGTTGAGCGGCTGCAGGTCATCGGCCACCTCCCCTCCCGTATCCACCGCGACAATATCGCCCACTCCTCTAGTCGTTCCGACCGATGCTCCGGTCTCTACCTCAACGCCTCCGCCGACGCGCACGCCTGAGCCTGCTGCAACGTCCACAGCCACTCACACCCCTGCCCCCACCCTCACGGTTTTACCTTCTCACACTCCCATACCCACCCGCACGCCCCGCCCCACTCCCACACCGCCAGGCTTTTTCAGTGACCTCGAAAACGGCTGGTCCATCCGTTTTCCCACGGATTGGGATTTGCAAGAGACAGAGGAAGAATTTCCGACCCTCATCATGGGCGATTCCACCCTGGGGTTGACCATCATCGTGGGTTGGGATTATTTCTCTGGCGAAGAGACCCTGGAAGAGGTCGCCACGACCATCGCCGATTCAGTCTCGTCGGACCTGGAAAACGTCCAGGTGCTCGCCTCCAATGGGACCACTCTACAGGACGGTACGCCTGCTCACAGCATCACTGTGACCGGCATGGAGACAGAGAATCAACTCCAGGTACGAGTGGTGGTCGCGCAGCGCGGGGCCCGGGTCTACATCGCCATCGCCAGCGCCCCCATGCGATCCTTTGAAGCGCGGGAGCGCACCATTGACGCTGTGATCGGCAGCCTGTCCCTGACGGCGCTTCGGCCCTACGACGTAGACCGCAACACGGCGCTGGTTCTGGCCAGCAGCGAGCCTTACGATCTGGACCCGGCCACGACCGAGTCGAGCGCCGCCGGCATGCTAGGCGACCTCTTTAGCGGCCTGGTGACGTTGAACACCGACATGCAGGTGGCGCCCGATCTGGCGCAAAGCTGGGACATCAGCGCGGATGGGCGGACTTATACTTTCCATCTGCACCCCGACGCCGTGTTCCACGATGGCCGGCCGGTAACGGCGGCCGACTTTAAATACTCGTGGGAACGCGCCGCCGACCCCAAAACAGAGTCGCAGAAGGCCCGCACCTACCTGGGTGACATCCTTGGAGTAAAGGAAAAACTTGACGGCCAAGCCGACGAGATCGCCGGCGTCGTTGTGATTGACGACCATACCCTTCAAGTGACCATTGACGCGCCCAAAGTCTACTTTCTCGCCAAGCTGACCTGGCCCGTGGCTTTTGTCGTGGACCGCTCGAACGTTGAGCGGCGTGGTATAGACGACTGGTGGCGCACGCCCAACGGCACCGGTCCCTTCCGCCTGAAAAAGTGGGACGACGACGTGATCATTCTCGCCCGCAACGACGCCTATTATGGCCCTATCCCCAAGTTGGAACATATCGTTTTTCTAATCGAGGCCGGTCCTACCTTCTTGTTATACGAGAGCGGCGACGTGGACATGAGCAGCGTCCCCTCCGATTTGGTCGAGCGCGTGCAAGACCCCGCCGACCCATTGCACGCCGAACTGCACACCGTACCCAACTTTTGCACCACCCGGATCGCTTTCGACGTCAGCCGCCCACCCTTTGACGACCTCCTGGTGCGCCGGGCCTTTAGCTACGCCGTGGACCGCGAGCAGATCATTGAGGTAGCCTGGAACGGGGTGGTTGTGCCGGCTATCGGACCACTGCCCCCCGGTATGCCCGGCTACTCGCCCGACCTGACCGGCTACGATTTCAACCCTGACCAGGCCCGCGAGCTGCTGGCTCAATCCTCCTACGGCGACGCGGCCAACCTGCCCCCGCTGACGTTCACCGAATCGGGCTACACCGATCCGGACCCCTCCGTGGCTGCTTTGCTCCAGACCTGGGAGGAGGTGTTTGGCATTCAGATCGAGGTGGAGCTGCTGGAACCGCGCAGCTTTATATACGAGCTGCGCGAGCACCACGGCCACCTGTTTATGATGGGCTGGTGCGCCGACTATCCCGACCCCGAGAACTTTTTGGACGTGCTCTATCACAGCGCCAGCGAAGAAAATTGGAGCGGTTATAACAATCCGCAGGTAGACAGCTTGCTGGAGCAAGCCCGTACGGAGCGCGATCCCGCAGCACGCCTGGCCCTGTACCACCAGGTCGAGCAAATGATCGTGAATGACGCTCCCGAGATCTGGCTCTCGCACGGCGTCAGCCGTCAATTGCGCAAACCCTACGTCCACGGCTACGTCCTCACCCCGTTAGGGGTGCTACAATCACAGTTCATCTACCTGGACCCGCACTAGCAGCCTGGCGGAGAACCCTGTAATATAGGGCCTTGTACCCGTTTTTTGCTCGTTTTGCGCCCATTTTGGACGCCCACAAGGGGCTAAATGACGTCTCTCCGATAGGCTGCTAGAACAGACATGGAGGATTCGAATTGAACGAGAATCAAGCTTTGCCAGCGCCATCCCGCCGCCGCAAGCTTTGGATACCGCTTGCCGTTATCGCTCTCGTATTGATACTGGCTGGAGGCGGCCTGGGCTTCTCTGTGGCCCGGCGCGCCGCCGAGACGCGCCACTACCGGGCCGCCAACGACTTTTATGCCCAGGGCAATTGGGAGCAGGCCATCGCCGAATACACAGCCGCCCTGGCCGTCGCACCCGGTTTTCTGCGCCAGCACACCACCCTGGCCCACGCCAACCGGGGCGCCGCCCACTTTTATCGCGCCGAGTACACACCGGCCATCGCCGACCTGGATCAGGCCCTGGATGCACAACCCGACCTGGCCCCGGCGCTGGCCTATCGAGGCGCTGCACGATTCCTGTCGGGAGAGGCGAAAGCTGCCAGCGCCGACCTGGACCAGGCGCTCACCCTGGACCCGCAGCAGGCCCTGGCCTATGCCTACCGCTGCCAGCTCCGCGAAGCAGCGGGCGACGCTGAAGGCGCCCTGGCCGACGCCGGGCAGGCCATCGCCCGCGCCGCTGACCTGCCGGCTGGGCATTTAGGCCCGGCCTATGTCCTTCAGGCCACCTCGGCCTATGCCCAGGGCGACCTGGACAACGCGCTGGCGGCGGCCGAAATAGCCCTGATCGAATCCCCTGAAGCGGCGATGGCTCACGCGATTCGGGCGGGGGTGTTGTTCGAGCAGGATAGCTTGAGCGATGCGCTGGAGGCCGCCGACCGGGCCATTGCGTTAGACGCTGCTCTGGCGCTGCCGCACGCCGCGCGCGCCGGTGTGTTATTCTTTCAGGAAAACTGGAATGCCGCCCTCGCCGCCGCTGACCGAGCCATCCAGCTCGACTCGAGCCTGGCTTTACCCCACGCCGTGCGGGCCGGCGTTCTCTTTTTCCGCAGCGACCTCGCCGGCGCGCTCACCGCCGCCGACCGCGCCATCGAGCTGGACCCCGAGCTCGCCCTGGCCTACGCCGTGCGCGGCATGACCCGCATCACGCTGGATGAGCTGGATAACGCCGAGGCCGACCTGAACCAGGCCATCGAGCTAGACCCCGACCTGGCGCTGGCCTACGCCTATCGCTCGCGCTATCACTTGAACTGCTACCACGAGACCCCGGCGCTGGCCGACGCCGAAAAAGCCATCAAGCTGGATCCCGAGCTGGCGCTGGGCTACACCTACCGCGCGGCGGCCCGCGCCGAAATGGGGGATTTTGAGGGCGCCTGGCAGGACTATGACCGCGCCCTGGAGCTGGCCCCGGACCTGGCGCTGATTTACCAGAGTCGGGCCGGAATCTACATTGACTTTAACAAATACGAGGAGGCGCTGGCCGACGTAGAGAAAGCGTTGGAGCTGGACCCCAGACAGGTCATGGCCTACACGTCACGCGCCAGCTACTATCGCTACAAACGCGACTATGAAAAGGCCATGGCCGACTGCGAACAGACCCTTGAGCTCATCCCCCATTACCCCTGGGCCTACGACTGCCGCGGCTCCGTTTACCAGGCGCGCCGGGAATACACCCAGGCGCTGGCCGAATACAATCGGCTGGTCGAGCTGCGCCCGGATGACGTGATCAGCTACCTGGAGCGCGGCGGCCTCTATGCGTTGCTCAACGATTTCGACCAGGCCCTCGCCGACATGGAAAAGGCGCTGGAGTTGGAGCCTGAAGAGGGCATGATCTACGCCACGCGGGGTTACATCTATTTCTGGCAGGATGAGCTAGAGGCCGCGCTGGCCGACTTGAACCGGGCCATCGAGCTAGAACCGCACGTGCCAGACTATTACCTGGTGCGGGGCAGAATTTATCTCCAGCAAGAGGAAAACGACCTGGCCCTCGCCGATGTGAACACGGCCATCGAGCTGCGCCCTCACTGGGCCGACGCCTACGTGGACCGGGCGGACATCTATGGTGGTCAGGAGGAGTTTGAAGCCGCGCTGGCCGATTTTGAAACTGCCATCGATCTGGACTCGGAGAGCAGTTACGCTTATGCGAGGCGAGGTGCACTCTATCACCAACAAGGCGAATACGAGCAGGCCAAGACCGATCTGAACCGCGCCATCGAGCTGAACCCCTATTATACCTGGGCCTATCTGATGCGCGCCGCCAATGCGTTGGCGCTGCAAGACGCCACCGCTGCCATCAGCGACACCAACCGGGTGATCGAGAGCGAACCGATGCTGGCGGCGGTGGCCTATGCCACGCAGGGCGAGGCTCATTGGCTGGCGGGAGAGGCCATTCAGGCCGTCGCCGACTATGGGCAGGCTCTCGAGCTGGATCCCGAGCTGACGATGGCCTATGAGAGTCGCGGCGAGTTGTACTTTCTCATGGGCGAATACGAGGACGCCCTGGCCGACGCCGAACAGCTCATCGCGCTAGAGCCGGAGCAGGCCGCCGGTTACATGCTGCGGGCCAAAGTCCTCGCCACCCAAAAGGATTACGATGGCGTGATCGACGACGCCACGCGCGTCATCGAACTCGAACCCCAGAACGCCCTGGCCTACAATTATCGGGGCTGGGCCTACGCCAATCAGGCCAAGTACAACACTGCCGTGCGGGATCTCACCCAAGCCGCCGAGCTGGATCCTACTTCGCAGGACGTGTACATCGACCGCTACTGGGTCTACGAAGCGCTGGGGCGTTATGACGACGCCATCGCCGACCTGGAGACATTGCTAACCCTGACCGACGACCTGGATCAGATCCAGGCCATCGAAGACGAGATCGCCCGGCTCGGCCAGGCCGAGGCGACGATCACGCTACGCGACCTGCCCGCTGGCTTTGAAGAGTATCCACTGGAAGAGATAGAGTTTCCGCTCAGCCCATTACTCACAAGTTAAGGATCTCCTGAATTTGTCAAGTGCGACAACTCGGCCAAAGGGCTTTTTCGATGGTTCTTTCGCGTGCGTTTGATGATGCCCAGCAATTTCGCGTTGGCCGCGAGATAAGCCGCGA
>DAOTXN010000173.1:0-50943 GCA_034435435.1 Anaerolineae bacterium | reverse complement strand
GCGACACCCTGCGCCTCAAACACTATTCCATCCGCACCGAGCAGGCCTACGTGGGCTGGATCACGCGCTATATCCTCTTTCACAACAAGCGCCACCCGGCGGAGATGGGCGCACCTGAAATCGAGACGTTCCTTACTCATCTCGCGGTGAAGGATAACGTCGCCGCTTCTACCCAAAATCAGGCCCTCCATGCCCTGCTCTTCCTCTACCGCGAGGTGTTGAAAAAAGACCTGGGCCCGGTGAACGCCTTGCACGCCAAGAGGCCGAAACGCCTGCCCACTGTCCTGACCAAGTACGAGGTCCGCCACGTCTTCGACCATCTCTCGGGCGTGAACCTGCTGATGGCCAGGCTGCTCTATGGCTCTGGCCTGCGGCTGATGGAGTGCCTGCGGTTACGGGTGAAAGACCTGGATTTCGACTACCGCACCGTCACCGTCCGCGACGGGAAAGGCGAACAGGATCGGGTGACGATCCTGCCCGACAGCCTCGTCGTCCCCCTCCAGGACCATTTGCGGATCGTAAAACGGACGCACGAAGAAGACCTGGCCCAAGGCCACGGCGCGGCGTACCTGCCCTACGCCCTGGAGCGTAAATATCCCCACGCGGAGCGCGAATGGATCTGGCAGTACGTCTTTCCAGCAAACCGACTGTCCGTGGATCCGCGCAGCGGCGTCGTGCGCCGCCACCACCTCGACGAAAGCGGCTTGCAAAAGGCCATCCGCAAAGCCGCCCGCCGGGCCGGCATCCCCAAGCCCGTCGGTCCTCACACCTTTCGGCATTCGTTTGCTACGCATCTCCTGGAAAATCACTATGACATTCGTACCGTGCAAGAGTTGTTGGGCCACAAGGACGTGAAAACGACCATGATCTACACCCACGTCCTCCAGCGCGGCGGCCTGGCGGTGCGCAGTCCACTGGATTGAAAACGACGCAGGACCAATTCGTCTTTCGTCCTTCGTCTCTCGGTAGAATTACTCTGCGTCCAGCAAATAGTCCAGTTGCTGCTCCAGCACCTCACGGGGCAGCACGCCCTGCAGCATATACACCCGTTCTCCCTTGCTGTTCAGTAGCAGGAAGGTGGGTGTGCCCATCACGCCTTCGTCGCGAGCCTCTTGTTTGCCGCTGGCTGTGCTCAGCTCGATGTAGACAAAATTGATCTTGCGCCCGTATTCTTTTCTGATCCCATTCACGATGGGATTCATTTCTTGGCAGAATTCTCAGGTTTCCAGCCGAAAGTACTTAAAGGTGGGACAATCCTTGCAGCCCGTTCCCGCGAAAAAAAGGACGTAAACGGCGATACCAACGATCACCACCCCCGCCAAGGCCAGCAAGAGCACGGTATTGCGATTGTTTAGCATGATGCTTACCTCCCAACCCGGACAAGTTAAACACGGATGGCACAGATTTCACCGATTGCTCTTTGAATCCGTGTCATCCGTGAAATCTGTGGTTACTCGCGTTATTTGCTCAGGATGCGCTCGATCTCCGCCTCGAACGTTGCGGCGGTCTGGGCGCCCATCAGCATGCGGACCTGCTCGCCGCTCCGGTCGAACAAGACGAATGACGGCTGGCCGATGCAGCCGTACTCGCGAGCCAGTTGTTTCCCTACCCCGGTTTCCACGTTGACGCGCACGATGTTGAAATCGCGCCCGTATTTTTCCTCTAGCCCATTCACGATGGGCTCCATTTGCTTGCAGACTTGTCACCAGTCCGCGTAAAAATACAGCATACAGGGCGACTTGCCGGCGCAGCCCGGCTCGGATCTGGCGCGTTGGACCAGGAACACACCGCCGATCAGCGCCGCAGCCACAAGGGCCACGACGATGGGGAGTTTTAGCTTTCTCATTTGCTCATTAGCCTATTTGTTGATCTCTTGCAGCGCCGCAAATAGCTCGGCGGTGGTTGGCAATTCGTCCAGGTCGTAAATGTGCTTAAAACGGACGATGCCTTGTTTGTCCACGATAAAAGTGGCTCGCTCGGTAAAGCCTTGCTTGCGCAACACACCGTATTGTTGGGCCACCTGGCCGTGCGGCCAATAGTCGCTCAATAAAAGGATATTCTCGATCCCCAACGATTCGGCCCACGCGGCGTTGGCGGCGGTATAATCTACGCTGATACCCAGCACCTGGGCATCTTCCGCCTGGAAGCGCTCGAACTCGGCGTCCAGGGCGGGCATTTCCTGGCTTCAGACGGGGGTAAAGGCGGCGGGGAAGAAGGCGATGACGACATTGCTCTTGCCCTTCAAATCGCTCAAGCGGACGTAACCGCCCTTGTGGTCTGCAAGTCTAAAGTCGGGAGCCGGATCGCCGACCTTTAACTCGGCGTTGTTGATCTGCGGCGTATCACCGCTGCGGCTGCTTTGGGTGGTCGTGGCTGATTTGCACCCCTCCAGCAGTCCGACGAAAAGCAGTACATTCAAAATGAGCCATATTCTTGCTCTGTTCATATTATGCTCCTGGAACTTTTGGTGTTGGGTGCGGTCAAACTGCCTCGATTGTATAATGAACGCCGGGATTTGTCCAACAAAAAAGGGCCAGGTGTGAGAACCCTGGCCCTTAGCGCCTGTTGTGCAGGCCGGCGGACTTTTGCGCCTAGTCCTGCTTGGCGGCGTCTCGACCTGATTGGGACTCCGGGGAGCCGACAAAGAGATCGATGATCTGCCGGATCCCGTAGTGCTTTCCCACCAATGGGCGACGGTAAACGAACCAATACACTGCCGCCACCATAAAGCCACCCCCAAAGATATTGCCGATGGTCACTGGCAGCAGGTTCTTGATAATAAAGCCTTGCCAACTGAGGTTGCTCAGGTCGCTGAGGGTCTTGCCGGCGGCTGCCACTACGTCTGGCTCGCTTTTGAGCAGGATGCCCAGGGGGATAAAGTACATATTGGCGACGCTGTGCTCAAAACCGGAAGCCACAAAGGCGGTGATGGGGAAAATGATGGCAAAGATTTTGTCTACGACGCTACGACTGCTCATGCACATCCACACAGCCAGACACACCAGTGCGTTGCACATAATGCCGCGCGCCAGCGCTTCGCCGAAGGCCAGGTTGCACTTGGTGTTGGCGATGTTCAGGGCCGTCGCGCCGACGTGATAGCTGGAAAAGGTCCACTGACGGGTGAAGAACATGATCATCACAGTGATCAATGAGCCAGTCAGGTTGCCAAAGTAGACGGTCAGCCAGTTGCGCATCAGTTGCCCTAACGTCACCTTGCCGCTAACCCAGGCCATCACGATCAGGTTGTTGCCGGTAAAGAGTTCGGCGCCGGCAATGACAACCAGGATCAGGCCCAGGCAGAAGACCAGCCCACCCAGGAGTTTACTCAGGCCGAAGCTCAGGCCGTTGTCGGTGCTGACGAGTGTACAAAACTCGCCTCCCATGCCGATAAAAGCCCCCGCAAGGATGGCGAGGCTGAACATGCTCCAAAAATCCAGGCCGACTTTTTTCATCCCCGCGCTCTCTGCTTTCTCGGCCATCTCTGTTGGCAGAAAGGCATCTATTCTGATTTCGTTGGACATGGGTGTACCTCCTTGAGATGATTTGACAAAAATATACAAGTAGAGGGGCGGTCTGACTAACCTGTGGGTGCTAGTCGAATAACCGCCCCTCGGTTGGAGAGGCCAACCCCCGCCGTTTGCAGAAGGTCATTTCTCGAACGCCTGAGGTTGTCTCTTCCCCGTTATGGACTGTGCGGACAGCAATCATAGGATCTGCTGGAGTTGCTGTTTATCTTCGGTCGTGATCTCGTCTCGTTGGCGCGACTCACGCACTTTGTTGCATACGATTTGGTATACTGCGGCGACTACAACGGCCCCTATCACGGCCAGCACGGTGACTTGCATTGCCACAAACATCACGAATTTGATGGCTAACATCACGCTTTCCATGGTCAAACCTCTTTTCTTCTATTACTCTCTTGCCCGTGTCTTTGCTTGCGTCTATACCATATCATGGTGGACCGGCAACTGTCATCCAGGGAAATGTTTATCTTGAACTGCGGCAAAGGCGTAACTCGTTCCACCGTTGCTACGTATTTTTATCTAGCAGCCTGGAGAGATGTAATTTAGCCCCTTGTGGGCGTGAAAACGGGCACAAGAAAACGGGCACAAGAAAACGGGCACAAGGCCCTATACTACGCATTTCTATCTAGCAATCTGCTCTTCCCAGATGGCGTGAATGATTTCGGGATAGGCCCGTCCCCAACCTCCCAGGTCATTCACGGTAAACGGCCGCTGGATGGGGCCGAATTCCGGCACGGCCTGGTTCAAAGCCTCATCGGTCACGGCCCGAAAGTAGTAGCGTGTGAAGGCTTTTTGCGCCGTGTCACTCCACAAAAAGTTGATAAAAGACCTCACGCCATCCTGTTCCCACGGATCCACGTTGCTGTCTACCATGACAACCACGTGCTCGCTCATGATGGTCGTGGGAGGGACAATCACCTCGATCGTCGCGCCGCGCGACTTGGCCAGCAGCGCATCTTGTTCGTAGGTAATCAGAGCATCACCTACTCCGAATAAGAACTCTTTCATGGCTTCTCGCGTCGAGGGCGGAGTGGAAATGACGTTTTCCCATAAATCTTTTACCTGCCTGGAAGCCGCCTCCGCGTCGCCGCCGGAGAGGATCGCTGCTCCATACTCTGCCAGCAACGCCCACTGGGCCCCACCCGACGTGCGTGGATCGGGATGAATCAGCTTGACGTCGGGACGAGTCAAGTCGGCCCAGTCGGCGATGTCCAATGGATTGCCGGGGCGAACGACGATCACCATGGGACTGCGACTGACCACTCCTTCGTTCGGAAAGGTATGCCAATCTGTCTTGACTCGATCGTTGATGTGCAGCCAGGTAGCATGTTGTTCATTAGACAGGATGGCCACGTCGGCCGGCGCGCCATCCAGAATCGCATTGGCGATTTCCTCCGAGCCGGTAAAGACGCTCGTGAAAATCAGCTTGCCGCCACTGTGTTGCTGCCAGTAAGCCTGAAAGACAGGCAAGATGTCTTTGGTCAGCACCTCTTCCTCGGTGCTAAAGGCATACACGACAGTGACCTGGCGCGGCGGCTCATCTTCAGAAGCCGAACTGGATGCGCAGCCTGTTGTGGTCAGTGCAACCGCCGCCAGGACCATGATGCCGATAAACCACAATCTCCTGTTCATGTCTCATCTCCTGCAAACGTACTGCCTAAAGGAAATCCGGCGGGTTTTGGATTGGAGCAGCCCGACGGAAGCTCCGATGGCGTTATTGTCTTTACCTTATCATACGAGCCGGTCCGTGTCATCGGGAGAAATGCCGATCTTGTATTGGGCAAAAGGCTTATCTTGCTCTGGCATTTCACTTTTTTTGCGGATCGGCGTTTTTGTATGGTTTCTGCGCGACCGCTGAACTCATTGGGTTGCTTTCCCCGCTGGAAAGAGTATAATCTCCCTTGAGGAGGGCGCATGGACAAGATCAGAATCCTGCTGGCCGACGACCATGTGGTGGTCCGCGAAGGTACGCGCGAGCTACTGGAACGAGAAAGCGATATGGAGGTGGTGGCCGAAGCTGGAGACGGGGAAGAAGCGGTACGCCTGACCGCGCAGTGGTGTCCTGACGTGGCGATTATGGATATCGCAATGCCCAAGCTTAACGGCATCGAGGCCACCCGGCGCATCAAAGCCACCTGTCCGGCTACCGCTGTGCTGGTGTTGACTGCTTACGACGACGATCAGTATGTGTTTGCCCTGCTGGAGGGAGGCGCTGCCGGCTATCTGCTCAAAAACGTCCGCGCCGACGAATTGGTCAGGGCCGTGCGGGCCGTATACGCCGGTGAATCGGTCCTGCATCCGACCATCGCCCGCAAAGTCCTCAACCGCTTCGCCGCGCCTGTCCCCAGCCATGTAAAAGAGAGTGTTTTGGATCATCTGAGCGATCGCGAGTTAGAGGTGCTCAAGCTGGCGGCCAGGGGCATGACCAACCAAGAGATCGCCGATGAGCTGGTGCTCAGCATCCGCACGGTCCAAACCCATCTGAGCAACATCTTTGGTAAAATGGGCGTGGGTTCGCGCACCGAGGCCGTGTTACAGGCCTTGAGAAAGGGTTGGCTGGGCCTTGAAGATACATTCTAAAAAAGAAACCCGGTCTCCCATGGGAGACCGGGTTTCCTGACCCGCTCAGTGTTTAGCTGTTTCGGGGGAGGGGGTGGATGCACGACTGCGGATCTTGTCCCGCACCAGTTGGTACAATCCCGCCAGCACCGTCACCACGACCACTCCGACCACCACGATTTCCAGACCGTAGAACATCACGAACTTGATGGCTTCCATTTCACACCTCCATGCTCCACCTGGGAGTCTCTCTATAAAGGTTACGAATGCACTTCTCGGGCTTGGGTGGAAGTAGAGCGGCTGGCCCGCGCCTTGTCCCGAATGAGCTGATACAGCCCTGCCAGCACCGTCAGCGCTACCGCGCCGACCACGACCACTTCCATTGCGTAAAACTCGATAAACTTGATGGCTTCCATTGTGACACCTCCTTGTGTTGTGATTCCTGGTTCTTTATTCTGGCTATAGCATACCATGCTCCTTGGTTGGAGTCATCGGGGGAAATGTTGATCCTGAGCTGCAGGACAGGCGTATTGCTACCGCATTGGTCCTGGTAGATTCACTTAGCCTCACCGTTCTGTGCTACGCATTTCTGCGTACCGCACGGCGCGCTTGGCCTTTCTCCGCAGACAAAGTATAATCCCAGAGTCGCACCACTTGTAGATTTACGGAGCCTTAATGGAATCAACGCCGTTCTCTCGGACAAAGCGCTTCAAACAGATTGTAGGCCAGCGCGACTTTTGGATTCTGGCCGCTCTGCTCGTTTTTCTTACGTTCTTGCACTATCTCTCACCCCAGCTCCGGCCTCTGCCCTTGACCTCTTATATTCTGGAACGCCACACGGTAGAGCGGATTGTTTTTTTGCTGCCGATTGCCAGCGCCACTTTTGCTTTCCGGCAGACCGGCGGGTTGATCACCCTGGCCCTCGCCGTTCTGATCATGCTGCCGCGCGTGTTTCTGGTCTCTTTGGAGCCGGGGGACGCGCTGGTAGAGACCGCGGCCGTCGCTCTGGTCGGTTATTTTGTGGTGTGGATGATTGAAACTCAGGAAAAGGAAAAAGACCTGCGCCAAAAAGCCGTGCTACGGTTGCGCGCCATCAACGCGGTCGCTTCAATTCTGACCGAATCCTTAGAGTTGCGGCAGGTGCTGAGCAGCGCGCTGGATAAAGTTCTCCAAGTCACCGGCTTGCAAGCCGGCCTGATATTCTTGCTGGACCGGCAGAGCCAGGAGCTGGTGCTGAACACCTACCGGGGCGTTTCGGAGACTTCGGCCGCCGGATTGGACCGCTTGCAGCTGGGTGAGGGATTTTCGGGGCAGGTGGCTCAAAGCGGGGAACTCATCGTGGTTGCCGATGCCTCTCAAGACCCACGGATGACCCGCATCGCCGTGCAGCAGGAAGGGCTGCATGCACTGGCGGCCGTGCCTCTCAAGTCCAAAGGGGAGGTGCAAGGTGTGCTCACCATCGGCACACGCTGTCTGCACACCTTTTTGCCCGAAGAACTCGATCTATTGACCGCCATCGGCAACGAGATCGGTGTAGCCATCGAAAACGCCCGCTTGTACGAAAGCCTACGCTTTTACGTGCAAAACATCACCCGCGCTCAGGAAGAAGAGCGCAAACGCATCGCCCGCGAGCTGCACGACGATACGATCCAGGCCATGATTGCGCTTTCGCGCCACCTGGATACCCTGGCCAGCTCAAATGCAGGCGGAGAACAAGAAATTCCTCAGTCGGCGCTTCGGCGTATTGAGGAGCTGCGGGACCAGACGGACCGGGTGATCGAGGGCATGCGCCGCTTTAGCCGGGATTTGCGGCCCTCCATCTTGGATGACCTGGGCCTGCTGCCGGCGCTGGAGAGCTTGACGACCACGATGACCGAGCGGGACGGCATCCAGACGCAGCTTCAAGTCGTGGGGGAAAAACGGCGTTTTTCGCCCGAAGTCGAGTTGACGCTGTTTCGCATCACCCAGGAAGCGTTGAGCAATGTGCGCAAGCACGCCCAGGCTACCCAGGCCGCCGTCACTGTCGAGTTTACCGACAACGCCGTGCAAATGACCATCCAGGACAACGGCGTGGGTTTTATCCCCCCAGCTCTCACGGGCGACCTGGCCGCCACGGGCAAGTTGGGTCTGGTGGGCATGCAGGAACGGGTGCGCTTGCTGCAGGGGACGCTGGCGGTAGAGTCGCAACCTGGTGTGGGCGCCAAGGTCACGGTCAACGTGCCGACCTAGTCACATCCCTACAACCAAAAAGACCCGGCAGGTCGTTGAATCCCGCCAGGTCTTTGACCAGAGCTATCAGATCGCTTCGACTTTGACCGCGCAGACCTTGTATTCCGGTATCTTGGCGATAGGATCGAGCGCAGCGTTGGTCAGCGCGTTGGCAGCGGCCTCGGCAAAGTGGAAGGGAATAAAGACGATGCCGGGCTTGATGCGCCGGGTGACGCGCACGTCCAGCTCGATCTGGCCACGCCGCGAGCTCACGCGCACACGCCGCTTCCCGTTCAGGCCGATCTGCGCCGCGTCGTCGGGATGGATCTCCACGTAAGCCTCCGGCACCTCCTGGTGCAGTTTTTCGGTGCGGCGCGTCATGGTGCCAGTGTGATAATGAAACATCAGTCGCCCGGTCGTCAGCGTCAACGGATACTCGGCATCGGGCAACTCGGCCGGTTCCTTGAATTCGATGGCGTGAAAATGTCCCAGGCCGCGTGAGAACTTGCCTTTGTGCAGATAGGGTGTGCCGGGGTGATCGGGCGTAGGACACGGCCATTGCAACGAGCCAAGCTCTTCCAGCCGCTCGTAACGGATACCGCCGTAACTGGGCGTCAGCCTGGCGATTTCTTCCATAATAGCCTGGGCCGAGTCAAATTCAAAGCCGCTCGCGCCCATCTTTTGCGCCAACATGTCAATGATCTCCCAGTCTGCTTTTGCGCTACCGGGTGGCTGGATGGCTTTTCGCACACGCTGCACCCGCCGGTCGGTGGCAGTGAACGTGCCATCTTTTTCGACAAACGCCGCGCCGGGCAGCACGACGTGCGCCAGTTCTGCCGTTTCTGAGAAAAAGATGTCTTGCGCCACGACAAACTCGGCCCGTTCCAGGCTGTGACGGGCGTGGTTGATGTCGGGATCGGCCATCATGGGGTTTTCGCCCATAACGTATAGGGCGCGCAGCTTGCCGTCTCCGACGGCGTTAATCATCTCTGTCACCGTCAGGCCGACCTGCATATCCGACGTGTTGCCCCAGGCTTGTTCGAACTTGGCGTGCGTTTCCGGCGCAGTCACCGGCTGGTAGCCCGGATAGACGTTGGGCAGGCCGCCCATGTCACACGCGCCCTGCACGTTGTTCTGCCCGCGCAACGGATTCACGCCGCCGCCGGGGATACCCAGGTTGCCTGTCAGCATGGCCAGGTTGGCCGTGGATTTGACGTTATCGGTGCCAGTGGTGTGTTGCGTGATGCCCATCGCGTAGATGATGGCCGCCGGCTTGTTTTTGGCGTACATGTGCGCGGCCTCGCGCAGCTTGCCGGCGGGAATGCCGCTGATTTCCTCCACGCGCTCCGGCGTATACTTTTCCACGACTGCCTTGAGCTCGTCGTAAGCCTCGGTGCGCCCAGCGATGAACGCCCGGTCTTCTAATCCCTCGCTGATGATGACGTTCATCAGTCCATTGAGTATCGCCACGTCTGTACCGGGGCGGAAGGGCAAATAGAGATCGGCCAGACAGGCCATTTGGATGTCGCGCGGGTCAATCACGATCACCTTTGCGCCGCGCTCTTGAGCTTTCATAATGCGGCTGGCGATGAGCGGGTGGCCTTCGGAGGTGTTTGACCCCATGATGAGAAAGCAGTGCGTGTCCGTTTCAAATTCGGGGATCGAGTTGGTCATCGCCCCGCTCCCAAACGCTGCGGCCAGACCGGCCACGGTGGGAGCGTGTCAGAGGCGGGCGCAGTGGTCAATGTTGTTCGTGCCGATCACCGCGCGGGCGAATTTGTTCATCAAATAGTTTTCTTCGTTGGTGCACTTGGCGGAGCACAGTATGCCTATGCTGTTCGGACCACTTTCTTGTTTGATGGCGCCCAGTTTGTCAGCGACGAGCGTGAGGGCCTGATCCCAACTGGCCTCCACGAATTGACCGTTCTTGCGGATGAGCGGCGTCCGTAGCCGGTCGGGGCTGCCCACAAAGCCGGTGACGTTCCAACCTTTGATGCACAGCCGGCCCGCGCTGATCACGTGTGTCTTGGCCGGCCACAGGCCCGTGATTTGCCCATCCATGGTTTCCACGTACATCTGGCAACCGCAGCCGCAGTAAATGCACGTTGTCAAAGTGTTTTTATATTCCATCACGCCATCTCCTAAACCGGACAAGCCGGAACCAAAAAGGCTTGATAAGATTGACAGGATTTACTTTTAATCCTGTGAATCTTGTTAATCTTGTCCAAATCCTTGCCCACTGTGCAAGGATTTCATTGTTCAGGTCCTATTGATCAGCAACCGCGTGCAGGGGGGCCTGCTCCAGCGTGAGCGAGAGCGGCGGCGGCGCGGCCAGATCTGCGCCGGGCGCATAGTCCAGCAACGCCCCGATGTCGCGCCGCATCAAGTCGTATAACACGGTGAGCGGGATGTGCGCCGGGCAGACGCGCTCGCACTCGCGGCAGGCCACGCAGCGGCTGGCCATGTGCATGGCGCGAATCAGATGAAAAGTGGGAAAGGGCGGCGCGAGCAGCCCTGGCTCAACCCACGCCGCATCTTCCATCGCACACGCTTCACAAAAGCACTCCGGGCAGATGTTGCGGCAGCCGTAACACTTGATGCATTTGGCGAATTGCTGCTGCCAGAACGCCCGCCGCTCGGCCAGCGGCATGGCATCGTAGCGGGTCACGATGGGGTTGGCCGGACCAGGTGCGGGGGGTGTTCCCAGCACGACCTCTCGCGCCGGGCCGAGCACATGTGCGGGACTCGGTTCACTGCAATAGCACGCTTGAGCTTCCTCGGCCGTGCACACAAAGCCGATGATGAACAAGCGGTCCGGGTCAATCTGGTTGCGCTTGGCCATCTCGACCAGGGCGCGCTCGTCGCAGCCGCGCGCCACCACGCCCAGGCGCATGGCCGGAAACTGCTTGTGCAGCCGGGAGACCAGGGTCATCAGCGGATATTTGGGATCGATCTCCAGTGCGTCAAGATCATCGCCCGGTTGGAAAACGTGGGGCGCCACGCCCGCGCTCGACCGGCGCAAGGCCACCACCCCATCCAGCTCGTTCAATCGCCCGGCCACCGCCCGCCGAATCTCTGCCATAATTTCGCGTTCCATCATTCGGCCACCTCCTGCGCAAGCGGCCCGAGCTGGCGTATTTTTTGAGTGAATGCCTCGGTCACCTGGACAAAGCGCGGGGCTTCGGCTGCCGAGACCCATTGCAGCTCCAGCCGCTCCGGGTTGATGCCCACGTAGCCTAACAGATTGTGCAACAATGGCACGCGCTTGATAGTGCGGTGATTGCCGCTGCTATAGTGGCAATCACCGATGTGACAGCCCATCACCAGCACACCGTCCGCGCCAGCGCGAAAGGCGCGCAAAACCATCTCGGGCGAGATACGCCCGGAGCACATCACCCGGATGGGCAGGATATTGGCGGGCGACTCTAGCCGGGCTACCCCGGCGTTGTCGGCCCCTGCATACGTGCACCAGTTGCACATAAAGGCAACGATTCTCGGTTCAAATTCTCCGTTTTCTACGCCCATGCCAGCACCCCATCAATCTGAGCAACCAGTTGCTCGTCGGTAAAATGTAGCGCCTCGATAGCGCCGGCGGGACAGGCGGCGACGCACGTGCCGCACCCTTTGCAGAGCGCAGAGTTGATCTGGGCCTTGCCGTCCACCCGCACAATAGCCGTGTAGGGGCAAACCGGGATGCAATCGCCGCAGCCGACGCACGCTTCACGCAGCACATAGGCCGTGCTCGGCGAGATGGTCACTTCGCCTCTGTCCAGCAGCGCGATAGTCATTGAAGCCGCCGCGCCGGCGTGAGCCACCGCGTCGGGGATGTCGCGCGGCCCCTGCGCACATCCGGCCAAAAAGACGCCCTCGGTGTTCGTCTCGACCGGGCGCAGCTTGGGGTGCGCCTCGGCGAAAAAGCCGTCCTGCGTGCGACTCAGACCAAACAGCGCCCCGATATGATTGGCGTCCGGTTGCGCCTCGATGGCCGTGCACAGCACCACCATATCCACGTCAGTGGATACCACGCGGCTCAGGTTGGCGTCTTCGCCCTTGACCCGCAACCGACCGTCGGGCAACACTGTCACTTCTGCGCCGCGCCCGCGCACCATGACCACGCCTTCTTCCTGCACGCGCTCGTAAAACTCTTCGTAACCTTTGCCAAAGGCGCGCATGTCCATGTAAAACTCGAACACCTCTGCGCCGGTCTTGTCGCGCACCAGGTGGGCGTGCTTGAGCGCGTACATGCAACAAAAGCGTGAGCAATAGGGGTGCGCATTGTGATCCCGCGAGCCGACGCAGTGGAGGATGGCGACCCGCTCAGGCTCGCGCCCGTCGGCCAGTTGAATCTTGCCGCTGGTTGGCCCGGTGGCGCTCGACAGCCGCTCGAATTGCAGGCCGGTGATAATGTTGGGCGACTGGCCAAAAGAGTATTGTGAAAGGCCGGTCGGGTCCCACATGGCATATCCGGTGGCGACGATGATGGCCCCCACGTTCACGTCCAGCACTTCGTCTTGCTGCTCAAAGTCAATCGCCCCGACGGTGCAGAACTTTTCACACGCCCGGCATTTGCCCCGCAGGAAATAGATGCAATTCTCTCGATCAATCACCGGCACGTTCGGGATAGCCTGCCCGAATGGCCGATAGATCGCCTTGCGCTTGCCCATGCCGACTTCAAATACCGTGTCAAGCACTTTGGCCGGGCACTTTTCCTGGCACAGGCCGCAGCCAGTGCATATATCTTCTCTTACGGACCGCGCTCGCTTACGGATGCGAACCTCAAAGTTGCCCACGTAACCGGAGACTCCTTCTACTTCGCTGTAGGTCAGGAGGGTGATGTTGGGATGCCGACCGGCATCCATCATCTTGGGGCCTAGAATTCAGGTGCCGCAATCGAGGGTGGGGAAGGTCTTGTCCAGTTGCGCCATGTGCCCACCGATAGAGGGTTCGCGCTCCACCAGGTAGACGGGGTAGCCGGCGTCGGCGATGGTCAATGCGGCCTGGATGCCGGCGATGCCGCCGCCCACCACCATCGCGGAGGGCGTCACGGGTTCCCTGCGAGCGAATAACTCTTGTTGTAGCGCCACGCGCGCCACGGCCGATCGCACCAGCCGCTTGGCTTTGGCCGTGGCCTGTGCTTTATCTTTAGTGACCCACGAAACGTGCTCGCGGATGTTCGCCATCGCAAAGTAATAGGGGTTCAGCCCCGCTTCGGCGACGGCATTCTGAAAGGTGCTTTCGTGCATGCGCGGCGTGCAAGAGGCAACCACCACGCGATTGATGCCCAGGTTTTGAATGTCCTCCTTGATGAGCGCCTGACCGGGTTGCGAGCAGGTGTACTTGTGTTGGCGGGCAACCGCCACATGGGGTAAACGTTGCGCAAACTCGACCACCTCGGCTACGTTGACGGTGGCCGCGATGTTGATACCACATTCGCAAACGTAAACGCCTATTCTGGGTTGATCCATAAATTTCACCTCCCGATAAACGTCAAACTTTGGCCAATACTGGCGCCGCCGATACCACGTGCCGCTTGAACAGCAAAACGTCGTCCGGCAGCCCAAAGGCCAGCCCGATCAATTGGGGCAAAAACAGCACCGGGACTTTCAAGGGTTCGCCGAGCACTTGAGAAGCCTTGTGCTGGTAACTATCCAGGTTCATGTGACACATGGGGCAAACGGTGGCGATGCAGTCGGCCGAACCGGCGGCTTGCAGGATTTCACCGACCATTTTTAATCCCACCTCTGGCTTGGTGGTAAGCAGCGCGGTGCCGCAACAGATCGCTTCGTGGGAGTGGTGATGCACCTGTGCGCCCAACGCTTCCAGGATGTGCGTCATCGAAGTGGGGTGCTGGCCATCGTCGTAGGGGCTGTAGGGGCGCACAGTCTGGCAGCCGTAGTAGGGGGCGACGTGCAGGCCGGTGAGTGGCCGTTTGACGTGATCGGCAATGGCCTGCGAGTCAACGTCGTTGGCCAGCACGTCCAGCAGGTGGCGTGCCTGGATGGTGTTCCGAAAAGTCAGATTTTCAACTTCCAGCGCCTGATTGATCTTGGTCAGTGTCGCAGGGTTAGCCGCGGACAGGATCGTGCGTCGAAAGTTGGTATAGCATGCACTGCACCCTATGAGCATTTCCATTCCGTTGCCGGCCCTGCGGCTTTGCTGTTCGGCCAGCGCCAGGTTACGCGCAGGCAGAGCCAAGCCTAACAAATCACTCATCACCGGCGCAACACTTGCGCCGCAACACGTCCAGTCGTCCAACTCTTTGATCTCTGCTCCTATCGCCTGCAACACCGCCAGCATTGAGGTTTTGTATTCCAACGCCGAACCTTCCATCGAGCAGCCGGGGTAAAACAGATATCTCATTGTTGCGTCTCCAATTCTGCCACGCGCTTGAACAGGCGATCCAGCCGGCCTTCACCGCGCAGTTGGGGCAGCTCGGGACGGATCTTGCCTCGCCGAAACAGGGCCAGCCCCATTCCTGTATAGCCCAGCGCCACGAAAGGATTGGTAGATAGGAAATAACGCGCCATGAATTCCATTTCTCGCATACGCCCATAGCGGCGCATCACGTCACTAAACGTCCGATAAAAGGCCGTGCTTTCCTTATACTCTTGTACTCTTGATTGAATGGCCAGTTGCTTGAGCTTGGCGATGGTTTCGGTGAGGGGGATACCGCGCGGGCAGCGGACGTGACATTGATAACACACGCTGCACAACCACATGGTCTTGCTGTGCAGCACTTGATCGACGAGGCCCAATTGGACCATGTGCCACATCTGGCGCGGGGAAACGTCCATCGCCGCCGCGGCCGGGCAGGAGGCGGTGCATGTGCCGCACTGGATACAGGTGCGGATCATCTTTCCGGCCGGCGTAAGGCGATCCGCAAAGCGGGCATCTCGATTTATGCCGGTCAGATCAAGTACGTTGGGAATCATATCTGTCAAAGGAAACCTCCTTCACCTCTATCAGCGGTACCCCTCTTCCCGCGCTGCTGCGTCCAACGCCACTGTGGTGATGCGTTCCACGTCCACCAACACAGGGCGTGCGCCTGTTTTGCGCAGGTCCAGCGTCTTGAGGTAACGCTGGCAGGTCCGGCACACGTAGAGGCGATACACCTCGTCCTCGCTGGGATAATAGACGATCTGGCTAAAATCCTGCGTGTCGCAGAACGGGCACCCTATCCGCCGGTAGCGCCACTGGCTGTTGCAGCGTGAGCATACCAGCCGGCGCGCCCCACTTTCCTCTTCGAGCAGCGCAAAATCTGGCGCGCCGCCGCACACCGGGCAGTATTCTCGCTTCCACGCCTCCTGGTCCAGATGCGGCATGATCTGCTCCGCTGCCCACGCCAGATAGGGCCGCAGCGCCAAGTCCGCGGCCGTCTCGGCCAATCTAAGGGTGGGCGACTCATCCGCCTGTCCAGCCCGGTTTTCGGCGAAGCGTCTCTCGGCCAGCGCGACCCATTCGACGCTCGTGGCAGGTAGCGTTTGTCCTTCTAGGCTTCGGCCTGAGGCTTCGTCCCGAGGCTCAGCCCGAGGGGCTCTGTCCGAAGGGCCAGGGTAATAGCTCATCAAAGCCTGGGCTATTGCCGTGCCCAGCCCGGCAAAGTATTCTGCCTCGAGGGGCAGTTGGGCAAAAGCCAGTAGCGGCAGTCCGTGAAGCAGACGGCTCTGCAAAGCCTCTCGATCGACCATTTCCAGCGTGGCGCTGATGCCTTGCTTGGCTTTTTCTTGTAACTCGCACAGTCTGCCCTGAAATTCGTAAAAAGAGGCTAACTCGGGGTCTCGTGCGGCGGCCTGGGTCAGCGCTTCTGATACAGTCGGCATATTTAGCTCCTGTGAATTAGTACCTTGACGATCACGTGTTTGCTTTTCGAGTAGGAAAACAACCACAGATTTCACAGATTGCACGGATTGAAAAGGGGAATCAGTGAAATCTGTGTAATCCGTGGTTAGCCTTTTGGGTTCCGGCTTGTCCGGGTTAGGGTATCGAAACCGTGTGTTGTTTCAGCCATTCCTCAATTTGCGCTTTGTCCAATTTGGAGGTGGCGATGTCGATGGTGAACTGGTACAGATCGTCGTTACTGGCTACGCTCATAGTGAGGCCGTTGATCTCTAGAAACCTGAGCAGTGTGTAGAGGGCTGTCCGCTTGTTGCCGTCAATAAAAGGATGGTTTTTAACCAGCAGGTAGACCAGGATGGCTGACTTGGCAAAGACGTCGGGATAGAGTTCCTCGCCAAACATGGTTTGTTTTGGCGCGTCCAACGCAGATTCTAGCCGCCCCATACCTAGCACACCCGGCGAACCGCCGTAGCGTTGGATGGCATAGTCATGCAGAGCTAGAATGTCTTCAATAGTCAGGTATTGAATCATTTCTAGCTTTCTGCCAATCGTTTAAAGACGTCGTCGTACTTGTCACCGATTCTCTCCGCCCAGTGCAAAAGCTCCGAGTGAGTGCCTTGAGGGCGGATGACGATAGTGCCGTCAGACTTTAGGATTTCCACCTTTGCGTCTGGCTCAAATTCCGCCAGCAGTCCGGCCACCAGCCACAACGCTTGCTTACGATCCACAATCATAGTTTCCATCAATCATCACCTCACTCTCACCCAATTCGTTGCCATTATATCCCCCCACACAGCAAAGGGCAAGGGTTTGTATGACCCTTGCCCTTTGTTTGTTAGGGCTTGAACCTAGTGGCCCTCTTCGAGGATGCCTTCGCGCAGCTTGGGCAGCTTGCGCACGCCCAAGGTGTAGAACAGAATGCCCGCTGCAAAGGCCGCCACGACGATGCCAACCTCGACCCAGGTGGGCGAGTAGGTCCAGCCGGACGGGGCCTTGAGCGCGAACCAGGCGATGGTGGAGCGGTTGAGGGCCAGCCACAGCAAGGTGCTCACTGTGCCGAGCAGCAACAGGTTCTCGTTTTCCCGCGCCTTGGAAAAGTAAATCACCAACGGCGCGGCCAGCAAGACCAGCTCGATCCAGAATATCAAGCTGTACTCGCTGGTGAACATCAGCCCCAGCTCGCCGGCCAGCAGCAGATCGCCGAACCTGAGCACCAGGAAAATGACCATCACGATGGCCGCCACCCGGGTCAGGCCGTGCAACAGCGCCGTCGGGGTGGGTTTGCCCAGCGCCCGCCAGGTCAGGATAGCCAACAGCGTCGCCACCGACAACCCGCTAAACAGCGCCGAGGTAAAGAACAGCAGCGGGATGATGGGCGACCACCACAGCGCATCCAGGCGGTGGCGCAGGATCAAAAAGATCGCGCCGATGGAGCTTTGGTGCACCGTCGAGAGCAGCACGCCCACGCCGGCGATCAAGGGGATCAAGCCCTCGACCACTCGCACGGCCAGCCAGTTCTTGCGCCCAAACACGATAGGGAACAGCTCGAGCATCATCACGCCAAAGTACAGCGTAATGGACATGGCGACCTCGAACATGAACGAGTGCAGGTTCCACAGCCCCGGCAGCAGCACGTTGTAGAATTGATCCCAACGGTTGATGTCCAGAACCAGCACCAGGATCACCATCGTGTAGCCCAGGAAACCGGCCAGCAGGGCCAGGTGAGCGATGCCGTGGTACTTTTCGCGGTTAAAGATGTGCAGTGTGGCCGCCAGCGTAAAAGCCCCGGCCGAGAGCGGCACCGCGAAAAAGTCAAAGGCGATCCACAATCCCCAGGGATAGCCGCTGCTCAGATTAGTGGTTTCTCCCAGGCTCGTGGTCAGCCGATAGACCCCCAGCGCCAACCCGATCAAGGTGATGGCTCCGAGGAGGAGCAAGAGGATGTTAGCTGAGCTTTTTGCTTTGGTAACAGTTGTCGCCGACATCACTTTTTCTCCTTTTTAGCCTGGGCGCGAGATGGTCCCAGTTGTTGCATCCGGCGCTTGGTGATCCAGTACACCCCTGCCAGCACTGCGCCCACTGTCGCCAGCGCGGTCGGCGTGCCATAGACGGCCACGCTCTCGCTGATCTCTGGCACCGGCTCGGAATCCAGCTCGGGGAATCCGAAAGCCTTTTCGACGGTGGGGATGAGGTCCTTGAAGGGCACCGGCGACAGGTACATCCAGCTCGTGCCTCCGGCCTCTCGCTCGCCATAGATGTGGTTTACATACTTGTCCGGGCGATTGGCGATGCGCGTGCGCCCCTCGGCCAGTAGCTCGTCCCGCGTGCCAAAGGTCAGCGCATCGGTGGGACAGGCCTTGACACAGGCCGGTTCCATTCCCTCGCCCTGGCGGTCCGCGCAGAACGTGCACTTGGTGATCACCGGCAGGAATTTGTAAAAGTCAATCCGGGGCACATTGAACGGGCAGGCCACCATGCAGTAGCGACAGCCGATGCACTTTTCCTTATCGTACACTACGGGGCCGTTATCTAGCTTGTGCAGCGCCTGCACCGGGCAGGCCGAAACACAGGCCGGGTGCAGGCAGTGCATACATTGGCGCTTGGCAAACACCCAGTGCAGGTCGCCGTTGTATTCTACTTCGTTGAACTGCATCAGGCTCCAGGTGTCCACCGAAAAGCCTGGCGGGTTGTCGTAGCAGCCCAGGCACAGCGTAATCTCACCAGGGTTGTCGTTCCAGGCCTTGCAAGCCACCTGACAGGCCCGGCAGCCCATGCAGCGCACCAGGTCTACTAGTACTGCGTTGCTGTTTCCGTTGCCGCCGCTCATGCGACACCTCCCTTCTTCACCCGCACCAGGAACGCTTTGTACTCAGGGATCATGGTATTGGCGTCACCCACGTGCGGGCTGAGGTCGTTGGCGCTGTCACCCACGCACAAACCCTGATAGCCCCAGTGCCAGGGCATGCCGATCTGATGAATGGTCTTTCCGTTGACCTGGAAGGGTTTGAAGCGTTTCGTGACCACAGCGATGGCCTGGATCGACCCGCGTTTGGACTCGACGGTGACCAGTTCCTTGTGCTTGACATCCAGATCGGCGGCCAGCTCTTCGCTGATCTCGACGAACATCTGCGGCATCAGCTCCACCAGCCAGGGCAGGTTGCGCGTCATCTGCCCGGCCTGCCAGTGCTCGGTCACGCGGTAAGTGGTGGCGACGATAGGATATTCGTCGGGTGTGCCGATGTCTGGCGTGCCATCCGACTTTTTCTGCCAGACCTTGATGGCCGGGTTGACTTGCGTGCCGGAGAGCGGGTTGCTGATTGGGCTTTCCAGCGGCTCATAGTGCTCCGGGAACGGCCCATCTGCCAGGCCGGGGCCGAAGCAATGCGCATAGCCGGTTGGCTTCATGATAAAGGGATAGCGCGTGCCCTCCATGTTCATCGGCGGCCAGGGTCCGTCGGGTATGTCGCCCGCCCAGCCACCTTTGCCCTCGTTGAGGGTCGGGTCCCACTTGATCACCCAATCCTTCGTGTCCCATGGGTTGCCGTCCAGGTCTACCGAGGCGCGGTTGTAGATGATGCGCCGGTTGACCGGCCAGCACCAGGCCCACTTGGAATAAAGGCCGATGCCGGCGGGGTGCGCGTCGACGTTGTCGCGCCGTTTCTGCAGGTTGCCGTCTTTGTCACTGTAGGACTGGCAATAGACCCATTCGGCGCACGAGGTAGAGCCGTCGGCTCTGAGATCGCCGAATGTTTTCATCAGCGCGTTGGCCTCGTAGAGCGCCGAGCCATCGTCCTTGAGGATTTGCGCCTCGGCCCAGCCGTTGATCTCGCGCGAGACCAGGTCTACCAGGCTTTCCGCGCCGCGCGGCAGCGGGTTGGCATTGTACCAGCCCTTCCAGCGCAGCCGGGTCAGCGCGTCGGCGTTGGGGCCGCCCTCGGCCTCGTACAGCTCGATGATCTTGTCCATCAGCTCGACCACGATCTCCAGGTCGGCCATGGCCTCACCGGGCGGCTCGGTGGCCTTCCAGCGCCATTGGCTCCAGCGCCCGCTGTTCGAGATGGTGCCTTCCTTTTCGAAAGAAGCGGCCGCCGGCAGCACAAACACCTCGGTTTGGATGCCGGTTGGGTCCACGCCCGGCTCTTGCCAGAAGGAGCACGTCTCGGTCTCCCACAAGTCCACGCTGACCAGCCACTCCAGGTTCTTGAGCGCGTTGCGCTCGGCGAACGAGTTGGGGCCGCCCACAGCCGGGTTTTGTCCCCAGCAGAACAAGCCCTTGATGGTGCCTTTGCCCATCGCTTCAAACAGGGCGATGTGCGAATAGTTGGTGCCGGGGTTGAGCTTGGGCAGCCAGGCGTAGCCAAAGTCGTTGTCGGCCGTGGCGTTGTCGCCGTACCAGCTCTTGAGCAGGCTGACGTAATACTTGGGATAGTTCAGCCACCAGCTTTGGCTCTTGGGGTCGGGCGCGGCCCACTTGTTTTCGGCCTCGTAATACTTGCCATACGTGGCCAGCTTGGCGTCCAGATGGGCTTTGAGCGTGTCTTGCCCTGCCGTGGGCGGCGCCAGATAGCCAGGCCAGATGTGGAACAACAGACCGTGGTCGGTCGAGCCTTGCACGTTGGACTCGCCGCGCAGCGCGTCGATGCCGCCGCCGGCCACACCCATGTTCGCCAGCAGGATCTGGATGATGCTATAGGCGCGGATGTTCTGGGTGCCATAGGTGTGTTGCGTGGTGCCCATGGCGTACATGATGACGCCAGCCTTGCCCACTGCGCCGGTCTCGGCGTAGGTCTCGCAGATTTTCAAGAACGTCCCTTTGTCTGTCCCGGTGACGCTGGCGACCATGTCGGGCGTGTAGCGTTCGTATTGCTTTTTGAGCAATTGGAACACGCAGAGCGGATCCTTCAATGTTTTGTCTTTGAGCGAGACGCCGTTCTCGTCCTTCTGCCAGGTCCAGGTGGCCTTGTCGTACTTGCCAAAGTCGGGGTTGTCGCCGGGCGTAAAGCCGGAGAACTTGCCATCCAGCTCGGCCGCCGTCTGGAACGCCGGGTCAATCAGGAAGGGCAGGTCGGTGTACTCGGTGAGATAGATCATGTTGTAGTTTTCGGGGTGGGCCTCGATGTCATCCAGGATCCATTTGATCATCCCACCGAGAAAGGCGATGTCGGTGCCCGAACGGATGCGGGCATAGATGTCGGCCTTGGCCGCCGAGCGGCTGACGCGCGGGTCAACCACGATCAGCTTGGCGCTGTTCTCCTCCATGGCCTTGGTGACCCACTTGAAGGAAATCGGATGGTTTTCGGCAGCGTTGCTGCCCATAATCAAGACGCAATCGCTGTTCTTGAGGTCATTCCAGTGATTGGTCATTGCTCCTCTACCGAACGACTCTGCCAGAGCCGCAACAGTAGGGGAGTGTCATATCCGGGCCTGGTGTTCGATGTACACCAGGCCGAGGGCGCGATTGGCTTTGGCGAGCAGCGAGCACTCTTCGTTGTCCAGCGCCGCGCCGCCCAACGCCGCAATGGCCTCCAGCCGGTTGACCAGCCGGCCTTCGCTGTCTTTTTCGATAAAATATTGGTCGCGGGTGGCCTTGACACGCTTGGCGATTTCGGTGAGCGCCCAGTCCCAGTCTTTTTCCTCCCACGCAGTGCCGCCGGCCTTGCGATATTTGACCGTCTGCAAGCGGCGGCGGTTAGTCGCGCCATCCACAGTGTTGATTTGGGCCAGAGACATGCCCTTGCTGCACAGTGAACCCTGGTTGATGGGGTGATCGGGGTCGCCCTCGATGTTGTACACCCGATTGGGGTCGGCGGACACAATCGCGCCGCAGCCCACACCGCAGAAACAGCAGATGGTGGGGGTTTCACCAATGGGTTTGTGCAGACGCAGGGGCCGGGACTTGCGGGTCGCTGCGGTGATGTCTCGGGGCAGGAGCATGCCCCCCGTGGTCAGCCCGGAGAGTTTGAGAAAGTCTCTACGGCTTAGATCCATAGATCAGCTTACCTCCTTTGCTTCGTCGTAACGAACAGAATGTGCAGCAAAATTGGGAGAGTACAATGTTCATTGACCTCACAGCGATAAGGAATCTCTTATCGCGTTTGTCCCAATAGGCGCCTCCTTTCTGTCGGGCCAGTGCCCAGGTTCAGCACGACATCTGATAATCATAGGCATCACCCTTGTTCCTCTTGTTGGACATCATGATGACAGGTTGCCTGGCTAATGGATAAACGGCATGTGATTCGACGCGGCAACAACCATAAAGTCTATTGGATGACAGACCAATGGCTGGTTTTATTATAGGTAGGGGACATCCATCTGTCTATGGCCCGTTAGGAGCATTTTACACCTAGTGATAGTCCAAAAGTGCTAAATGGATATTGACGATGGCGGATGTCCCAAATTTGTGCAAGTGTGGTATAATGGAAATAGATCCGGCTTGTAGTAGGGAGTTCATGATGACGCAACGCGCGCTCAGAAGCACAGATCCAGTCAGCAGCACGGGCCAAAGTGCAGGTTCCCCCAGAAGCACCGGAACACTCCAGAGAACCGGGACAACCGGGACGCTCCCACAAGGTTTTTTCCCCGTCTCTCCGCGTTCTTTGCAGGAAACAGGGTTAAGTATGGGTTTTGTCTCCGATCTGGCCCTAAAAATCTTGTATTCCGAGGGGTATTTGTCGGGAGTGGATTGGTGTGAGCGCATCAAGCTGCCCTTTGCCGGCGTGATGGAAGAGGTCGTCGAATTTCTTAAACGCGAGAAACTGCTCGAGGTGCGCGGCGCAACAGGCGGTCTGACGCAAGCGAACTATCAATTTGCCATCACGCTCAAAGGGAGCGAGAAAGCCCGCGAAGCCATGGAGCGTAGCCAATACGGCGGCCCGGCCCCTGTGCCTCTGAATGTGTACAGCGACGCCATCCGTCAGCAACCGTTGGGCAATGTGCGCGTCGTGCAACGGGTTATGCGCCAAATGCTCTCTCATCTGATCATCAATGAGACGACTTTTAGCCAGCTGGGACCGGCCATCAATTCGGGGAAATCGATGTTTCTGTTTGGACATCCCGGCAACGGCAAAACCGCCATTGCCGAGAGCATAGGCAAGATGATTTTGGGCGGCGCGATGTATGTACCTTATGCTGTCCAACTGGATGGGCAGGTCATCAAGGTATTCGACAATGTGAATCACCAATTGTCCCCTGAAGAGCCGCACAAGGGCTTGGATGCTCGCTGGCTCAAGATCAAGCGACCGGTGATCATGGTCGGCGGCGAACTAACATTGGAAAGCCTCGACCTGGTTTTCGATCCCACCAACAAGTTTTACGAGGCGCCGTTCCAGATGAAGGCCAACGGCGGTATGTTCCTGATCGACGACTTTGGCCGGCAGTTGGTGCGCCCGCGTGACTTGCTGAACCGTTGGATCGTGCCGATGGAAAAACGGGCTGACTTTTTGACCCTGCACACCGGGCGCAAGATCGAAGTGCCTTTTGATGTGCTGTTGGTCTTTTCTACCAACTTGCCGCCGCGAGACCTGGTGGACGAGGCTTTTCTGCGTCGCATTCGGCACAAGATTGAGATCAAGGACCCCACTTTCGAAGAGTATCGGGAGATTTTTAAGCGTATATGTGAAGCCAGGGGAGTACCTTACAATGACGGCGGTCTGCGTTACCTGCTGCACGAATACTATGTCAAACCCAACAATCCCCTCCGGGCCTGCCATCCGCGTGACCTCGTCGATCAATTGGTGGACATTGCCCATTACTTGGGTGTCGAGCCAGCGCTGAGTAAAGAACTGTTAGACAAAGCGGCTCAGGCCTACTTTGTCAAAATGTGAAGAAACCCGATTTCCCCCATGAAATCGGGTTTCTATTTCTGCGCCATCCGATCATAGAGCGCCAGCAAATTGGCAACGTGCAGATGTTGGACCAACCCGTTCAAGGGGATGCGCGACAATCCGCACGACTCGATGTTGTTATTCAACAAACTCTCTCGCGACCGTCCTTTGGCGATGGTTTGCCCGACCAGTTTCCGGATCGTCCCCAGATACTTGACGCTCTGATCGATGCGGCTGGTTACCTCGCCGCGCAAGACGACTTCTCCATGTCCCTGCACCACGCATTCAATGGATAGCTCTTTTAATCGCTGCAATGATTGAATCAAGGTATCCAGATCTCCGTCGAAAATAGTCGGCACCGGCAAAAGCGTATCGGCGGCAAAGAGCACTTTGTCCTCGACGATGTAAACGGCGATCGAGTCGGGGGTATGGCCCGGCGAATGAAACAGTTGCAGCGTTTTTTTGCCGATGTGCAGAGTCAACTCGCCGCTGTCAAAGACCACCGATGGCAGCACCAATTCCACGCCCGCCAATTCCGGAGCCTGGCTCTTGGCCTGGGCCAGGGCTTTCTCTCCTTTTTGGATGAGCAGATCGCGTGTGAGAGCATGGGCGACCACGGTGGCTTGAGGAAACTGGTATGCCCCGTAGGTGTGATCCGCGTGGTAGTGTGTGATGATGATTTGTTGAACGCCGGCCGGACATATCGTGCGCACGAACTCGGCGATTTGAACTGTTTCTTCAGGAAAGGGGAGTGTATCAACGAGTACACACCCTTCTTCGGTAACAATCAGCCCGGCCGTGACTTGGGCGTATAATTCACTGGTGAACACATGAATGTCACTCGCGACACGTTCCTCTTGCATGCGTATTATTGCCTCGTTCTAAAATGACTTGGGTGTGTTTCAAATGAGTTGAGGGTTTGGTAGTCTAGCCCCTCGCGGGCGTTTTCTACAACCGAAATGAAACACACCCAAATGACTTGTACGGTGTGTCACACGTGCAAGCATAGCACATAAGAGAGATGCATGTCAAGGTAGTGGGAGATTAAACAAATAGAGCCGCCCGGTTGATGCCGGGCGGCTTGGGGTCGCCCCGCCATGCCGTGTGTTGCAAGGTTTTGAACCTGCTTTCGCAGGTGGGGACCTACCTTTTGGTTTTGCCTTGCCTTCAGGCTATCGCATCCCCTCTAGAGAACCAGTCCCCATTCTTATAGGTGTTGGCTCAAAACGTGAGAGCAACATCACGCACACAGCAGGGTTGCCCATAATATAGCATGGCTTTTGAAAACGCGCAAATGCCAAATCTTCCTGGAAGCTCTGCGCTTCCGGGAAGATTTTTACTCTTCAACCACACTCAAGTGCAACTCTTGGAGCTGTTCCTCACTCACTGGCGAGGGCGCGCCCGCCATCAGGTCGGCTGCCTTTTGGCTCTTGGGAAAGGCCATCACCTCCCGGATGTTCGGCTCGCCGGCCAATAACATCGTCAACCGGTCGATGCCCGGCGCGATCCCCCCGTGGGGCGGCGTGCCATACTCGAACGCCTCCAGCATGTGCCCAAAGCGTTCGCGTGCTTCCTCCACGTCCAGCCCGATCAGCTCGAAGACCTTTTCCTGCACCTCGCGGCGATGAATTCGGATGCTGCCCCCGGCCGTCTCGTAGCCGTTGCACACCAGGTCATATTGCTGGCCGCGCGCCGCGCCGGGGTTCGTGTCTAGCAACGGGACGTCCTCGGGCATGGGCGCGGTGAACAGGTGGTGGCTGGGATCCCAGCGTTTTTCTTCCTCGTTCCAGTTGAACAGCGGAAAGTCAATGATCCAGCAAAAAGCCAGCACGGCGGGGTCGCGCAGCCCCAGGCGCTCGCCCAGCTCCAGGCGCAGGTTGCTCAACGCTTCAGCCACGATGGCCGGGCGGTCGGCCACAAAGAGCAGCAAGTCGCCGGTGTGCGCCTGTCCTCGTTCGACCAGCGCCTGCAGCTCCGCCTCGCTCATGAATTTGGCAAAGGATGAGCGCGTTTCGCCTTCTTTTACGGCCAGCCAGGCCAGTCCTTTGGCCCCGTGCTCCTTGACCAGCTCGGTAAGCTCGTCGATTTGCTTGCGGCTATAGTCGGCGCAGCCCGGTGCGCAGATGGCTTTGACCTGCCCGCCGCTGGCGACGGCGGCGCTGAACACCTGGAACGCGCTTCCGGTCGCCAGGTCCGACACGTCGAACAATTCCATGCCAAAACGCAGGTCGGGCCGGTCGGTGCCAAAGCGACTCATCGCCTCGTGGTAGCTCAAGCGCGGAAAGGGCTTGGACAGCAGGCGTTTGTCGCTCAATTCTTCGACCGCGCCGGTGAACAACGGCTCGATGAGCGTCAAAATATCCTCGCGCTCCACAAAGCTCATCTCCAGGTCCAGTTGGGTGAACTCGGGCTGCCGGTCGCCGCGCAGGTCTTCGTCGCGGAAGCAGCGCGCGATCTGAAAGTAACGCTCGTATCCTGCCACCATGAGCAGTTGCTTGAGCTGCTGCGGGCTTTGCGGCAGCGCATAAAACTGGCCCGGGTGGATGCGGCTGGGCACCAAATAGTCTCGCGCCCCTTCGGGCGTGCTCTTGAACAACATGGGCGTCTCGATTTCCACAAAACCCCGCGCACACAAATAGTCGCGGATGTATTTGACGAACCTGTGGCGCAGGACCATGTTGCGCTGCATGCGCGGGCGGCGCAGGTCCAGATAGCGGTAACGCAGCCGCAGCGCCTCATCTACCGCCGAGTCGTCGGTGAGCGGGAAGGGAGGCGTCTTGGCCGGATTGAGCACAGTAATCTCTTCGGCCACCACTTCGATTTCGCCCGTGTCCAGGTTGGGGTTGGTCAGCCCGGCGGGACGCGGGCGCACGCTGCCGCGCACCTGCACCACAAATTCGCCGCGCACGCCCTGGGCAGCGGTGTGCACCTGGCTCGACAACGCCGGGTCGGCTACGACCTGGGTCAGGCCCCAGCGGTCGCGCAAGTCGATGAAAATCAGCCCGCCGTGGTCGCGACGGCGACTGACCCACCCCGCCAGTGTGACCACCTGCCCGGTTTGCTCCCGGCGCAATTCACCACACGTATGCGTCTTTAACATCCTTGGCCTCCTGTTAGCCATCAGCCCATATCTGATAGTCAATACCAAATACCCAAAACAAAACCGCCCCACTGCAGGGGCGGTTGGTGTACCAAACCGGCTTGGGGCGTTAGCGACGCAGCCGACAACCCCAGCACCGCCCCCGGCGGTCTCGATTATCGTTATCGTCGCTATTCAGAACAGGCACGAACAACCAATTCATTGCGCCCTCTCCAAGCTGGGTTGAATTATATCAGGTGCGCGACGTTTGTCAAGCGCCGCGCACCTGCGCACTAGCAGCCTGTCGGAGAACCCTGTAATATAGGGCCTTGTGCCCGTTTTTCTCGTTTTGCGCCCATTTTGGACGCCCACAAGGGGCTAGATTACGTCTCTCCGACAGACTGCTAGAGCACCGCCAGCGCCTTGAGCTTTTCCTCCGGCACGACGCCGTTGACCCAGCCGCGCTTTTCGTAATACTCGACCAACATCTTGTCCAGCTCGCACACGTGGCCTTTCGAGCCGGGCATGGTGCTGGGTTCGTGGGTAAAGCGCTTGGGCAAATAGTCGGAGCCTTCACGAAAGCCGTGCAGGTTGTTATAGTGGCGCTCCAGGTTGTATACCCGCTCGCCCACCGTTAGCAAGTCGTTGACTGACCAGGCGTCGCCGGTCATGGCGCTCATCTGGTCGGCAAAGTTTTGCAAACTCTCGGCAAAGGTGGCAAACTTGCACACATCCAGGCAGTCGGTCAGGGCGTGCACGTTCTGGAAAATCATAATCATCTCGCCCTTGCCCTCCCAGGCCAGCGGATCCGCCGTCTCGGCCGGACCGAGCACGTTGCCCACCACCTCGGCCGCCGGGGTATAGCCGCGCAGGTGGCACGCGCCCCGGTTGCTGGTGGCATAGCCGATGCCCATACCCTTGATGCCGCGCGGGTCGTAGGCTGGGATGGCCTGCCCTTTGACGCTCATCGCCAACTCGGGCCTGCCGATGCGCTCCGCGCCGCCCGCCGCGCCCCAGGCCAGCTTGTCGCCCAGGTCGGTGCTGCGCATAGCAATGGCTTCGGTCAGTTTGACCATGGCCGCCGCGTCGCCCCAGGCCAATCCGCCCCCGTTCAGCAGCCCCAGCTCGGTGGCCTCCATCGCTACCGAGATGCAGTTGCCCAGCTCGATGGGGTCGAATCCAAAGTCGTTGCACCGGTCTATGATAAAGGCCACCGCCCCAATGTCGTTGTTGCCGCAGTTGGCCCCTAGTGACCAGGCCGGTTCATACTCGACGCTCTCCATGTGTACCTTGTAGGGACCTTCTTTGACCTCCACCTCTTTTTTGCAGGCCACCGGGCAGGCGTGGCAGGTGGGGTCGTTCACCTTGATGTGTTCGTTGACGTACTCGCCGCTGACCAGCTCGGCGTCTTCGCCAAAGGCGGTCAACTGGGAGTTCCTGGTGGGCAGCGCGCCGATGTTGTTGACGATGTTCATCAGCACGTTGGTGCCATACACCGACAGACCGCCCTTGCGCGGGGCCGTCACCACCCGCTCGTCGGTGATAGAGGCCAATGCGCCCTTGTCGGCCTCTTTCCAGGCCTCCCGGTTGGCGGGCTTGGGCCGTCCACCTTTCTTGGGCTTGATGACGATGGCCTTGAGGTTTTTGCTGCCGCCCACGGCCCCCGTGCCGCCGCGCCCGGCCGCCCGGTCCATGTCGTTGAGCCAACCGGCAAAGCGCACCCCGTTCTCTCCGGCCTGACCGATGGCCATCACCGAGCAGTCGTCGCCGTGCACGGCCCGCAGCGCCTTGACCGTATCGTGCACGCCTTTGCCCCACACCGCGCTGGCGTCGTGCAGCGTCACCTGGCCGTCCTCGACGTAGGCATAGGTGGGCTTGGCGGCTTTGCCCTTGAAGAGCAGCGCGTCGAACCCGGCCTCTTTGAGGTGCGCCGCCGTCCAGCCGCCCATGTGACTATCGGTGACGGTTCCCGTCAGCGGGCTGCGGGTGACGACGCACAGCCGCCCGCTCATCTTGGCGTCGGTGCCGGTGAGCGGGCCGGTCATGACGCACAGCAAGTTGTCCGGCGACAGTGGGTCCACGTCCATGCCGTTGTCGTAGACAAAGCGCACGCCCATGCCGCGCCCGCCGATGTACTTTTTATAGTACTCGGGGTTGATTCTCTCATAGGCCACTGCGCCGTCGCTCAAGTTGATGCGAGCCACTCGATCGTTATACCCTCCAATACTCATTTGGACCTCCTTTTGGATTGATAGGGGACGGTTTGTCCCGACGGACCCATTACAAAAAAAACGGAGCGTTATGACTTGGCATCATAACGCTCCAGAGACCTGCACGACCGGGCGGAGACCCAGGCACGCGCAGAGTCGAGTGCTTTCAAGTGGTATGTTGTTCAAGTCGCCCCCCACGGGCAGGTGAGCAGGCAGAGAAAGCCAGGAAGTGAGTCGTGGGCAATAACATTTCTAATTTAGCATAAAAGCCAGACCGTGTCAACTACCATTCGGCCTTTGGACGGCGGCGGTAGGCCGCCTCGACCAGCGCGCGGGCCATGCTGCGGCGCTCGGCATATAGCACCAATTCGCGGGCCAGGGCGTCTTTGGTGGGTGCAAAGTTCTCGTAATCCACGCCCAGCTCGACACACAACTCGCGCAGCTCTTCGAGCTGAAAGTGTGTTTTGAGGATTTGCAGGAGCCGGGTGCGGGATGGCAGGTAGAACTTGTGAGGGGCCTCGACGTAGGACGCACATACCTGTTCCAAAACAGCCGGGTCAATGGCTTGGTCGGGAATGCCGGGCCGCGAAACGGGTGATTGGGTCGGCGGCTCAAACAGCATCCCATCCCGGTCGCGCATAAACAGCACCGGCGCAGCCCAGTCGCGCCGGTCTCCACCATAATCCTGATAGATAGCGCGGCGACCATCCGAGAGCGCCACGTCTATGGGATACCAGTGGGTCAGCGCCCGGTAGAACTCGCGTGTCAGGCTGATGGCTGCCCTTTCACCGACGTGGTATTGCTTGGCGACCACCGCCGGTACGCCCCGCCTGACCAACTGCGGCGCGATGCCCACCAGCGCGTCGCCAGCGTCGCGGGTCGCGCTTTCGCCGACGTCGAGGACGACGAGCCGGATGTCGGTGTGCCCCTCTAGCAGCTCGCGGAAGGTGCGGTCCGACATCTCAACGGCATCGCCGTCTGTGTCTTCTAGGAAGAGCTTGCCGCGTCGGGCCTGCCTGTCAAACGCGCCGTGGCCGACCCAGTGCAGCACGTGGGGGCGGTATTCGCGCAGCGCCTCGGTGATGTCGGCCCGCACGGCGTGGCGCAGCGGCTCGATTTCTTCCAATCGGCCGCGCGCTTTGAGTCGCTGCAAGGCCTGATCCATCGTCTCAAAGACGGCGTCGGCGTTGATCGGCGCCAGGTTTAGGGGCTGCGAGATGACGGTGAGCAGGCGCAGCTTACCTTCCAAGGGAGGGGGGGGCGGAAAGCTGTGTGGCGGCTCGATGAAACGGGAGAGAGGGGTGTCGCTGGAAATACCCATAAAGATGTCCCGCTGTGGGTCATACAGGTATTCCCACGGCAGTGCACCGAGCTGCGAGGCCTGGTCGAGGCGCAGCCGCAGGCGCAGCCCTTTGCCCTCGCCTTTGGCGTGACCCATGCTGGCCCGATAAATCGCCTCGACCGCGCTGGGGAAAAGGGCCTGGAAGAGCCGTGCACCCAACTCGAAGAACAGCTCGGCGCTCGTCTCGTCGCGCTCAATGGCGGCCAGCGCCGTGCGCCACGGCGCGTCGGCGGGGTCGAGTGTGGTTTGGTCACTGGCCTGACCGGCACTGCCGTGGACCGTCACCAAAAAGGTGTGAGCAGCCGGGCCGGGGATGGCGCCAAGGTCTAAATCCTGGTATTCGCGGAGTTCTGTCTCGTTTTGAGCTGGCATCACATTCCCCCTCAATAGGTAATTTCCTCTATCTCCTCGAACTCCAAGCCCAGGCTGACGTCGAAAACCTGGTCGGCGTCGAATTCTGCCAGCGGCCCGGCTGTCGCGCCTCGCTCGCACAGCGAGCGGTAGGTGCAAAAGCGGCAGTGGCGTTCGTCGGGCGTGAGCGGCCACTCGGCTTCGTCCTCGGCGGCGCGGGCAGCGATTTCGGCGACCAGGCCGGCCAGGTAGGCGGCGTCGGCGGCGTGTTGGGCGGCGGCGTAGGGCAGGATTTCGGGCTGGGCCGGGTGTTCGGCGAACCAATAGACCATCGTGACCTGTTCGGGCGCCAGCGGCGCGCCGCCGTTGAGGGCGGTTCCGGCCTGGGTCAGCACGTAGCGGTAGACGCGGGTTTGCAGGCGTGTGGCGAGGTGCTGCGAGTCGGGGCGCTGCTGGTTCGTCTTCCAATCCACGACCACCGCTCTGCGGCCCGGCTCCAGCGCCAGCAGGTCGTAGCGAGCCATCAGCCGGTAGCTGCCGATGGGGGTGGTCAGCGTGACTTCGGGGCGGCGGATAGCGATAGGCAGGTCGGGCGGGGGCGCCTGGAGAAAATTGCGCCACCAGCGCCGCAGGACTTGCCCCGATGGTTCGACAGGCTCACCACGGTGGCTTGTCGAGGGGTCAGGGTCGTTAATGCTGCGCGCCAGCTCGGCTTCGGGCAGGCCCAGGCTGTGGCGCTGGGCCAGCTCGTGGAAGCGTTGGCCCAATTCCATCAGGCGCTCGAAATCGGCCAGCGGCTCGCTCTCTACCGCCGGCCAGGGCTGGCGCAGCAGGTAGCGCAGTTGGAAGCGGCGCGGGCAGTCCACATAGTCTTGCAGGCTGTTTTGGCTGAATTGGAAAGTAGGGGGTAGGGTCATTGGTGTGTTGGTAAATCGGTAGATTGGTAAATTGGGAATTGGTCCCAATCTACCAATCCCCAATTTACCCATTCCTTTCTTCCCAGTACGTGTGCAGCGCCAGGAACGGCGCGGCGGGTTGTTTGGGACCGAAGCTTTCGTGGCCGGTGTTCCAGGTGATGATAAGCTCCTTTTTGGCCCGCGTGATGCCGACGTAGAGCAGGCGCAGCCGCTCGGCGGCGTAGTCAAGGCGGGCTTTTTCGGTGGCCGCGCCGGGCAGGTAGGTGTTTAGCTGGTCGTTTTTGAGCAGCTCCACCTGGGCGATGGCTTCGGCCTCCAGGTTGAGCCGGTCGCGGATGAACCAGCTCTCGCCCCGGTAATAGTCGTGCGGCTCGGCCGACGGAAAGTCATAGTTGTTCACGCCCACCAGATAGACCCGGTCCCATTCCAGCCCTTTGGCTTTGTGCATGGTCGTGACCGTGACCACGCCGGGCTGCGGTTCGTAACCCGTGTCGGCCTCGTCGAAGCCGAGAAAGCGGCGCTGGTTGCGGGCGATGAGGGCCAGTTCTTCGACCAGCTCGGGCAGGCGCTTGGCGGGGAATTGGTCGGCCTGGCTCCGCAGCAACAGGGCCAGTTTGTAGGCCAGGGCCAGGTCGGCCGGCTCGGTGAAAAGTTCCTGGGCCAACGTGAGAACCAATTGGTCTATGGGCAGAATCGAGGCGTCCAGCCAACGGCGGATGGTTTCACGAAAGGCGATCAGGTGAGCGTGTAGCTCGTCGTCCACGCGGAGAGCGGCCAGCCAGTTGGCGTCGGGGCGGGGATAGAGAAAAGTTTCCGGCTCGCGGCACTGGCGCAGAATTTTGGTCAGGTGGTCGCGGCGTTGCTCGATGGCTGCGTCGTCGTCGGCGTCGGGTGGGCGGGTTTTGTCCCAGGCCACGAAGGCGTCGGCCAGGCGGTCGTGGCGCAGCGGGTCGGCCAGGTAGCGCAGGACTGCCTCTAGCACGCCAGCGGCCTGGCGGGTGCGCGGTGTGCTGCGCAGCAGTTCTTCGTAGGGCAGCTCGCGTTGGCGCAGCATCTCGGCCAGTTTGAAGCCCCGGTCGTTGATAGGAACCAGGGCGGCCACGGTCTGGTCGGGATGGTCGGGCAGCCAGCGTTCCAGCGAGCGCAGCACGTCGCGCAGCTCTTTGTCGGGGGTGTAGCGTTTGTGCTGCAAGTGGACGACGTAGGAAGTCCGGTCGAGTGGGTTGGGCTGGGGGTCGGTGCAGCGGGTCGGCTGGATGTACTGGCGCAAAAACGCTGCGCCCTGGCCGGCGCGCAGCCACGCGTTGGGGTGTTCTGTGCAGGTCCAATCCACGAGAAAATTAGCCAGCTCGATGATGCGCCGGGTGGAGCGGCCCGAATCGGGCAGCTCGCGTTTTTCCACCCCAGGTTGTCCCAGGAATTGGCGCAGAAAGTGCGGGTCGGCGGTGGTAAAGGTGGTGGTGATGGATTGATTGGGGTCGCCTACGCGCACCCAGTTGCCATTCTCGGTTAGTTTTCTCAAGATTTGCTCTTGCAGGTCGCTGCTATCTTGAGCTTCGTCTTCGAGGATAAAAGGCCATTGGTGCTGCAGCCGGGCCAGCAGGGCCGGGTCGGCTTGCAGGGTCTCCAGGGCCAGGCGAATCAGGTCGTCGAAATCTACGCCGCCGCTGTACACCAGCGCCCGCTGATAATCTTCGTAAATCTCCAACCCCATCTTGAGCAGGGGATAAAATTCGAGCGGGGTGTCGCCCAGCGTCGTGCTCAGTTTTTGGCGCAACGCGCCGGGCGAGAATTGCAGGTCTTTGGCCCGACCGATGAACTTTTCGGCCAGGCTGGCGACCAAATCGGGCCAGTTTTTGCGCTGTACGCGCTTGAGGCCGGGACCAGCAATGTCGGGGTCGAGGTAGGTTTCCAGCGCATCGGGGTGCGCTCGTAGCCAGGCGTTGACCGCCTCCTGGCGCATCTGGGCCGTCTGGCGTTCGTCAATGATGGTGAAATCCTCGGACAGGCCGGTCAAGCCGGGACGCTCGCGCACGATGTCGTGGGCTAGGCCGTGCAGCGTGCGCACGCGATAGCCCACGTGGGGCAGCAGGCCGTATTCCTGGCGCACAAAGGTGGTGATGCGCCGCGTAAAGTTGTCCACGGCCGAGTTGGCAAAGGTGACGATGAGCACCTCCTGGTCGTCGCCCAGGCCCCGGCTGACCAGTTGGGCGGCCAGGTAAGACAGGACGTGGGTCTTGCCGCTGCCCGGCACGGCCGAGATGCCCATTTTGCCGCCGGTGTAGGCCAGGACGGCTTGTTGCGCGGGTCGGGGGATAAAGGTCATAGGAGAATTTTACTGCAAATGGTGAAATGGGCAAATGGGGGGGATTGGGGATTGGGGATTGGTAGATTGGGGATTGGTAAATTGGGAACGGGGTTGAAGAGGGGAGGGATGTGGGTTATACTCTCGTGGAGAGAAAGAACCGGAAACCCCGCTTCAGTGGGGTTATCAGCGGGGTTAGGGAGGTGCAGTGACATGGATACACCGTTACAAATCGGAGACGTCGCGCCCGATTTTGAGGCGTTGACCGACGCCGGGGAGACGGTGCGCTTGAGCGATTATCGCGGCCAGCGGGTGGTGCTGTACTTTTATCCCAAGGATGATACACCGGGGTGCACGACGCAGGCGTGCGGTTTTCGGGACAACTATGCGGTCATCGAGGAGCGCAACGCGGTGGTGCTGGGCGTCAGCCCCGACGGGCAGGATAGCCACCAGAAATTCAAGTCCAAGTTTGATTTGCCGTTCACGCTGCTGGTGGACGCGGACCACGCCATCGCCGAGCGTTACGGCGCGTGGGGTGAGAAGCAGAGCTACGGCAAGACGTATATGGGGGTTCTGCGCAGCCATTTTGTGATTGACGAGCAGGGCTGGATTGCCGATGCGCACGTTCAGGTCAACCCCGAAGACAGCGTGCGTCTGGCGTTGCGGGCGTTGGAAGAATGACTGGACAGTAGGGCGGCTTTCTATAGCCGCCTCTTGACAACGGCGTGTATGGAAACGCGCCCTACAGTGGGTCGACGGCTGAAAGGTATGACGTGCCGGGTATCGTTTTGGTTTTGGAAGACGATTTGCTGTTCGCGCCACGGGTCGAGCTGGGCTTGCGCGGGGCGGGTTACGAGCCTCGCTTCGTCACGCAGCTTGCAGACTTGACTCAGGCGCTCAAGGTTGCGCCGGTGCTCATTCTGGCGAACGTTGGCTCGCGGGGCATTCCCTGGCCGCAAATGGTCGAGCTGGCGCAGGCGCGGCGCGGGCCTCCCCAGCCCAAAATCGTCGGTTATGGGCCGCACGTGGACCTGGACTTGCGCCAGCGGGCGTTAGACGCGGGCTGCGACGCCGTGGTGGGGCGCTCGGCGGCGGCCAACAGCCTGGCCTCGCTGGCCGAGCGTTACGCCTGGCGGCCCGAGCGCACGGCGTGTGAGGGGGCGTTGCCGGCCGGCGTGGCGCAGGGCATCCAGCAGTTCAACCGGCGCGAGTTTTATGCCTGTCACGATTCTATCGAGCAGGTGTGGGTCGAGACGGCGGGCGACGAGCGCCTGATGTACCAGGGCTTGTTACAAATAGCCGTCGCCTTTTATCACATGCAGCAGGGCAATTGGCGCGGCGGGCTCAAGATGCTGGAGCGGGGCAAAGGCAAACTGTTGCCGTTTCTGCCTGCGTGCCGGGGAGTGGACCTGGCGGCCTTTCTGTCCGGTGTGGATCGCACCGAGGTTGTGCTGCGGGAACTCGGGTCGAAAGACCTGACTGGGCTGGATATACACGATTTCCCAGTGATTTCCGTTACCTAGCAGTCTGTCGGAGAGACGTAATTTAGCCCCTTGTGGGCGTACAAAACGGGCGCACAAACGGGCACAAACGGGCACAAACGGGCACAAACGGGCACAAGGCCCTATATTACAGGGTTCTCCGACAGGCTGCTAGACCCTCGAATAGCTGCTCCGCCAGCGCCTCGATGCGGTCGCGCAAGGCGAGTTTATCCAACCAGCTCGATGGAATGCCCTGCGCCCCATAGTAAGCCCCGGCCAACTGCCCGTACACTGCGCCGGTGGTGTCGGCGTCGTCGCCCAGGTTCGCCGCCAGCAAACAGCCCTCCCGAAAAGAATCGCCGTGATAAAAGGCCCACAGGGCCGCCTCTAACGACTTGACCACGTAACCCGCGCCCTTGATCTCTGGCGGTTGGCGGCGCTTGAACGAACCGGCGGCAATCTGGTCAATTTCGGGGACCAGCGGGCGCTCGTCCCAGTAGCCGGGGACCGGGCAGTAGCGTTCGCCGAGCAAGGTCTCTTTGTCCACCCCGTTCACTGCCCCGACCAATAACGCCCCCAGGTAACGGCAGGCGTCCACGGCCGCCGGAGCGCCGTGGGTGGTGCGCGAGCTGTGGCCCGACATCTCGATGGCCCGGCGCGGGTCGGCGCGGAAGAACAGCGGCGCGGGGGCCAGGCGCATCATCGAGCCGTTGCCCGCCGAGCGCGGGTCGGTCGAGCCGCTGTATGGCTCTCCGGTGCGCTCGAATTGGGCCAATGCCTGGCGCACCGTGTTGCCGATGTCGAAGCAACGCCCGGTGCTGCTCCAATAGCCCTCGCGGTACCAGCGCAAGTAGCGTTCCATCTGGTCGCGGGGGTCAAAGCCGCGCCGCTCGACCAGGCTTTCGGCCAGGCACAGCGCCATCGAGGTGTCGTCGGTCCACTGGCCGGGTTGCAGGCCGAACGGCCCGCCGCCGACCATGTCGGCGATGGGCGTGAACGAACCCGGCGGGCGGAATTCGAGCGCCGCGCCCACGGCGTCGCCCGTTGCCAGGCCCAACAGGCTGCCCCGGTAGCGTTCAAGCATAGGTGTTCCTATTCCCTTTTGCACAACAATATAGGCTGGCGCATTAAAGATGTTGAGCGTCTTGCCGATACTGTTGAAAATGAGCGTTTTACCGATACTCAACTTGGCGGCTTGTTCTTGGTGCGAAACATCGCCGGAGGCCCGGCTTTAGCCGGGAAACCCCTGCTGAAGCGGGGCCTCCGCCTTGTCTTGCACCGAAAACTATTCTAGCCAGAGCGCCACGGATGTCAAGCCCCCGAAACTCAAGATGACCGCCGAGCTATCCGGTGAGAAAGGTAATGTGGATGAAGGAAAATGCGGCGCTGTATTTCGTCTCCATCCTACTGACGTGCGCGCTGGCCGGCTTTCTGGCCTTTTACGCCCGGCGGCGCGCAGGAGGCCGCCGGGTATGGGCATACAAGCTGTGCGCCGCCATGCTCTTGACGGTTACTTTTCCATCTGGCGCAGTTGTCGGACAGACTCGTACGGTGCGGGTCGGCGTCTACCAGAACAAGCCCAAGATATTCATGGATGAAGAAGGTCGGGCTGCGGGCATTTTTACCGAGCTTTTGGATGAAATCGCCGCGCAGGAGGGGTGGACGATCACGTATGTGCCGTGCGAATGGGCGGAATGCCTGCGCGCGCTCCAAGGGGGACAGATTGACCTGATGCCAGATATGGCTTATTCAGCGGAACGGGATGCAAAATATGATTTCCACACAACTCCGGTGCTCGAAAGCTGGTCAAGGGTATATGCATCCCCCGATGCATCGATCAATAAAATCTCCGACCTGGATGGCAAGCGGGTCGCAGTACTCCACGATTCCATCCAGCAAACAGTTTTCGAGCAATTGATGAACGGATTTGGATACGAGGTGACGATTATTCCCGCCGACTCGTTCGAGCAGGCTTTTGGCCTGGCGGCGGATGGCTCAACCGAGGCGGCCATTGCCAACCATTTATTCGGAGACTATTTCTATCAGGAATATGGGCTGTTCAAGACGACGATTGACTTTAATCCCGTCGCGCTGTACTATGCGACTGCCGAGGGGCGCAACCCCGACCTCCTCGCCGCCATAGACCGTTATCTGGACAAATGGATTCCGAACCCCAATTCTTCGTATTACACCACGCTCGGCCACTGGTCTGAAAAAGAACCGGCCTATCGCGTGCCGCAGGTCGTTTTTTGGGTAATGGGAGGCATCTCTGGCTTATTGCTGACCGCCGCCGGCATGATTTTGCTGCTGCGCCGGCAGGTCAAGGTTAGAACCAGGTATCTGGAGCAGGTCAATGCCGAACTGCAAGAGAGCGAACAACGCTATCAAACCCTGGCCAGGATTTCGCCCGTTGGCATTTTTCGTACCGACTCAAATGGCGCGACCACCTATGTCAACCCAAAATGGTGCGCTATCGCCGGGCTATCGGCTGAGCAGGCGCTGGGAGATGGCTGGCTGGAGGCCGTTCACCCAGACGATAAAGAAAGGCTAAGCCAGGGGTGGCAGGAATCGATCCAATGGCATCAAGCATCTTTTGCGGATTATCGTTTTGTGCGCCCGGATGGCACGCTGGCCTGGGTGATGGGCCAGGCGGCGCCGGAAATGAATTCCGAGAATCAGATCATCGGGTACGTCGGCACCATCACCGATATTACTGACCGCAAGCGAGCCGAAGACGCAATTCACAAACTCAATGCCGAACTGGAGCTACGTGTTCAGGAACGCACCGCGCAACTCCAGGCCGCCAACAAAGAACTCGAATCATTTTCGTACTCGGTCTCTCACGACCTGCGCGCCCCGCTGCGGGCCATCAGCGGCTTTGCCGCCATCATCGCCCGCCGCCACCGCGCCAGCCTGAACGAAGAAGGGCAGCATTATTTCGACAATATCGTCCAGGCCAGCGAACGCATGGGGCATTTAATTGACGATCTGCTCACCTATGCCCGCCTGGGACGGTCGGGGGTGCGGCGGGAGCCGGTGGCGCTGGCCCGCCTGCTGGGTGAACTGGCGCGGAACATGCAAGCCTACCTCGATAAAAGTCATGGTATACTTGATATCAGTGAAGATTTGCCGGTTGTCAGCGGCGACCAGACCTTGTTGAGCCAGGTATTTACCAACCTGCTGGAAAATGCCTTCACCTACCACAAGCCCGACGTTCCTCCCCACGTTTCCCTGACTTGGGAGGAGCAAGGCCGTGATGTGGTCATCCAGGTGCGTGATAACGGCATCGGCATTCCGCCTGAATATCACGAAAAGATTTTTAACGTGTTCCAACGTCTGCACTCTGAAGAAGAATATCCCGGCACCGGCATCGGCCTGGCCACGGTCAAGAAATCTGTCGAATTGCTGGGGGGAAGTGTCTGGGTCGAATCGAACGTTGGCCAGGGCAGCACGTTTTTCGTCCGTTTACCCAAGGAGTAGATGAAAAATGGACAAACTCGCCCATATCCTGCTCGTCGAAGATAATCGCATGGACGTCGAGTTGACGCTCGACGCCTTCCACGAGGCCAGGCTGCTCAACACCATCCACGTCGCGGCCAATGGACAGGAGGCGCTGGACTATCTATTTGGGCGCGGCCCGTATGCCGACCGCAGCAAATTTCCCTTGCCCAACCTGATTTTGCTGGATTTGAAACTGCCCGGTATTGATGGGTTTGAAGTCTTGCGGCAAGTCAAATCCACGCCCGTCCTCAAGCGCCTGCCCGTGGTCATTCTCACTTCGTCGAAAGAAGAAGGCGACCGCGCCCTGTCCTATGACCATGGCGCCAACAGTTACCTCGTTAAGCCGGTCTCGTTTGACGGATTTTTGGGTGTGGTGCGGCAGATTGAAGGCTACTGGCTGTCGTTGAATATCGCGCCGCCGGAGAATGAAGCATGAGCAAGTCGGTGCGCATCCTTTATGTAGATGATTACCCCCTTGACCGCGAACTGGTGCGAGATGCGTTGGAGAAAGAATATGGCGGCTTTGAACTTGTCGAGGCCGCTTCGCGCGCAGACTTTGAAACTGCTCTCGCTCAAGGCGGTTTTGACCTCGTCCTGAGCGACTTTAACATCCTCGGCTTTGAAGGGCTGCAGGTCCTCGAAGCGGTTCGCGCCACAGACTCGCCTCTGCCCGTGATTATCGTGACCGGCACCGGCTCCGAAGAGGTGGCCGCCGAGGCCATCAAGCGCGGCGCAGCCGATTATGTCATCAAGACCCCGCAACACATCCAGCGCCTGCCGCATACCATCCATGCCGCGCTGGAAAAAAAACGGCTGGAAGACGAACACCGGCAGGCGGAAGAAGCGCTGCGCGAAAGCGAGGCGCGTTTTTCGGCCATCTTTCACGCCAGCCCGGTGGCGATTGCCATAACCCGGCTTGCCGACCATCAATTCGTGGATGTCAACGCAGCCTGGCAGGCCATGACCGGTTATACGCGCGCGGAGGCTATGGGGCATACTCCGCTTGAACTGAATCTCTGGATCAACCCCGAACAACGACAGCGGTTGATCGAAACCTTGCGCACGCAAGGCACAGCGCGTGACGAAGTGCAGGTCCGCCGCAAGTCGGGCGAGATCGGCGATGTGCTGATGTCGGCGGACTTGATCGAGCTGGCGGGTGAACGCTATCTGCTCACCATGGCCCAGGATATTACCGCGCGCAAGCAGGTCGAGCAGAAACTGGCCGAGCAGCTCGACGAGCTGCGCCGCTGGCACGCCGTCACCCTGAGCCGAGAGGGACGCGTCCTGGAACTCAAGCACGAGGTGAACGAATTGCTGCGTCGGTTGGGTGAGCCGATCCGTTATCCGAGCGCAGAAGAACAAGGAGACCCTAAAGGTCTTGAAGACCTTTAGGGTCTCCTCCAAAGAAAGGAGAAAACCGATGAACACAACCAACCCAACCTTTATCCCCCGCCCGCTGGAAAAAGCGCCCACCCACATCCCCGGGCTGGACGATATCCTGGAGGGCGGGCTGCCGCGCGGCCGCACCACCGTCGTCAGCGGCGGGGCCGGCTCCGGCAAAACGCTGCTGGGGTTAGAGTTTCTCTACCACGGCGCGCTGCACGGCGAGCCGGGCATTTTCGTCGGCTTTGAAGAGTCGGTCGAACAGATCCGCCAAAACGCCGCCACCCTGGGCTGGGATCTGCCCGCGCTGGAGCGGGACAACCACCTGTTCCTGCTCGATGGGCGCATCAAGCCGGAAACGCTGTTGAGCGGCGATTTCAGCCTCAAAGGGCTGTTGGCCATAGTCGCCGGCAAGCGCCGCGAGATGGGCGCCCGGCGCATCGTGATTGACGCGCTGGATGTCATCTTGCGCCTGTTCGACACACCCCAACAGGTGCGCAACGAGCTGCACGCCCTCAACGACTGGCTGCAAGCGGCCGGCCTGGCGGCCATCCTGACCGTCCGCCCGTCCAGCGGCGGCGGCGACTCGCCCTACGAAGACTTTTTCGAGTCCATGGGCGACTGCATCCTGGCGTTGGACGCGCGGGTGACCGAGCAGGTCGCCACGCGGCGGCTGCGGGTGATCAAATACCGCGGCTCCGGTTTTGGTCGCAACGAATACCCTTACGTGATCACCCCCACCGGCCTGCAGGCGGCGCCCATCTCTTCGGTGGGCCTGCGCCACAAGCCGCTGGGCGAAAAAATCTCCACCGGCAACGCGCGCCTGGACGAGCTTTTGGACGGCGGCTACCGGCAGGGCGCGTGCATCCTGCTGGCCGGGCTGCCCGGCGCGGGCAAGACCACGCTGGCCGCCACCTTTGTCGCCGCCGCCTGCCAGCGCGGCGAGCGGGCGCTGTACATCGGCTTTGAGGAATCCGAGGCGGCCATGATCCACAACGTGTCGAGCGCCGGCGTCGTCTTGCAGCCGCACCTTGCAGCGGGCCGGCTGGCCTTTTTAACCGCTTTCCCCGAGTCCCTGGGCGTCGAAGAGCACTACTTTGCCGCCCTGGAAGGCATCGAGGCGTTCCGCCCCGACCACGTGGTGGTGGACGCCATCTCGGCCTGCCGCCGCATGGGCGGCCAACGGGCGGCCTTTGAGTATCTGATGCGCCTGCTCAACGCCTGCAAGGAGCGGGGCCTCACCATCCTGCTGCTCAACCAGCTCAGCGGCGCCACCAGCTACATGGAAATCTCCGGCAACGAGATTTCTTCGATGGTGGACACGGCGATCTTGCTCAATTACCAGTTCAGTCTCGGCGAGACCAACCGCGTCTTTCAAATCCTCAAGTCGCGCGGCGGCAGACATTCCAACCAAAAGTGCGAATTCCGCCTCACCGACGACGGCTTTCAGGTGGTGGACGTTTACCTGGGCGAGGGCGATGTGCTCACCGGCGCGGCCCGCCAGCGCCAGGAGGAAAAAGACCGGCTCGAAGCCCAGCGGCTGGCCTTTGAAATCAAGGTGAAAGAACTGGAACTCGAACGCCTGCGCCTCATCCAGGCGCAGGCTGCCCAGGGCGTCGCGCGCCGCGCCGCGATGACGGGCGTAGATGTTCCCCCCAGGCCGCACCTCGCGCCGGAAGACGGCGGGAAAGAGGAATGAGCGATGGAAGCGAAAACACTCCCATCTGCGCCGAACGGCCCGGCCGAGAACATGCCGTTCTATCGGTTGCGGCTCTTTGTGGCCGGCGACGAGCCGAATTCGCTCCAGGCTCAGGCGGCGCTGGAGCGGTTGTGCGACGAGTATTTGCGCGGGCGCTATGAACTTCAGGTGGTAGACGTCTTTGAGGACTATCAGGCGGCCATTGACCAGCACGTGATCGTCGTGCCTACGCTGATCATCGAGTCGCCGCCGCCCCGCCGCGTCATCGTCGGCTCGCTGAGCGGCCCGGAGACCCTAAAGGTCTTCAAGACCTTTAGGGTCTAGAAGGAAAGGAGGCCCACCTTGAGCAAGAAAAAGCCTACCTACGCCGAATTGCAGGCGCGGCTTGCCCAGGCCGAGGCCACCCTGGAGGCGCTGCGCCGCGGCGAGATAGACATCCTGGTCGGGGAGGCCGGGCCGCTGCGCATCCGCTTGAAATCGCTGGTCGAGGAGAACGAGCGGCTGGCCCGCGAATGGCAAACCACCTTCGACACGGTGCAAGACGCCATCTGGGTGCTCGACGCCGACCAGCGCATCCTGCGCGCCAACCAGGCGGCGGAAGAGGTATTTGGCTGTCCGCTGGCCGAGATGCCCGGCCGGCGCTGTTTTGACATCGCCCACCACACCGCCGAACCGATTTCCGGCTGCCCCTTTTGCCTGATGCGCGTCAGCCGGCAGCGGGAAAGCTTTGAGATGCAGATCGGCGAGCGCTGGCTCGAGGTCACGGCGGACCCGCTTCTGGACGAGAACGGCATCCTGATCGGCGCGGTGCACATTGCCAGCGACATCACCGAGCGCAAGCAGGCCGAAGAGAAAATCCGTGAAAGCGAGGAAACCTACCGCAACCTGTTCCAAAACGCCCAGGTGGGCCTGTTCAGGACGCGGATTTCCGACGGCAAGATCCTCGAAAGCAACGCGCAACTGGCCCGCATGTTCGGCTATGACAGCCGCGAGGAATTCATCGCCGAATACGTGACCTCGCACAACTATGTGGACCCGGGCACGCGCGAACGGATGCTGCGCGAGATTCAGGCCAACGGGACGGTGCAAAATTTCGAGGCCCGTTTCTACCGCAAAGACGGCTCGATCTTTTGGGCGCAGTATTCGGCTAAAATCTACCCCGACAAAGGCTGGATCGAGGGCGTGGCCGAAGACATCACCGCGCGCAAAGAGGCCGAGGAACAGCTCCGCGCCGCCCACGCTGAACTGCAACGTCTGCTGGCCGAGACTGAACAATCGCGCCGGACGCTGCTCAGCGTGGTGGAAGACCAAAGAGCGGCCGAGGAGGCGCTGCACGAGAGTGAGGAACGCTACCGCACGGTGGCTGATTATACGTATGATTGGGAATACTGGCGCGCGCCAGATGGCAAGATCCTGTATATGTCCCCTTCGTGCGAGCGCATAACCGGTTACCGGGCTGAAGAATTCGTCGAGAACCCGGACCTGCTGGAAGCCATTGTGGCGCCCGAGGACAGGCAAACATTAGAGCTACACCAGGTCAGCGCAAAGTCTCGTGACCAGCGAGACAGTGTGCACCAGGTGGATTTTCGCATCCTGCGGCGGGACGGGCAACTGCGCTGGATCGCGCATACTTGCCGGATCATTCGCCGCCCCGACGGCGCCAACCTGGGACAGCGCGCCTCTAACCGCGACATCACCGAACGCAAGCAGGCCGAGGAGTCCCTAGCCATCCAAGCCCGCATCGCCGCCCTCATCCTCACAGTTCCCGACGATGAGATGTTTAACGAGGTGTTGAGGGTCATCTTGGATGCGATGCACAGCCCGTTCGGGGTTTTCGGATACCTGGACAGAGCCGGCGCGCTGGTGGTGCCGACTATGACCCGGCAGGTGTGGGACAACTGCCAGGTTCGCGATAAGACGATACGATTTCCACGGGAGATTTGGGGAGACAGCAGTTGGCCACGGGCCATTCGGGAGAAAAAGGCGAACTATAGCAACGAGGTCTCGACCCAGACACCCGAGGGTCATGTCAACATTACGCGACACATCAGCTTGCCCATTCTGTTCCGAGGGGAGGCCATCGGCCTCTTCCAAGTGGCCAACAAGGAGACGGATTACACAGAGGCGGACATGCGAACGTTGGAGGTCATCGCCAGCCATGTCGCCCCCCTTCTGAGCGCCCGGTTGCAGCGCGAGCGGGCAGAAGATGAAATCCGCCGGCTGAACGTCGAGCTGGAACAGCGCGTTGTAGAGCGCACCGCCCAACTGAAAGCCGCCAACCAGGAACTGGAGGCGTTTGCCTATTCCGTTTCCCACGACCTGCGCGCGCCGCTACGCGCCATTGACGGCTTTGCGCAGATTCTGCTGGAAGACTATGCCGGCGTCCTCGACGCCGAGGGCATGCGCTTGTTTAACGTGGTGCGCAGCAATACGAAAAAGATGGACCAGCTCATCACCGATATTCTGGCCCTGTCGCGCGTGACGCGCGCGGAGCTGAAACTTGCGGCCGTCGATATGACCACGCTGGCCCATTCCATGTTTCACGAAGTGGCTTTGGCAGAGGTGCAACAGAAATTCACGCTGGTCGTGCAGCCCTTGCCCGCCGCCCATGGCGACCCCACACTGTTGCGCCAGGTGTGGGCCAATTTGTTGTCCAACGCCGTCAAGTACACATTGCCGCAAGAGATACGCAATATTCAAGTCGGCGGCTATACCCAGGCCGATATGAACGTGTATTACGTGCAAGATAGCGGCGTCGGTTTTAATCCCGCCTACTCTGACAAGCTGTTTGGAGTCTTTCAGCGCCTGCACAGCGCGGAAGAGTTCGAAGGGACTGGCGTGGGGCTGGCCATCGTGCAGCGCATCGTCCATCGCCACGGCGGGCAGGTGTGGGCCGAAGGCCAGGTGGGCCGCGGCGCGACTTTTTATTTTTCACTACCCAAAAAGGAGGTCGGTGATGCACCCCATGAATGAGGTCGAAATTCTGTTGGTCGAAGACAATCCGGCCGACGCCGAGCTGGCCCTGAGAGCGTTAAAGAAAAACCACCTGGCCAACAACGTCACGTGGGTCAAAGACGGTGAGCAGGCGCTCGACTTTGTTTTTGCCCGCGGCGCGTTCAGTCAGCGCAAGGTCGAAAACGGCCCCAGAGTCATTCTACTGGATCTCAAACTGCCCAAGGTGGATGGCATGGAGGTGCTGCGGCAGGTCAAGCGCGACTCGCGCACGCGGGTCATTCCGGTCGTGGCCCTCACGTCGTCGCGCGAAGAAAAAGACATCGTCGAGAGTTACCAACTGGGCGTCAACAGCTATATCGTCAAACCGGTTGATTTTGACAAATTTATGCAGGCCGTGCGCGATCTGGGTTTATACTGGCTGCTGTTGAACCAGCCGCCGGTGCGATAAACGACACACTGGCAGACGATGGAGAGAAAAACCATGCGCATATTATTCGTCGAAGACCTCCCATCAGACGTTGAGCTGGCCGAGCGAGCACTTGAAAAAGAAGGGCTGGCCTTTACGTCCACGCGGGTGGAAACAAAAGAGACCTTTCTGCAGGCGCTGGAAGAATTCCAGCCGGACCTGATCATCTCGGATTACGCGCTGCCCGCGTTCGACGGCATGCAGGCGCTAACGCTCTCACTGGCGCACGACGCGACCCTGCCGGTGATTATTCTCACCGGCTCGATGAACGAGGACACCGCCGTCGCGTGCATGAAGGCCGGAGCGGCCGATTATGTGATCAAAGAGCACATCACCCGGCTGCCGTTTGCGGTCAGAGAAGCTTTTGACAAGCGACAAATCCGCCAGAAGAACGAAGCTGCCGCCCGGGCCCTGCGCGAGAGTGAGGAACGTTATCGCCTGATCACCGACAACATGGCCGATACGGTGTGGCTGATGGACATGAACCTGCGCACGGTGTACATCAGTCCTTCGGTGGAGCGGCTGCGCGGCTACACGCTGGAAGAGCTGAACGCCTTGCCCCTGGAGCGCCACCTGACCCCTGCATCGCTGCCGGCGGCTATGCAGGCGCTCGCCGAAGCCCTGACGCCCGAAAACCTGGCCCAGCCCGATCTGCCCATCTCGCGCCGGCTCGAGCTGGAATTCTATCGCAAGGACGGCACGACCTTTTGGAGCGAGAGCACGCTGGCCCTGCTGCGGGACAACGCAGGCCAGCCCATGGGTATTTTGGGCGTCGGCCACGACATCACCGAGCGCAAACAGGCCGAAGCAGAGCGCGAGCGCCTGCTAGAGCGCATTCAAGAGCAGGCCCGGCGCGTGCAACAGATCATCGACACCGTGCCCGAAGGGGTCGTCTTGCTGGACGCCGCCGGTCGCGTCATTCGGACCAACCCGGCGGGGCAGCAGCACCTGGCGGCGCTGGCCGCCGCCCGGGTGGGCGACGTGCTCACCCGCCTGGGAGATCGACCACTGGATGAATTGCTCACCTCGCCCCCAAAAGGGTTGTGGCATCAGGTGGCAGAGGGTGGAAGCTACTTTGAGGCGCTGGCGCGGCCCATCCAGGCTGACCCGGCTGCCGACGCGCCGGCGGCGGCGTATAGCGAGGGCTGGGTCGTGGTCATCCGCGACGTCACCCGCGAGCGCGAAATTCAGCAGCGCGTCCAGCAGCAAGAGCGTTTGGCGGCGGTGGGCCAACTGGCCGCCGGCATCGCCCACGACTTTAACAACATCATGGCCGTGATTGTCCTGTATACCCAGATCGCCCTGAGCGCCTCGCCGGACCTCACACCCAAAAGCCGCGACCGGCTCACCATCGTTTCACAACAGGCCAAGCGGGCCAGCGAGCTGATCCAGCAAATTCTGGATTTCAGCCGGCGCGCCGTAATCGAGCGGCGACCGCTGGACCTGTTGCCTCTGCTGAAAGAGCAGATCAAGCTGCTGCAGCGCACCCTGCCGGAGAATATCCAGATCGAGCTGGCCCCGGTCGCGGCGGGCGAAACGTTCATGGTCCACGCGGACCTGACCCGCATGCAACAGGTGATCATGAACCTGGCGCTCAATGCCAGAGATGCGCTGCTCCCCAAAGAGGGCGGCCATCTGCGCTTCGGCCTGGCGCTCGTCCGCTTTGCAGCCGACGACAAGCCGCCCCTGCCCGAGCTGACGCCCGGCGAGTGGGTGCGTCTCACGGTGGCGGACACCGGCGTCGGTATTCCGGCCGATGTCTTGCCGCACATCTTTGAGCCGTTCTTTACCACCAAGCCGGTCGGCCACGGCACAGGCTTGGGGTTGGCCCAGGTCTACGGCATCGTGAAACAGCACGGGGGAGAGATCGGGGTTCACACGCTGCTGGGCCAGGGGACGACTTTTACGATCTACCTGCCTGTAATTTCGGGCCTGCCGGATAAAGAGAGCATGGGCAATGGGCAAGAGTTCGTGCAGGGGCAGGGTGAGCTGGTCCTGGTGGTGGAGGATGACTTGACCGCGCGCGAGGCGTTGGCAGACACACTGGAGGTGTTCAATTACCGCCCCCTCACAGCCGCCAATGGGCGCGAGGCGCTGGAAATAGTAGAACGCGAGCCAGGTATTGCGCTGATCATCAGCGACGTGGTGATGCCCGTCATGGGGGGCGTGGCCTTGTTTCACGCTTTGCGCGAGATGCAGTTCCCGGCGCCCATGCTGCTGCTGACCGGCCATTTGATGGGCGGCGAGCTGGAGGGTCTGCGCGAGCTGGGGTTGAAAGGCTGGGTCATCAAGCCGCCGGACCTGGAGCAATTGACACGCATGATCGCCCAGGCGTTGAGCGGCCCGGTCTAAAGGCGCCCCAGCAATGTTCATCAGTGGCCCCTAACCCGAACAAGCCGGAACCCAACCACGGATGACACAGATTTCACGGATTTCTTTTCCATCCGTGTCATCCGTGTCATGCGTGGTTCATCTTCTTCAGTCGATGTACCCCAAGGCCCGCATGGTGTCGAAAATGGGCGTCGTATCGCTCATTTTGAGTGGTCTGGACCACCACGCGCCATCTTTGCCGCGAAAGACATAGTTGTGTCCGGCGTGCCGACCTTCGATGGGGATGAGCAGGGCTGTGGGATCGCCGTCCTCAAAGGGCAGACGAAAGTCCACCGGCTTGGGATAATACAGCTCGAGCACCGTGAAGCGATGTTGCCATTCTGCGATGGTTTCGGCGCTCAATCCCAGGGGGTCGGGCGCGGTGCTGGCAAAGGACGACAGCGCTTTGCGTGTGGCTTGAGTCATCATCGCGTAGCCGGGCGAGTTTTTGGTCAGCACGGTTTCCACGCCGTCCACGCGAATGACGATGCGCTGCGGATCGGGCATGGATGTGCCGCCCAGAAACCACAAAGGGTCGCCGCTGACAGCCGCCACGGCCCCATACATCAAGGCCAGAACGACAATGACAAAGGTGAGAACGGGTTCCAGCAAACCTTTCTTTTCCTGTTCCATATACGTGTCCATTTTATCCTTTCCTCCATACGAGCGCGGTTTGCGCGACGCGCTCAAAAGCCAGGCGTCCTTTCCCAGAAATTCCACGTCAAAGGCAGTATAGAACAGAAATCCCCCGGTGACATCGGACACACGGGGGATTCTTGTACTGGACACATGTCCAGTATCAGGCAAGGATGTGGGTTTGTCGTAACGGTTTTGGCCGTTTCAGAAACGTTGCTACTATGAGTCGCCTTCCTCCTCCTCGGTCGGCTTGGGCGTAGTGGTCTCATCACCATCATCGTCATCGTCGGTCGGCTCGGGTGTCGCGGTTTCGTCGTCGCCATCGTCGTCGCTTGGGTGAGGTGTCCCGGTAGGAGTGGCGTCGTCATCTTCTTCCTCGGTCGGCTGGGGCGTCACGGTAGGAGTGGGTTCGTCGTCCATCTGGGTCGGTTGTGGCGTGGGGGTGGAAGTGAGCGTAGGGAATGGCATAGGCGTGGCCGTCGGGGTGAGGGATGGCGTTTCGGTAGAGCGGGGGGGCAAAGTCGCCGTTGGAGCGGGCGATGGTTTTCCACTCGGGGTGGGCGTTGGGGTGGCGCTTGCGGTCGCCGTCGGGCTGGCCGTGGCTGTGGAAGAGGGCGTCGCGGTAGGGGGCGTGGTCGGCGTGGGCGTCGGCTGGTCGACTACGCCCGCGTCGTGGCACAGGTCAGTGCGCTCGATTTCCATCGCCAGCAGCGTGTCGTCGTCGAAGCGGCGCGCGTGCGCCTCTACACAGTCTCCGACGCGCAATCCTGCTTCAATGTGCGTCCTTTCGTCTACCTGGATCGGCAGCCCCGCCACATGCCAGCGGTGGGGAGCTATGTTCTCGACCAGGCCGATAATTTCAGCGCCTTCTATTTCCACCAGCGCGGCCAGCACTGTGCCGCTGGGCAGGGTGACGCCGTGTATTGCGACAAAGGTGCGCAGAGCCGGGTCCGCTTGCAGGCGGGTGTCTGTGGAAATGGTGACCGGGATGTCTTCGACGAGCCAGTCGCCGTTGCTGCGCGAGCGCAGTAGCCCGCCAAAGGCCACGCTTTCCTGGCGGCCTTTGGCCAGGAGCTGGCGCACTTCGTCGCGGCGGTGTTCGGTGAAGGTTTCTTCCATACGAATGCGGCCGTCGTGACTAAAGGTAAGGGCCAGGCGGATGTCTTCTCCCAGCAGCTTGAAACCGTATAGCGGATCGCCCGGCAGGCTGCCGCTAGAGGCATAAATGACCCCCCCGCCGATAAGCACCACCAGGGCGATGGTCGCGCCGACCGTCGCCAGCGCGCGCACGGGCGCAGGTAAAGTGGGCATCACAAGACGACGCTTCAGGCGGTCCCACAGGCTCGTAGCGGCAGTGGCGCGGCGCTGTTCGGCGGCGTTCAAAAAACGGGCCTTGGCGGTGGCCGCCGTGGATAGCGACGGCCCCGGCTGGGGCAGTTGCTCCAGGGCCACGGCGATTCGCAGCAAGGGCCCCAGTTGCCCGGCATAGTCGGGATAGCGGGTCAGGCAGTTTTCTACGCTCTCTCCGGCCCCCATGGCCGCCAGACATTCGTCCAGAATTGTCACGAGTTGTTCTTGTGCGTTGCTCATCTTGCCCGACCTAAACCGGCGTTGGCTCCAGCAGACGACGCAACGTCTGCAAGGCGCGAAATTGTAACAATTTTACGGCCCCTTCACTCTTGCCCACGATGTGTGCGACCTCCTGGTGCGAGAGACCCTGTCCAAAGCGCAGCGTCACCACGTGCTGCTGTTCGGGTGTGAGACGGGTCAAGGCCGCCCGGAGCCGCTCGTGAGACAGGTTGAGTAAAAACTGCTGTTCCGGGTCAGCTTCGATGCCGTCCGGCGCGGCCTCATGATTCTCCAGGTCTTCGTCTACGGCCCGATAACGCCGGCGAAAGTGATCGTTCACGATGTGGCTGGCTGTGCTGAAAAGCCAGCCGCGCAAGGACTGGCGCGGGGCGGCGCCTTTTTGGAGCGCGTTCAGCAGGCGCAAAAACACTTCACCCGCCGCGTCTTCGGCGACTTGCTGATCGCCGGTTCGGTAGCGCGTATAACGAAAGATCTGTTCGTAGAAACAGTCGTGAATGCGGGCCAGGGCGTTCGGGTCAAGCCGGCGAGCGCCATCCAGCAGTCGCTCTTCATCACACACGCGATCACGTTCCAAGTCGGTTAAACCAGGCTGCAATCGTATCCGTAGGCTGTATTCGACGGACCGGGAGTATAGCATGGGTTGGCTTGAACCTCAAACGCCGTATTTATTCTTGGGCCGGACGTGGAATACGCCGGATACATCCGGCG
>DAOTXN010000172.1:0-49812 GCA_034435435.1 Anaerolineae bacterium | reverse complement strand
TCCCCTGTGCAAGTTGTCGTCTCATCTTGACTACGTTGGAGTATTCTGCATCACGACAATCGCGATTTGGCTTGAACAACGATTATGGCGTTTTCTGGAGTGGAAGCAACTCACTATACCGTAATTTCAGAACACATTTTTCCATCGTCTGAGCAATTTGGTTGGGATGTGGGTGTCGTTGGCCCTGCTGGTCAGCAGCGCCCATGCTCAGGCACCAGAGCCGAGAGGAGCGGGAGACGTGTCGAGGCTGGGACCGCTCGCCGCGTTCACCGTCAACAGCACGACAGACGCGGTGGATGCCGCGCCAAGCGACGGCGTGTGCGCCACGGCTGGCGACGTATGTACGCTGCGCGCCGCGATTCAAGAAGCGAATGCACTGGCTGGCGACGACACCATCATATTGCCCACCGGGACGTACACACTGACGCTTGCCGGCGCGGACGAGGACGCAGCGGCAACCGGCGATTTGGACCTCACCAGCAATATCACGCTCGATGGCGCGGGCGCAGCCGCCACCATCATTGACGGTAACTGGGCGGATCGCGTCTTGCACGTCACCGGAGCATTTACGGTAAACCTCTCCGGCGTCACCATTACCCACGGAAACGGCAGCGGCGGCGGCATTCACAATGACGGCGGCGCGCTGGCGATTACGGACAGTGCCATCTCTGACAACAACTCGGGCGCCGATGCTGGCGGCATCTTTAGCTCGGGCACGCTAACGGTCGCCAACAGCACCTTCTCAGACAACAACGCAGGCGGCGACGCTGGCGGCATCTCCAGCTCGGGCAAGCTGACGGTCGCCGACAGCACTTTCTCTAGCAACAACGCGGGCGGCGACGCTGGCGGCATCTCCAGCTCGGGCAAGCTGACGGTCGCCGACAGCACCTTCTCTGCCAACAACTCGGGCGCTGACGGCGGCGCCATCTTCAGTTCGGGCACGTTGACGATTACCAACAGCGCCTTCTCCACCAACAATGCGGACAGCGGCGGCGGCATTTACGGCGGCGGCGGCGCCATCACCGTTACGACAAGCACCTTCTCCGGCAACAGTGCGTGGACCGGCGGCGGCATTTACGACGGCGGCGGCGCCATCACCATCACCCACAGCGCCTTCTTCGACAACAGCGCGTCCACCGGCGGCGGCATCTTTACTCAATTCGACGTGACGATTGCCAGCAGCACCTTCTCTGACAACGACGCGAGCAACGGCGATGACATCTACACCGACGGCGGCACACTAGCCGTTATCAACAGCACCATCTTTGGCGCCGTCCCCGAGCCGGACCGCGTCGGCGGGGCGAGCAACAGTCCCGCGGGCGGCGGCGGCGGCGTTTACAACTCTGCCGGAGGCGGAGGCAGCGTGACACTTTTTAACACCATCGTTGCCGGTCACGAGTCAGGCGGGAATTGTGTCGGCGCCATCACCAACGGCGGTCATAACCTTGACGACGGCGCAACGTGCGGTTGGGGTTATGCCAACGGTTCGATGAGCAGCGCCAATCCATTGCTGGGCGCATTGACCGGCAGCCCGGCCTACTTGCCGCTCAACCCGGGCAGTCCGGCGATTGATGCGGGGAACAATGCCGTCTGCGCCGCCGCGCCGGTGAACAACACGTCGCAAAACGGCGTCACGCGCCCCACCGATGGTGACGGCAACGGTACAGCCACTTGTGACATTGGCGCGTTCGAGCGTTCTAGTGGTTTCAGAGTGTATCTGCCGTACATCGTGAAATAGAGGAGATTATTGCAAAATGAAACGATATCTGCTTCCAATCATACTGATTGCAACATTCCTGTTCCCACCTGGCGCCGCCCGCGCGAGGCCGGCTGCGCCACAACCAGCCGGTGAGGCCCCGTCCCTGCTCCAATTTGCGTCGGGCAATCACATCCTCGGTTTCAGCGCCCAAGGCGTGTACGCCGCCGCCGGCAGTCACGCCCTGCGCGTGGACTTTGTGGGCGCGAACAACGTCCAGCCGCATCCAGACGGCGCCGCCGCGCCCCTCAACCGCGTCGCCTACGTGGACCTGTGGAAGGGCGTTACACTCGTCTATGAAGCCGCGACCGACAGCATCTATGCCACGACTTTTACCCTCGCGCCCGGCGCGAACGTCAAGGCCATCCGCCTGCGCTACAACGCGCCCATCACTCTAAATGAAAACGGCGGGTTGACCATCGCCTTTGAAAACGGCGCGTTCACCGAGAGCGCGCCCATCGCCTGGCAGGACATCGAGGGAAAGCACGTCCCGGTGGAGGCGTCCTTCCGAGTGCGTGGGCATGAAGTGGGTTTCGCCCTCGGCGCTTACGACCCGCATTACGCCCTCGTCATTGACCCCTCGCTGGTTTGGAATACTTTCCTTGGGGGGAGTGGATATGACAGCGGGGAGGGCATCGCCGTGGACGGCAGCGGGAATTCCTATGTGGTTGGAAACAGCAGCGCTGCCTGGGGTAGTCCCGTGCGGAGTTATTCCGGCCTCTCTGATGTTTTCGTCGCCAAACTAGATTCGAACGGCGCGCTGGTCTGGAGTACCTTTTTGGGATCGAGCAACAACGATTATGGCGAGGCGATTGTGGAAGTCGGCGGGGAGGTTTATGTCATCGGAGATAGTCACGCCGCTTGGGGTAGTCCCGTGCGCGCATACACTGGAGGCGTGGATACCTTTGTCGCCAAAGTCAGTTCCACCGGCGCTCTGGTCTGGAATACCTTCTTGGGTGCAGGCGGAAATGATTATAGCGACAGCATATCGAAGGATACTTATGGCAATCTCTATGTGACGGGCAGCAGCAATGCCACCTGGGGCATTCCCCAGCGGGCTTACTCATCCGGCAATGACGCCTACGCCGCCAAACTGAGCTCCACCCTCGTGTTGATCTGGAACACCTTCCTCGGTGGAACTGGCTCCGACTACGGGGAAGATATTACCGCCTTGAGTACCGATGCGATCTACGTGACGGGTTACAGCGCCGCAACCTGGGGCAGTCCGGTGCGGGCCTATACTGCCGCCGAAGATGCCTTTGTTGTTCTGTTGGATGCGACTGGCGCGCTGACCTGGAACACCTTTCTTGGCGACAGCGGGAACGATCACGGTCACGGAATTGAAGCGCGGAGCGTCTCGGAAATTTTCGTGGCAGGCGACAGCAGCGCAACCTGGGGCAGCCCGTTGTGGGCTTATACTGCCAGTACAGATGCCTACGTTGCCAGGCTGGGTTCCACCGGAACACTGACCTGGAACACCTTCCTCGGAGGCAGTGGAGGTGACACGGGCTACGATCTTGCCATGGATGGAAGCGGAAATTTATACGTGACAGGTTTCAGCGATGCCGCCTGGGGCAGTCCGCTACGGGCATACACTGGCGGAGGCGACGCCTATGCCGCCAAGCTGAACTCTTCCGGCGCACGCATCGCAATAACCTTTCTGGGCGGGAGCGCAACGGATTGCGGCAATGGTATTGCCGTGGACAGCAGCCGAAACCCATACGTGGCCGGTTACAACGGCGCAACCTGGGGCAGCCCTGTGCGGGCTTACACCGCCTTGTCTGACGGGCTGGTTGCCAAAGTCGATCTCGAAGCGCCGACCGTTCTCAACATCAGTTTCCTGGACTCGAATCCCACCAACGACGCCAGCGTGGACTATCAGGTGCATTTCTCCGAGCCGGTCACTGGGGTGATGATCGACGATTTTGGGCTTTCCACCACCGGCCTTTCATTCGTTTCGATTTCTAGCGTGGTTACTTCTGGAAGCATATCTACGGTAACCGTCAACACCGGAACGGGCGACGGCACGATCCACCTGCGGGTGATGGGCTGGGCGGATATCTATGACGTGGCAGACAACCTGATCACTGACGTACCTTACCTGGACGGCCCCACCTACACGGTGGACAAGACCGCCCCAACGGTCGTCTCGATCACGCGGGCCGGCCCGAACCCGATCGCCGCCGGCAGCGTGGACTATGCCGTTACCTTCTCTGAATCGATTCAAGGGGAGCAAACCGGTCACTTCGCCCTGACCACCACCGGCGCCATCAGCGGCGCGTTCGTCGCCGGCGTAAGTGGTTCGGGTGCGACCCGCACCGTGACGATCAACACCGGCTCGGGAAGCGGCGCTCTGCGCCTGGATATCAACGTTGTCATCCCCCCCATCCGCGACCTGGCCGGAAATGCGCTCAGCGGCCTGCCCTACACCGGCGGCCAAGCGTACGATATTGACAAGACCGCCCCAACGGTTACGCTGACTTCACCCGCGCCCGACCCAACCGACGCCTCGCCTATTCCCGTGACGGCGCAGTTTAGCGAAACGGTCACGGGCTTTAACGCGAGTGACATCCTCCCCGGCAACGGCGCGGTCAGCAACTTTGTGGCTGTGGACGGCGATACCTACACCTTCGACTTGACGCCCAGCGCGCCCGGTCTCGTCACCGCCGATATTGCCGCCGCCGCGGCGTCCGATTCGGCGGGCAACGGCAACACAGCCGCAACCCAATTCAGCCGTACTTTTATCTACAATCTGTTTCTGCCGCTGGTGCTGCGTTAAAGACGCAGCCCTCGACGGGATAAAGAAGGGAATTCCTGAGAAATGAAACGCTATCTGTTCCAAATCCTGCTGATTGTGGCTCTGCTCGCCCTGCCTGGCGCAGCGCGGCGTGAACCGTCCGCCCTGGCGGCCAACGCGCAGCCGGCGCGCCAGGCCAGCCCGTCTGCCCAGCCCCCCTACACCATCACCGACCTGGGCACGCTGGGGGGAACTACGACGAAAGGTTACGGGATTAACGAAGAGGGTCAGATCGTTGGCGCATCACAATCCGGCTCGTATATGTACGCCTTTTTGTGGGATGACGGGACGATGACGAATCTGGGCGCGCTGGGTGCGTATGGTAGCTGGGCTTATGATATCAACGATGCCGGACAGGTGGTCGGGGGATCGTACGTCGGCGAAGAGTTTGATACCCACGCCTTTTTGTGGCAAAACGGGAGCGGGATGCAGGACCTGGGCACGCTGGGCGGTCCGGACAGCTACGCCTTCGACATCAACGACTCTGGACAAGCGGTGGGGTCAGCCTGCTGCGTACCGGATCAATATGTCACTCATGCCGTCCTGTGGGGCAGCGGCGGGATGGTGGATTTGGGCGACCTGGACCCGTTATGGCCCGCTATCAGCGCCGCTTATGGCCTCAACGACGCCGGGCAAGTGGTTGGCGGCTCGTACAACGCCTCGGTGGAGTTTCACGCCTATTTATGGCAGAACGGCTCGATGCAGGATTTGGGCACCCTGGGGGGTGATCTCAGCGAGGCGTGGGCAATCAACGAAAATGGACAGGCGGTTGGTCTTGCTCGATTGGCCGGTGGCACTACGTTTCATGCCTTTTTGTGGGATGGCGGGATGCAAGACCTGGGCGCGCTGACGTTTACCAACAGCATTGCCTACGATATCAACGACAAAGGGCAGGTGGTCGGCGTGTTGCAAACCGGGCAAACCTCGCATGCCTTCGTCTGGGCGAACGGCCAGATGCAGGACCTCAACACCATGATTCCTGCCAATTCGGGTTGGGTGCTACAAGAAGCGCGCGCCATCAACAACAAAGGCAAGATTGTCGGTTTTGGCGCCATCAACGGCCAGACGCGCGCCTTCCTGCTCACCCCGCAGGCCTACCACTGGATCAACCCCAGCGGCGGCGCGTGGCATCTATCCTCTAACTGGGACCCGCAGGGCGACCCCGGCGACGGCGACACGGTCATCTTTGCCCTGAGCGGGCAGTACACCGTGGACGCCAGCACCCTGTTCTTATCTCCAAACAGTTTATCGATTGACCGCATGGTGATCTCTTCCACAAACTTTATCTATTTCAACAACATGGACCTGAATCTGGTCTACGACTCACCGGAAGAGCCTTCTTTGGAGGTGGACGCAGGCGGGACGGCGGCCGTCAACTCTGGCGCGGCGACTTTTTCCCACGCCATCGTCGGCGGCGAGCCTCCCGCCAACCCCAATAACCCGCCCCTGGCCCGTTTGCAGGTGTTGGGCAACGGCGCCAGCCTGACCGGTTCGGGCCGCCTGAGCATTGGCGATGAAGGCGCGGGCGAACTGTTCGTGACGGCCGGCGGGTATTTGGCCAGCGCGGAAGCGCGCCTCGGCGGTTTGCTCGCCACAGGCACGGGCGTGGCCGACGTGGGCGGCGATGGGTCGCTGTGGGACACCGGCAACATCGCCGTGGGCTATGGCGTCAGCGGCACATTGACCATCCAGTACGGCGGCCGCGTCAACTCGAACGATGCCTATGTGAGCTGGGGCGCCCTCAGCGAGGATTCAAACGTGATTGTGAACAGCATCAGCGCCAACACTAGCCAGCCCTCGATGTGGGCGCTGTTGGGTAGCTTGTTTGTCGGGCAGACCTGGTTTGGCTCGGTCGAGGTGCTGGATGGCGGCGACCTGTACGTCACTCAAGACGTGTATATCAAGAGTGGGGAACTCAACATTGAGGGTCGTCATGCCAATGGAGACCCGTCGGATTTGGACGTGCTGGGCAGCGTGTTTGTCGGCGGCGCGGGCAGCGCGAATCTCCTGGCCTTGCGGAACGCGGCCAAGGGCGACATTGAAGGCGATTTGATAATCGGCAAAGATGGCCCCGGCGCGGCGATCTTGTGGGGCAGCGCGGTTACGTCGGATCCGACCTGGTTGGATGTGGTGGACCCGTCGGCGGGCCTGTGTGTGATTGGATGGGTATATGACGGCGGCGTCTCGCTGGACGACGGCGGCCTATTCCGTTGTCGAAACATCCAACTCGGCCAGGCTGGCACAAGCGGCGCGGGCTACCTTACGGTGGATGGCGGCATGGTGCGCGCGCTGGAAGTTTTGCAGGTGGGGACCGTGGGGGGCGGGAGCGGTGTCGTGGATATGGAAAACAACGCGCTGGTGGCAACCACCGGAACGTACATTGCGCCAAACGGCGTGATCTCCGGCACTGGGACGCTGGCGGTGGGGTTCCTCGGACTACAGAACGATGGGACGCTGGCCCCCGGCATCAACGTGCTGTATCCGCTGGCTTCAGCCGCCGCTTTCCAATCCGCCGCACGGACTCAGGACGAGGCCGCGACGCTGGCTATCAGCGGCACACTGACCATCGGTCCCTCCGGCCGGGTGGAGATTCCCTTGATCGGCAACGGCGTGGGTCAGTACGGCAGTCTGAGCATCACCGGCACAGCCAACCTGGATGGCGTGCTGGCGCTCGACTTTCAGGGCTTTGCCCCGCAACAAGGCGACACGTTTACCTTCCTCGCCGCAACAGAAGGCATCAGCGGCGCGTTCGACAGCGTGGAAATCAGCGGCCTGGCGCCCGGTTTCGAGTATGACCTGACGATCGTGGATGGGCAGGTGACGCTCGAAGCGTTGAACGACGGCGTGCCCCTGGGAAGGGTATTTCTGCCGCTGGTGATGCGTTGAGAACTGTCAGCTACAAACGGTTAAGAAAAGGAGAAAACCGATGGACGTATTGAAACCTGTTCCCAAAATTTCACTGGATGAGCTGCGGCTGGAGATCAAAAAAGAATATACCAGCGTGACCCTCGACCCCAACAAGGGCTATCACTTCCACACCGGACGCCGCCTGGCCAACCTGCTTGGGTATGATCCAGCCCTGTACGCCGGCCTGCCCGAACCGAACGTCGCCTCCTTCGCCGGGACGGGCAACCCGTTCTCCGTCGGACCGATCAACCCCGGCGAGACCGTCGTGGATGTCGGCTCGGGCGCGGGCTTGGATGCGCTCATCGCCTCGCGGCTGGTCGGTCCAACCGGACGGGTGATCGGGTTCGACATGACGCCGGAAATGTTGAAAAAGGCGCGGGCGGGCGCGGCGGCCATAGGCGCGACCCACGTCGAGTTCCGCGACGGGCTGGCCGAATCCTTGCCCTTGCCCAATGGCTTTGCGGACGTGATGATCAGCAATGGCGTGCTCAACCTGACCCTCGACAAAACCGAGACGCTGCGCGAGTGGTTCCGCGTTCTCAAGCCGGGCGGACGCTTGCAGGTAGGGGACATTCTGGTGGAACGGGAGGTGCCCGCCGACGCGATGGAGGACATCTCCCTGTGGACGGGTTGAATCGCCGGCGCTCTGCTGGATGCAGATCTGATTCGCGCCGTGCGCGCGGCTGGTTTTGAAGACGCCCAAATCGTCCATAGGCATAACAACTACGAGGATGTCCCCGACCCATCGGATGCACTGGAGTTTGGGACTCGAGGCATTAGCTTTCACGCCCGCAAGCCATCCTAATCACAGGAGTCCAAAGTGTCTCAGAGAATTTTGAAAACCAGCAAGTTCGATTTCGCCTACCCAGATCCAACGGTAGTGGAGCCATATCTTACTGTAGCATTAAAGTATGATGGTCAGGGGCGCTTTGATCCGGCGGTGCGCGAATGACCCTATCTTCCCACCCCCACCTTGACCGCTGGCACAAGATTGTCTTCAAGCGCGACCAGCAGGATTTACAAGCCATGCTGGCCGAAAACGTCGTCTTTCGCTCACCATATCTGTGGGAGCCATACTATGGGCGCCAAGCTGCATGGCTTATCCTCACCACCGTCAGCGAGGTCTTGCAGGATTTTGCCTATCACCGCGAGTTGATTGACGGCAGCAACTGGGCGCTAGAGTTTAGCGCCCGGGTGGGCGATCTGCCATTGAAGGGAATTGACCTGATTCGGCTGGACGACGACGGTCTGATCGCCGAATTCGAGGTCTTTGTTCGCCCGGCCAACGGCCTGCGGACGCTCGGCGTGGCGATGGCCCGGCGGCTCAAATAGGATTTCGAGAAGGAGAATAAACAATGTCCACTCAAACACACATCCGCGAATCCATGCAAGGGGTGATCGCGTACTATACCCAGAATCCAGACCAGGCGCTCTCACAGGACAAGGAGGCGGTCGCCGTCATCGAAGAAGGATTGCGCGCCCGCGCCACAGGTCCTGAAGGGCAGACTCTCGTTTGTGACATGCCCACGGGGCTCGGCGGCGGCGCGACCGCGCCCTCTCCGGGCTGGATGATGCGCGCCGCGCTCGCCAACTGCGAAGCCGTGATGGTTGCCCTGCGCGCCGCACAACTTGACATCGAACTGAAAACCCTGCAAATCCGTGTGGATAGCCTCTCCGACGATCGCGGCATGTTGGGTATGGACGATTCCAAGCCTGCGGGACCCCTGAACATAAAGATCAGCGTCCGCATCGGCGCGGAGGGAGTCCCCGATGAAACACTTGACGAGATCGTCGAATGGGCGGAGAAGCATTCCCCCGTCGGCGAGCCGTTGACGCGCGTCATGCCGACCGAATACACAGTGGAGATTGTCTAGTCATGCCTGCGCGAGTCAGAGTTGGAAGACCTGTTGAGTCTGGCGACACGACTGCGTGATGACTTGAGTAAAGCGAACGGAAACCAACGTGAGGTGGATCCAGAATCATGAGCATTGACCGTTCCCGTCGAACCACGTGCGAACAAGTGGCAGACCTGTACAACGAGACCCGTCCCGAATATCCCGACGAGCTCGCGGAGGACATTATTCGTCATCAAGCCGCCCTGCTCCACGCGGAGGTAAAACGCGATGGCTGACCTGTCTCAACAGCCCAATCCCGACCTGATTTACGACCTGTACACCGGCATCTTTCTCCCGCAGATCGTCCGCCTGGCGCTGCAGGTGGATGTTTTCTCGCCGCTGGCAGACGGGCCGGCGGACGCGGCGACTGTCGCCCGCGCCTGCGGATGCAGCCCGGCCGGGGCCGCCCATCTGCTGGATGTGTTGGTCAGCGCCCAGGTGCTCACCCGGCAGGGGGGCCGCTACGCGCTGGGCGTCAGCGCGGCCACGTTTCTGGTGCGCGGGCGGCCGGCCTACGCCGGCGACCTGATCCTGGCCTGGACCGGCCCCACTATCTGGGAGAGTGTGCAGTGGGCCGTGCGCAGCGGACAGCCGGCCCCGTTCGAGGAATACCACGAACAGGACGCCTGGCTGGAGAGCTACAGCGAGCGGCGCATCGCCAACAACCTGGAGATGTGGCAGGCCGCCGGCATCCGACCCCAGCCCGCCACGCCGCGCCGTCTGCTCGACCTCGCCTGCGGCTGCGCCATCAAGAGCCTGGCGCTGGCGCAACACGACCCGGCGCTGCACGTCACCTGCGTGGACACGCCGCGCGTGCTGCCCGTGGCGCGCGCCCTGGCCGAGCGCATGGGCTTGCTGGGGCAGGCAGCCTTTATCGAGGCTGACCTGCTGACCGCAGACCTGGGCGCAGACCTCTACGACGCCTGTCTGCTGGGCCAGATCACCCACTACCTGACGCCGGCCCAAAATCAAGACCTGTTCCGCCGCGTCCACGCGGCGCTGCGGCCAGGCGAGATATTGGTGCTTGACGTTCCAATGACCGGCGAACAGCCCTCCGAGTGGACAGAGATGGTATCGCTGCTGCTGTGGGCTAACGGCGGCGGCGCTACGCATAGGTTCGAAGAGTACCATGCCTGGCTGCAGCAAGCAGGATTTGGCGCAGTGAGCCGCCTGAGTGAGCGCTCAATCGCAGCCATCCAATGAGGAGGTACGCCGTGAGCGAGTTTTACGATTGGCAGATTCCTGGTACGTGGGTGGAGATCTATGACCAGGTTTTTGTCCCCGCCATGATCGGCGCGTGGTCGCCGCGCCTGGCCGACATGGTTAACTTGCAGCCGGGCGAGCGGGCGCTGGACGTGGCCTGCGGCAGCGGCGTCTGGGCGCGCTGCGCCGCGGCGCGGGTCGGGTCACGCGGACAAGTGGTCGGGCTGGACATCAGCCCAGACATGCTGGCCGTGGCTCGGCGGCAGAACGGGGCCGGTCCGGCGACCGCGACCATCGAATGGCGCGAAGGCACAGTGGATGCCATCCCCCTGGCCGACGCTGCTTTCGACGTGGTGTGTTGTCAGTTGAGGCTGATGTTTTTCCCCGGCCGGGTAGCGGCGCTGCGTGAGATGCGGCGGGTGCTCGTTCCCAACGGCCGGCTGGCGCTGATGGTCTGGGGCAGGATGGATCAATGCCCCGGCCAGACAGCGATGGCCGCGGCCTGGGCGCGCCGCCTGGGCGTCGAGGCGGCCGCCGGGTTTCACCGCATGCACGCGCTCAGCGACCCGGCGCGGGTGCATGCGCTGGTCGCTGCGGCCGGCTATCAAGAGATTGAGGTGCATAGGGCGCTGGACGTGATGCGCTTTCCCACGGCCGCCCACCATGTACGCAGCTACGCAGCCATGAGCGGCCTCCAGGTTGCGCCGGCCGTGGCCGAGGCGCTCATCCGCGATGTCACGCAGGCGCTGGCAGATTACGCCGGCCCCGATGGCCTGGCCTACCCGATTGAGGCGGTGTTGGCCAAGGCGCGCAAATAGCTTTAGCTCACCAGGAGGTTGACATGTCCAAGCGAACTGCGAGCGTCACTCATTCTCGTCCGAACGTCACCCGCAAGGGCGTCCTGGCGCTGCTGGCGGCCGGACTGGCCTGGGCAGGACTGGTCGCCCTGGCCCAGGCCGCTCCGCTGGGCCAGTCGGCCGACGAAGGCCAGGCCATCTTTCAGGAAAAGTGCGTCGCCTGCCACACCATCGGCGGGGGCCGGCTGGTGGGGCCGGACCTGCAAGGGGTCGCGGCCAGGCGCGAGCGGGACTGGCTGGCCCGCTGGGTTCGCCAGCCAGACAAGGTGCTGGCCGAGGGCGACCCCATCGCCGCGCAGTTGTTCCAGGAATACAACAGCGTGCCTATGCCCAATCAGGGTTTGAGCGAAGCCGAGGTAGCCGCCCTGCTGGCCTATCTGGAGACCCAGACCGCAGGCGCGGCAGAAGCGCAAGCGGCCCCGGCCTTGCTCCGCGGCAACCCTCTGCTGGGCGAGGACCTGTTCAGGGGCGTCTATCGTTTCCAGAACGGCGGCCCGCCCTGCCTGGCCTGCCACACCATCGGCGGGATCGGCGCGTTGGGCGGCGGCGTCCTCGGCCCCGACCTGAGCCCGGCCTTTGCCAAATACGGCGGCGAGGCCGGCGTGGCCGCGGTGCTGGCCAATATTCCCTTTCCCACCATGAAGCCCATCTTTGACGCCCGTCCGCTCACCGCCGAGGAACAGGCCGATCTGCGGACCTTTTTAGAAATGGCGGCGGACCGCCGACCGGCCCGACAGACCACGCCGCAACTGGGCCTGCTGGCGGGGGGCGGCTTTGTGGTGTTGTTGCTCCTGGCCCAGGTGGTCTGGCGGCGACGGCTGCGCGGCGTGCGCCGGTCCCTGGTGGAGCGGGCGTAAAGAACTTTGATTCGTTGGTTTCTCGATTCGTTGTTGCAAGGAGGATGAAAAGCTATGAACTATTATGTGATCACGCTACGTTTGATCCACGTCTTCACGGGGGTCTTTTGGGCCGGGGCAGCCTGGATGATCGCGGGCTTTGTCGAGCCGGCAGTCCGGGCGACCGGGCCTGAAGGCGGAAAATTCATGCGCCAGCTGGCTGGACCGGGCCGCTTGCCGTTTTTCATGCAGGCGGCCTCGGGCTTGAACGTCCTCTCCGGGCTGTTGCTGTACTGGCGGGCCTCGGGCGGGTTGCAGACGAGCTGGATCACGTCTGGCCCAGGGCTGGGCTACACCGTCAGCAGCCTGGCGGCCCTGGCAGCCTTTGGGCTGGGTTTTCTGATCCAGGGACGCGCCGCGGAGCGCATGGCGGCGCTGGGCAGAGAAATCCAGGCCGCGGGCGGGCCGCCCAACCCGGCGCAGATGGCAGAGATGCAATCTTTGCAAGAAAAGATCCGCCAGGGCGGGCTGGTGGGCGGTGTGCTGCTGGCGATTGCCGTGATCGGAATGGGCGTCGCCCGCTATCTGTGGTTCTGAAAGAAAGGTGATAGACCGATGAGCTGGATTCAAGACATTGTCAACCCCCAGGCCCGCCAGTGGGAAGAGTTTTACCGCAATCGCTGGCAGCACGATCGCGCCGTGCGCAGCACCCACGGCGTCAACTGCACCGGCGGCTGCTCGTGGATGGTGTACGTCAAGGACGGCATCATCACCTGGGAGATGCAAGCCACCGACTATCCGGCGTTGGAGGCTGGCCTGCCGCCCTACGAGCCGCGCGGCTGCCAGCGCGGCATCTCGTTCTCCTGGTACATCTATAGCCCCATGCGGGTCAAATATCCCTATTTGCGAGGGACCTTGATGGACCTGTGGCGCGAGGCCCGGGCTGCCCACGCCGACCCGGTGGCCGCCTGGGCCTCCATCGTCGCCGACGAGAGCCGCCGCCAGCGCTTCCAGCAGGCGCGGGGCAAAGGCGGCTTTCGCCGCGCCAGTTGGGACGAGGTGCTGGAGATCATCGCCGCCGCGACGATTCACACGATCAAAAAGCACGGCCCCGACCGGGTGATCGGCTTTTCGCCCATCCCGGCCATGTCCATGCTCAGCTACGCCGGGGGCAGCCGCTTCCTGCAACTGCTGGGCGGCGTGAACCTCAGCTTTTACGACTGGTACAGCGACCTGCCGCCCGCCTCGCCCGAAATCTGGGGCGAGCAGACCGACGTGTGCGAGAGCGCCGACTGGTACAACAGCAAATACATCGCGGTGATGGGCTCCAACCTGAACATGACCCGCACCCCCGACGTGCACTTTGTGTCCGAGGCGCGCCACGGGGGAACCAAGCTGGTCGTGTTCTCGCCTGATTTCAGCCAGGTTAGCAAATACGCCGATTGGTGGATCCCGGTCAACGCCGGGCAAGACGGCGCATTCTGGATGGCCGTGGACCACGTCATCCTGCAAGAGTATCACCACGACCGCCCCACGCCCTATTTTTTGGATTACGCCAGACGCTACACCGACGCGCCGTTCCTGATCGTGCTGGAAAAGCAAGGAGAGAGCTATACCCCCGGCCGCATGCTGCGCGCCGCCCAACTGACCCGTTACCAGCGCGTGGAGCACGCCGAGTGGAAGTTCCTGGTGTGGGACCAGACCAGCGGCGAGCCGCGCATGCCCCAGGGGAGCGTCGGCTTTCGCTGGCAAGCGCAGGGCGGCCAGTGGAACCTGGAGCTAAAGGACGGCCTGGACGGGGCCGAGATCGACCCGCAATTGACCTTCCTGGATGCCCCTTCGACAGGCCGTCGTGGTGAGCTTGTCGAACCATCAGGGCAGGGCTACGACGAGGTGGTCCAGGTCGCGTTTCATGATTTCGCCGACGGCAAGACTTTGCAGCGCGGCGTACCGGCCCGCTATGTCGAGACCGCCGGGGGACGGGTGCTGGCGACCACGGCCTACGACCTGCTGATGGCCCAATTCGGTGTGGGGCGCGGGCTGTCCGGTGAATATCCCCAGGATTATGACGACGCGGAAACGCCCTACACCCCCGCCTGGCAGGAAAGGTTCTCCGGCATCGACCGCCAGACCGTGATCCAGTTCGCCCGCGAGTGGGCCGCCACCGCCGAGAAAACCCAGGGCCAGTGCATGATCATCATCGGCGCGGGCATCAACCACTGGTACCACAACAACCTGATCTATCGCGCCGGCATCGTCGCGCTGATGCTCACCGGCTGCGTGGGGCGCAACGGCGGCGGGCTGAACCATTACGTGGGTCAGGAAAAGCTGGCCCCGGTCTCGATCTGGTCCACCATTGCCTTTGCGCTGGACTGGGTCAAGCCGTCGCGCCTGCAAAACGCCCCCTCGTTCCATTACGTGCACACCGACCAGTGGCGCTACGAACGCCACTTTACCGACTATCATCCTGTGCCGGAAGGGAATGACCTGTCGCAAGGTCATACGGTGGACTTGCAAGCCAGAGCGGTGCGCATGGGCTGGCTGCCCTTTTATCCGCAATTCGACCGCAACCCCATCGAATTGGTGCGTCAGGCCGAGGCAGCCGGAGCTGCGACGAACGACGAGATCATCAAGTGGGTCGTCGCACAACTGCAAGCGAAACAACTGCGCCTGGCCGTCGAGGACCCCGACGCGCCCGAAAACTGGCCCCGCGTGTGGTTTATATGGCGCGGCAACGCCCTGATGTCCAGCGCCAAAGGGCACGAGTATTTCCTCAAGCACTACCTGGGCACGCACACCAACGCCATCGCCGACGAGATCGCCGCCGACGCCGTGCAAGAGGTGGTGTGGCGCGCCGACGGGCCGCAGGGCAAGCTCGACCTGGTAGTGGACATTAACTTTCGTATGGACACCTCGGCGCTGTACTCGGACATCGTGCTGCCCACGGCCACCTGGTACGAAAAGACCGACCTGAACAGCACCGACCTGCACTCCTACATCCACCCGCTGTCGGCGGCCGTGCCCCCCTGCTGGGAGTCCAAAAGCGACTGGGACATTTTCAAGGCCCTGGCGCAAAGAGTGAGCGAGCTGGCGCGGGTGCACCTGCCCGCACCGCTGCGCGAGGTGGTGGCGACGCCCCTGGCCCACGACACCCCGGCCGAGCTGGCCCAGCCAGCAGTGCGGGACTGGGCCAGGGGCGAGTGCGAGCCGCGCCCCGGCGTGACCATGCCCGGCCTGGCTGTGGTCGAGCGGGATTACGTGAATCTCTACCACCGCTTTATCTCCCTGGGCCGGGCGGCCCGGCGGGAGGGCATCGGGGCCCACGGCGTGCGCTGGCCCATCGAGGACATGTACGACGCGCTGCTCCAGACACACCCCACGGTGAGCTGGAACGGTCAGCCCTACCCCTCGCTCGACGACGCGCTGCACGCCGCCAACGTGATCCTGTACCTGGCCCCCGAGACCAATGGCGAGGCGGCCTATCGGGCCTTCCAGGCCGAAGAGAAAAAAGTGGGCCTGCCGCTGACCGACCTGGCCGAGCCGTACCGGGGCGTGCGAATGACCTTCAAAGATCTGGTCCAGCAGCCCCGCCGTCTGCTCACCAGCCCGTGCTGGAGCGGCATCCTGAACGACGGCCGGGCCTACGCGCCGTTCTGCCTGAACGTGGAGCGACGCGTGCCCTGGCGCACGCTCACCGGGCGGCAGCACTTTTACCTGGATCACGAGGGCTACATCGCCTTTGGCGAGCACCTGCCCACCTACAAACCCAAGCCCGACCCGGCCGTTTTTGGCGACGTGGTCAAGACCCAGCCCGAGGGCAAATCCATCATGCTGAACTATTTGACGCCCCACGGCAAATGGCACATCCACTCCACCTATTACGACAACCACCGCATGCTCACGCTGTCGCGGGGCATCGAGCCGTTCTGGATGAACGACCGGGACGCCGATGAAATTGGGGTGCAGGACAACGACTGGGTGGAGGCCTATAACGACCACGGCGTGGTGGTGACGCGGGCCGTCGTCAGCGCCCGCGTGCCGCGCGGCGTGTGCATCTTTTATCACTCGCCCGAGCGCACGATTTCGGTGCCCAAGTCGCCGCTGCGCGGGAACCGCCGCGCCGGCGGGCACAACAGCCTGACCCGCACCCGCCTCAAGCCGGTGCTGATGATGGGCGGCTATGGGCAGTTCACCTACGCTTTTAACTACTGGGGCCCGACCGGGGTCAACCGCGACACGCACATTCTGGTGCGCAAGCTGGAGGGCGAGCCGCAGTTTTGAAATGTGTGGCGTGTGGCAACGGATAAACGGATGAAACAACGGATAAACGGAGGCGCGCCCCTGTACACCCAGCAACACCCATTGGACCTGTGCGCGTCGTCGAGGCCGTTACTGCGCTCCCGGCAGGTCCGCGACCTGCCGGTTCCCGCCCGCTGAGACGCCAGTTCCCCCCTGGGGGAGACTGGCTGGAGCAAAAGAGGCCACGTTGAGGCAGTTACAAACGAGGAGGAAAGAGATGAACCTGACGAAAAAATCTCCCCTACCCGAACGATTGCACTTGGGCGTGCGCTGGGCCGTCCTGCTCGGCCTGCTGGTCGGCTGTGGCCTGGGCCAATCCCAATCCAGCGGCCGCACCCTGCCCACCACGGTCCAGGCCCGTGCTGAGCGTAGCCGAAGCATCGACGACCTGTCCTTGCAGCGCGATTTCGTCTTTTCGACGCCCTTGTTCGCCGCCGGCAGCGCCTGGAACCAGAGCGCCGTCGCGGCCCAGGTGTTGCCCGAAAGCGACCAGCACATCCTGGTCACCTATCGCGTGCTGCGCGGCGACGCCACCGACCTGCACCCCGCCGGGGCGTGGTATACGACCTGGCCCTTCCCTTTCGTGAACTATGACGACTATACCATCCCCATTTTTCGCGCCGGCGCGGGCCAGCAGAGCGTGGCGTTGTGCGACTATGCCGGCAACCTGGCGTGGCCCAGCCCCAAATTCCCCGACCCGCCCCAGGAGGGCGGCCCGGTGACGGTCCCGCCGCCGGCGGGCAGTGTGCGCCCCGCCGGGCCGCAAAACACCGATGCCGACGGGCACCTGGCGCTGTATGACCCGGCCACGTTCACCGCGTATGACTTTTGGCAGGCCACCACCCAACGCGACGGCGCGTGCCTCAGCTGGGGCGGCGGCTACACCGGGACTGCCATCCTCGAGGCGGGGGCGATTGACTTTTTCGACGTGCGCGGCGAGGGGACCAACCCGGCCGGCGTTGCCAGCGCCCGCGCCGTGGGCACGCCCTTGCTGGCGGGGTTGATCCTGCCCGAAGACGTCGCGAGCGGCAGCATTGACCACGCCCTGGCCTTTGCCATCCCCGGCTTGCGCAACCTGAGCAGCGACCCCTACGATCCGTTGCCGTCTGATTATTTTTATCCCGCCGCGACCACCGAGACCGATTTCTACAACACTAACCCCTCCGCCCTGGCCGCCGGTCAACGCCTGCGGCTCACACAAACGCTGGTAGACGCCGACGGCAACCCACTGGACGAGAACCAGTTGGCCCCCATCACCCGTATGTTCCTGGCGGCGCTGCGCACCTACGGCGCTTATCTGGTGGACAGCTCGGGCGGATTCACCTTTTACGCCGAGGACATTCACACGGCGGTCCTCGACCTGAGCGACGCCGAGATCAACGCGCTCATCGGCCAACCCCCCGGCGCGCCTCTGCCGCCGGGCAAGACCAGGTGGCAAATCGTCATCGAGACCCTCGACCTGGAGCTGGAGCAAATCCCTTTCGCCTACGGGCCGTGGACAGAGGGGCAAGACCCGGCCACGGCGAGCATCACGCACGCCAATTTCGAGGTGGTCCAGCCGGCTGCGCGCCCGAGCACGTTTCTGCCGCTCATCCTCAACGGCTTTACGGGGACGGCCTCCGGACCGTTGGCGTTGAGCCAGGTGGACTATTGGGCCTATCAGATTCAAGACCTCAGCGCGACGGGGGCCGTGGACGCCCTGGCGGCCTCGCACTATGACATGCTGGTGCTGGAACCGACGCGCACCGACTGGTCGTCGGACGACAAATACTTTGACGCCGCCGGTATGGTGTCGCAGTTGAAAAACAGCCTCGCCAGCGACGGCCTTCACCGCAAACTGGTCGTCGCCTACATTGACATCGGCGAGGCCGAGGATTGGCGCTGGTACTGGGACTGGTCCACCGGCTGGGACTGCACCGGCGACCCGCCCGCCGACTGGCCCGCCTACGTCCTGGCCTGCGACCCCGACGGCTGGGCCGGCAACTATCCGGTGGCCTATTGGGACGAAGAATGGAAAGACGTGGTCATCTATGGCCAGAACACCGGCAGCCACCCCGACCGGGATTACGCCAGCGTTATTGATGAGGTCATCAAGGACGGCTTTGACGGCATTTACCTGGATTGGGTGGAGGGTTTTGAAAACACCGCCGTTATCAGCGCGGCGCAAGAGGCCGGCGTGGACCCGGCCGCCGAGATGATCGCCTTTATCGGAGAGATGCGCGATTACGCCGTCGCCCGCGACCCCGACTTTGTGATCATCCAGCAAAACGCCGCCGCCCTGCTCGACGGTCACGCCGAGCTGCTGGACGTGATCGACGCCATCGCGCAGGAAGCCATCTGGTACGACGGCGACGCCACCGACGACTGGAACGACCCCGATGGTTACGATTGGATCAACGATGCCGACCTGAGCGACTATTACCTGGGTTATCTGGACCAATATCTGGCGGCGGGTACACCCGTGTTCAACTGTGAATATGCCCTGAGCTACGCCGCCGCGGCCTACGCCAACGCGAACGCCAGAGGCTACGTACCCTACGTCACCCGGCGCTCGCTGTCACAACTGACGACGACGCCTCCGCCCGGCTACTGATACAAGATTGGCGCGGGCGGTAGGAAACGCGAGGCGGGAACGTTATGTTCTGCGCCAGGAGGTAAATAATGAGCAGCACACCCACCCATCCAGGCTCTGGGCCCATCCTGGCCCCCCGTTGCGCCGTGTGCGGAACGGCCTTATCCGGCCTCTTGAGCTACGTCTTTCGGCTGGCCGGGATCAGCCGCAGCACGCGCAACCCCAACGTTTGCACCCGCTGCAACGTGCACGTCGAGGAAGGGCGGATCGTCGAGCTATCGGTGCTTTTCGCCGACCTCAGCCGATTCACCGAGCTGACCCGCGAGCTGGGGCCGGAGAAAATTCACGAGATAGTGACCGCCTTTCTGGATATGGCGACCGCCATCCTGGTGCGGTATGGGGCCTTTATTGACAAGTACATCGGCGACGCAGTGATGGCCTTTTTCAACGTCCCTGTCCAGCAGGAGAATCACGCCGCCCAGGCGGTGTGCGCCGCCTTTGAGATTCAGGCCGGACTGGCCGGGCTGCGCGAACGCTTTGGCCTGGATTTGAACTCGGCCATCGGGATCGCCACCGGCTGGGCGCGGGTCGGCTCCCTGGGCTCCAGCGTGCGCAAGGATTGCACCGCTATTGGCGACGTGGTCAACCTGGCCTCGCGCCTGGAGGGACAGGCCCGACCGGGAGAGATTCTGGTTCAGGACAGCGTTTACGAGCAGGTTGCGGCTGATTTTGACGCTCGTCCCGAGGCGCTCACGCTGAAAGGCTTTCGCGACCCGGTGGTAGGATACCGCTTGGGGGAGGGCGCCGGCGTCCCCGCGCAGATACACACCGGAAGGTTGCGCGGGGCGATACCCCGCATGAGCCTGGGCGCGGCCATCTTTGCCCTGCTGGGCGCTCCGTGCGCCGCCGGCAGCCTGATCGGCCCCCTGGCCATGGGCCTGGGAGTGGGGACGGTGTTTGGGGCCATGGCCACCTATTGGGCGATCCTGGACAAACCCATGTTCCAGTACCCACTCTTTGCCCTGGCAATCCTGGGCAGCCTGGCGAATCTCTACACGCTCTGGCACGCCCACAACCTGCGCAAGCAGGGCCAGGAGGGCATGTACGTAGCCCTGAACGGCAGCGACGAAAACCCCGGCACGCTGGCGCTGCCCTGGCGCACGGTCCAGCACGCCGCCGATAGCCTGGCCCCCGGCGACACGCTTTACATTCGGGAAGGGACGTATCACGAGCACGTGGTGTTCAGCCGCTCGGGCAGCCCCGACGCATACATTACCCTGGCCGCCTTTCCCGGCGAGACGGCCACGCTGGACGGGCAGGGCTTTGATATGTGGAATTGGAGTGGTGTGATTGACCTGTCCGGCCAGAGCTACGTGCAGGTCAGCGGCCTGCGGGTGATCAACTCGGCCTACGCCGGGGTTTTTGCCGACGGCGGCGACCACCTGACGGTGGATCACCTGTACACCTACAACACCGCCTCTTCGGGGATCGCCTTCTTTGGCGCGCACGACGTGCTGGTGGATTCCAATGAAGTGGTCTGGGCGGGCAGCGGCGGCGTGCAAGAGCACATCACCATCGCCGACACCCAGAACTTTGAGGTGCGCTACAACCACGTTCACGGCTACAACCCCGCCACCGGCGGCAAAGAGGGCATTGACGCCAAGGACGGCGCGGCCAACGGCTCGATCCACCACAACCACGTGCACGACCTGGACGAGGAGGGCATTTACATTGACGCCTATAGTCAACACACCTACAACATTCAGGTCTACGCCAACCAGGTCCACGACATCGCCGCCAGTGGCTTTTCGGTGGCTGCAGAGGCGGGCGGCCTGCTGGAGAATGTCTGGTTTTACAACAACCTGTCCTACAACAATATGCACCACGGCCTGGAGCTATCCGGTTGCTGCTCCGACCTGGTGCCCACCCACCCGATGAGCAACGTGCAGATCATCAACAACACCTTTTACAACAACGGCTGGGAGTGGGGGGGCGGAATTCGCGTCTCCGGGCCGGACCTGACGGCGGTGGTGATCCGCAACAACCTGCTCAGCCAGAACCTGTCCTTCCATCTCCTGGCGCAAAGCTGGGCCCCGCTGGCCGCGCTGACGGTGGATCACAACCTGATTGACGGCTACCGCAGCCAGCCGGGCGAGTTCTACGGTCAGGATTACGTGGAGGGCGATCCGCTGTTCGTCAGCGCGGCGGGGGGCAATTTCCGCCTCCAGCCCGGCTCGCCGGCCATTGATAGCGGCGCGGCTCTGGACGCGCCGGCGCAGGATTTCGCCGGCAGCCCACGCCCGCTGGACGGCGACCAGGATGGCAGCGCGGCCTTTGACATCGGCGCGTATGAGGCGACTGTGCCGGTGGCCTGGGTCTACCTGCCGCTGCTTTCACAGTAGGTCGGCTGTTCGTAGTAGCGACTTGAGTCGCTCTTGGACGGCTAAAGCCGTCACTACGAGCCGATTGTAGTGGCGACTTGAGTCGCCGATTGCGCGGACTCGATTTCTTGATCCAGTTCTGAGACGACGCAGGAGGAAAAATGTCACACATTAAACTTTTCAGTTGCGTCTTGGTCGGAGCCGCGTTCTGCGCACTGGCAGTGGGCATCGCGCTCTACAGCGCGCCGCCGGCCGCCGGCGCGCCGGCTGCGCCGGCCGCCCTCATCACCGTGGATTCGACCGCCCAAGAAGTCCCGTTCGTTACCAACGGCAACTGCACCCTGGGCGAGGCCATTCAAGCCGCCAACACGAACGCAGAGATAGATGGCTGCGCGGCCGGCTCGGGCGGCGACACGATCATCGTTCCAGCCGGAGTCTACACCCTGACCCTGGTGTACCCCGGCGGTGCAGACGCGGTCGGCCTGCCCCGGGTGACCTCGCCCCTCACCCTCACCGGCGCGCTGTCCAGCACGACCATCCTCGTGCGCGACCCGGCCGCCCCGCAGTTCCGCTTTTTGCAGGTGCAGTGGCCCCACACACTGACACTGAACAACCTCACTATGAAAAACGGCGATGCCACCCCGGCTTACCCTGGCGGCGCGGTGGACTTTACGCAAGCCACGCTGATCGTCAACGACTGCGCCTTCATCAACAACCGCGCCAACGAGGTGGGCAACTCCCAGGGGGTGGGCGGCGCATTGGGGGCCAGCGCTTTTTCCAGCTCGCTCACCGTCAACCGCAGCGTGTTCATCAGCAATACGGCCAACGCGGGCGGCGCGATCTATATCTACCCGACCACCAGTGACGTCAACATCAGCGACAGCGCCTTTTACAGCAACACGACCACTGGCTTGCAATCGTTGACGAGGGGATCGGGCGGCGCGCTATCCGCCAGCGGGGGGCACGTCCTGAACATCGCCAACAGCACGTTCGAAGGCAATACCAGCGTTCTGTATGGCGGCGCGATCTGGACTGCGATGAGCACGAACATCACCGCCAGCGTCATTCGCGGCAACACCGCCAATGGCAGCGGCGGCGGCATTCAATACTCCAGCTCAACCGCCGTGTCCACCGTCATCAGCAGCACGATTGCCGATAACACAGCCGCCAATGGAGGCGGGATCAACCAATATAACGCCAGCAGTCTGATCATCATCGGTTCGATCATCTCCGGCAACACGGCGACGGTCGGCAGCGGCGGCGGCCTGAATCTGGGCGACCCAACGGTCATTCGCAACAGCACCATTTCGGGCAACTCGGCGCCGTATTATGGCGGCGGCATCAATGACGGCACGCCCGATGGCGGCCTGTCCCTCTACAACGTGACCCTCACCGGCAACTCGACGGCGTATGTCTCTTCGGCCGGCGGCTTGCATCGCTGGGGTTCTGCCCCGACGCGGTCTTATGCGCAGAACACCATCATCGCCGGGAACACGAACTCGGCGGGCGGGCCGCCGGACTGTTACGCCAACAGTTCCTCGCTGGTCTCCAACGGCTACACCCTGCTCGGGGACGACAGCGGGTGCAATTTCACCAGCGGCGCGGGCGACATTGTGGGCACCGGCGACAGCCCGATTGACCCGCGCCTGGCCCCGCTGGGCGATTACGGCGGCCCCACCTGGACACATCCGCTCTACCCCGGCAGCCCGGCGCTCGAAGCGGGCAGCCCCAACTCGCCCGGCAGCGGCAGCGACGCCTGCGAAGCGACCGACCAGCGCGGCGTGGCCCGCCCCGCCGGCCCGCGCTGCGACATGGGGGCCTACGAAGGCTACCTGCCCTTGCCCGACGTGGCCTTTGCCTCGGCCAGCTACAGCCACGTCGAGTTCAGCGGCCCGGCCGCCATCACCGTCACCCTCAGCCAGGCCTGGCCTGTGACCGTCACGGTAGATTACGCCGCCAGCCCCATCACCGCTACCGCCGGAAGCGATTTCACTCCTATCACCGGCACACTGACCTTTACGCCCGGCGTCACCGGCGCCGCCTTTGCCCTGCCCATCCTGGACGACGGCCTGTACGAGGCGGACGAGACGATTGCGCTGGCCTTGAGCGACCCGCTCCAGGCCGTGCTGGGCGACCCGGTCAGCGCCCCATTCAGCATCCTCAACGACGACCCGGCCCCAACGGTGCAATTCAGCAGCGCCGGCTATGAAGTGTTCGAGGACGGCGGCGCGACTGCCATCACCGTCACGTTGAGCGCAGCCTCGGGCCTCACCGCCACGGTGAGCTATGCCAGCAGCGACGACACGGCCACCGCCAACAGCGACTATATCCCGATCAGCGGCGCGCTCACTTTCGCCCCCGGCCAGACCGGCCAGACCCTGATCGTGACGGTGTTGGCAGACCTGCTCGCAGAGACCAGTGAAACCGTGGCATTGGCCCTCAGCGCGCCGGCGGGCGCCACGCTGGGCGCGCCCGCCGCCGCCACACTGACGATCCACAATACGTTCTGGCTGTTCTTGCCGGCGGTGATGCGTTGAATCAATGGTGACAGTCGCCTTACGCACATCTCGCCAAGTACGGAGGTCTTAATGGAAAAGCTGGAATGGACGGATGTTCTTTTGCATCTCCTGGCCCTGGCTGCCAGGTTGGAGGGTGAAGGCCAATACAACCTCGCCAAGCTGGCCCGCGCCGCGGCCGACGCCACGAGTCGCCGGGCGGCTTATCGGCTGGCGATCCCGTCCGACAAAGGGAAACTGGTCGCCGAGATCGAGCAGGCTGTCGCCGCATTGTCCAGACTGGACGCGGACGAGGGCCTGTTGGCCGCCCTCCGGCGCGGCGCGGCCGCCATGTCCGAGGGACGGCTCCCGCTGATCGAAGAGACGCCCCATCCATACGTCTGCCGCACGTGCGGTCACGTGGCGCTCAGTGAACCCGAAAAATGTCCAACGTGCGGCGCGTGGCCGGCCACGTTTCAACTGTTTCCGCCTGTTTATTGGCTCGACGCCCTGGATCCTCCCGCCGCCCTGGAGAAACTGCGCCAGACGCCCCTGGCAGTAGCCGCGCTCCTGGAAGGATTGTCCGAGGAGGTCATGACCCAACCGCCGGAGGATGGCGGCTGGGCGATTCGACACGTCGTATCCCACCTGCGGGACGCGCAAGGCGTGCTCAGTTTTCGGCTGGACCTGTTCCTGAAAGAAGAACATCCCATTCTGGAGTCGAAAGCGGTCTTTGAATGGGCGACGAAAGAAAAAGATCGCCCACCCTCCACGCTGGAGATTTTCGGGGTCTATAAAACGTCACGCCAGGAAACCCTTGCCAAACTGGAGAGCATTCCGTTCGCAGATTGGTGGCGCGTCGGCCGGCACCAAGAGTTCGGCAGCGTGACCATAAAACAGCAGGTCAGTTATTTCGCCTCGCATGAGCTGACCCACCTCGCCCAGATTGAGCGGAGATGTCGGCCCAGCTCTGCGCCACGGTCTCGATGATGTTCAACACGTTAACTGGTTTGTACTCGCAACTGATCACGAATCACGAATCACGGGGGTTAATACGATGAACGTTCGCGCCCAAATCTCAATGGTCTTTCACCTGGACAAGTGCATCGGCTGTCACACCTGCAGCATCGCCTGCAAGAATATCTGGACCGACCGCCAGGGTACCGAATATATGTGGTGGAACAACGTCGAGACCAAACCCGGCGCCGGCTACCCCACTCTGTGGGAAGACCAGGAAAAATACAGAGGCGGTTGGGAAAAACGAGGGGCCGAGCTGCGCCTGAGACTGCAAAGTCGCTGGGGGGCGCTGGGCAACCTCTTTTTCAACCCCCACCTGCCCACGGTGGACGACTATTACGAGCCGTGGACCTATCGCTATGCAGACCTGTTCGACGCGCCCGAGGGGGACGACCAGCCTACCGCCCGGCCCATCTCGATGATCAGTGGCCAGCCGATGGACATCCAGGCCGGCCCCAACTGGGACGACGACCTGGGTGGCTCACCGATCTACGCCGCCAATGACCCTAACCTGGCAGAGCTCAGCGCCGAGGAGCGACAGTTGCTGTTCGAGATGGAACGGCTAGTCTTTTTCTACCTGCCGCGCATCTGCAACCACTGCCTGAACCCCGGCTGCGTGGCGGCCTGCCCGGCCGGCGCCCTCTACAAACGCGGCGAGGACGGCATCGTGCTGGTCAGCCAGGACAAGTGTCGCGCCTGGCGCATGTGCATTTCGGGCTGCCCGTACAAAAAGGTCTATTATAACTGGTCCACGGGCAAGTCCGAAAAGTGCATCCTGTGCTATCCGCGCCTGGAGAGCGGCCAGGCCCCGGCCTGCTTTCACGCCTGCGTGGGCCGCATCCGCTACCTGGGCGTGCTGCTGTACGACGCCGAGCGCATCGAAGAGGTCGCCAGCGCGCCGGAGGAGGGACTGGTCGAGGCGCAACGCAGCCTCATCCTCGACCCCCACGCCGCCGGCGTGACCGCCCAGGCGCGGAAGGACGGCCTGCCCGACGCCGTGCTCGAAGCGGCCCGCCGCTCGCCCGTGTTCAAATATGTCAAAGAGTGGAAGCTGGCCTTGCCGCTGCACGCCGAGTTCCGCACCCTGCCCATGCTGTTCTACGTGCCGCCGCTATTGCCGGTGATGGCGACGGCCCAGGCGGGTGGGACCTATCGCCTGGCCGGCGACCTGCTCAGCTCGCTAGAGAGCGCCCGCGCCCCGCTGCGCTACGTGGCGCGGCTGTTTGCCGCCGGAAACGAAGCCGAGGTCACGGCGGTCTATAAAAAGCTCATCGCCGTGCGCCTCTACAAGCGCGCCCAGGCCGTGGGCGACGTGTCCGAGGCCGCCGTCAAAGCCGCGCTGTCCGCCGGGGGCCTGAGCGCCGGGGAAGCCGAGGCCATCTATCGTCTGACCTCGCTGCCCACTTTTGAAGACCGCTTTGTCATCCCGCCGCTGGCCCGCGAGGTGGCTATCGAGTCGCTGATGGACCCGTTCACGCACAAGGCCCAGGCCGGCGTCGGTTTCCGCCGCCCGGCCAAACGAGGATGGTGAGTGGTGAATATCCAATACCCAATATCTGACGATCGGATATCAGATACTGGTCGCCTCTACCGGCTCTTCGCCGACATCCTGGAATACCCCACGCCCGACCTCCCCAGGCAGGTCAAAGCGTGTGCCGACTTGCTGGCGGCGGTCAACCCTGAGGCGGCCGTCTTGTTGGGCAGTTTCCGCGCCTGTGTAGAGCAGACGCCGCTCCCGCAACTGGAAGAGCTGTACACCCACACCTTCGACCTGCAGGTGGTGTGCTATCCCTACGTGGGTTATCAATTGTTCGGCGAGAGCTACAAGCGCGGAGCCTTTCTGGCCCGACTCAACGAAGGTTATCGGGAACACGACTTTACGGCCGGGGACGAGCTGCCGGACCACGTGGCCGTCGTGCTGCGCTTCCTGGCGCTGGGCGAGACGGGCGATTTTGGCCGGACGCTGCTGTGGGAGGGGCTGATTCCGGCTCTGGAAAAGATGGCCCAGACGTTTGGCGAAGATGGCGGCCACCCCTACCGCCACGTCGTCCAGACGCTGCTGTTCACGCTGCGGGCAGAGACAGCTGCGATAAGTTAATTCCTTTATTCGTCGTCGTATTTATGGGGCGACGACCGTTTTCCGAAAGTTCTGAGATGAGGAGAGACAAAAAATGCTAGACCTGGTGCTTTTTGTGGCGTTTCCTTACGCGGCGCTCATCCTGGCCGTCGTGGTGGGCGTGTACCGCTACTTTTTCGACCGTTTTTCCTACTCTAGCCTGTCGTCCCAGTTCCTGGAGAACCGCCGCCTGTTCTGGGGTTCGGTGCCGTGGCACTATGGCATCTCGCTCATCCTGCTGGCTCACCTGCTGGCGGCGTTGTTCCCCAGCCCGTGGGCGGCGCTACTAGGTTCGCCGGCGCGCCTGTACGTGCTAGAGATCACCGGCATGGCCCTGGCGCTGCTGACAGTGGCCGGCGCGGCGCTGTTCATCCTGCGCCGGCTGGGCAATCCGCGCCTGCGGGCGGTCACGTCCGTGGCCGACTGGGCCTTGCTGGTGGTCCTGCTGGCCCAAGTGGTTCTGGGCCTGTGGGTGGCCTTTTTCTACCGTTGGGGAGGGGTGTGGTACCTGCACACCGCCGCGCCCTGGCTGGCGTCGCTGGTCAAGCTGCGACCCGACCCGCAGCTCGTGGCCGTCTTGCCCCTGGTGCCCCAGTTGCACATCCTGGGCGGCTTTGTGATTATTGCCCTGGCCCCCTTTACCCGGCTGGTGCACGTGTTCACCTACCCCATCACCTACCTGTGGCGACCCTATCAGGTGGTGATCTGGAACCGGCGTCCGCAAGCCGTGGAGGAAACCAAATGATTCCTATGCCCGCACTGGAGGCGCTCTTGCGCACTTGCGCGACCGGCCATCGGCGACTGTGCCCGCGCCAGGTGTTGGGGGTGCGCATGGGGCTGTTGGGAGGGCGCTGGCTGGGCCTGGACCTGCCCCGGCCCGACAAGCGCCTGCTGGCCCTGGTCGAGACCGACGGCTGCGCGGTGAGCGGCGTTACGGCCGCCACCGGCTGCCGGGTGGATCGGCGCACGCTGCGGGTGATTGATTTCGGCAAGGCGGCGGCCACCTTTGTAGACACGCACACCGGGCAGGCCGTGCGCGTCGCGCCCGCCCCGGCCGTCCGCGAGCGGGCCGGGGCATGCGCCCCGGAAGCCAAAACCCGCTGGCAGGCGCAACTGCTGGGCTATCAACGCATGCCCGACGCAGAACTCTTGGTGGCTCAGGCGGTGGCGCTGGCTTTTCCGTTGGAAGAGCTTGTGGGCCAGCCGGGCCGCCGTGTGAGCTGCCAGGTCTGCGGCGAAGAGATCATCAACCAGCGCGAGCTCCAATGGGACGGCCTGACGCTGTGCCGCGCCTGCGCCGGCCAGCGTTATTACCAGCCGGTGGGCGAAGCGGTCCCCCTGCCGGTTGCCGTGCGCCAGGCGCTGGGCCTGGGCTGAGGCAGAGGCGAAATCGACATGAGAGACGCCCTCAGAATCGCCGCCCGCGATCTATACCCCGGCTACTTTGCGCTGGTCATGGCCACCGGCATCGTCTCGATTGCCGCCCATCTGCTCGAAATGGCGGCGGTAGCCTGGGCGCTGTTGGGCATCAACGGCGTGGCCTACGCCGTCTTGTGGCTGCTCACCTTGGTGCGCCTGACCTGCTACCCCTCGCGTCTGCTGGCCGACCTGACCGATCACGTCCGGGGACCCGGCTTTTTTACCGTGGTGGCCGGGACGTGCGTGTTGGGCAGCCAGTGCGTGATCTTGCTGAACGATACGACCACGGCTGCCCTGCTCTGGCTCCTCGGCGTCGGGCTGTGGTTTATCCTGACCTACACGTTCTTTACGGCGATGACGGTGCGCCAGGAGAAACCCGGCCTGGAACGTGGCATCAACGGCGCCTGGCTGATCGCCGTCGTGGCCACGCAGTCGGTCTCGGTTCTGGGCACGCTGGTCGCCCCGCGCTTTTCGACCCGCCAGGACCAGGTGCTCTTTTTCACGCTGGTGATGTATCTGCTGGGCGGTATGCTCTACATCCTCATCATCTCGCTGATTTTCTACCGTTTTCTCTTTTTCAAGCTGGAGCCACATGCCTTGACGCCACCCTACTGGATCGACATGGGGGCGGTCGCCATCACCACGCTGGCCGGGGCCACGCTCATCCTGAACGCGGACCAATGGGGCTTCCTGAAAGAGATTCTGCCCTTCTTGAAAGGCTTTACCCTCTTTTTCTGGGCCACCGCTACGTGGTGGATCCCGCTGCTGGCCATCCTGGGCGTCTGGCGGCATCTCTACAAACGTTACCCGTTCAGTTACGACCCCCAGTATTGGGGCATGGTCTTTCCGTTGGGGATGTACGCGACTTGCACGTTCCAGTTGGCCCGCGCCACCCAGTTGACCTTCTTGCAGGCCATCCCGCGTTACTTTGTCTACGTCGCGCTGTTGGCTTGGTTGGTCACCTTTATTGGACTGGCTCACAGGCTGGTGAGCGCTCGGGGCATTGCCCCTCTCGCCGCGCGGCCGTCCAGCCAGTAAAAAACTATCACGATGTCAGGAGGTTATCTATTATGTTGAGGCGCAGAAAACACTTGAAGGCAGGATTCAGATGTGCGTCGCTGCGGCGCAGGCTCATAGCCGCATGGCTGGTCGGCGTGGCGGCGATGCTTTTTTGGCAGCCGGTAGCGGCGTATCCGTCCGCCGGCAGCGACGAGTTCGATTCGTCCGCGACGATAACGATTGACCTGACCATGAGCGGGGGACCTGTGCTCCAGGCCACCGTGGTCGGGCCGACCACCGTCAGACGAGACGCACCCCACGACCCCGGCGACGGCCACATGACGATTGACACCGAGATCGTGGCGCTCGAGCTGCACGGCGTAACCCCGTTGGGGCCGATTACCGTCAGGGAAAGCCCGTACAGAAGCTCGGTCGGACAGGTCCAACAAAAAACAGCCGGCGTGGACTTTCCGGCCGATAGCTTTTTTGACGTGTTTGTAGAGATCGAGACCCCTACGGGCGTATTTGTCAACAACGACCCCATCCGTCTGCAAGCGGTGATCGACGAATTGCCGCCGTTCCAGGCCCAGTACACCCCTCCGGCCTTTGTTGGTGTGGCCCTGTACACGCGGACCGGCCGGCAGGTCGGGGTGATCACCCATGCCAGCCACTTTGTCGGCCAAAAGCCTTCGTTCTCGGTCGCACCGGGAGGGTCATCCGGCCTGGATGCGGCCGAAATCTTTGACCTGCCCACCGCGCCGCGTATCTCACCCCCCAACCTCGGTTTGACCACCACGGACGACCTCGACGCCCTGTCTTACGGCATTGACTATATCAACTACAACGCCAGCATGCGCTTTTCGGTGGACCCGACCACCATTGGCGTCAGCGGCAGCGCCGTTTTCACCCAGGCCAGCGCCGGCGAGGCCCACGCAGACGAGTTTCGTGTTTCACCCGCCTTCCCGATAGGCGGGTCCAACGTGCAGGTTCTGGATGAAACGGGCGACTCGGCCCCTCCCTTTCCGCTGCTCATCTCTGACGACGTGGACGCCCTGGCCGAGCCGCCGGCCTCCTTTGTTGACACAGACGGCGACGGAACGCCCGATCTGCCGGTTTACTTTTCGCTGGCCGCCGGGTCGCCGACGCTGGCCGGCATCAGGGCCGGCCCGGCCGACGTCCTGATGTCCACCAACGGGATGACCCCCACCGTCTACATCACCGAAACGGCCCTGGGGCTGGTCCCAGGAGATGACATTGATGCGCTGTGTCTGGACGCACAGACAAACACGGTCCTCTTTTCGCTGGCGCCTGGCTCGCCGTCGCTGGTTACGAGCGCCGCCGGCCCGGCCGATCTCTTTGGAGGGACTGCGCCGCCCCTGTCCTCGCCGCCGCCGGTGTACGCGCCGGCCTGGGTGCTGGGGCTGCTGGCCGCCGACGACGTGGACGCGCTCAAGTGCGGCCTGCCCGAGGTGGACTATTTCGGCTTCTCGCTGGCCGAGGTCACGGTGCAAATGGGGCCGCTCAGCGAGACCATCCAGCTCATCGGGCCGGCAAAGGTCCTGGTCGCCATCGGGCCGGAAGGGGCCGCCCACGACACCGATTTCCCGTCAGACGGTCTCGAACAGGTGCAGACGGAGCTGGTCCAGATGGAGCTGACCGGCAACAGCGTGCTGCTGGGAGCGGTGACCGTCCGGCTGCGGGATGCCAGCAAAGACCCGTTCTCGTCATCCTGGGGAGAGATCGAAGAGAGCGCCAACCTTACGCCGGGAACGCTGGACCTACCGCCCTTTACCCCCTCCGGGACGGCCGACAGCTTTTTCGACGTGTTCTTTGAGATAGAGGTTGGCGGTCAGGTGTTTCACACGCGCCAGCCAAAGCGCATGCAGGCGACCATCACCCACAAACCGCCGCGCGATGGGGAAACCTACGCGAGCGCCGACCTCGTTCAACTCTACGACGAGAACAACCTGCCTACGCAGATTTTCGTCACACGGGCCAGCCACACCCCCAACCCGCCGATCACGCTGCACGACCTGACCCAGGCGCGGGCCGAGCTGACGTTAAACACGGGCGCAGTAACGCTGACCATCCCCCTGCAGGGCCGGCTGACGACGCTCGACTTTACCGGGCCGGCGGGAGAGGCTCGCGACACAGACGCCGACGGATTGGAACAGATCTCTACTGAGCTGGTCCAGCTGGAGCTGAGCGGGAACAGTAGCCTTTTGGGGCCGATTGCGCTCAGGCTGCGCGACCACAGTCTGTCTCCTTTCCGCAACTCGCGGGGAGAGATGGAAGAACGGCTGAACACCACGCCCGGAACGCTCGACCTGTGGCCCTATGCCAGCAGCGGCGAGGTGGATAGCTTTTTCGACATCTGGGTCGAGATTGAAATCGGGGGACAGACTTTTACCCAACAGAACGGGGTGATCCATCACAACGACGATCCCCTACGGTTGGCAGCCGTCCTCACCCAGACCCTGCCTGTAGAAGGTCTGACCTTTCAGAGCACGGTCACGGTCACCCTGGTGGACGAGAGCGGCGTTCCGACCGGCATGACCATCCAGGCGCTCACCATCACCCCCACGGTCGCCGCGCCTTGGCAGGTGTTTTTGCCGCTGATCTCGAACGGCAGCGCCCAGCAATTCATCCTGAAAGGGACGATTCGGGGCCGCCTCGGTTTGCTGGGGGTGCTCCTCTTGATGGCCGTGACCGCAGCGGCGGGCGTGGCGCAGGTCAGGAAATAGGAGGCAGGACTATGAAAATCACCGACGCATTGCTGGGCGAGCACGGCGTATTTTACGCCCAACTCGCGCACCTGGAGCAGGTCGCGCCGGTCGCGCCCACCCTGGCTCAAGTGCAGGGCCTGACGGCGTTATTGGGCGCCGCCCTGTCCACCCACGCCGCCATGGAAGACGAGCTGCTGTTCACGGCGCTAGACCCCTACCTGGGCGGGGGCGGCCCCCTGGCGGTGATGCGCATGGAGCACGATCAGATCGAAAGCGCCCTGGTTCAGGTGCAACAAGCTGGCGAGCGGGTAGAGGCGCAGCGCCTGACGTTGAACGCCATCCAGGTGGCCCGTGATCACTTTGCCAAGGAAGAGCAGATTCTCTTTTACATCGCACAGCAAGTGTTGGGCGACGAGGCGCTGGCGCGATTGGGCCGGCAGTGGGCAACGCGGCGCGGCGTGGTGGCGCACGCCGCAGCGCCCGGTCAAACGCAATGAGCCATAGTGCGCACCAGGCCAAAACAGCCAAGGCCCCGCCGGCAAGCATACTCAACCTGTCCGAACGGGGCCATAGTCAAAGGATGGTGGTTTACCAGGCTTTGCCGTTTAGAACGAGCGGCACGAACACCAGGTGTTGGGGAGTCTGTGCAGCGTTTGCCACTTGGGCCACAAAGGCCTCCCAACCGCCGGCGCGCGGCTGCAGCGGGTCGGCGGTGGGGAAAGCCGTCGAACCCGTCCAGCCGGTCACGTGAGCGTTGCCAGCCGCGTCCGCGGCGATCCCCTCGCCCACGTCGTCGCCGCCGCCGCCCATGAAGGTCGAATAATCCAGCCCGGCGCCGGCAGCGTTGAGCTTGAACACAAAGGCGTCCAGGTTGCCGCCGTGGGCGGTCTGCACCGGACCGAGCAGCGGAAAGTCAGGTGAGACGGTTGAGCCGGTCACGTACATCTCTCCAGCCGTGTTGACGGCGATGGCGTTACCCACGTCCTTGCCGCTGCCGCCGACGTAGGTGGCAAACACGAGCGACGCAGCCCCGGATTGCGAGAGGTCCAGCTTGGCTACAAAGACGTCGGCTTTGGCGTCGAGGTGACATTGATCGGGCACGCCGGGCGGCACGGGGTCGCACACCATGTTATCTGTGGCGTTGCAGATGCCGTCCGTGCCGCAAGTGCGGTCAAAGGCCCCGCTAGTGGTCGGAAAGTCGTCGGATTGTGTAGAACCGGTGACGTACACCTTGCCGCTGGCGTCCAGGGCGATGCCGTTGCCGAATTCGCTGAGCGCGCCGCCCAGGTAGGTGGAGTAGACCAGGCCCGCCGCGCCCGCCAGCGTCGGATCGATCTTGGCTACAAAAGCCTTCCAGAAGCCATTAAACGTCTGCTGGTAGGCGTTGGGCGTGGTGGGAAAGCTGGGCGCCGCCTGACCGGTCACGTAAATCTTGCCCGCGCCGTCCACGGCGATGGCCTTCCCGGAGCTGTAACACACGTCGCAATACGCGCCGCTGCCGCCCAGGTAGGTGGAATATTCCAGGTACGCGCCCGTCGGGTCTATCACCGCAACAAAGGCATCTATCAACTCGCCTGCGGTGGGCTGGATCGCGTCGGGCGTGGTGGGAAAGCCGTCCGTCGTCTCGCCGGTCACATAGGCCCTGCCGCCGGCGTTTGCCGCGATGCCCAGCCCCTTTGAGCCATTGCCGCCAAACCAGACCGCATATTCGAGCAAGCCAGCGGCGTCGAGCTTGGCCGCCAGAATGTATTTATAGATGTACATGTCGGGTAGAGATTCGCTGTTTACGGAAATCTGGCCGGTCACGTAGGCGTTGCCGGCTGCGTCCACAGCGATGCCCCGGCCTTCGTCGTCGCCCGGCAGGCCGAGATAAGTAGAGTAGACCAGTGCGTCGCCGGCAGCGTTCAACTTGGTCACGAAAACGTCGTAGCACAGGCGGTAGGGAACCATGTCGGAAGGGCAATCTATGCCGCCTCCGCCAAATTCCGGCTGCGTGGCATTGACCAGCGGGAAATCGGTGGAATTGGTCGCGCCGGTGATATAGACGCTGCCAGCCGTGTCCACGGCGATGCCGTAACCGTAATCGTCGCCGCTGCCGCCAAAGTACGTGGAATAGTCCAGCAGCGGGTCAATGATCAGAGGCCGGCGCGCATCATAGCCGGCGATCTGAAAGCCGAACTGGCCCGCGCCTTTGAGCACATAGCCGCCGCCGACTGGCTGCCGCACGCCGTTGAGCTCCTGGTAGATGAACGGCCGGCGCAGACGGACCTGACCAGCGGGCATGTTCAACACCATATCACCGCCGGGTTCGATGTCTAGCGTGTCCGCGCCGTGCGCTCTCAGGGTGATGACGCCGGGATCGCTGCCGGGCGCAACCACAAAGTCGTGTTCGAGTTGACGCTGGTGGCCGTAAAAGACCGCGTCAACGCCGGGATAGAGGTCCCGATAGGCGACCCTGGCGAAGGTCGGGATGCCGGTGCGCCACTGCGCCGGGTCGCGGCCGAGGTAATAGTTGACGACGCCGGGCAATTCGTCCACGCCCACCACCTGCGGTTCAGAGTCCGCGCCTACGAATTGCAGGCGCAGCACGCCCGCACCCGGAGCCGATAGCGCCAGCACTGCTTCAGCAGACGTGAGGAACAGGGTGTAGCCCTGACCGTGGGCCAGGAATTTGACCGAGGCGTCGGCCTGGCCGGCGTTGGCTTCGAACTGCAGCGGCAGTCGAGCCATGGCCGTAGCGTTGGCGCTGGCCTCGAGCGCCGGCGTGGACGATGGCCGCGCCGATGGCGCGCCCGGCAAGAGGGCCGTGAGCACAAGACTCAACAAGATGTATACAGGTAAAAACTGGTTTTTTTTCATCTTTTCCTCTCCATTTGGCTAAAGTAACTGTCCGGCCAGATTAAAGCCTTTGGACAGGATTCACAGGATTTACGGAATGGTGCAGTTCATTATCTTGTTGAATCCTGCCAAAGGTTCTTCAAGTCTAGTGCAGGATCAAAGGCAGATAGATGATCTTGGCCGCAATGACATCCAGCGCAACGCTTGCGGTCGCCTGACCGTAATAGGCCGAGATGGTGACGGCCTCGGTTGATGCGACAGGAGCAGCAACGACGTAAAAGGCGGCGCTGATTTCACCGGCAGGAATGGTCACGCTCATCGGCGCGCTGGCGATGGTCGGGGCGCTGCTGTAAAGGTCAATGGTCGCCCCACCCGCCGGGGCCGGGAGCAGCAGGCTTATCGTGCCTGTCACGGCGTGGCCTCCGAGCACACGCGCTGCCCCCAACGCGAGGTCACCCAGGGCGCAGGCGTCGCCGATCTCGTCCCCGTCGGCGTCGGCTTGGTCGGGGTTGGACAGCGCCGGGCAGTTGTCATCGGCGTTCGACAGGCCGTCGCCGTCATAATCCACGTCAGCGGCCAAAAGCTCCACCTGGGTCGAGTCCAGGTCTATCACGGCATTGATCGCGGCCACTCCGTCGGCAAAGGCGGGCGAGGCGCGGAAGCTGTAGCGCAGATGGCTCCAGTCGTCGTGGCCGCTCAAGGTGGTCAGTCCGGCGTCGCAGCCGCGCTGCGGGATCCAGTTGATGTCAGCGTCCAGGCCGGTGTCGGCGGCGTCGCCATCGCCGTTCCAGTCAATCGGTCCGCTGGCCGGGCCGAGTTTCGCCGTTCCGCCGACGCCATAGACCACGTTGCGGTTGAGCGGGCCGCCCACGCCGTCTGGCTCGGCCAGATCGGTCTCGTCCAGGTCGGGCAGTGCGCTGGGGGAATAGTCGAGTGGGCGGAACAGATCAATGGTGAGAAATTGCAACGTATAGTTCATCACGCTTAGATAGTTGGGTTTACAGTTGTCGGAATCCCCCCCGCCGTGCTCCAGGCCCAGGGTGTGGCCCAGTTCGTGCATCAGCGTGCCGGCCTCGACCGCTTTCTGGCCCCCGCCGTGCTGGATGTTTCTCGCGCTCCAGCTCCCAAAGGTCACGAGCAGATCGTTGCCATGCAACTCGGCGATGCCGCTGGAATCGGGACCTTCGGCATAGGTGTGTCCGAAAACCGCGTAGCGGAAGACGAGCTGTCGCGCCTGCAGAATATGAAGGCAGTTGGCCGAAGCGCGATCCACCGGCGTGCCAAAGCGGCCAACCGCGCTACCCGTTCCGCAAGGCGCGGGAGGGTTACCTAGCTTGATGTCGCTAAAGTCGTCGGTCGCACCAGGTCCCCGGGTTCTGAACAGAACAGAAGCGACCTCCGGCAGGCTCTCGTCCACCATGCCATTCGAGCCGAGCAGGTGCAGCGCCACGCCAGTCTGCCCATCTGGGTTGTTCACCGGAGCGTTGGCAAAGGCGCGCACCACGTCTTGCAGAGCGGCGTCGAGCGGTCGGTGGGAGTGGGCGGCGTCGGCCATGTAGTCAATCTCAACGTACAGGTCCTTGTGGTCCGGATCGGCGTTATAGGGCGGCAGGTTGAGAGGCAGGTCTACGGTCCCATCGCCGTTGACGTCCAACCCACTCAGCTCCCAGGCATCGCACAGGCCATCGCCATCGTTGTCGGGATTGCCGTTTCCATCTGGATCGCCGCACACCGGCGAGAACTCTGAAGTAGAGCCATTCTGATCGGTGAGGGTGGCGCTCAAGAAGGGATAGGGAAGCGCGCCAGACCATTCCAGACTAAAAGTCCCCTGCGCCGTGGGCTGCACCTGCGCGAGCCATTGTTGCCCCTCGCCAAAACCGGACGAATCGGGGCTGGCGAGGGCATACAAGTCTACCAGGGTGGAGGTCGGAACGGGCGTGTCCACGATGCCGCTGATGTAGGTGTCGGTCACGATCTTTTCGGCCGTCACGCCCATCGGAAAGTTGACCAGGTTATTGCTGCCGTTGTCGCCGTCGCCAGCGTCGTTGGGGCTGACGCCGTCATTGCCCAGGTCAATGCCCAGCTCGCCGTTGCCATAGATGGCGTTTTTGCGCACCGTCACGCCGGTGGTTGGGCCGCCAGACGTGCCCCACACAATCACGCCATCCAGGGCGTTGCTCACGATGTGGGTGCTGGTGATGGTCGAGCCAGAGGAAAACTGGCTGATGAAAAGCCCTGCGCCGCCGCTGTGACGCACCGTGCTATCGGCGATGTGAACCTGCCCCGAATAGGTAGACACACCCGGCTCGCCCTGATAGCCGCCATATTCCACGATGGCGTGCTTGAGATGGGCTACTGCAGGGCTGGCCAGGCTGCCTTCGACGACCAGACCATCCCACCAACCCGGGGTTTTTGTCGCGCCGGTCAAGGTGATCGGTTCGCCTGGCTCTCCGAGGGCCTGTAGCGTGCCGCGAACCAGCAGGTAGGTGTGCTCGTTAAAGCGCAGTTCTACACCCGGCTGCAGGGTGAGCACAGCCCCGCCGGCCACGCCTCGACTGCTGGTGATGACATAGGGCAAACCTGCCTGTTCCCAGGTGTGCGTTCCCTGCAAGTCGCCGCCCACCCCGCCCCAAGCGATGGCGTTTACGTCGTTGTCGGCGGCAGACAGGTTGGAGAACGAGACGTCCTTGTGCGGGTCGCCCAGGTAGACGGCGTAGCCGCGATTGTCTATAAAGTTAGAGTCCGAGATGTCGGCATAGCCCTGGGTGTCGCCGACCAGGCCGTTCTGACCTCCCTTTTGGATCGTGGTGTGGCTGATGGTCGCCTCGGAATAGGAAAGGTACACATTCGCGCCGGTGGTGGCAAGACCGCCGTATTCGACGGTCACGTAACTCAAGGTTGAGGTGTTCGGCTCGGTGGGTGTGCCGATGATCTTGACCGCGTCCCACCAGCCAGGAACAGGATCGAGCGCGGTGAATTTAATGGGAGCAGAATCGGTCCCATTGGCGATCAGCCGGCCGTGCATTTCCAGCGCGCCGTATTGGGGAAAATCCACTTCGACGCCCGGCTCAATCGTCAGTGAGGCCCCTTGCGGCACGATAATGCCATAATCCAGCGGAATATAGGGCAGACCGGCGTTTTCCCAGAGCTGATCGCCGGTAAAAGTGAACCCGCCGCCATAGCCCACGGCGTTGAAATCGTTGGCGACCGCTACCAGGTTCGCCAGCACGGGATCATAGCGCATGTCCACGGCCCGGATGGCATAGCCGCGATTGTTTGTGAAAACCGTGTTCGAGACGTTCAGTTGTGCCCCGTAGCCAGCATAGATGCCGTGGCTTTTGCTATTCTGAATGACGGCGTTGCTCACCGACACCTCGGCATAGCTCACGACCAGGTTGGCGCTGTCGCCGGTGGTCTGGTAGTTGGTGGCAATGTTCACCCAGTCAAAGGTTGAGCCGGTCAATGGAACACTTGGAGTCCCCTTGACGATGATGCCCCACGAGGCTGGGTTTTCTTGACCGGTAAAACTGATCGGTTTGAGCAGGCTGCCCTGGGCTTTGATCGCGCCCTGGATTTCCAGGCCGACGGGATCCGGCCCTTCGGCTTCAAAGGTGACTTGTACGCCCTCTTCGATGGTCAACGTCACCCCAGGCAGCACCCGCACATAGCGCGTGATTTTATAGGGGCTGCCATCCTCATTCCAGGTGGTATCTTCTGTGATGTCAGAACTGATGTCGGTGGCAGACGCTCGTAACGGAGGTAGAAGAACGGTCAGCAGGGCTGTGATGAGCAACACATTGAGCGCCGCCCGGCGGCCTGGCCGTAGCCATTTTGGGGAAAAGGATTTTCGAGTTTTCACGCTTCACCTCACACATCTTGCACGATCGTTGCGTTTTTATACATCTCTTTGAGAGCGGTCTCGCTCCTGATAGAGACATAGCTCAATCACTGATTGCGCCGCCACGCCTGAGGCTCTCGGATCAAGCTCTTGCTTTTCGATCATAAAGAACCCCCAGCCGCGCCGTTCAACGACCACGTTGGAGCGCGATCGGGCTCCTGTATGTGCGTACGAGATCCATATTCGAATAAGCGGCGGCGAGCCACGCAGGTCTTGGCTTTCACGTTTCGCGGCCTTGCGCAAGGCTCCCAGGACAGCCTGGTGAATGCGCTCTATTTGTATGGACTGTAAGCCCAGTTCTCGCACAGCGCCGGCGACCCGCTCTGCGAATTGGTCCTTGCTGTCAAGCTCGACTGGCGCGGAGAACTCGGTCAGGAGTTGCCACGCCGGCTCTTGTTCGATGGTCGAATCATTTGCGCTAGTCACATATATCTCACCAGAGCAGGGCAGAGAGTTATGAGAAGGATTAAACCACAAGACTGGCCCGGTTGGGGGTCACTGGCTGTCCCACAAAATGACCCAAAATGTGGTACAATAAGGTTGGGGGTCGTTTTCTGCAACCCCTATGCCAAGGGAGGGAAAAAAGATGGATATCCAAGTCTCGTTCGGCGGATGGATCGCCGAGCGGCGCAAGGCGCTGGATCTGACCCGCGACCAACTGGCCGGGCGCGTCGGTTGCTCGGCGTCGGCCCTGCGCAAGATCGAAAGCGACGAGCGCCGGCCTTCGCGGCAAATGGCCGAGCGGCTGGCTGAATGCTTGCAGGTTCCATCCGATCAACGCCCGATGTTCCTACAGGTCGCTCGCGGCGTGCTGCGCGTCGAGCGGCTGGGGACGCCGCTGCCCGCGTCCGCGCCGGTGCGGGCCAGACCGACTCTCCACCGCCCAGGCTCCAACTTGCCCACTCCGCTCACACCCTTGGTCGGGCGCGAGCCAGAGTTGGCGGCGCTGACCCGGCTGCTGCGCGACCCGCAGTGTCGCTTGCTCACGCTCGTCGGTCCGGGCGGCATCGGCAAGACGCGCCTGGCGATAGAGGTCGCCTGCGCCCAGCGAGCGGCCTTTGCTGACGGGGTGTTTTTCGTTTCGCTGGCCTCGACCGGCTCCCCCGAGTTTATCGCGCCCGCCATTGCCGAGGCGGTGGGCTTGACCTTCTCCGGCCCGACGGAGCCGCGCGTCCAACTGATGAATTACTTGTGCGGCAAACATATACTCCTGCTGCTGGACAATCTGGAACACCTGTTGGAGGGCGTCGGGCTGTTCACGCAGATACTCGAGTGTGCGCCGGAGTCCAAGTTGCTGGCCACCTCGCGTGAACGGCTGGACTTGCACGGAGAATGGGTGTTTGAAGTGCAGGGCTTGCTGGCGCCCGCCGACGACCAGGTAGAGGGGCTAGAAAGCTATAGCGCGGTGGCCCTGTTTCTGCACAGCGCGCGCCGGACACGGATGAATTTTCAATTAACGCCCACAGAGCGCCCCTTTTTGATCCGCATCTGCCAACTGGTGGAGGGGATGCCGCTAGGAATTGAGCTGGCAGCGGCCTGGGTGCGAGTGCTTTCCTGCCAGGAGATCGTCCAGGAGATCGAGCGCAATCTGGACTTTCTGGCGACGTCCATGCGCGACGTGCCGGAACGACATCGCTCTATGCGGGCGGTATTTGACCAATCCTGGCGCATGCTCTCGGTGCAGGAGCAACAGATGTTGCGCCAGTTGTCGGTGTTGCGGGGCGGCTTTGGACGCGAGGCGGCCGAACAAGTGGCAGGTGCGACGCTATCGTTGCTGTCGGCCCTGGCGGCAAAATCGTTGGTGCACCGCACCGCGATAGGGCGTTATGAATTGCACGAGCTTATCCGTCAATATGCCTGCGAACGCCTGCACGAGTCGGGTGAGACAGAAGCAACAAGATTACACCACGCACGTTTTTTCCTCGAATTTGCCGAAAACGCCGAACCACACATGTTCACCAATCAAGCGCCGGTGTGGCTCAATCGAATGGAGCAGGAGCACGATAACCTGCGCGAGGTGCTGAGCTGGGCGCTGGAACCAGCCGAGGGGCCGGCTGCGTCACAACGCATCGCCATGGGCTTGCGTATGGCCACGGCTATGGCGAATTTCTGGTTTCTGCGCGGCCACCAGCGTGAAGGATTGGCCCGCCTGCACGAATTGCTGGCCCGCTCGGAAACGGGCAGGCCCAACCAGGGCCGGATGGAGATGCTGACCTGGGCCGGCTATCTCTTGTGGGCGCAGGGACAACTGGCCCAAGCGCGCGTTATCCTCGAGGAAGCCTTGGCCATCAGCGAAGCGATTGGAGACAGAAAATACCTCGCCCTGGCGTTGGAACACCTGGGGCTGGTTGCCACCAGCCATGGCGATTACAAATCTGCCCAGACCCATTTTGAGCAGAGCCTGGGCGTGTGGCGCGAGTTAAAGGCCGGATTTCGCATCGCCGCGACGTTGAGCGCGCTCGGGGACATCGCCCTGCTCGAGCATGATGACGAGCGAGCAGAAAAATACTACACCCAGGCCGCCGCCCCGACCACAGAAATGGGCTATGCCGTTCAGCATCCTTATCCCTTGCGCCGTCTGGCCTATCGGGCTTTGCAGCAGGGCAACTGCGCAAAGGCCGTCCGGCTATGCCAGGACAGCCTGCGCTTAAATCAAGAGATGGTTGATCGCAGAGGCGTGGCCGCTTGCCTCGTCGTATTGGCCAGCGTGGCCAGCGTGCAGGGGCAGCTCATCTTCGCTGCGCGGCTGTTCGGCGCTGTGGAAGCCATCCTGGACTCTATGGCTGCCCCTTTGCTGCCGGCCGACCAGCGCGAGTACGAGCGCTACGTAGACGCTTTACACTGCCAGCTCGACCCGGCCAAATTGACGGCGGCCTGGGCCGAGGGACGCTCGATGACCATGGAGCAGGCGATTGCCTTTGCGCTAAACGGCGCCTGACGACGCTTGGTGACAACGACCGGCTACAACACCACCCCAAAATGCGTGCTCAGGACGACCCGATACTCCTCCGGGTCGTTAAGCGTGCGTTCCTGGCGTGCGCCGTTAGAGGTGATGACGAGTTTCTCGTCGCTCAGAGTGACCCGCCCGTCGGGCGTGGCGCGGGAGCAGACGCGCCGCTGCGTGAAAGACGATTGGGGCGAGGTCTGGTGGTAATGGCAGCCATCGGCAAAATCAGCCAGGGTGTAAGACTGAAGGGTAAAGATGTATTGAGGCATCCACACGCCGTCATTAAACCGCACATAGGTCAGATGGTCGTCTGCGTCGGCAACGCGATACACGCCCTCACGTTGGGCTTGCTCGCCACGCTGGTCAAGGCGTAACGGGTCCCGAAACGCATCCCCAAAACCGACATCAACCAGCCAACGCTCCTCCAGTTGGACCAGCAGCGCCATGTGATCGAACTCGATGCCAAATCCACCATTCGAGTTTGCCACCCGGGCCGAGAGCCGGTGTACGTCGAATCCCAGCTCCCTCAACAGCGCCGCAAACAGCCCATTCAGCTCGTAACAAAAACCACCGCGCCGCCGATTCACAATCTTGTCAAACAACAGCGTTTCGTCAAGCACGATGCGCCGGCCCAACGCAATGTCCAGGTTCTCGAACGGCACGCTCAACAGGTGCGCCCGCTGCAATGCGCGCAAGGTTTCGCCAGTGGGTTCCAGCGCACTGTGGTAGTTGATGCGCTCCAGATATGCCGAGACATCCATTTCTTGCACCTCTCTGAGCAGGCAAGGAACCCTTGCGAAGGCTATGCGCCCTCGCAAGGGTTGTCTGGTGACGCCGCGCGCTAGAACCACCAGTAGCGCGCGGTGGCCATGGCGAACAACGCCACCGCCAGCAGCACAAAGTCATAGCGCAGCACCGTGGACATCTTGCGCTGGGCCGCGCCCATCTCGGCCAACTGCTCAGCCGAAGGCGGCCCGCCCGCTGCGTGCATCGCCTGGCCGAGCGCCGAGATGCGGTTGCCCGTCGGGCCAATGACTGCTGCGCCGACGACGTATGAAATCAGCGCGGCAATCGCGCCCAGACCAAAGCCCAGCCCCGGTCCAGAGCTGAGCCAGGCCCACTGGAAACCGCCCGAGGTACGCCAGTACAGCCAGGCCCCGCTCACGACCGTCAACGTCGTGGCGATGCTCATCGCCACGCTGTAGCGCCGCTGTATCATGAAATACTGCATGAACTTGGCGCTTTCCGGCGCGGTCGCTTTGGCCGTCGGCTCGATAAAGCCCAGATAGAGCGCCGCCGCACCCACCCAAAAGACGCCCGCGGAAATGTGAATCAACCGCAATGCGATCAATAGCCCGTCCATTTTCTACCTCCGTTTTTTTGTCTTGTAAAGAATTCGAGCCTGAGGGGTTTCTCAAGGCTCAACGATAGCCTTGCCCACCATCCCAGCCGCCTGGTGTCCGGGGACGCTGCAGATAAAGTCGAACGTTCCTGTCTTGGTCGCAACAAACTCAGTCGTGGTCTTTTGACCAGGCTGTGCAACGACGCTGATCTTCAAGTCGACTAGCTTCAAGTCGTGGGGCAGCTTGCCCTCGCTGTTGTCCAGCGTCAATCTGACGCGGTCCCCTGCCTTGAGCATTAAATTGTCGGGGATGAACTTGAACTCAGTCGTCACCACAGTGATCTCGGCGGTGATGGGACCCGCGTCAACCCGCGCCGACCGGCAGCCGACGCTCAACACCAACATGGCTATGGCAAATGTAGACACGATCAGTAACTTTTTCATCTGTTTCCTCCTCGAAAAATGGGTTTGCAAGCCCAGGACAGTTTTTTCGGGCCGCTTGAGCTTGAAAGGATTAAACCACAAAACTGGCCCGGTTGGGGGGCGCTTGCTGTCCCACACAATGACCCAAAATGTGATACAATCGCTCAAAAGCTACTTTTGTCGTATACAAACAGTCCCGCAAATGGCATAATTGATCTGCTAAACCAGCAACACTCGAAAGGGAGACCATACCAGGCCAAAGGGAGAGTTGTCAGGATGGCTTTTGAGGTCTCATTCGGCGCGTGGGTGACCCGGCGGCGCAGGGCATTGGACCTGACCCGCGACCAACTAGCCAGGCGCGTGGGCTGCTCGGCGTCGGCTCTGCGCAAGATCGAAAGCGACGAACGCCGGCCCTCGCGCCAAATGGCCGAGCGGCTGGCCGAGTGCCTGCAGGTTCCACCCGATCAACGCCCCACGTTCCTGCAGGTCGCTCGCGGCGTGCTGCGCGTCGAGCGGCTGGGGACGCCGCTGCCCGCGTCTGCCCCGGCTGAGGCCAAGCTACCCCATTCTCACTCGTCTGCGAACCTGCCGACCCCACTCACGCCCCTGATCGGACGCGAGCCGGAGCTGGCGGCGCTGACCCGGTTGCTGCACGACCCGCAGTGTCGCTTGCTCACGCTGGTCGGTCCGGGCGGCATCGGCAAGACGCGCCTGGCGATAGAGGTCGCCTGCGCCCAGCGAGCGGCCTTTGCCGACGGGGTGTTTTTCGTTTCGCTGGCCTCGACCGGCTCGACCGAGTTTATCCTACCCGCCATTGCCGCAGCGATGGGATTTACTTTCTCCGGTCCGACCGAGCCTCACGCCCAACTGATGAATTACGTGTGTGCTAAACGGTTGCTCCTGCTGCTGGACAATCTGGAACACTTGTTGGATGGCGTGGAGTTGTTCACGCAGATACTCGAGTGTGCGCCCGCGTCCAAGCTCCTGGTCACGTCGCGTGAGCGACTGGACTTGCACGGGGAATGGGTATTTGAGGTGCAGGGCTTGCCGGTCCCCGCCGACGATCAGGTGGAGGAATTGGAAAGCTATAGCGCGGTGGCGTTGTTTTTGCAAAGCGCGCGCCGGGCCTGGACCGGCTTTCAACTCACGCCTGAGGAGCGTCCTCACGTCGTGCGCATCTGCCAACTGATAGAGGGGATGCCGCTAGGAATTGAGCTGGCAGCGGCGTGGGTGCGGATGCTTTCCTGCCAAGAGATCGCCCAGGAGATCGAGCGCAACCTGGACTTCCTGACGATGTCAGTGCGCGACGCGCCGGCGCGCCACCAAAGCCTGCGCGCCGTCTTTGACCATTCGTGGAACCTGCTCTCGGCGGATGAACGAGATGTGCTGTGCCGGCTGGCCGTCTTTCAAGGCGGTTTCGAGCGGGCAGCAGCACAGCAGATAGCCGGCGCCACGTTGCGCTCTCTCTCGGCGCTGGTTTCCAAGTCGCTGGTGCGCCATAGGGAGAACGGGCGCTACGACCTCCACCCGGTGGTGCAGCAATATGCCCTGGCCCATCTGGACGACGATCCGCGGAACGAAACGGTCCGCGACCGGCACAGTGATTTCTACCTGGCTCTATTGCGGGATCGAGAGAAACTCCTCAAAAGCGCTGCGCAGCGCGAGGCGATTCAGGAGTTGACGGACGAGATCGACAACGTGCGCGCAGCCTGGGCCTGGGCGGTCAGGCGCGAAAAGTTTGGGTCAATCGCGCAAGCTATAAAGAGTTTCGGATGGCTGTTTGAAGTACGCGGGTGGCTGCGCGAGGGTATTGAGCAATTGGAGCTGGTTGTGCAAGCGATGCGCGCCAGAGCGGAAGATACAGAGCGGTTGAGAGTTTTGGGAGAGGCGCTGACGCAGCAAGGGTTGCTCTATTTTCGTTGGGGCCGATTTGACCGGGCGCTGACCCTGCTCCACGAAAGCCTCAACCTCCTCCGTCCGCTCGGCGACCCAGCATTGTTGTCCCATCCGCTCGTCTACAGTGGCGTCATCACATTCCTCAACGGCGAGCTTGAGCAGGCGCAGTCGCTTTTAGAAGAGGGGTTGGCGCGCGCCCGGGCGGCGAATGACCAATGGATCGCGGCGTATGCCTCCTTTAATCTGGGTTACATCGCCAGCCTGTCAGGTCGCTACACTGAGGGACATGAGCAGATGAGCGATGGCCTCGCCCTGTGGCGTACCATTGGCGATCTGCGTTCCATAGCTTTGGGATTGAATTATCTCAGCCCAACCGCGATCAAACTGGGCCGCTACGAAGAGGCGCGCGCATACCTGCAAGAAAGCCTCACGCTGTGTGCGCAAGTGGGTGACCGCTGGGGCACAGGCACGGCTTATCGGCATTTGGGTCTGGCGGCTCTGGCCCAGGGCCACGTCTCGGAAGCCCAGGCCCTCCTCCACAAAAGTCTGGAGGTTTTTGACGAGTTTGTCACGGGCTGGGACATCGTCCAATCATTGGTTTATTTGGGCGAGGCCGCAACAGCGGACGGCGACTCGCCCCAGGCCAGGCAAATCTTTCTTCAAGCCTTCCAAATGGCGCTGGGAGCGCAATCCCTCCCACTGGCGCTGGACGCGCTGATGGGATTAGCTTTGCTGCACGCGCAGGCCGGCGAGACCAGGCCAGCCCTGGAATTTTCGCTGTGCGTGTTACACCACCCTGCCAGCCCGTATGAAGCCCGGGAGCGCGCCAGACGCCTGTGCGCGCAGCTAGAAACCCAACTTTCTCCACAACAGCTTGAAGCAGTCCGGGCAAGGCCGTTTCAAGTGCTCGCGAAAGAGATTTTGAAAACGCCCGCTCATCACCTGAATTCAAGCGCCAAAGATCCCTAACGCAGTCAAGCTGGAGCCTAATAGGTTTGATAGAACTGATAGGATTCTCCCGCGTGTCTTTTTGCGTCACAGCGTCGCGTGGGCGACTTTTGTCATTGCCTTTTTGGCCAAATTGTGCCAAAATGAGTTGGCTCCTTTGCCAAGGAAGAGCTTTGGAACAAGGTAGGGGAGGAACGTGACAGAAAAAGCTGTTGTGCAAGCTCATCCTGGGCACCGACAGGAATTTCGATTGAGATCGCGCCTACGTTGTCCGCAAAGAAGCAGAAGAGGCGCTCAGATATACTGTGCTTCCTGTTTTGGTCTGATCTCGCCGAGTCCGACGCCGCCGCTGCCTCACCCGTTGGCATCGCAGTTCTCTAATGGACTAACTGAATAGGGCCGGAATTCAAAATGCCAGTCTTGCACATCACGCTGCTGGGCGATTTCCGCCTTGACTTGGACGATACGCCGGCGACGGTCGTCAACACGCCGCGCCTGCAATCGCTCCTGGCTTTTCTCCTGTTGCATCGCGCCGCCTCTCAATCCCGTCAACATGTGGCCTTTCTGCTCTGGCCCGACTCGACCGAGGCCCAGGCCCGCACCAACCTGCGTAAACACCTCCACCACCTGCGTCGCGCCCTGCCCAACCCCGACCGCTTTCTACTTTCCGATACCCAGACGCTGGGCTGGCGGCCCGATGCGTCGTTCACGCTAGACGTGGTCGAGTTCGAGAGCGCGCTCTCCCAGGCCGAACGCGCCGCAGACCCTGTCGCCCGGCGCGCGTTGTCGGAGCAGGCTGTCGCCCTGTACAAAGGCGATCTCTTGCCCAGCTGCTACGACGATTGGATCTTGCCTGAGCGGGAGCGCCTGCGCCAGGCCTTTAATCACGCGCTGGAAACACTCATCGCGTCTTTAGAAGACCAACGCGCCTACCCCGCCGCTATCCAGAATGCCCGACGCCTGTTGCGCCACGACCCGCTGCACGAAGCGACCTACCGGCGTTTGATGCGCCTGCACACCCTCAACGGCGACCGCGCCGCCGCCCTGCGCGCCTACCACACGTGCGCCACCGTGCTGGCGCGCGAGCTGGACGTTGAGCCGGGCGCTGCCACACAGGATGCTTACGAGCGCTTGTTGCAGATAGAGGCGCCGCCCGCCCCATATCCCGCGTGGCTGGTCCCGGCGCTGCCCCTGGTCGGGCGCGACCGGGAATGGGGGGCCCTGCAGGCCGCCTGGCGCAAAGCCGCCGGGAAACCACACCTGGCGCTGCTGTCCGGTGAGCCGGGCATCGGCAAGACGCGGCTGGCCGAGGAGCTATTGAGCTGGGCTGCCCGTCAGGGTATTCCCACTGCCAGCGTCCATTGCTATGCCGGCGGGGGGCAGTTGGCATATACCCCCGTGACGGCCTGGCTGCGGGCCGACCCTCTGCGGGGCGCGTTGTCTGCCCTGGATCCGGTCTGGCTCACCGAGGTCGCGCGGCTATTGCCGGAACTGCTGGTCGAGCGGCCCGCCCTGTCCCGCCCCGTCCCGCTCGTCGAAAGCTGGCAGCGACGACGGCTGTTCGAGGCCCTGGCGCGCGCCCTCCTGACTCGGCGCCAATTGATTCTGCTGTTGGACGACCTGCAATGGTGCGACGGGGAAACGCTGGACTGGCTACCTTTTCTGTTGCGCGCCCCAACCTCGACGCAATTGCTTCTCGTCGCCACGCTGCGAGCGCAAGAGCGCCCGGACGATGACCAGTTGACGACCCTCCTGGGAGATTTGCGTCGCGACGAGCAATTGATTGAGATTGAGCCAGGCACATTGAACGAGACGCAAGTGGCCGCCCTGGCCGAAAAAGTGAGCAGCCAGACGCTCGACGCCCGTCTGACGACCCGCCTGGCCCACGAGACCGAAGGCAATCCCTTGTTCGTAGTCGAGATGGTGCAGGCGGGATTACCCGGGCCGGAAGGCGAGTGGCCCTTGCCGCCCACGGTGCAACAAGCCATTGCCGCGCGCCTGGCCCGGCTCTCCCCCCGGCGCGCGAGCTGGTGGGTTTGGCCGCTACCATCGGGCGCGAGTTCGCCTTTGACGTGCTGGCCCAGGCCAGCGCCGCCGACGCAGAAACGCTGGTGCGCGGTCTGGACGAGTTGTGGGGGCGGCGCATCGTGCGGGAGCAGGGGACAGAAGGGTACGATTTCGGCCACGACAAGATCCGCGAGGTAGCCTACAGGGAGTTGAGCGCGGCGCGGCGGCGGTTGCTGCACCGGCGCGTAGCCCAGGCGCTAGAGACAGTTCACGCCGCCGACTTGGATGCCGTGAGAGCACAACTAGCGACCCACTACGAAGCCGCCGGTCAGCTCGAACAGGCGCTCTCGCACTACGAAGCAGCGGCAAGCGTCGCCCAGCGCCTCTACGCCAACTCGCAGGCCATCCAACACCTGCGCCGAGCTATCGCCTTGCTGCCGACGGCATCTCTCGATGCAGCCCGAGCAACGCGCCTCTATGAACGCTTGGGAGACGCTTGGGCTTTGACCGGGGAGCACGCGGCGGCTCGAGGGGTATATGAGCAGGCCATTACTCGGGCCTCTGAAAAAGATCAACTGCGGCGCGCGCGCTTCCAGCGCAAACTGGCCAACACCTGGCGCTCCCAACAGCGCTACGATCAAGCGCGCGCCGCTTATGACCAGGCCATACAAGTGTTAGGCCCGGCGCCTGAGCTGCCCGACACGGACTGGCGGCAGGCGTGGTTGGACGTTCAACTGGACCTGGTAGACCTATTCTATTTCCAGTCGCGCCTGACCGAGCTGGCCGAGCTGTGCGAAAAATTGCACCCCCGCGTCGCCGCTTACGGTTCACCCAGACAGCAAGCGAGCTATTATGCGGCCCTGAACAAGCTCCACCATCGGCAGAGCCGTTATAGACCGTCGGCGAAAACGGTGCCGCTGGCCCAAGCGGCGCTCGAGTGGGCGCGAAAAACGGACGATCGACAACTGGTCGGCCACCAAATGTTCAGTATGGGTTTTGTGCTATTATGGCGCGGCGATCTCGAGGCTGCCACAGAACAGTTGACGGCGGCTCTGTCCCAGGCGGAGCAAACGGGCAACCTCCCTTTACGAGACCGTTGTCTGGCTTAGGAGTCGTCCATTAATAACTTCGTATTTTCCTGTATAATACCCCTGCGAGCCAGTGCAGGAGGGTAAGAGATATGCCGTCAGAAACGAGGCGCCAATGCCAGTGTCCAGATTGCCAACAAGCTGGAGAAC
>DAOTXN010000171.1:0-20812 GCA_034435435.1 Anaerolineae bacterium | reverse complement strand
CCAGGTGGAACCACTCCCACCATTGCAGGCGCTTGAGCACGGTGGGATCCTGACGAGTTCTGAGAACGATAGAGCTAACCATTTTTGTGTGTCTCCTTCCAAAGATGAGGTGAGAGAGACACAACCCACCCCCCCTTCGGGGGGGCAGGTTGTGCCCCCCTCTGAGGGCGGGTACGTGTGTGTCGTGTGATACGTGCAGACGAAAAGAGGGGACCTCCTTTCTCGTGTGCGAAAACCAGACCGTTCCCTCGCGCCATCAGAGATGGGGAAAGGAAACCCTGGTCCCCCCATCTGAAACGAGAAAACGTTTTAGATGGGCCGACGTAAAATGAGGGAAACCGACGAACGGCGTGGCGGCGTGCCAGCCACACACTACCGCGACGATAGGGGTGGTCGGCGTGAAAACCGACCGGAGAAGTCATCATCGGCGAAGCGATGATGATCCTCACTCAAACCACTCACGGTTGCGACCGTAGGTGGCTTGGGTGAAGAGAGCAGGCGTTAGCCTGCTCACTTTTCACTCATTACATGAATGCCGCCAGGCGTCCCTCGATGGCCTCGTGCCGGCGTGGGTCGGCATTGACCCGGGTCAGCGCCAGGCGCAGTGTACCGGGCCGGGTGATTTGGCTCAACGCACGTTGAAACGCACCTTTGCGCCCATTATTCACCGGGCCGGTGAGCAGGTGCAGCTCCCAGCACGTGAACTCTGCCCGGTCCTCTGGCGTGGGTTGCCATTCGACTTCGGGCACGACCGTAGGTTCGGGCTCGGTCTCGCCGGCGTCAGTTGGGCCAAATCCGCTCATCTCAGGCACACTGGATGCGACCTTGGCCAGTAGCGCTTCGGCGGGCGCCTCGCTCAACTGCTTGGCGAACGATTGACCCGACTTGTACGGTCCGCCACCCGGCCACTGTCGCTGGTACTCGGCTAACTGCGTGACCGGCGTGGGCTTGAACCACACATCGCGCTCGATGCGCAGGCCCAGCGGTCCCGTGACCGACGCGAGTTCGGAAATGGAAAAGTATCCCATCTCCGTCTCATGGCCGACCACCAGGCCGAAGGCGATGTCCTCCCCGTCGTACTCCAGGATGTACCAGACCCAGCTCGAATCAGGACTGAACAGCCGAATCATAGCCAACGGATGGTCCGTTTTCTCGGTCGTATACAGCGGAGGGACATCCATCCAGTCCGGGATGTAGTCGTAGGCGTCGCCCTTGCCCGGCTCAAAGCCGGCGGGGTCGGCGAGAAAAGCCTGGAGCGTCGCCTTCACACCATCAAAGTCGTAGGTGAAGCTATCGCCCTTGATGGAGAGAGACGTCCACCCCTTGCCCGACGGCGTGCGCTCCATCGCCGCGCCCCCGTCAAAGCTGGCGATGACGGTGAAGCCATCGTCGGCAAAGACGCGGAAACAGCCGAACCCGCAATGCTCGGCATTGGGAAAATCGTGGATGGTGCCAATGCCCAGATTGCGGTCGGCCACCAAAATGGCGCAACCGCTCTCCAGCTTGTCCAGCAGAAACTGAACGTCCTCTATGGTCCAACCTTGCGGTAACTCGTTCATTGCGTTCCCCCTACGCCATCTCGAACTGCAACTCGTAAGTTTCTTCGAGGTGCGCGTCCGGTGCGGGCTGGGAAGCGGTCTTGTCCTGGACGATGTGCAGGCCGTCAGATGCCCCGCAGATGGGGCAGATCCACTCCTGATAGTGCGTGCACCACCCGGCATCCGAGGCCGGGCCGGTCCAGTTGCAGAGGCCAGGGCCGGGAACCCAGAAGGTGCAGTGCAGCACGATCTGAGCTTCGTTGGCTGGGCGACCCTCCGGCTCGGCCACGCGCCGGATGTAATCCTGGCGCGTGGGGCTGTCGTAGGCAAAGTTGCACTGTGCGTTGAATCCGTCGCAGGTAGGGCATTCGACACCGTAGGTGTGCAAGTCCCAGCACAGCTCGCAGACGGCGAACCCACAGGCCAACAGATGCGCGGCGGCATCGCCGCACTCGACGCAAAGGGTGTTCGTGTTCATTTCGTGTCCGTTCGTGTCTTTCGTGTTTGAAAACTGACGCAACCGGAACGGTGGGGGCGCTCCGGTTGCGTGGGGTTGCAGATGGGTCACTGCCTAAAACGGAATATCCTCTTCGGGCGCTTCGTCGTCCCAGGGCAGCGGCTCGTCAGCGGGGTCGGAACGGGCGGCAGAGTTGGCCGCCCCCGAACCGCCAAAGAGCACGTCGAGCTGGCTGCCGGATAGGACCAGCCCGATCCCGGCCGTGTAGGTCGCGCCGTCGTCCACCCCATCCGCAAAGCCAGTCGGGACGCCCGTCAGCCCGGCCCAGGGCGCCCCCGTGACCGAGAACTGTGTGCCGACGAGGGATAGACCGCTGCCCGCACTGTACGTGGTATCGTCGTCCACGCCGTCGGCAAAGCCCGCCGGTACGCCGCTCAGCCCGCTCCAGGGCGCGCTGTCGGCGCTGGCCGCGTGATCGGCTTCGTCGGCCAGGAAGGCGAACGCCACCGCCGCCAACGGCTGGCGGGGGACCAGCGTCTCCCCGCCAACGGCGATCTCGATGTAGGTGTCCGCACCGAGGACTGAGGGGTCGAGGGCCACGCTCTCGCCCAGCAGGACGGAGAAAAAGCCGTCGGACACGTCTACGCTGTGAGATTCTGGACCCCATAATTGGCTGCCGCCGCCGGCTGCGTCCCACAGGCTGAACGTCATCGGGTACGCGCCGTCCAGCACCGGCTCGCCAGCCGCGTCCAGCAGGTGGCCCTGGTAGGTGAGCCGGCCCGGCACGCTGCTGGCTTGCCGTGCAGGTGCAGAGCCGATCTCTGCGTTGGCTGTCGTTAAGCCTACGCCAGCGACGAGCAAAAGAATGAAAACACTGATGATGAATCTGTTACGTTTCACGATTGACCTCCAAAGTCAGATTTTTTCTTCCGAACACCTCGACGGTGCGGTTCAACAAGACTTCCACTTCGCGCATCAATCGCGCGCGCTGCACCTCGTTGGGGATGCGTTGCAAAGCCAGCGTGAGCGTTTCTACGTCCAACGGTCGCCCGTTGAGCCAGAGCTGCCGTTTCACCTCGGCGATGAAGCGGCTCCGGTACGGCTCTGCGACCCATTCCAATTGCTCCATCACGTGTTTGGCCCAGTGGTCATGGTTCGCGCGGTGCGCCCTGCTTGCGTTTGGGCTGGGTACCATTTCTTCCATTTTGCTTTTGCCCGCCTCCGCCGTGGTGTTCTCCAGTGTCATCGGTGAACTGAACCAGGGTCTGTGCCATCTCGTGGTTAGCCAGATACTCATCCAACACCTGGCCCATCAGATGCGCCCGGGGGATGCCTTGCCACGCGGCGATGGCGCCATACGTCCGCGCCAGCTCGCGGGGCAGTCTGAGTGTGACTAAAGTGATTGATTTCATCTCCTTCTCCTACGTGGATTTTTTCGTCGTCATTGTCCAACGATACGTCGCAGGCGCTCATTCCCCACTTCGTATCATCAACTCCCAGCGCGGTGAGGTCGGATCGCCGGACTGATGGTTGGAGTTGAACACCAGCGCCAAACTCTCCCCTTCGGCCGGGGCCGGGTGAAAGACCAGCGTCGTCTGCGCCTGCCCGCTGTTGACCAGGTCCAAAAAGTCGAACCGCGCCTGGCCCAAGCTCTCCTGGGTCGGGTGATACACGCCCTGGCCGCCCCTGAGCACCGGCGGCTCGAACAGCAGGTCGGCCGGGCCGGAGAGCCGCACGCTCACCGTGATGCTGATCGTGTCCGAAGTCACGGCCACCGCGTCGATGCGCCCCGTGGGATTGCCCGCCGTCTTGGGTGAGGCTGTGGACTGCACACCCCAATCGCTCGTCACGCTGCCCGCCACCTGCCGGTCCAACAGGCCCAGATCAGCCCGCAGCGCCGAAAGCGCCACCACCCCGCCGACGATGGCCCCAACCAACAAGACGGTCAAAATCCCCAACCAGATGCGCTCTGTCGTCATTGCGCTTCCTGCTGCACAAATAACGGATAGGCGCCGGCCAGCTCGCCGTCCACTAACACCTCGACCCGATAGCGGCCGTGGGCCGGAAACGCCAGCACCCCGAAATTGACCGACGTGGTATGGTATGTGCCAGGCTGTTCGATCTCCACCTCCAACCCGCCGTTGACCCACGCTTCGCCGTCCGGGGTGAGGACACGCACGACGACCTCGTACACCCCCGGCGCGTCGAATAGCCAGAACGTGACCGCCGTGAGCCGTTGCGGATGGGGCAGCTGCCCGGCCACCGCCACCAGGAAGATGCGGTAAATCAGCGGCGCATTGTCCAGCACCGAGTTGCCCACGTCCTCGCACAGCACCGTCGTCAGCAGGCGCGGGAGTTGGCCGTGTATCGGTTCCTGCGCCGCTTCGCTGCGCAGTATCGGCGCGGCTTCTATCACTGCTCCCAACTGTCCCATTTCTTGCTCCTCTCTATCTCCATCTCGCGTCTCTTTCTCACGTCTCTATCTGTCTCAATCTGTGAGTTTGAGCTGAATGCCCGGCAGGCTGAACGCCTTGCGCCTGCCCGGTTGCCTCCCATCTTTCGACGCCGCCACCTGGACCTGCTCGGCCTCGGCTTCCTCTTCCTCGACCTGCAACTCGTAGCCCAGGTACACCGCCAGTTTGCGTAGCGCCTGCACCACGGCGTCGCTCCCCTCGGCCAGGTGCAACGGCACGCCCTCGTTTTGCGCCAGCGCCACCGCGTCGGTGTGGGGAACCACGATAACTGGTTCCGGACAGGGCACCATCTGCTGCACCCCGGCTACGAACGCCTTGCGGTCGACATCTCGCGCCCAGCGATTGTTCAGCGCCAGGTGCGTGCGACTGCGCAGGCCCTTGAGCAGCGCCAGCGCCTGCACCAGCCCGGCCTGGTCGGCCACGGTGGGCCGGGCCACCAGCACCACGTCGTCGGCGGCCAGCAATGGATGCACCGCCCAGCCCGTGCTGTCGCTGGGCAGGTCGGCGATCACCACCTCATAGCGCGCCGTCGCCTGCTCCACCGCCCGCAGCACCGCGCCCGCTTCGTCCCGCGCCACCGAACCGATGCGATCGTAGGCTACCGGGTCGCCGGTGGACAGCGCCACGTGCAGCGCCCCCGACCGCTGCACCACTTGCTCGAACGTTTCCTCGCCGCTCAGAAACGTCACCAGGTCCGGCCAGCGGGCCAGCTTGAAATGGCTCAACGCCGCCGGTGGCGTGCCCAATGACAGCAACAACGTATTGATTTTGCCCTCGTGGGCCAGCAGCCAGGCCAGCGTCCCGGCCAGGGTGCTCTTGCCCGTGCCGCCCAACATCCCGCTGCCAAAGGCGATCAGGCGGTGGGCGGTAGACGGCAGACGGCAGACGGTAGACGGGGGAGCGGGGCGAGAGGAATGGGGTTGAGGCCGAGCAGATTGTGGCACTGTTCCCGGCGCAGGGGTGGGTTGTGGCGCACAAGACGATACTGCAGACGGCACTGCGGATGGCACAGGGGCCTTGACCATTTCCGCCAGCAATGCCGCGTAATCCACCGGCTCGACCGCCACCGCCGCCACACGGGGCAGCGCCGCCAATTCCTCGGCCGCGTCGGCCCGGCTGCGGGGCAACACGGCCAGTAACGGCAGGTTCCCCGGCAGGCTTTCCAGGAAAGCCCGCTCTTCGCCGCGCCGCGAGAGGTTCAGGTGCACCAACACGTAATCAGCCGGCTCCAGGGTGAAACATACCTTCAAATCGTCCAGGTTGGTGGCGCTGCCCGGCATCCCGATCCCGACCTGTTTCAACGCCGGGTAGATGTGCTCCGCGATCTCGCGCTCGGTGCGGGCCAATACGATGATGCGCATTTCTCTATCTCCCGTCTCTATCTCTGTCGTTGCCCGACGCCCGCATCGCCCAATACCGCTCCGCCAGCTGGCCGTCCGTCGGTTCCGGCGCTTTCACCATCAGCGGGCGCACCACCATCGGTTCCAGCTCGAAAGTCTCCCAGCCGTAGCCCATCTTGCAGATCGCCATCGCGCGGGGCATGCGGCTCACGAAGCGCTTGTATTCCTCGTCGGTGAAGCCCTTTTCGCTCTTGGCCAGCGCCGCCAGGACCAGGTCCCGGTCCTTGATCGCTTTCGTCTGGCTCACGAACAGGTTGTTGCAGGACGAGAATATCCCAGGCGCGATCTCGCTCACGCTCTGCAAGAGCGGGTGGTTGAACACCCCGTACTTGCGCCCGTCCCGCCACATCATCTGGTACAATTCGGTCACGCCTGCCGGCCCCGCGTCGTCGTTGCCCACCGTGCCGGCCACGCCGGAGAGGATCTTGTTGGCCTCTTCCCAGAAAATATTCATCGTGGGCAGACCGGCTCCGCCGCTGACCACCTCGCGCCGACGGGCAATGGCGTCGTGGTACAGATGCCAGGCGATCAGCCCCAGCAGCGACGCCTTGGCATACTCGTCCAGCGCCGCCCCGCCTTCCAATATGGCGATGCCCCAGGGATCATCAGATGGTCCCAGCAGCCCCAGGTCCTCGATGGCGCGGGTGTCTGCCCCCTTGCCGTACATCGCCGCCATATCGCCCATCGTGAAGGTGTCCAGCCGCAGCAGAATACCCTCCAATGACGTGAGCGTGGGCGAATCCCGCTTTTCCTCATAGATCGGGACATAGCTCTGCAGCTTGCGATACCAGTCCCCCACGTCCACTTGCTGCGAGCGGTGGATGGCCAACGCCTGGCGGTCCGTCGCCTCCAACCCCGCCAGCGGTGTGCCCACGAGAAACATCGTCGGGGGCCATCCTCTCTCCTGCCGAAAGGCGGCGATGACTTCCGCTTCGCCCTGGCGCACCCGGCCCCATGTCGCGCTTTCCTGCACCTCCCGCTCGGTGGTCAGCACACCGTTCTGGACGTAGATTTCCCGCAGCGCCCGCCGCAGCAGGCCCAACTGCCGCGGCCCCATTTGCCCGGCGTTGGCAAATAGCTCGGTGGTGGCCCGCAATTGCTGGCCGGGGTCGATCCGTTTGCCGATCTGCAGCGGGTTCCAGCGCAGCGGGCGCACCGCGCCCGGATACAGGCCCCACACGTCCACCCGCGCTTTGTCCACCCCCGGCGCGTGGAACAGCTTGCGCCAGCCGGCCCCGAAATCCAGCACCACGTTGCGATGCCCCCACCGCAGCGCCGTCTCGACGCACAACCGCTCGGCGGCCACGGTTTTTCCGAATCCCGTGTCGCCGATGAAAGCCGTGTGCATATGCCGGTCCTCGGTCAGGCGCACCGGCGCGTCGGTCAACTCGCCGGTCTCCGTGCTCCACTGGTGGGCCAGCACCACCTCCCCGCGCATGTCCGGGAAGAACGCGAAGGGTGGGATGCGCTCCTGCACCGTGACGGCGACGCCCTGCTCGTACAGCCCCGGCGCGGTGTACGCGGCCAGCATCAGCATCGTGAGCAGCGTCGAGTCCTTGTAGCCCTCCAGCAGCCCGGGAACCGTCTCCACGCGTGTGCTGGGCGTGAAGGCGCTGGCGTGCTGGCGGATGTAATCCTGCTCGGCCTCGGCCAACCGGCGCGTCAACACCGCCGTCACCACGTCCTCCGTGCCGTGAAAGGCCTGCCGCACCAGCGCCTCGGCCGCCGCCCGGCCCGTGTCGCTGCGGGTGAGCATGTACACGTCGGCCAGGTAGGCCCCCTCCACGCTGGCCTGCTCCAGCATCGTTTCCTGACGGCGCAACAACTGCGCCACCTGGGCCGCCGCGTCGTCCACCCACTGGTAGCTCTTGCTGGCCGTGACGCTCGGAATGACCCCGCCGGAGATGCCCATCGAACGGCTGGCCGCCAGGGAGCGGCCCAATACCGTGGCATACGAGGCCCCGCTCACCGCCGCCCGGCTCGCGCCCCGCGAAACCGTGTCGGCCTGGGACGTGCTGCGGGCATACGAGCGCGTCTCGCTCTCGAACGTGCCCCAGGATTCGGAGTGGGTGGTCGAGGAAAAGCTGCTCGAGCTGACCGACACCCCCCCGCCCCGCGAGCGGGTCACGCCCTCGGACGTGCCCTGCGACTCGGTGTGCGCCTGCGACTCGCCCCGGCTGTGCGAGGTTGTGTCCGAGCTGGACGACCCCGACGTGGCGCTGTGGCCGGACGAAGAAGACGTCACCACCGAGCCGCCGTAGCTGACGCTCTGCATCTGGCTGACCGCCACGCCCGCGTTGACCCCGTGCGACTCGGCCACCCCGCTGCTCTCCACGTGCGAGCCGCCCACCGTCGTGGTCTGCGAATCCGACACCGCCGTGCTCAACCCGGCCGATGCGGTGTGGCCCGCGCCCTGCGTCGAACCGCCGGAAAAACTCATCCCCATACTGCTGCCGTCGCCGCTGGTATTCGTGTGATGAGCGCCCACCGATTCACCCTCGCTCACCCCCACGCCGATCCCCACGGCGTTGACGCCCACGTTCTGCCCGCTCATCGCGCCGGTGTTGAACCCCACGCTGGCGCCCTCGTTGTGCGACAGCCCCATCTCGACGCTGTGCGCCTGGCTGGCCCCCGACGACTGCGTGTCCGCGATGCCCGCGCTCACCGTGTCCGTCGTGCCGTGACCCACGCTCAGCGACTCGCTGGCCCCGTCGGCCACGCCGGTGGACTCGGTGACGCCGTGCGACTCGCCCGCGCTCTGGGTCACGCTGCTGCCTTCGCTCACCCCCCAGCTCGACCCCACCGCCACGCCCGACGAGTGGCTCGAAGACGAGGATGAAAAACTGCCCTCGGTGTGCGCCTCCCCCCACGTCTCGGACGCGCCGTGGGTGTCGGCCGTGCCTTTGGAGCTGCCCTCGCTCTCCGCCACCGACCACGAGCTGGAGCGCGTCACCCCGCTCGACCCGCCCGAGGTGTGCGCCACCCCCGTGGCGTGCGACACACCTGAGCTGGTGCTGTGCCCGTAGGTCTCGGCCTCGCCCTCGGTGTGGGCCGTGCCCTCGCTATCGGCCACCGAGCGCCCCGTCGTGCGCCCCTCGCTCTCGCCGAACCCCGTGCCGGCCGAGCGCCCGATGCCGCCGGAAAGCATAATCGGCACCGACAGGCCGAAGGAAATGCCCTTCGTGCCCGCCATGCGCGAGGCCCAGGCCGAGGCCTCGCCCGCGATCCCGGCCAGCATACGCGCCACCGCCGCCTGGTGCACGCGATGGGCGATCAGCAGCCATACGAACTCTTCCCGTAGCGCCGACATCCCTCGGAACAGCAGCTCGTTCTGCTGCTGGGTGTAGGCCGACTGCCCGGCCCGGTCTTTGCCGCCTGGCTCGTCGGGGCTTTCCCGACCGCCGCCGCGGGCGTTCTCGCGCGGGTCCGGGTGGCCGATCACCACCAACGCATTTTTCATCTCCGTGAGCGCCCCGCTCAACCAGGCCGCCACCTGCACCGTCAGCGGTTGGAAGCGGGCCTGCGCATAATTCGCCAGCACACCCTTCAGCGCCGCCATCCCCAGGTCCGCCTGGCGCCGGGCCTCGTCCCGGTCCGCCTCCGAGGTGGCCACTCCGTACATCTGCACCACGCCCAACGGTGGGTCGAAAATCCCGGCCACCACCTGCACCAGGTCGAAGCGCGCCTGGCTGTTGTACAGCCCTACCAGCGCCGCCCGCTGCCGCGCCACCAGCCCGGCGTCCGAGCGCGCCTCCTGCGGCAGGTAGCGCAGCATAGCCAGCTTGACCACCTTGTGCTGGTGATAGGCCCGGCCCGCTTCCCGCTCGACCACCTCGAAGCACAGGTGGTCCAGCGCGTCTTTTCCGTCCTCGAAAACCATCTCGGTGCGGAGCACGTCCAGGTCGTTCGGAACGGCTGCCGGTTGGAAACGGTCCAACGTCAGCGCCCTCATCGGCTACCCGCCTCGCTCGTTGTCGTCATTCTGTCGGCCGTCGGCCGTCGGCCGTCGTTCGTCGTCCGTCGCCCGCGTGCCGTGGCTGATGGCTGGCCGCTGCCGGCACAGATGGCGCAGTCGGGGGTTGGGTGTGTCTGCGTCCCCCTAGACCGGGATTTGCTCATAAAATGTGTCTCTCCCTCTGTTTTGCTGTGCCTACCCTGATTTACACACACTTTAGAAACATCTCCGCGCAGGGGGTGGACACACCTGGTTTTACCCCGCAGGCACACGTGCGACAGACTACGAGGGGGTGTGGACACGCTGATGAATAGGGAGCGGTCACAGCAGTGCATAGGTGTGCCTACCGCCCTTCGCCCCGCGTGCGCAGGTCGCGGATATAGTCCTCGGCCGTCCCGCGCGGTTTGAGCAGGCTGCCTCGATTGACGGCGAAGCGTTGGGCAACCATCGCGAAATAGCCCAACGGATACATCGCCCACACGATCAGCGCCGCGTAGGGCGTCAGGCCGTCCTGCACCGTGCTGAACAACGTGGCCGCGTCGCCCCGGCTGCCCATCACCGCCGCCAGGCGCGACAGGTCGGGCGAGTAGCTGAACAAGGCCCGCATCGCCAGGGCCATCAGGGCGTAGCCCAGGATCATCGTCTTTTGCCGGAAGAGCAGTTGGCCTCGCTCCTGGGGGATGTAGCGCAGCGCAACGACGAAGGCGCCCCACATCAGCGCGCCGATTAGGGGAATAGGTGGGGCCGAGAGCAGGGAGGCTACAGCCCACAACGCCGCCGTCGTCACGGTCAGCCAATGCGAGCGCCGCGACGCCTGAACCTGCTCCCCGCGCCCGTAACGCCGCACCCGCTCTCCCACCACCTGGCGTTCCTGGCGGTCGTAGATCAGCAGCACGATGACGGCACAGAGTAGCGACAACAACAACGGACCGTTGGACCACAGGAAATAGAAAACAGCCAGCAGCCCGTTCGCCAGATACGTGCCGGTGTGATTCAACCGGGTTTCCCAATCCACTGATGTGCTCCAATGCCTATACAAAACAAAAACGTCGGGTGGCCTGAAACGCGGTATGACCGACCTGACAAACCGGACGTGCGTCCAATCTGTGAGGCGTTTCAGGAGCCCGACGTACAAATGCTGTTGGAACGACTGTTCCCCGACGATTTCAACCTGTCTGCGATGACAGCCAGGGCCACGTGAAGTGATGCTGGAACCCCCGAACAGGAGTTCCCCAACGAAGGCTCGGTATGCAGTTGTTCGCGGGCATTCTACCACAAAGCGCCCGCCGTGTCAAGAGTGTATGTAGATTCGATACCTATTACACACATCTCTGATTTCACGGATGTCTCTGATGTCAGGCCGGGTTCCAAAGCACGAATTGAACCCCGGTCGGCTGACCGACGATGCTCGTCACCGTGCGCTCGACCGTGACCCTCAACCGGTGGGTCAACCAATCCTGGATGTATCCATTCTCCACGCCGATGGTGAGCGTCTCGTTTTCATACGAGACCACGCGGGTGGGTTTGAGCCAGGTGTTGAAGGTTTCCCGCGTCATTTGCAGCTCCAGCTCGCCCAGCGCCGCCTGCCAGCATGCACTCAGCTTCATTCCGTTGGGCAACCTCTGCTGCCGGTTGCCGGCCTCCTCGGCCGGCTCGTCTTCCTCATCGTCCTCGACCGTGAAGCGGCTGCCGTCGCCGTAATCGTATGGACTGCGTAATTGAGGTCGAACGGGACGCTGGCCGGTGCGCAGCGATTTCAAAAACGCGCCGGCGGCGTTGAAACCGGGTTTTTTCTTTTCCAGCCAGTACTCCAGCCACGCTTCTACCAGCTCCGGGTTGGTTTGGTGGATGGTTGCCACCTCGTCATACGGTCCGGCCCAACCCAGCCGCTCCAGATCGGCCTGCATCTCGTCCGGTAGCGTTGGGGGCAGCGCGTTGTCGGTCGAGGGCTTTGGCGCAGATGTTTCCTCCTGGCGATCTGGCGGATTCCGGTCGGCATTGGCTACTACGGTCTGGATGTACCGCCAGCGACCCAGCGGCGTGGGAATGCCCACCGAGGCTTCAAAAGCGTCCCGCCAGTGGGCCAGGTTGGGGTAGTGCGCAACCAGTTGGCGAAACGTGTCCCGCGTCATCGGCGTCAACTCGCCGATCTCGTCGGCATACCACTGCGCGACCGCCGCTAAAATTGCCTGTTGTGCTTTTCCCGATTCCCCGGTTACGGCTGGCACGGTTTCCGGGCGTGTCTCTTCGCCTGGCCCACGGGACCGGCCTGGACCAGGCACGGTTGGAGACACGGCAGAATCAGGCAAATCGCCCCCGGTTACGGCTGGCACGGCTTCCGAGGTGATTGGATTACTTACCCTGCGGTAAGCACGGGCGGGTTGGCCCGATTCCCGAATGACGGGCACGCAAAAGGCGAAGCGCTGCACCTGTCCGTCAGGTTGGCGCTGGCGGTGTAAGTCGATGGCGCTCTGGATGCCGGCGATGATCTGGTCGCAGGTGTAGCCCTCGGCGAGTAATTGGTCCAACAGGCGCCGGTCTTTGTCGGTGGGCTGATAAACGGCGGGGTGTCCCGCGATGCGGGCGAAAGAAGAAAAAACAACAGCAGCAGTCCCTTTTTGTTCTTGTTTTTCTTCTTTTTCTTTTTTCTTTGTGCTCACTGAACCGACACGGTGTGTCGGTTCAACCGACATGGTCCGTGTCGGCTCAACTGACACGGTGGAGGGTTCGCTTTGGTTCCGTGTCGCTTCAACCGACACGGTGGAGAGTGCACCGTCAGCCCGCAGAATGTAGGCATGACGCCCGCAGAAACGCCCGTGACTGTCGCGATAGTCTTCAGGCAGATCCAGAACACTGACGAGTTGCTGCCTGTGCAACCAGGCAACCGCACCATTGACGGTCGTGCGATGTAGGCCCAATTCATCTGCGAGACCAACGTCCGTGACGCGGGCGTAGAGACGGCCTGCATCAGCCTCGGCTACGAGTTTCAGCTCAATCAATTGCGCCAGGTCTTCCCCGTGCAGGGGGCGGGCGTGCAGGCCCAACGCCAGCAAGACCGGCAGCGCCGAGCGGCCCTGGCGGTCGGATGCAAACCGCGCCAGCCAACCCGTGATCAGGGCGTCGTAGTGGATAGCCACGTGGACGTGGCGCGTCTCGCGGGTCTGGCCCTGGGGTGAGACCTCCAGGCTTTGCTCGTGCTTGATGGTGAACACGTTCACGCGAACTGCTCCTTCACCAACCATAAGCTCCCATCCGGTCCGCGTTGGCCCGCCTGCGCCTCGGTCACGTTGGTGATCCACAGACGCAGCGGGCGCTGGCGGGCGTGTTGCCAGTACGCGACCTCCGAGCGCAGGTTGTTCATCGCCGCCCGGTCCGAGGTGACGATGGCGAAATGGCCGTAGGAGGCGTCGTAGTAGATGTCCCATTTGCGCATACGTTGGGGATCGGTTGGACCGTACCTGGCCGGGTCGCGCTCCGCCTCCACGAACAACACCTCGCCATCAGAGCTCGTGGCCTTGATATCGGGCCGGAATTTGCCCCCGGAAACCCGCTCTTCATCGAAAGAGAACAAATCTGGCTGATACCCGGCCAATGCCAGCAAGTCGGCAGCCTCCAGGTTGAGAAACGTGTGGGCCTCGGTTTTGTGCCTGGGTTTGAGCCGGTCGTAAACCGACACTGCCGCCTCCTGGCCGGTGAGGAATCGATAGGCTTGCGCGCCGCGCTCGGTCAGCTTGACCAGATGCGGGCTGTTGCCGGGGATGATTTGTTTGAATGCGATGATTTCGATCAACCCGGCTTCGGTGGCATACTTGAAAGCGCGTTTGATTCGGGTGTCGTTATGGTTGTCTAATTCCAACACCGCCGCGAGCATCTGGGCCAGCTTCAGACGCCGACATTCACCCGTGTTGCCAATTGCCAGGATGAGCCTGGACGCCCGCTCGAAATTTCTGTGCTGCCGCCACGCCTGCATCCAATCCGGCTCGCTGCTCTCCGGCGGCGGTTGAAGCCGCACCTGGGGTAGTTGATCAGGCTCGACAGGAACGAAGGGCGGCGGCGCAACGCTCAGGGGTGACTGGGCCTGTTTGAGCGTGTGGCCCAGGTTGTCCACCTGCGCTTTGAGCTGTTCGCTCTTCGCCAGGGCGGCCTGAAGCCGCTTCTCGGCGTCCGAGAGCGAGCGTTTGAGGACCTTGATCTGCCCTTCGGCGGCTTGCAAGGCCGACCGGCTTTCTGCGTGTTTCTCCTGCTCCTGTTTCCAGCCTTGCTGGTAATTCAACGCCTGGCGCTGGCTCGCGTCGAGCTGGCGTTGCACCTCGGCCAGCCTGTCCCGCGCCTGTTGCAGCAAGGGGGTGTCGCCCCCGATGCGCTGCGCCAGCTCCACGTCGCTCAGACGGGCCGTGGCGTCGGCGATGACCAGGTCGGCGATCTGCGTCAGGCTCCATCCGTCCAGCCCGGCGGTGTGCTCGCGCCGGATGTGGTCGATGGCGTCCCCACACAGCGCCAGCGCCACCCGCAGCACTTGCTCGCGCGCCTGGCGCGCCTCTTTCTCGGCGATCTCGCGCAGGACGGTCTGCTGTCTCAAGAGCTGCTGGAATTGCGCCGTGCTGATCTTGTCTACGGTGTCCACCCGTCGTCGCCTTTCTCGTCGCCCTCCACCGGCGTTTCGTCGCCGTCCTGTTCCGGCTCTTGCAGCCAGCGACTGGCCTCGGCCTGGGTCAGCAGCGCCCGGGCCTGGCCGAGGAAGTCCAGGGTTACCTGCTCGTTCTCCGCCAACGGCGCGCCCACCCAGTCGGCGGCGGCGCGGGTCGTGTCCAGGTAGGTCAGGCCGGTCTGGACCAGTAGCTGGCGCAGCCCGGCCAGCGCCGCCGGGGCGCGGCTGAGCTCCACCTCTTGGGCCAGGCCCAGCGCCCGCTCCAGCAGGTCGTTCACGGCCTCGGTCTGGGTGTAGATGTCGCGGTCCCCGGTGAGCAGAGCTTGCAGGTCCGCGTCCAGGTGGTGCAGCCGCTCCACCCACCGGCGGGCCTGGGCGCGGTATGCGATGGTGGCCTTGAGCGACGGGCTCAGGATCAGCGGTTCGCCGCTGTTGTCACGCGGCGTGACCGCGCGACCCAGATAAGCCAGGCCCACGATGACGAGCGGAACGGATAAGACCAGAACCACGCGGCGTAGGGTGCGTCGTGAGAGGCTAACCGTCTTTCTGCCCATCCTGTCCCTCCTGGTAAAAGGTGAGCAAAGCTTTCACCGTGCTGGAGATGTCCAGCTCCAACTGCCGGGCCAGGTCCTGCAATTGCGCCATCACGCCCCCATCGACGACAGGCGGCGTCTGCTGTCCGGCCACCTGCATCTCCTGAGCCACCACTTCCATCACCGTCTTGCCCCGCTTGAACACGCGGTGCTGCAGCCACCCCACCAGGGAGACGCTCAGCCCTTCGTGCAGGGTGGGATATAGTGTCGCAGCCCGGTCACCGTACATCACCACCCGGATGCGGTCGCCCGCAAACTGGGACGGCTGCGTGCGGTCGCGGGGTGTGTCCAGGTAGAGCTGGAGAAAGGGCTTTTTCTCACCACCGTCGCTGCCGTTGATGGCCACGTATCCAAAAAATGGCTGCTTGATGACGCGACCTTTCAAGTACACAAAGTTGTTCCTGGGCATTTTTCACCTCTGCTCGATGTCGTTGAATGCGTCCCCCAAAAGCTGGAGCTTCGATCACTTCGTTCGCCGTTTGGCGTTCGGCGCGCTCAATTCGTTTCTGAGCGGCGATTTTGAAGATGCGGTGTATGGTGTACGTCCTCTCGTTTTAGCCGTCCTGGGAGCTTCTGAGCGGGCTGGCCGTAAGCGGGCCGTCAACGGACCGCAAACTCCCTGCAAACGGGCCGAAAACCTGCGGTTTACCGTGGTCAACCAGCCGTTTACGGCCACACCTGCTTCCTTGAGCAACGAAGGGATCGTGGGAGAAAAATCTAGTCGTCATTTTCCGGGTACAGGGTCAGGCGGCCCTGTTTGAGTTTCGGGTTCAATGAGATGCGGCCAGCCGCATACGCATCCAGGCCGTATTCCAGAAACAGCCGCGCCACCTCTCCGACGCGCACACCCTGCGCTTGAGCGATGGCCTTGATGTCGTCTCGAAGCTCTGCCGGCACGTTGCGAAATGCGATCACGCCGTGACCGCTGGCCTGCTGCCGCGCCTCCCACTCCCGATTCCGCTTTGGCGCCGCTTTCGGCGGCTTGGGTCGCCGGGCCAGGATCTCCGGCACGGCCTCCAGCGGCTCGTCCGGGATGTCCTGCGCCGACGCCCCCAGTTGCTCCAACAGCGATTTCCTAGCCATAGTGATCCACCACCTTCCATACCAAATGGGCGTATTCTTGGGCCGCCCGGCTTTTCGAATCCCACTCGTAGATGGTCTGCCCGTTGGCCGCGCACTCGCGCAACGCGGTAGCTCGATGGATCGGATCAAGCACCAGCTCGTCACCCAGCGATTTTCGCAGGTCGGCCAGCACCGTCTGGCTCTCGCGGGTCACGTCGTCGTAGAACGTGGGCAGCACCCCCATGATGTTTCCCTGCCACCGATGGCGTTGCGCCAGCCGCTCCAGCGTGGCCACGATCTCGGCCACCCCCTCGGTGGACAGGGCGTCGGTGGCGCTGGGAATGAGTACCCCGTCGGCGGCCCACAACGCCATCTCCTGCAAGCCCCCCACGCTGGGCGCGGTGTCCATCACGATATAGTCGGGATCGCTGCAGTTGAGACCGGAGTGCAGAGCCTCCATCAGCAAGCCGATTTCGCCGGGGCGCTCTAACGTGAGCAGCGTTTGTGCGGTGGCGGTGCGCTTATCGCCAGGAATCAGATAGAGGCGCTGACGCCCGGTGGTGCGCAGCACGTCGCGCAGCGGTTTGGCCGAAACCAGCAGATCAAACACCCCTGGCTCCCGCCGCAATCCCAACGCGCTGGCGCACTGGCCTTGCGGGTCCACGTCCACCAGGAGCACCTCTTTACCTCGACAGGCGAGGCCGTGGGCCACGTTCACGGTGGTCGTGGTCTTGCCCACGCCCCCCTTTTGGTTCGCGACGGCGATGATCTTCATAGGACTTCTATTTACTAGACGGGTGAAGGGGACAGCTAAAAGGCCTTAAAATGCCTTTTTCTCACGTTGCACCGGTTTTTGGTCGCGTGCGCTTCCATCCCATCCACCCGCCACACGGCGGCTGGCGCGAAAAGCACAGATGCAGTATAAGGACGCACATGCATCAGGGTCTATATGCGTGCTCGTGGGACGATGTTGCATAGCAGAAGCGTTTGTCACCCTCGGCGCGACTGGGGCCGGGGTTGTCTGGGTGAGCGCCTGGCCCACTTTTTTTCACCTGAGGTAGGAATCGATGGGGAAACTCGACAGCGATGCGTGGCCCGGTTGGAGCCGCCGGGGGGTGATCCTGGCGGCCGTGTTGGCGGTGGGGAGCGTGCTGATTGTGGCGGCGCAGGGCGCACCGGGTGCGCTTGACCCGACGTTCGGCGCCGATGGGATGGTGACCGTCGAGTTTGGCGGCGGCAGCGAAATTGGAGTCGCCGTCGCCGTCCAACCGGACGGCAAGATCGTGGCGGCAGGAACCAAGAGCGCCTTCTCGAGCCAGTATGCCGATTATGCGCTCGCGCGCTTCGAGAGCGACGGCGCCCTCGACACTTCCTTCGGCAACGCGGGCAAAGTGGTCACGGATCTGAGCGGGTGGCGTGACTGGGGTTCCGCCGTAGCCATCCAGCCCGACGGCAAGATCATCATGGCCGGAACCGCGTATGAAATCGGTACAGGCCGCGAGCTCTTCGGCCTGGTGCGCTACGAACCTGACGGCACTCTGGACACAACCTTTGGGGTTGATGGCGTGGTGCGGACGTCTTTCGGCTGGCGTACCGACGAAGGGCGCGCGGTAGCCCTGCAAAGCGATGGCAAGATCGTCGTCGCGGGGATGGCGGGCAGCTTTTGGAGTTATCACTTTGGTCTGGCGCGATACCGTGGCGACGGCAGCCTGGACACCACCTTTGGCAGCGGGGGCCTGGTGAGCACCACGCTGGGAAACACGGGCAGCGCAGTGGCCGCCATCGCCATCCAACCCGACGGCAAGATCGTGGCGGCCGGACACGTTCAGACGCGCGACTATGAGGCGGATTTTGGCCTGGCGCGCTACCACCCCGATGGCGCCCTGGACGTCGATTTTGGCGACGGCGGGACGATCATAACGGAATTTGGCGATGACGACCACGGGCGCGGCGTGGCCGTGCAGCCCGACGGCAAGATCATGGTGGTGGGCTATAGCGGCTTTTGGCCCACGACCGACATTGCCCTGGCGCGCTACGACCGCGACGGTCATCTGGACGCCACCTTTGGCAACGGAGGCAAAGTGATCACCGACCTGGGAGGCAACTATCAATCTGGCAACGCGCTGGTCATCCAATCCGACGGCAAGATCGTCGTGGTGGGGGATGACGCCAACCCGGACGGAACGGATGCCGTGGTGGCGCGCTACACCGTCAGCGGCACGCTGGACGCCGGCTTTGGGCTTGGGGGCGTGGCGACCAACGCGCGCTTCCTCAGCGCACAGGCGGTTGCCCTGCAGCGCGATGGCAAGATTGTGATCATCGGGTATACCTATCAAGACGAAATGGACGTGTTCGCCGTGGGCCGCCACGACACGCGCGTCACGGGGTCGGCGTCCGTGGGGGACAGCCTGACGCCAATCGGTGACACGGACGTCAAAGCCAGGTTCAGTGCCGGCGGCCCGTGCACGGTGCAGGTGACCAAGACGATTGCCTTTCCCATCGATAGCCCCAGGCCGGGCAAGATGCCGGTGCACTGGGAGGTGTCCGCGGGTTGTATCGGCGCTTACCGTGCGGACCTGGTGTTTTGCTACACCGACGCCGAGTTGTACAACAGCGTCGGTGCGACTGAGGACCACTTGGTGGCGTTCAAGAGGATGGGGACGTGGCGTTGGGTCGATCAAGGCGGCGCTGTGGACGCGGATGCCAATTGTGTGACGCTGACCGACGTCGTTCTTCCCGGTTTCTGGGTGTTGGGCACACCCCCGCGCGAGGCCTTTCTGCCGCTCGTCGCACAGCACTAGGCAGCGCGGCTCAGGTCGCGGGTGATGGTGGCTTTCAGGCTGTGCCTCAATCACGAGCGCCGGCAAGATTGGTTTCTAACCAAGGTCGCTTCACCACGTGCGCCGGCCGTATGCGGCGTTGCTCATCGTCGCATTCAGGGCACGTGTGACCGGAATCCATCGCGTCTCGACGCAAGTTTTCTAACCAAATCTAACCGCAAAATTGGCAGTTGGCGCTTGCCTGAATGCCAGATTTACGTATAATTCGCGCGTACCATACTCACGCTTCGTGTATGGTTTGTCGATCCAGACAGGGACATTGCTCTCGTCATCGCCGCTCACTCCGTTCAGGTGTTTCGCTCGCTCGTTCTCTGAGACTCGCTTGATCCACGATTTGTCATTTTTTCTGGATGGGGAAGATTAGACACTAAAGGCCATAGACAAAAAAGCCATGAGGGGCGACCTCCTTGCCCGGAACTTCGCCCCTCGTGGATGCTGCTACACAACCCATCCTTTTTGAAACCTTACGGCTCCAGACCTGAAAGGTATGGGCTGCTCTGATCATATTGTACTATACTACTCGGAAATGTCAATCGATCAACCGCGACCGTTTTTTTGCTCACAAAGGAGGTCACACGATGTCGTCCCGGTCCCCGGTCTGGTTCAACCTGCTACTCGTCTGCTCACTCGTGCTCGGTCTGGCGCCAACGCCACAAATCGCGCATAGCGCGGCCGCGCGGTCTGCCGACCAGCACATCCAGGTCCATACGGAAACGCCTCCGGTGACGACGGAAGACGCTGGGGCCTTTGACAGTCCACTGCCAACGCCCACGCCTGCCCCAACGCCCGCACCCTGGTTGGGCGACATCCTGCCTTCAGACGTGGTGACGGGCACCCTCACGCCGGAGGGGGGGCGGTTGGATTTCGCCGGCGGTCTCGTCAGCGTCGTCGCGCCCCCCGGCGCCGTCGACGAAGCCGTCGAAGTGACGTTGAGCTTTTCGGCAGACGAGGCGCTTACTTCCACATTGCGCTTCGAACTGGAACCGGATCTGACCTTTTTCAGACCCGTGACGTTGACGCTGCGCGTAGGCGACCGGCTGGACCTGGCGCCTCAGCTCGACGCCTGGCCCTACCTGGCCTACCTGGACGAGGCCACGGGCGAATGGATGCGCGTGCCGGCCCGCGCCGCCGCCCAGGCCGGCACGCTGACGGCCATCGTGGAGCACTTTTCCGCCTGGGAGACGGGCATGGACCGCCAAGTCGACAGCGGGTGGCGGCTGACCTACAACGCGCCGCAGGTGAGCCTGTTCAGCGGCGCGGCGACCTTTGGCTATCCCATCGAGGTCTTGCCGGGGCGAGGCGGCCTGCAGCCGGGGCTGGCGCTCTCGTACAACAGCCGGGGTGTGGACGGCATCCTGTCGTGGGTGCAGTCCGATTGGGCCGGGCTGGGTTGGAGTATCGGTGGGGTCGAGATCGCGCGCAAGGTGGGGCGCGATGGAGACAGTAATGGCTACAGCAACGACTTTTCGCTGCTGATGAACGGCAGCAGTTACAAGCTGATCAAGGACAGCACCAGCGGCCAGCCCGTCGCCTACGGGCGCTACCATACCCAACCCTTCTCGGCGCTATACGTGGAGCGCTGCAACGACCTGTCGGATTCCTCCGTGTGTTATGAGGACTCGGCCCCCAACACCACCGGCGAATACTGGATCGTGCGTGCGCCCGACGGGATCACTTACACCCTGGGCCTGACCGCCGACGCCGAACAGGTGGTGGGGGATATGTTCTGGTGGAGCGGCCAATATTTCCACCCCAACGACCCCAACGATCCGGGTTTCGCCGGGCGGGCCAACGCTGTGGCCGCTTCCCGCTGGCGGGTGAACCTGGTGGAAGATACTTTCGGCA
>DAOTXN010000170.1:0-1574 GCA_034435435.1 Anaerolineae bacterium | reverse complement strand
CTTCTGAGCCTTGCGAGGGCTTTCTCTGGCTTTTTCACTCGATCAAGCCGCCTGACGCGCTCGAATCCCTGGCTTTTTCACTCGATCAAGCCGCCTGATGCGCTCGCATCCCTGGCTTTTCGTCCGCAATAGCTCTGCCCTTTTTCGTTTTGAAGGCCGATACCGGTCGTGGCCGGACGCCTCGCTTGAGCGAGGATTTCCGGCTGAAGCCGGACGTCCGCCGGACGTCCGTTGATTTCGAGGAGGTTCCTCAATGACATCGCGCGCCCTGGTCCAGTTCAATCTGTTCGTCATCCTGTCGCTGGTGCTCAGCCTGGCGCCCCTGCCCGTGCCGGCCTATGCAGTCGCTGCGCAGGCCCAGGCCGAAACACCGCCCGCCCCGGCGCAAGACGCCGATCCATTGGACAGCCCGTTGCCGCTGCCGTCGCCCGCGTCCGACCCGTTCCCTCCTGGCTGGGGTGGGGGCGGTGTGATCACCACCACGCAGACGATCAGGGCGGTCCTTACGCCGGACGGTGGGGAACTGGTCTCGCCGGACGAGTGGGTGCGGGTGAACGTGCCTGCTGGCGCGCTGACGACGACGACGCCGGTGACGCTGACGCTGCTGCCTACGTTGCCGGTGACGCCCACGCTCGCGCCGACGCCAGCGGTGACGCCGACGCCAGCGTTGACGTCAACGCTGGGGGGAGCGGCGTTGCGCTTCCAGCTCGAGCCGGACCTGATCTTTTCCCGGCCGGTCACGCTGACGCTGCATGTAGGCGACCTGCTGGACCTGACGCCGCAGACCGACGCCTGGCCCTACCTAGCCTACCTGTACGAGGCCACAGGTGAATGGGTGCGTGTGCCGGCCCGCGCCGACGCCCAGGCCGGCACGCTGACGGCCTTGGTGGAGCACTTTTCCGCCTGGGAGACGGGCATGGACCGCCAAGTCGACAGCGGGTGGCGGCTGACCTACAACGCGCCGCACGTGAGCCTGTTCAGCGGCGCGGCGACCTTTGGCTATCCCATCGAAGTGTTGCCGGGGCGGGGCGGCCTGCAGCCGGGATTATCTCTCTCGTACAACAGTCGAGCCGTGGACGGCATTCTATCGTGGGTGCAGTCCGATTGGGCCGGGCTGGGCTGGAGCATCGGCGGGGTAGAGATCGCGCGCAAGGTGGGGCGCGATGGAGATAGCAATGGCTACAGCAACGACTTTTCGTTGCTGATGAACGGCAGCAGCTACAAGCTGATCAAGGACAGCACCAGCGGCCAGCCCGTCGCCTACGGGCGCTACCATACCCAACCCTTCTCGGCGCTATACGTGGAGCGCTGCAACGACCTGTCGGATTCCTCTGTGTGTTATGAGGACTCGGCCCCCAACACCACCGGCGAGTATTGGGTCGTGCGCGCGCCCGACGGGATCACCTACACCCTGGGCCTGACCGCCGACGCCGAACAGGTAGTGGGGGATATGTTCTGGTGGAGCGGCCAATATTTCCACCCCAACGACCCCAACGATCCGGGTTTCGCCGGGCGGGCCAACGCTGTGGCCGCTTCCCGCTGGCGGGTGAACCTGGTGGAAGATACTTTCGGCA
>DAOTXN010000169.1:0-2937 GCA_034435435.1 Anaerolineae bacterium | reverse complement strand
GGGTGTCGGTGGTGACGCTGCCAAATTCCCGGCCGTGGGCATCGTCGTTCTGGGGGTTGGAAGGATTGTAATCGCAGGCATAGACACTTGGGTCTCCAAGTATCGGCACGGTGTGGGTGCCCCAGGGTGCGGGTGGTGTTTGGGCTGCCAGTGCGTCCAGACAATCTGCGTGTGAGTACGCATCCCCCAGGGTATGCAGGTAGGTGGCAAAGGCCTCAATTGAGCCAGCCGATACAGGCATGCTGATCGTTGCCGTGCGGGTGATGATGCAGCCGTTGTTCTGCACGGCCTGCATCAGGGTGAAATCCGTCAGTCGGCCCCAGGCGTAGGCCTCGTACCCCGTCAGCGTGTCGGTGATCCCCCAACCCCAATCGTGCAACGCTTGCAGGTCAGAGCCAGTCAGGTGGGGAAAGTGAAAAAAGGGCGAGTACGGCCCGAACCGTGAGGTGACTGCCGAGGTGTCTGGATCGAAGCGGCCGGTGGGCCAGATTTGCCGGGCGTGATTTTTGCCGATGCAAGCCAAAACGGGATTAGGCGGAGTATGAAATCCCGCATTGCCGTAGGTGTATGAAATTGGCGTACTCGGTAGTATCTCCGAATCTACCAACTGATCCCAAATTCTCAAGGTGTGACTGTCCGTCATGGTAAACCCGGCAGCAATTGCCAGAGCAAAGGTGAGGTCATCGTGAACCGTGCTGATCCGATTATCGGGAAAATCTCCACTCGGCGGGTAATAGGTGCCATCCCGGTCCCTGAACCCCAACTCCTCTTCGGCAAATCCCCATACGGATATCGCCCCAACAGTCAGAAGCAAGCCCAGCATAAGAGCCAGGCTTGCGGCAGAAGCAGATATCCGATGTTTCATCTTATTATTAGCCTTCGTTCTTGTTTGGCCAATTATCTCATGACCAGGGGAAGGTAGACCATTCTGCGGACGTGTGTTGTGACATACTGGACGATGGATTGAGTCACGGTTTCCTGTCCATCTGCAATGGCGGTCATCTCGGTCACGTGGGTGTATCCCAACAGGTAATCCCAATTCACCTCATGGCCCAACGCTTCCAGTTTGTTCCGAAACACAATTGCCTGTTCCGGCAGAGATACCAAGTCATATTGGCAATGTAGCACGTAAAATGGGGGGAATGTCTCTCCGGCAACCACATACGTTCCGGGCGAGGCTTCGTTCAGCGCAGCTGTATCTGTGTGCCCGCCCGGGAAGGTTTGGTCGAGGAATGGGTAAGACCACGCGCTCAGTTCAGTAAAGCTATAGACCCCGCTCATGCTAATCACACCTCGCATCTGTCCACGCAGCGCACGGTAATCGTTGTGCGTGGCCAGCAGGCTGACCAAATGTCCGCCGGCGGAGTGCCCAAACAGGAAGATGTTCTGCGCATCTCCGCCATAGGCCGCGATGTTTTGCGCGGTCCACGCAAAGGCCGCAGCAACATCCTGAATATTATCGGGGTACCAGGCGGCTTTGGTCGCGTTCGCCGGATCACAGGTATCGTAAGTGGGACAGTGCGCGTCCGCCAGAAACACCTGGTCCGACGTCAGGCGATAATCCACGTTGACTACCACCCACCCCTGTTCAACGGTTAAAACCGGGGTGAGGATACCGGTGTACCAATCGGCGTATTCGTCCACCCACGCGCCGCCATGGACAAAAAAGACCACCGGGCGACCGTGCAAGGGCTGGCCGTTTTGGTAAGGCTGATAAATAGTCACGGTACGAGTTTCAAAGTCGCTTTTGTCCGGGTAGCGCATATCGGTGATGTGAAACGGTTCGGTTGGTTGGTACATCACCTGGGTGGTCACGACATCGTAGACGGCGCTGTTTCCAATTGGTTCGCTGGCCGTAGCTGAAAACCATGAAACCAGCCAGATCCCTATCCCGACAATAGTATAGGTCAGGCGCAGACTATGCATCTTGTTCCTCCTGTCTTCATCGCGGCGGCAACAATGTCTTGCGTATCTCGGATAGGTCAGTTCTCAGGAAAAACACTCGCGGCCCAACGGCGCGGCGGATAAGCCGCCAGCCGGAGGCCCGCGTAGCGGGACGGAGGCTGGACGGCTTCATCCGCTGGCTAGCCTTCGGCTCGCTGACGCTCGCCTCCGGCTAACCAGCGGAGGCCTCCGCCGCGCCGTTAGCGCGGATGCTGCGCGTCCGCGCTAACGGCAGGCATAAGCCGCTGCCCGTCTTTAGCGGAGAATGCCCGCCTACCAAAACGAAAAACAGACGAAGAACGCTTGAAAAAAGGCGCGTAAGGGCAGTCGGCTTGATGCCATGTTAGGCGCGATGTTGCTTATTCTTTGAGCGGCCACACGCGAACTGGAGTCTTTACCTTTCTCGAGCTGGATGCTACCGATTCAGCCATTGTTCAAAGGCAAGATAATTGCCTTCGGTATCCTCTACCCACAAAATCAAAACAGCATCCTCAACATTCTCAATAGGTTTGGTGTTAGCTCCCTTTTCCTTCAGATACGCTTCAACCGCTTGGATGTCAGAGGTTGCAATGAATACTCTGGAACCCTTGTGGATTTTTGTACTCTCATCCGTCAGGCTTAATGCCAAGCGTGCACCGGCGACAGGTAAAGCAAATTCCGTATGGCATTCATAAGGACCGTAAATGATCTCAAATCCAAATATGTCTTTATACCATTGTACGGCACGGTTCATATCGTGAACGTCGTACTCGAACATGATCGTGTCACTTCTTATCAATGTGCTTATTTGTTGAGTCATGTTTGACCTCTGTTTCATTAGAAAATTGACAAAGCTTGGCGTTGACTGATGTGGTGTGCGCGCCTGCTAAGAAACAACGCCAGGTTCTGCATCAGCAACCGGCACGAGCTTAAAGCCGAGTTTTACGGCCTTGCGCTTCAGGTTCTTGACCGCCCGTTGACGATACTGCTGCTCATAATGGTCGGCCCCCGGAT
>DAOTXN010000168.1:0-19252 GCA_034435435.1 Anaerolineae bacterium | reverse complement strand
GGGCTCTCACGCACCAATGCGCTACCGGTCTTGACTGTCTGCCTCCTCCCCCTAGTATACCGCGTCTGGCCCGGCGGCGCGAGGTGTTTCTTGCTGAAAGCGTTGGTCCCACGGACCTATGGGTAGCTAACTCATAAGCAATGACCGAGATGCGATGTGGTCGCGGATCACGCCGGCAGACCTGCTCCACAAAGGCCGCTGTCAGAGTCCCCACACCCGCTCCTGCATCCAGCAGGCGGATTTCTTGCGGCGAATCTCCGAACAGCGAGGCCATGAAGCGGGCGACGGATGGCGGAGTGAAAAACTGTCCCATGTGGGACCGGCGCTCGGAATCCAGACCGCGGCACGCATCGACACCATAGAGGTCTACCCGGTCTGAAAGACCTTCCACCGAGCCGATCTCTGTGATTGGCCCTACTTTATATGGACTTGGTGATTCCATACCTGCAAATAAATCCGGGCAGAAAAAAACTAACCGCCCTTCACACCGACACTGAAATCTATATCGCCCAGCACATCCTTCCGATACCATTCCCACAGCCGCCGCATCCCCGCGGCCACGGACGTGGTCGGATGATAGTCCAACAGACGGCGGGCCTTGTCCACACTGGCAAACGTGACCGGCGGTTCGCTGGACGGGGCCGGCGGCGTCTCTAATATCGCTTGCTTGCCCACCAGCTCTTCGACCAGCTCGACAAAGGCGTCCATCCACACCGGTTCGCCCCGCCCCAGGTTGATGATCTCGTAGCCCAACGGCCGGTCGGCGGCGGCCAGCACACCCGCCACAATGTCGTCCACGTAAGTCCAGTCGCGCTGCATGCGCCCGGCGTCGAACAGCTTGATGGTCTCTCCGCGGTAGACGCGGTCGGTGACCATATAGGGCATCATGTCTGGCCGGCCGCGCGGGCCATACACGCTAAAGAAACGCACGGCGCTAAAGTTGAGGCCGTGCAGGTTGTGATAGGTGTAACCCAAAAGCTCGCAGGCTTTTTTGGTGGCCGGATAGGGGGCCAGAGGATAATTACATGGATCAGTCTCGATGAACGGCAACTGTTCGGTGCGCCCGTACACCGACGACGTGGAGGCAAAGACAAAGTTGCCCACCCGATGCTGCACGGCCAGCTCCAACAAGTTAAGCGTGCCCTGTACGTTCACGGCGTAATAGAGCGGCGCGCGCCCGATGGAATAACGCACGTTGGCCATGGCCGCCAGGTGCACAAGCGCATCGAATGGGCGGTCAAACAAAGCCGCCATGGCCTCGGCGTCGCGGATGTCGGCCTCGACCAGGCGAAAGCGGGGATGGCCCGCCAGGTGGGCCACGTTGGCCCGCTTGCGGGCCGGGCTGTAATAGTCGTTAAAATTATCGACGGCCACCACCTCGTCGCCTCGCGCCAGCAGGGCGTCCACCGTGTGGCTGCCTATAAACCCCGCCCCACCCGTCACCAATACTCGCATCATACCCTCCAAATTCCCCAATCTACCAATTGACCAATCCCCAACTGACCAACCCCCTACTCCGCCGCCCTCAAATCGACCACGTTGAGCTGCAGGCGCTGCTGGCCGTTCCACTCGTTCAACTCCAGGCGATAGGCCACGTCGATGCGCTGCGGCAGCGTTTCTAACCAGGCTGCCTGGCGAAAAGCGATGGCGTCCCAGCGCACGCGCCCGTCGCCCAAATAGAGCTTGAGGTGCGAGCGTTTGGCCCCCACAGCCCGGCTGTTGATGACGTGTAACCGGCGCGTCATAAAGACAGGGGCTGGGTTGGCATAACCAAAGGGTTCCAGGCGGCCCAGCCATTCGAGTAAGCTGCGGTTGAGCTCGCCCAAATCCACCTCGGCGTCGATGAACAGCGTGGGTTGGAGTGTTTGTCCCGCCAGGGCTGCGGCGGCTAACTCCTTCAACCGCTGTGACAGCAAAGGCAGGTTTTCGTTGGCTACTGTGAATCCGGCCGCGGCGGCATGGCCGCCGTAGCGCTCTAGCAAATCGTGGCACTGGTCCAGCGCCTCGGTGATGTGAAATTCGGGGATAGAGCGGGCCGAGCCGCGACTGCGGGTCTTGCCCACCGCGACGACAACGGCCGGACGATAAAACTCTTCGCTCAATCGCCCCGCTGCCAGACCCACCACGCCCTCCAAAAAGTCGGGCGATGCTGCGAAAAACAAAGGCACGTCGTCGCCCTCGGCCAGAGCCAGTTGCAGCGCCGCCTCTTGTGTTTCGGCAGTGATTTGCTGGCGCTGGCGATTCAACTCATTCAATTCGTCCGCCAGTTTGTCGGCCTCGCCGGGATATTGGGCCATCAACAGCTCATAAGCCGCCATGGCGTGGGCCAGCCGTCCGGCGGCGTTGATGCGCGGCCCCAACCCGAAACCGATGGCCGTGGCGTCGATTTGACCCAGTTGCAGCCCGCTGCGCTGGATGAGAGAAATGAGACCGGGGCGTTGCCCTTCGTTGAGCCTGACCAACCCGCGCTGTACCAGCGCGCGGTTCTCCTCTTGCAAGGGCGCCAGGTCGGCCACAGTACCCAGCGCTACCATGTCCAGCAAATCATCCTCATTTAGCGCCGTCACTCGGTCTGTTACAGGCAGTCGGCGGTGACTGCGCAACAACGCCTGGGCCAGCTTGAAGGCAATGCCCACACCGGCCAACTCTTTAAAAGGGTATGGACAGCCGGGTTGTTTAGGGTTGATGACCGCCAGCGCCGGGGGCAGCGCCGGTCCCACCGAGTGGTGGTCGGTGACAATGACTTGCAACCCGTGCGCCATCGCATGCGCCACTTCTTCCAAAGCCCGGATGCCACAATCCACCGTGATGACCAGTCGCACGCCTTGTTCGGCCAACTCGTCTAGCGCCTCGATATGCAGCCCGTAGCCTTCGTCTACCCGGTGTGGGATAAAAGAGCGTACGTTGGCGCCGAGAGCACGTAATGTTTCGACCAATAACACGCAGGCGGTGACGCCATCCGCGTCGAAATCGCCATAGATGGCGATCGGCGTAGCGTCGCGGATGGCTTGGCGTATTACAGTGACAGCCTCGTTGACTCCTTTGAGCTTGAAGGGATTGTCGTCTCCGCACTGACCGTCCAGGAATCGTTGGGCTTGTTCAGGGTCGCTCAGACCTCGGTTAAACAGGATTTGAGCCACCGGACGCGGCATATAGGAAAAACGCGCCAAGTGGCTATCGGGCGCTGGGGGCGCAAGTTGCCATTGTTGAGCGATAGTCATAACTGGGGTCAGGCCTCCACGAGATTGAGCCTATTTTACCCCATACGCTCCCTTTATGCCAGTGGAGAAAAGAGACGAAAGACAAAGGACGAAGGACAGTCGTTCGTCCTTCGTCCTTCGTTGCTAGTCGTGTTTGTCGCCGCGGGTGAACAGGGGGAGTAACAGCGACGCTGGCAGCGCAGATAATGCGCCGACGGCGCTGCGCACGCGCTGGCGCACAGCGGGAAAGGGCCAGGGGATGAGGCGCGATTTGGTTTCAGCGACGCCCCATTGTAGCGTGACAGCAGCCCAGGTCAGTCCGCCGCCAAAACCCACCATCACCAGCGTGTCGCCGTCTTTGACACGCCCGCTATCCAGCGCCTCGCACAGCGCTACGGGGATGGAGGCGGCCGAGGTGTTGCCGTAACGCTCCAGGTTGACAAAAACTTTCTCCGGCGGCAGGTCGAGCTGCCGGCGAGCAGCCTCGACGATGCGCAAATTGGCTTGGTGCGGGATGAGTAGGTCAATGTCTTCCACCGTCAGGCCAGCAGCCGCGACCGCCTCGGCGGCGGCTTGTCCCAGCACGCGCACGGCAAATTTGAACACGGTCGCGCCGTCCATCTCGATGTGATTCCAATGGTTGTCGATCACCTCGTGAGTGGCGGGCATAGCGCTACCCAAGCCGCGCACGATCAACGCCTCGGCCTTCGAGCCGTCGGAGCCGAGGACAAAGCTCAACACACCCCCCGGATCATCGCTGGCCTGCAGCACCACCGCGCCCGAGGCGTCGCCAAACAGCACGCACGTGTTGCGGTCCTCCCAATTGAGAAAGCGACTGATGATCTCGGTGCCGACGACCAAAATATTGCGATAGGCGCCGGCAGCGATGAATTGGTGCGCCGTCGCCAGGGCATAAGCAAAACCGGTGCATCCGGCCACCAGGGCAAAAGCGCCCGCTCGTTTAGCGCCCAGCCCGTGCTGCACCAGACTGGAAACGGGCGGCAAGAAATGGTCGGGCGACGACGTGGCAACGATGATCAGGTCGAGTTCTTCGGGGGTTAGCCCGGCCCGTTCCAAAGCCTGCCGGCCGGCGGCGATGGAAAGGGTTGAAGTGGTCTCGCCCTCGCCTGCGATGCGCCGCTCGCGGATGCCGGTGCGGGTCACGATCCATTCGTCGCTGGTATCCACCATCTTTTCCAGATCGTGGTTGGTCAATACGCGTTCGGGCAGGCTCATGCCCCAGCCGGTGATTTTGCTGTACTTCATTCTGCCTCCTATCCTCAATTGACGTGCGACGCACGTATTTGCACCTCAGTGTATCTCGGCCACAGGTAACGCCGCCGGCGCCGTGGGAAGGCTATCTCGACGACGGAACACGTAGAATAACACCAGCCCTGCCAGCGAGAAGGCAGAGCCGAGCGTCGCTACACCCAGGACAATGGCCCGGCGATAGCGTTGTAGAAGGGACAGTTGACCCCAGACGGCGGCCTGGGCCAATTCTTGCCCCAGCTTTTGCACAAACGCCGGCGACGGGTGCACCGGCACCAGCACTTTATACAGTTGTTCGGCCAGTTGCAGGAGCGGCTCCAATATCTGTTGTTGATCTAGGGCCATAGGAGGGTAGGCGTCCCGCCCTACCAGCCCGGCGTTCAGGCGCTCGGCGTGCGCCGCCAAAATCTCTTGTTCGATCTGTGTGTCCATGTCCCATCCTTCCCCATCAGACGCGGTAGGTGACGACCCCCAGCGTACCAGGTCCGAATTGCACGGCCAGCCCCAGCGCCAGGTCGTTGACGTAACTCTCCTGGCAATTGAACATATTTCGGGCCTGAGCCATCAAGGTCTCGGCCTCCTGGGGTATCTCGGCGTGCACGATGCCCAGGTTGACCGGGGCGCTGCCCACGCGTTCGGCGGTCAGCTCGAGCATGCGGTCGATGGCCCGGCGACGGGTGCGCACGCGTTCCAACATGTCGAGGATGCCATCCTGAAGAAAAATGATCGGCTTGACGTTGAGCAGGGAGGCCAGCGTGCCTTGCAGCTTGCCCACACGCCCGCTCATTTGAGCAAAGTGCAAATCGGACAGGGTTAAAAAGATGTTGATCTCGTTGCGCATGTATTCCAGGCGAGCGATAATCTCGGCCAGCGACGCGCCTGCCTCGGCCATGCGCGCCGCCTCGATGCACATAAACCCCAGCCCTGCCGAGCCGCCCAGGCTATCGAACACCCCCACGGCGATCTCGTCTCGCACCATGTCGGCGGCCATCTGGGCCGAGCGGCACGTACCGCTGAGCTTGCCGGTGACGTGAATAGAGAGGATCTGATCGCTCTCTCCCGTCGCTGCGACCGAACGATAAACGTCGGCCAGGTCGCCCGGCGACGGTTGAGAGGTTTTGGGCAACATCCTGCGTTCTTCTATGAGGCGATAAAAAGTTGGTCGGTCAATGGTGACGTTGTCCAGAAAAGTCTCTTCGCCAAAGTGAATGACGATGGGCACAACCCGGATGCGGTAGCGGTCAACATAATGCTGCGGCAGGTCGCACGTGCTATCGGTGATGATTTGAATCATTCTGTATCCTTTGCGTCTGAATTCTCAGACTGCCCGGCAAGCTCCTGGCGCAAAGCCACCAGCGTACGATGGTAAAGTGATTTGATAGCTCCCTCGGTTCGCTCCATAATGTCGCCAATTTCAGCGTTGGGCATGCGCTCCACGAATTTGAGCAAGAGTAATTTCTGGCGGTCGGCGGGCAGGCGTCGCACCACAGCCAGCAATCGTTCTCGATCCTCGTGGGTCACGGCGCTTGCCTCGGGCGAGCCAGCCGGTTCCAGGTTATCGTCGGGCGCGACGACATCCAACGCAACAATAGGCCGCCGGCCTTGATCGCGGTGCCAGTTGGCGACCAGATTGTGCGCAATGCGATAGAACCAGGCCGATACGGGCGCGCCCCGGTCTTCGTAATGGCGAATGTGACGCAGCGCCCGCATAAAAGTGCGGGCTGTCAGGTCTTCGGCGTCCTGGTGATTGCCCACCCGATAATAGATGTAATTGTAAATCTTGTGCACGTAACGCTCATAGAGCGCGCCAAAGGCCGTGGGGTCCTGTTTGGCTTGTGCGACCAGCTCGGTGTCGTTGTCCGTGCTTGTCACCCGATCCTCCCGTGTCGTGACAAGCCCGGCGCGTTCTATTAAAAAAACACCGCCGGGCCAGGTTGGTTGCGCAACGCTGCTCTACTCGTCTCGCGCGCAGCGAAAACCGTGGTCTTGTGAATAGCCGTCCGCGCCGCCAAAGTGTCGATGGGTGGCGCGCAATTTCCAAAACACGTTGCCAAACGCGCCGCCGCGCAACACCTTGTCGCGGGTCTGGCCTGGGCCAGGGGGGTCGGCAGCCGGGCTGGCTTGGTAGTAGAAGGAATCATACCAGTCGGCGACCCATTCCCATACCCCCCCGGCCATGCCCAGCACTCCGTAGGGGCTGGCCCCGTTGGGAAAGGCATCTACGGCGGCCGTGTCGCCCTGGGGCACGCGGGTCTGGTCCCACACATTGCCCCAGGGAAAGATCAAGCCCTCCGCCCCACGGGCGGCTTTTTCCCACTCGGCTTCGGTGGGCAGGCGCTTGCCGGCCCACTGGCAATAGGCATTGGCGTCGTGCCAGCTCATCCAGCGCACGGGGTGATTCTGGCGCTCGGGCGTGTCAAAACTGCGCCAGGTGTATTGGATGGCGTCGCCTTTGGCTTCGGAGGTGGTCTGATAGCCGGTGGCCGCGACGAATGCTTTAAACTGCGCCACGGTGACCTCGGTCTGGTCGATGTAAAAACCTGATAATGTGATCTCACGTTGGGGGCCTTCGTCTTCGAACTGGCCGACCTGGCAGCCTGCATCCAGAGACACACATTGAGCCTGTACTGATCCAATGTCGCTGGCGCTGCTGCCGCGCAAGAACGGGCCAGGCGGGATGTAGACCATGCCCTCGATCTGGGGTGTTTCTTTCTCTGCGGAGGGGACCGGCTCGGCGTAGGCGTTCTCTTTCAAGTGGCTAAAAATGTAGAGCAGACCGCCCCAACGCAGCTTGCCGGCCTCGTCGCGCAGGCACAAGATGCCATCGTCGGTTTGATCTTCGCCCCAGCCGGTGGAGTAGAGCACATCGTCGCAGGGCGGCTCGACGGTCCAGTCGGGCAGCAGGCGGACCACGTCCACGTCCAGGCGCACTTTTACCTCGCCCGGTTCCAAATACTCCTTCACTCCCTCGACAAAGGCCTCGGGCGATAGTTGACTGGCTTCTGACCGGTAGAAGCCGAGAAAAGCAGGCGTCGTCGCCAGGGCTTTCAGTGCAGCGTAATCTTTGCTCTCGATGGCCGCGGCCATGGCGCCCAAGCTCTCGGCTGGTGAGGGGGGCAATTGGCCAGCGTTGTCGCCATAAGCAGTCTCTTTCAGGCCGTCAAAGACGTAGAACAGCCCAGCCCAGTAGAGTGCGTTGCCTTGTTCCGAAAAGAGCAGAATGGCGTCGTCCTTTTGACTCTCCCCCCAGCCGCTGGAGTAGACAAAGCGGGCGTAAGGCGCGGCGCTGGTCCAGTCGGGCAGCAGCTTTTCCACGCTGACCTGCGGATACACGCGCACCAGGCCCGGTTCTAGGTAAAGCTCTTGCAATTTTTCGATAGCGTCTTCGGGCGTCACCTGACCGGCTTCGGAAGCGTAAAAACCCAGCCAAAAGTTTTCAGACATGGCCTCTTGTAGCCGGGCATAGTCTTTGGTTTTCAGAGCCGCCCCGACGACCTGCACCTGGGTTTTGTCGATGCCGTCGTCGGGGGTCGCGGCGGGCGACGGAGTGGATGGGGCAACCGGGCTGCCGGTAGGGGTGACCGGGGTGAGGTTAGGCAGGCCCACTACTGCTTCTTCTGTCGGCAGACAGCGCACCATTGTGCCGTTCAGATTGGTGTGAAGCTCGTATAAACTGTCGCCCACTCCCAACACCACTCGATAACCCGGCGTAATGACGGCGGCAGCCGATTCGCCAGGTTGGGCGCAGCCCAGGGCGGCGTCGGGGAAATCCTGGCGTTGCATGGAAACCAGTGTGACCTGGTCTACGCCCAGCCGCAAGGCCTTGGCCAGCGATTCGGTGGATTGTTTGATGACGTTGTCGGGCTGATCCCCGGCGGGCGCTTGTGACGGCGCGGGCGGAGAGGTGGGGAAGGCCGTTGACGTGGATTGCCTGACGGGCGGCGCGCAATTTGCCGCCAGCAGAACGAGCAGGAACGCGAGGGTCATAGCCAGGGCGCGATAAAGCGCGTCCCTATGCCCCAGATAACCAACAGCACGTGAGGCCATGTCTTACTCCCTGTCAACTGAGTACGGCGCATATTCTTACAGATCGGATGGGTGGATGCGGTAGGCTGTGTGTATCGCAGCGCATGGTAGCACAGAAACCGGGTTTCTGCCAGAGCCAGTTTCCTCCCGAAAAGCCTATGGACAGAGTGAAACGACTGTGCTATTATTATGAGCGGTCAGCCATCCGTTTTCAGTTATTGGCGGTCGTGTAAGAGAAATGTCGGTCAGCGATGTCACCCAACCCAGTCCGATGAGGACGACCAGGCCCCGGTCGCGGCGGATTCCTCGCCGTTTGTGGCGTCTGGGAATGGCGTTGGGCTTTGCCTTGCTCGGACTGTTAGGGGTGCTGAGCGTAGGTTTTGTCAGTTACCAAGTGCATTACAGCGACCGCATCCACCGTGGGGTACGGGTGTGGCATCTCGACCTGGGCGGGCTGAACCGGGTCGAAGCGCAAACCGTGCTGGCCGATTACTTTGCGAGTCTGCAGTCGGCGTGGGTGTTGCGCGACGGGCAACAGACCTGGACGGCCGAGCCGGCAACTCTGGGTATCTCGCTCGATGCCGGCGCGACGGCAGAAGCGGCTTTCGCAGTGGGGCGGTCCGGTTCGACGGCCTGGAACTGGGGCGAGCAACTGCGCGTGGCTGCCAACGGGATACAGGTCGCCCCGGTGATTTTGTACGACGAGGCAGCGGCGCGGCGCTATCTTGAGCAACTGGCTCAGGACATCTACCGCCCGGTGCAAGACGCCGAGTTGAACTGGCGCGGGCTGGAGATTTTTGAAACCCGCGCTCAGGTTGGGCGGCAACTGAACGTGGAGGCCACCCTGGCTGCTTTGCGCCAGACGGCCGGCCAGCTCGACCGGCGTGAAGTGAGCCTGGTGGTCAAAGAAACGTTCCCCCGTGTGATTGATGCGGCCATCGCCCACGACCAGGCTCAATTGATCACCAGCCAACCCATCACGCTGTACATCGAAAGCGAGCTTTATACCCAGGTCGTTTCAGGCACAGCCGAGACCATCCCCGGCCCCTGGACGCTCTCGCGCGAAAACCTGGCCGCGCTGCTAGTGCTCAAGGAAACGCCTGTGGGCGACGATGGCAGCGTGCGGCTGGATGTGGCGCTGGACCAGGAGGCCTTGGGCGCATTTCTGGCGCCCATCAGCCAGGTGATTTCGCGCACCGCCTCCAACGCCCGTTTTATCTTTAACGACGATACCCGCCAATTGGAAGTGATCGCCCCCAGCAGCGACGGTCTGGCGCTGGATGTCGAGGCGACGTTGGCCCGCATCAACACCCAGGCGCTTGGGACCGAGCGGCGCGTGGCCCTGGCTGCACAAGTGGTGCCGGCCGAGTTTAACGAAAACACGACGGCGGAAGAGCTGGGCGTCACCGAACTGGTGGTGTCGCACGTCTCTTATTTTGCCGGATCGTCGGAAGGGCGGCGAAACAATATCCAGGTGGCCGCCCGCAAATTTCATGGCATCGTCATCAAACCGGGCCAGGTTTTCTCTTTCAACGAGTGGCTAGGCGAGGTGACCAAGGAAGAAGGCTACGACGAGTCGCTGATCATCTTTGGCAACGAGACCATCCCCGACGTGGGCGGCGGGATTTGCCAGGTTTCGAGCACGGCCTTTGGCGCAGCCTTTTGGGGCGGTTTTCCCGTCGTCGAGCGCTGGGCGCACGCCTACCGGGTGGGTTATTACGAGCAGGGCAACCGCCCGGTGGGGATGGACGCCACCATCTACTCGCCGCTGGTGGATTTAAAGTTCGTCAACGACACACCCTATCACTTGCTCATCGAGACCTACGTCAATCAGAACACCTCGGCGCTGCAATTCAAATTTTACAGCACCGGCGTTGGGCGGGTGATCGAGCTGGAAGGGCCGGTGGTCAGCGACGTGATCGAGCACGGCGAGGCGGTGTACAAAGAGGATGCCGAGCTGGCGCCGGGCGAGATCAAGCAGATCGAATGGGCCACCAATGGCCTGACGGCAGTGATTACCCGCACCGTGCGCAGCGCGACCAGCGGCGACGTGATCGAGCGCAAAGAATTCAAGAGCAAGTTCCGCCCCTGGAACGCGGTCTATCTGGTGGGGCCGGGCACCGAAGTGCCCGGTCACGATGTGATCCGGCTGGACGAGCAGGATACAGAAGGGTGATTCGAGACCGGGGTTCCAACAGAACCCCGGTTTTTTTGTCAGCCAAAAGAGAGCAGGAGGTCATTCAACGCTCCCTCTCTTCAGGTATGCTTGGGGCAATTGACGCTGGTGAATGCACAAGGAGGTTGTGATGAAGCAATTCACCCCCAACCCTCGATATTTAAGCAAGTTGCGCCTGGGCATTAATCTGTTAGCCCTTACCATTCTGTTGAGCGGTTTACTCATCGGCGGGCTGGTCAGCCTCGATCCAGAGACAGACTCCAACGTCGTCTGGCTCATCACGCTCATTGTCGCCGCCAGCGACGTGGCCTGGTGGCTGCCGGCGTTGTTCCTGATCGGAGCCTACTATCGCAGCCTCAGCTACGAGGTGCACGACGACGAGGTGATCGTGCACGTGGGCATCTGGACCAAGTCGGTCAAACACGTGCCCTATCGCACAGTGACGAACATCCAGATCAACCGCGACATATTCGACCGCTGGTTCTTCAACATCGGCTCGCTCAACATCCAGACCGCCGGGATGAGCGGCGCGACCGGGGCCGAGGAGAACCTAGTGGGCCTGCCCAACGTTCAAGAAGTGTACGACCTCGTTGCGCACGAGCTGCGCCGTTTCCGGGGCGCGATGGCCCCAACGGCTGCGGAGGTGGAAGCGGGGCAAGGTGTGTCTGCCGACGGGGTGCTGGGTGCGCTTTTGACCGAGGTGCGCGCCATCCGGCAGGCGCTTGAGCAGCACAAGTGACTTTTCTCCGGTACAACCCCGCAGGGCGCGAAAAAACATTCCGCGCTTTGCGTGTCATTCGTCCTTTCGCGCCTTTTGTGTCCATGAAATGGGGGAACGATGCAAATACAAAACGATTTCATCATTCAAGCCGCCGGCATCCACAAGACCTACGACACAGGCCGCATCCAGGTGCACGCCCTGCGTGGGGTAGACCTGACGGTGCGGCGCGGCGAAATGGTGGCTGTGATGGGGCCGTCGGGCTGCGGCAAGACCACGCTGCTCAACTGCCTGTCGGGGCTAGACGGCGTAGACCAGGGCGACGTGCGCATCGAAGGCACGTCGCTGGCGCACATGAGCGACGACCAGCGCACCATCTATCGGGCCAAACGCATGGGCTTTGTGTTTCAGTTCTACAACCTGCTGCCGGTGCTGACGGCCGTGGAGAACGTGGAGCTGCCGCTGCTGGTGTCGGGTGTGCGGGCGGGCGAGGCGCGCCGGCTGGCCCACGAGGTGCTGGCCCTGGTCGGGCTGGCCGACTGGTCCACCCATCGCCCCAACGAGCTTTCGGGCGGCCAGCGCCAGCGCGTGACGATTGCCCGCGCCCTGGTCAACCGCCCGGCCATCGTGTGGGCCGACGAACCGACCGGCGACCTGGACTCGGAGACGGCGGACGACGTGATGAGCTTGATGGAGCAGTTGAATCGGGAGAACAACCAGACCTTTGTGCTGGTGACGCACGACCCGCGCGTGGCCGAGCGCACCCATCGGGTCATCCGCATGCGCGACGGTGAAATCATCGACCCGAACGCCCCGCCGCGGTGGGGGAAGTAGATCCCAAAGGAATGAACGATGGAGAAACTCTTTGGTCTCTCAATGAACACTCTGGCGACAGTTTTGCTGCTCACCGTGGGGCTGATTCTGGCGGCGCTGTTCGTGCTGGGCTGGCGCAATCGGGTGGTGCTGCGCCTGGGGTTGCGCAACATCCCGCGCCGGCGCGCCCAGACGGTGCTCATTGTCTTTGGCTTGATGCTCAGCACGCTCATCGTCTCGGCCGCCTTTGGCACCGGCGATACCATGTCTTACAGTTTTCGGGGCCTCGTGCTGGACGAGCTGGGCGAAATGGACGAACTGATTTACGCCGGGGGCGAGCGCGAATTCCTCATGGCCTCCAGCGACTTGATCTACTTTGACGCCGCCCACTTTGCGCCGCTGGTCGAGCAAATTGCCCAGCGCCAGGCCCAAGGAGACGTGGCGGCCAATCGGGTACAGGCCCTCACCTCTGCCATTTCGGTCAACGCCCCCGTGCTCAACCTGAGCGCCCGCCAGAGCGAGCCGAGCATCTCGGTGGTCGGCTATGATCCGGCCACGGCGGATGATTTCGACCAACTGCACAGCACCGCTGGCCGGCGCGTCACCATCGCCGAATTAGGAGCCAACGAGGTGTACCTCAATGAGGTCGCCGCCGACGATTTACTGGCTGAGCCGGGCCACGAGTTGGAAATCTACTTGAGCGCCACACCCACCCGCGTGACGGTCAAAGACGTGGTGCGGGTGGGCGGTTTGCCGGGGCAGGTGATCATGCCACTGCCACAAACTCAGGCCGGTGTGGGGCGGCCCGACCAGATCAACTCTATTCTGGTGAGCAACGCGGGCGATCCTATCGCCGGGGCGGCCCACAGCAGCACCGTGACCGGCATGCTCAAGTCGCTGCTCAAGGACACCGACTTGCAGGTACGCAAGATCAAGCAGCTCACTCTGGCCCAGGTCGAGCTGATCGGCAGCGCCTTTACCACCATCTTTATCGGTTTTGGCTCCTTTTCCATCGCCGCCGGGCTGTTGCTCATTTTCCTCATCTTTGTCATGCTGGCCGCCGAGCGCAAGCAAGAGATGGGCATGGCCCGCGCCGTGGGCACGCGCCGCCGCCACCTGGTGCAAATGTTTGTCTTTGAAGGCACGGCCTACGACCTGGCGGCGGCGGCGGTCGGGGCGCTGCTGGGCGTCGGCGTAGGGCTGGTCACCGTGGCGGCGCTGGCTCGCAGCTTTGAGGGCCTGACCGGAGGCTTTACACTGCGCCATCACGTCGAACCGCGCAGCTTGGTGGTGGCCTACTGCCTGGGCGTGCTGTTGACCTTTATCACCGTGGCCATCTCTTCCTGGCGCGTCAGCCGGCTCAACATCGTGGCGGCCATCCGCGACCTGACACCCCCCCCCGACCCCGACGCCGGCCTGCGGACGCTCTTTCTCCGGCCATGGCAACACCTGGTTGACGCGCTGCGCCAACTGTTTCGCTTGCGCCTGCACCGCACGCTCAAGCGCCTGGCCTGGGACGGACCCATCTCGACCCTGGCCTTTTGGTGGGCTTTGGTCGGCCGCGGACCGTTGCTGATCCTGGTCGGGCTGCTATCCCTGCTCTCCAGCCAGCCGACCCGCAGCGCCTTTTTGTTCAACATGGGCGTCTCGCTCATCCTCATCGGCATGGGGCTGGTGGCCCGCTGGACCATGCGCGTGCGGGTGCGCCGTATGCGCCCGGAGACGCGCGAGCGCATTGCCTTTTCCTTCGCCGGCGTCAGTCTGCTGGTGTGGTGGTCGCTGCCTTTTGACACGCTGGACTTTTTGCCCGAACTGCGCGCCGGGCCGGAAATGTTTGTGCTGTCGGGCGTGATGATGGTGGCCGGGGCAGTGTGGACGCTGATCTACAACTCGGACATCTTGTTGAGTCTGGCGACGCGCCTGCTCAGTCCGTTCAGCAGCCTGTTGCCGGTGGTGCGCACGGCCATCGCCTATCCCATGAGCAACAAGTTCCGCACCGGGCTGACCATCGCCATGTTTGCGCTGATCGTGTTTACACTGGTCTTTATGTCAGTGTTTGTAAACATCTTTAACCAGACTTTCGGCGCAGACAACCTGGAAGAATTGACCGGCGGCTTTGACATCAGCGCCCAGGTGGGGCGCACCAACCCGATTCCCGACCTGGGGGCGGCCATCGCGGCCTCGTCCGAGCTGAACTCTACGGACTTTGAAGGGATCGCGGGCCAGGGCGAGCGCGAAATCCAGGCCCAACAGGTCAACGGGACGCGCGGTTGGGGCAGTTACACGGTGCAGGTAGTGGACGACGGCTATCTGGAGCACGCGGCGCCCGACCTGCTGTTGATGGCCGACGGCTATGACACGCCCGAGGCGGCTTGGCAAGCCGTGCGCGACGACCCCGGCCTGGCCATCGTGGACAACTTTGCCGTGCCCAGCCGGAACTCCTTTAGCATCAGCGTCGGCGGGCCGCAATTCCGCATCGAAGGTGTGTACCAGGAAGACACGCACCTGGACCCCATACCGGTGCAAATCCGCGACCCGGAAACGGGCCAAGAGTTCGAGGTCAAAATCATCGGCGTGATGGACGAAGAAGCGTTCTATATCCCCGGCATTTTCGTCCACCAGAACACCTGGCTGGCTCAAACCGGCCAGCCCGTCCTGCCGACCGCTTACAACATCAAGCTGGCCGACGGCGTGAACGCCAAAGAGACGGCCCAGGCGCTCGAGTCGGCCTTTTTGGAGCACGGCATGGACGCCTCCTCGGTGATGGACGACATCCAGGAGCAGCGCGGGTTGAGCGATTCACTGATGGGGTTGATCCAATCTTTTATGGGGCTGGGGCTGGTGGTGGGCGTCGCGGCGCTGGGCGTCATCAGCACGCGGGCGGTGGTGGAGCGCCGCCACCAGATCGGTGTGCTGCGGGCCATCGGCTACCGCCCGTGGATGGTGCAGTGGAGCTTTTTGCTCGAGTCTTCGTTCGTGGCGCTGCTGGGCATTCTCATCGGGCTGGCGCTGGGCCTGATTCTGGCCTATAACTTTTTCAACGCCGAGGTGGCCGCGTCGGGGCCGGGTCTGGCGCTGACCTTTGACATCCCCTGGCAAAGCCTGAGCATCATCGTGGCTATCGCCTACGGCGCGTCGCTGCTGACCACCTATCTGCCGGCCTGGCAGGCGGCGCGAGTCTACCCGGCCGAGGCGCTGAGATACGAATAAGAGTATCTTCTCAATATTATAGGGCGCGTTTCCATACGCGCCGTTCCGATGGCGGGTAAGAAACCCGCCCTACAGGTTTGCGCCCCGGAATATTGAGATGATACGAATAAGACGTGAAGCGTAATGCGGTATTGCTTCACGTTTCACTGCTCACGGCAGCCAACTGGCCAGCGTGCCGTCCTCGGCCAGCTTGACCGGCGCGCTCCCGTCGAGCGCAAGATACCAGATCTCGGGGCGGGCGTTGGCCTGCATCAGCGGAAAGCGCTGATAGGCCAACGCCTGCCCGTCTGGGGCCCAGGCCACCGCGCCCAGGTGGGCCTGGGGGTCGGTCGCCAGGGGATGGGCCTGGCTGCCGTCTGGGCGCATCAGCCACAACTGCCGACCGGGGGTGGATGTGCCGTCGGCCAGGGCCTTGCGCCCAAAGGCGATCCACTCGCCCGTGGGCGACCAAGCGGGCGAGCCATCGTCCATCTGGTTTTCCTCGCTGCTGAGATTGCGCGTCGAGCCATCGGTCAGGTCGGCGCGGATGAGATAGCTGGCGGACCGTTCGCCGAAAAAACGCAGGTCCACCAGCGCCAGCGCCAGCCCGTCGGGCGACCACGAGCCGATCTCGCCCAGTTGATTAGGAATCAGTTGCGCGTCGCCGGTGTTCAGGTCCAAGATGCGCACGCCGCCCTGTGGGTCGAAATAGGCCAGGCGAGCGCCGTCGGGCGACCAGCGCGGCGCAAAGCCCAGCTTTTGGGTGTCCTCGAAAAGGGGGCGGGTCTGGCCGCTGCTCACGTCTAGCAGCCACACGCGCGAGGGTCCCAGACCGCCTCCCACTCCGCCCACGTCGGCATTCAGCGACCGCCGTTCGTAAGCCAGGCGGCGGCCATCGGGCGACCACGCCGGGCCGGAGCATTGGCTGTCATCGCACACCACCCACACGCGCGGATCACTCCCGTCGGCGGCCATGCGCCACAAGTCCACGGCGCTGCCGTCGGGCCGCACCAGCCCAAACGCGATCTGGGTCCCATCGGGGCTGGGGGCGTAATCCCACACGCTGCTGCCGTCCGTAAACTGCGTCAGCGGGCGGGCGGTCCGGTCGGTCAGGTCTATCTGATACAGTTGCAAGACCTGGTCCAGGTGCAGGTAAAGGAGGCGCGGCCGGCGGGTGGAAAAGGTCCAGGTCACGTCGTCGCGCAACCGGCGACCCTGGGCGCTATGCGCGCCCGCCGCTAGGCTGACGGTGTAGCGGGATTCGCTGTCTAGCCCCGCGCCGGGCCGCCAGACCAGGGTTTTGCCGCGCCAATCGAAGGTCCCGCTGACAGGCGGCGTGATGTGGAAGCGCGCCTGCACGCTGGCCTCGTCCATCGGCTCGTCAAAAGTCACGCGAATCTCGGTGCGCGTCGAGACGTTCGCGCTGCCGGGGGCCGGGAAACGCCCGCTGATTTGCGCCCCCACCCGGTCGCCGCGCAGCAGCACTAGCCCGGTCGCCAGCGCCAGGGCTGCCAGCACGCTCCACACGGTCCAATCCAGACGGTCGATTTCGAGACGGTTGAGCCAATCTTTCATATCACGGATACAGGTAGGGTTGGTCTGGCATGATCGTGGGGGTGATGGCCTGGGCGGCGATGATGAGCGTGGAATCGTCTCCCGCCGGGTCCAAGGTCAAGGTTCCCTGGACCTTGACCCAGGCATTGAGCGGCAGCGCGGCGCTGCCGGGCCAGGCAACCACCATTCCCACCACGGTGGCATCGGCTGCGCAGCACGAAACCACGTAGCGACTGACCATAAAGCGGTCGGCGGCGTAGGCATCATCTCGAAAAACAAAGCCGACCACCCGCGCCGTCTGCCCGACAAACGCAGCGGGGTCGTCGTCGGCGTAAAATGCCCGCAGCCAGTCCAGGATGTTGCGCTCTGCGGCGGCGCGGCTGAATAATGTCTCGTCGCTGCCGAGTCCGACGCCGGCGGTGTTGATCTCGCGGCCTGCGGCGGCCTGGGCGCCCAGAGGTCGCGGCGATACGATCAGCCCCAGCAGCAAGGGCAGGGCCACCAGCGCCAGGGCGCTCCACGTGTTCAGAGCGCCAGCATGGTGATCGTGTGGGTGATGAGGAGGGTGGGCGGCTCTGGCGCGTTGGTTGGCGTAGGCCATAAACAGCAAAATCAGTGTAGCGACCCAGGTCAGCCAGGCAAAACGCCGGTTGATGTAAAACAGCAGCGTCCCGTCGAGAATGCGGCGGGTGAGAAACAGGGCCAGACCGATCAGGACAAGCCCTTTGACTGTATTTTGGAATCTGGTGAACATAGGGCCCCTCGCTTGGACTCTCAAGAGTCCTTGTCGCGTCACCCACCCACGTTCAGGTTCACAACGATCACGATGAATAGTGTCATCATCAGCGGCAAGAGCACCAGGTAGAGGGCGACGCGACGGTGAAAAACACTCAGAAACATCAACGCGCTTTTCACGTCTACCATCGGCCCGAACACCAGGAAGCCCAGGATAGAGCCGGTGGTAAACAGGTTGACAAAGGCCAGCGCCAAAAAAGCGTCCACGGTGGAGCAGACGGACAGGACAAAGGCCAACGCCAGCATGGCCGCAGCCGACGACAGCGGCCCACGCCCGACAGCCAGCAGCGCCGACTGTGGGACGACCGTCTGCATGGCGGCGGCTAGCAGCGATCCCAGGACCAGATAGCGTCCCATCTCGAAAAACTCGTCAGACGCTACCGATAGCGCGTGAACCAGGCGGGTTGGTAGTGAGGAATGCGCCGTCGCCGCGTTGGATAAGGTCGCTCCATCGCCATCGGACAGCGTGGGCCAGGCGGAGAAGTGTAGCAGGCGCATCGGGTGCGGGGCCAGACCAAAGATCAGCCCCACCGCCGTGGCGATGGACAGTGTAAGAGCGACGCGCCCCAGCAGCACCGGTCCCCAGCCAAAGGCGGCGTAGGTGCTGGCGATGACCACCGGGTTGATCACCGGCGCGGCCAGCAAAAAAGCCACACCTACCGGCACAGGCAAGCCCTTGCGAAAGAGCCGGCGCGTCAGCGGCACCACGCCGCACTCGCACACCGGAAAGGCCAGCCCGAGCAATGCGCCGCTCAACGCGCTGCCCAGCCGGGTGTGCGGCATCCAGCGACCCACCGTATCGGGCTTGAGAAATTCTTCCACCAGCCCCGAGGCCAGCGTGCCCAGCAGTAGAAAGGGCAGGGCTTCGATAAAGATGCCCAAAAAGATGGTGACAAAGGTGCGGTAGCCGCCGGTGAACTGGCGCAGCGTCGCGGGCGATAACCCTTTGCTCAACCCCAGCGCCAGTAAAAGCACCCCGGAAACCCATAACACGCGATAACGTGACTTCAAAACCGACCTCGACAACGGCTTTCGGTAGACAATGGTCAATTATACTACTGTCTTGAGCCGTGGACCAGTCATAATCTTGACAAAATGAGCGAATCAAGTTAGGATTCAGCCCAATTCCACGTTATGCTGGCGGCGTCTGTGAAAGGCATTTGGAGATGGGCCTATGTAGGACACTGTGGTTGGATCTGTAACATTCAAGTCATTGAGCATATCTTGTATCTACCCGACAGAAAATTGTCAAGTCTATGAGTTTGTGACGAGTCTCGAAGATGAGGCAGAAGACGAGGATGATCTAGCTGCCATCGAAGCACGGAGTAACGAGGCTACGCGTCCTGTTAAAGAGTTCTTTCGTGATGCTAAACAAGGAGTCTGAAATTACGGTATAGTGAGTTGCTTCCACTCCAGAAAACGCCATAATCGTTGTTCAAGCCAAATCGCGATTGTCGTGATGCAGAATACTCCAACGTAGTCAAGATGAGACGACAACTTGCACAGGGGAGC
>DAOTXN010000167.1:0-8167 GCA_034435435.1 Anaerolineae bacterium | reverse complement strand
CCCCCCGGCGGGCGCCCGCCCGCGGGTTTACTGCGCCTCGTGCGCATATTGTACCCGATAATAAGAGCACCAGCAAGCAAACCTTTTTTCCAGTGCAAGGGCCTCCTGGCAGTTATCGATCCCCCGCCCGGGTAATTAAAAGACGGCGTCGGTTAATGCAGCGACGATCCGATCTACGGCCGTCGCCGTCAAGAGCGCCACCGCCAGAACCACGCCCGCCAACAAGAGGGCCACTGCCTGGTTACCCTGGGCCAGCTCGACCCACTCGTCCAGGTCTTTTGTCAGGCGCGTAAACAGCCACACTGCGCCCCCCATGGCCACCACGGCCAGGAACAACGCAATGAGCACCCCCACAGCGTTGACCAGCAATTCATACAACGGACGCGCCCGGCCTACGTCGGCGGCGATGAGCGGGTTTTGCAGCGCCGGGCGCACAATAAGCCCCACGGCGATCACAATGGCCCCCATCACAATACCCACGGCCAGGTTGCCCCGCCGCAACTCGGCCGATTCGTCGATGTCGCGCGTGATGCGCTCAAAAAGCCACACGCTCAGATATGTTACCAATCCGGCGACGACGACAGTCAATGCCAGACTCGCCCCACTGCTGAACACTGCCTCCATGCTTTGCCATCCTTTCTAAAACGTCAAGCGTGAGGCGTGAGGAGTAAAACGTGAATCACGCATCACTCCTCACGTTTCACGGAAACTCTTGCTCTGTCCACTGCAACGCGCTGACGTTGATCCCGTTGACCCACAAATCCCAGTGCAGGTGCGCGCCGGTGGAAAGACCGGTATGCCCCACCAATCCGATCAGCTCGCCCGGGGTCACGCGCTGCCCCACCGTGACATTGATCTGCGACAGGTGCCAGTAACCCGTATACACCCCCCAGCCGTGGTCGATGACGATGGCGTTCCCGCGCACATACAGTGGCTCGGCCAACACCACCACGCCGGTCGCCGGGGCGTGCACCGGCGTGCCGACCTCGCCGTCAAAGTCGGTGCCTTCGTGGTAGCCGTAGGATTGATAGCTGGGGCTTTGGTACAGTCGGCGGGTGCCGAAAAACGAGGTCAGCTCGGTGGTGACGGGGCGGGTGAACAACCCGTCCCAGTAGCGCTCGGGAGTGAACACGGTTTTGATCTCGGCCATGCGCGTCCGCTCGATGGCCAACGCCTCCGGCGACAGCAAATCATCGCGTTCCTCAGGCAAGATAATCTCTTCATAGCCATAGCCGCCATCGACGACCTGAATCGACTGCGTGATGTACACCTCATCCCCGTTGGCGCCGGCAGCGAGCAATGCCAGCGAATAAACGCCGGGATCGCTCAGCGCGTGCACTCCGAACAGCGCATAGTGCACGTCCTCTTCGGCGAAAAAATGCAGCACCTGGTCATCGAACACGCCGCTCACCTGGGCCTCGGGGGTCAAATCTACCCGCACGCGCGCGGTGTAGCCCTGCACTATCGGCAACGGCCCCACGTCTAACGCCTCGAATGGCGCAGCCAGCGTGCCCGTGATTGCCAAGCCGGGAACCCACACGCGCTGACCAGGCAACAGCGCGCCCGAGCTGCTCAACGCATTCGTCTGCAGAAAGGTCCACAACGGCACGTCGTAGCGTAGCGCCAAACTGAGCGCCGTCTCGCCCGATGCGACGCGATGCACGCGCCCGGCCTGCCCGGCCGGCACGCGCAACAATCCCGCCGCCGGCAGGCCGGTCGGGTTGACCACGCCGTTCAGCTCGGACAAGGCGACCACCGTGGTGTTAAAGCGGCGTGCGATGGCTTCCAAAGTATCGCCGGGAACCACGCGATAACTATCTACTTCCAGGCTGGGCGCGGCGCCTGTACCCCCGGTCGGGATAATCAGCTCCTGTCCTACCTCCAGCAAGTTGACGTTGGTGATCCCGTTGGCCTCGGCGATGGCCTCGACGGTGCTGCCGTAGCGTTGCGCAATGTTGAACAGCGTATCGCCCGACTCGACCACGTGGATAATGGGCGCATCTGATTGAGCCAGCGTAACGCCCGCCCAAGCGAAAAACAACACGCCGCTCAACACTGCCAAGTAAGCGGCTTTGAGCGCCAGATCGCCGTTAGATGTCTTGTGCCACAAATCGAATCTTGTCTCCAATTTCAACCCGTTCCAGCACATCCGGCCGACATTCCAGCACCCCGATGGCCGGGCCACGCGGCGCGTAAAAGGGCCGGAAAGGGCAGGCCACCACCTTGTCCACCACGCGGTTCTCGCGGTCGAGCCACACCACGCCGATGGGGAAAAAGACGAAAAACATGTGAATGGCCGCATCGGCCCGGCTCTCGCGGTGTCCGACCAACAACAAGCCCTCGTCTTTTCCCAGGCCGCGGCGAAAGGTCAGACCGCGCAGGCGGGTGAGAAAGCTGTCGGCCCGGCGCACGCGGCGGGCCAGCATCAGTCCGCGCGTTTCGTTTTCGACCAAGAGTGCCTTTGCCATCGCCTGCTATTTTACCCTACCCGCTTGCTTTGCGCCAGCCCATCCAGCCAACCCAAAATTGCCCCCGGCACGCCGGTGATGTCGCGCACACGCTCCCAAACCAGATCGACAGCCCCCGGCCCGACGACCAGCAACGGCACCGGGTTAGTGGTGTGCCCCTTGAAGACGCGGTCCTCGACGTTGCCGTGGTCGGAACACAGCACCACCGTCGCCCCGGCCGGTCGCGCCGCCAGCAATCCGGCCAGAAACTCGTCCACCCGCTCCAACGTCTCCTCCGGCGGCCAGGGCAGCCGCCTATGTCCGGCCAGGTCGGTGAGAAAGCTCTCGTACAACACCAGATCGTATTTGGCCCCCAATTGCGCCAGCCGCCGCCCGGCCTCGGTCGCACTCACCGGCTCCAGATCGGCGTGAAAGCGCTGGCGGGCGATCTCGTGAGTGATGTCCCAATAGACGGCCCACCCCTGGCGCAGGTCGTCAAAGCTGCGAAAGGGCAGCCCGGCAGCCATGTTGATCAGCGTGGTGGCCGAGTGCCGCCCGCGGCGCTTTTTCTCCACCCACGACCAGTAGCCCTCTGAATAGGCGTTGGCCAGCGTCACACGCAGCCCGCGTTCTACCGCCCGTTTGAACATGCTGTGCTCGGCGATGACCTGGCGCAGCCGTTCGGTGGGAAAGGCAAATACGTGCGTCCCGGCCACCTGGGCCGCGTTGACCCCGGTGAACAGCGCCGTCTGCCCGCTGCCGCTCTGGGGCAGGCCCGGTACGCCCAGCGTGGCGTCGATGCCCCGGCACAGTAGGGGCAAGGCTCGCCCTTGCCCGTTCGGCGCGACGTCAATCCCTTGCACCAATGGGCCGCCCAGCAAGCGGCGCAACGTGGGCGTGCGCGCCGACCAAAAGGGGTTGCGCTCGTCGGCCGCGCCCAGCCCGACGCCGTCCAGGAAGACAAAGATCACCGAACGTCCGTGGTCCATTGCGCCCGATTGTAGCGCAAAGGAGAACAAGCGACAAATGTCCGCGACGTTTTGCTCCGTTTTTTGGTTGATTGTGTTATAATGGTTTGAGGTGAAGGTATGAAACAAGATGAAAACGACTGACTATTTCCCCGCCATGTTGTGGGAACCGGCGCCGGATGAGCGCGACCCGCACGCCGTGCGCTGCAACCTGTGCGCCCATGGCTGCCTCATTCGCGACGGGCGCAAGGGCATCTGCCTGGTGCGCGAGAACGTGGGCGGCGAGCTGCGCACGCTGGTCTATGGACGGGTGATCTCGGCCAACGTGGACCCGGTGGAGAAAAAGCCGCTGTTTCACTTTTACCCGGGCAGCGCGGCCTTTTCCATCGCCACGGTGGGCTGTAACTATCGCTGCCACTGGTGCCAGAACTGGCAGATCTCTCAGGCCGTGCGCGAAGAACACGTCTTGTTGGGCGGGCAACGGGCCGCGCCTGCCGATCTGGTCGCCTCGGCCCGGCGCACGGGCTGTCGCAGCATCGCCTACACCTATACCGAGCCGACCATCTTTTTCGAGTACGCCTACCAGACAGCGCAACTGGCCCACGCCGCCGGCATCGCCAACGTTTTTGTGACCAACGGCTACATGAGCGCCGAGGCGCTAGAGACCATCCGCCCCTATCTGGACGCCGCGAACGTGGACTTGAAAGCCTTTCGCGACCAGACCTATCGCAAACTGATCGGGGCCCGGCTCCAGCCGGTGCTCGACTCGTTGGTGCGCATGAAACAGGCCGGCGTGTGGATCGAAGTGACCACGCTGGTCATTACCGATCTGAACGACTCGCCCGAGGAATTGGGCCAGATCGCCGCGTTCATCCGCGACGAGCTAGGACCCGACACTCCCTGGCACGTCAGTCGCTACCACCCCACTTACAAATACGACGCGCCGCCGACGCCCGTCGAGCGGTTGGTGCGGGCGTGGAACATCGGTCGAGAGGCCGGGCTGCATTACGTTTTCGTGGGGAACGCGCCGGGCTGGATGCTACCGGACGGCGTGGAGGGCGAGAGCACCTACTGCCACGCTTGCGGCGCGCGACTCATCGCCCGCTGGGGCTACAGCATCCGCCAGAATCGCGTCGTGGGCGCGACGAACGGCCGCATTCGCAACGGCGCATGCCCCGACTGCGGCGCGCCGGTGGCCGGGGTGGGATTAGGGTAGCGTTCGACGAGCGACGCCGGCGGGGGACGGGCGACGTTTCGATTTCATTGGCTGGTATCCAGCTCGGATTGCAGCGCCTCGATGCACCGGCGTATCTCGTCCGGCAGCACCGCTTTGCGTAGAGCTTGATAATCGTAGGCCACCAGGGTGGCCTCGCCCTCGGCAGCCACAACCCCCAACTTGTGACTGACCAACCGATATTCCATCGTAAAGCGGTCGTCGCCGATTTCGTTCACCCGCACGCCTACCGACACGGTATCAGGATAGGTGAGCGGTTTGCGAAAGCGGATGCTGGTCGCAGCTAAAATCGGGCCGATGCCCGTGCGCTCGCGCAGCTCGATAAAGCCGGTGCGCTCCAGGTAGATGATGCGGGCGCTTTCAAAATAGCGAAAATAGACCGCGTTGTTCACGTGCTGAAAGGCGTCCATCTCGCCCCAGGCCACAGGGATTTGGATGACGACGGGAAAGTCGGCCAGCAGTTCTTGCATGGTTTCCTCCAGGGGATAGGATTATCGGCGGGTCGTGCGCTTCCACGCGAACAGACCAAAACCGACCAATCGGATCGCGGCGCTCATGAGCAAAGCGCCGCCAATGCCGATGTGTGTAGTCAACGCCGTGCCGATCAGCGGCGCGACCACTGCCGCCAGGTGTTGCAGGCTTTGGGCCAGACCAACAAAGATGGCGCTGTGTTGCACCGGCACAGTTTTCATCAGTTCGTCAAAAAAGACCAGGTCCAGCCCGGCTTGAAACATCCCGGCCAATCCGGCATATAGCACGATCCAGTGCACATCGCGGGTCGAGGCCACCAGGGCCGGGTAGAGCGCCACACCCAGAGTGGTCCATAACAGGACAAAGCGCGAGCCGCGCCGGCGGCCCTGGCGCGCCCAGAACAAATAGCCGACCAGCGTCACCGCCATCTGGGTCGAGTTGATGACGCCGATCCAGGCTTCGGTCGCGTGCACATCGCGAACGAAATAGAGCGGAAAAAGAGGCAGCCCCAGCGTGGTTCCCGCCAGATAAACGAAGCGCTTGGCCGTAAAAGACACGAAAGGCCGTTCGTTGCGCACCAACTGAATGTAACCCTTGAGGCGCTGCGCCCGCGACAGGCCAGGGATGTGCGCCGGCGGCTCCACAGTTGGCAATCGGAGATGGATGGAAAAATAAAAGCTGATCAGCGCTCCTAAAGCCAGACCGATAAAGACCGCCTGATAGTTCAGCGGGAAGGACAAGCGATCGAGTACCTGACCGGCCAGGGTCACGGTGAGGGCGATGGTCAGGCCAATGATCGACCAACGCCGACTCATCAGGGCATAGCGCCCATCGGGACCGGCCACGGCGTTCATCACCACTGAGAAAGCGACGGCGACGACCGTTTGGGGCACTGTGGCAAACATCCAGATGAGCAACACGGCCGCTATGGTATGCTGCGGAGCGAGCAGCATTGAAGCCAGCCCCGTCAGAGCATAACACGAAAAGGTCAACAGCCGCGCTGTACTGTACCACGGCACGATATTCTGTCTCCTGGCCAGAAAACGCCCGACGAGGACGGAGAAGAACAGGCCGGTAAAGGCCGGCATAGCCGTCAACAGACCCACTTGGAAGTTGCTGGCCCCCAACCGCGTCAAAAAGACGGGCAGAAAAGGGGCGGCAGCGGCAGCGATGCCCACGCCGATAGCGTCGATCTGGACGTTGCGAAAGTTCTGCTTTTGTATCGGCGTCGCACCCTCTGGCGCGACCGACCAGCGTAGACGCATCATGTCACAATTCAAGGCCGCTGCCACTCACCCAAACGGCCGATCATCTTCCCCGATACACCTGCCGCAAGAAGGCCCGTCGCCAGCCCTTGCACCGCAAATAGCCCAGACTGGCGGGAAAACGCTGCGGCTCAAAATCGAAATTGCGGGGCACGTTACCTAGATCGGTCGTGTTGTCAATGGCAAACAGGTCTATCTGGGCATGGCTGACCGGCGGATGGGGAAAGCATAACCGGCTCAGCCCGACCAACGCGCGCATAGCCGGCAGGCGCAGGCGCACGCGCACGCGCCGCACGTTCAGCGTCTCCATCACAGCGTCCAGGATTTCCGAATAGGAGAGATGTTGCGGGCCGCCGATGGGCAGGACCGTGTTTTCCAGATGATAAACGTCCAGGCAACCCGCCAGGCAACGCGCTACGTCGTCCACGTGGATGGGTTGAAAGCGCGTCTTGCCCTCGCCGACGACGGGAAACACAAAGGGAATCACTTTGAGCAGCATCGCCAGAACGGTGGTGAAATGGTCGTCGGGGCCAAAGATGAGCGAGGAGCGCAGAATGGTAAAAGACAGACCGCTGGCGCGGATGGTCTCTTCGGCGGCGCCTTTGCTGCGCAACAACGGATAGGCCGAGTTGCGGTCGGCGTGGATGTGGCTGAGATAGATGAATTGCCCCACCCCGGCCTCCACCGCCGCTTCGACCACGTTAGCCGTGCCCTGGCGGTTGACCCACTCGGCGGCGTCGCCGCCCCGGTCGCGCCACGCCCCTGCCAGGTGCACCACCGCGTCCACGTTCTGCATGGCGACCCGTAACGACGGCAGATCGTGCAGAGTGCTTGTGACGATGTGCATGCTGCCTGGTGGTAAGGGTGGAGTATGTTTGGACGGCCTGAGCAGGCAGCGCACCTCGCGCTGCTCCTGAAGCAAACGGCGCAACAATGCCCGCCCCACGAATCCGGTTGCCCCGGTTATCAATACCATCTTTTGTCTCCGCGACAAACTGATGGCGAGTATAACGGCTCTGGTCTTTTGCGTCAAGCGAAAAAAGACCCCCGGCCTCTTACATAAAGCCGGGGGGTGGGGTAGGCCAATTAACGCCACCCTTTGAGTGGGCTGGTCATCACCCCGATGAAAATCAGCGCCAATGTGACGGCATACACACCCAGTTGGACCTGGAAGCGCATCCGACCAGGGGCCGCTTTCCAGCGCGCACCCAGATGGCCCACGACCACCGCCGCCAGCATCCACACCGGGTGCCAGCCGATCCAGTTGAAGGCTATCCGCAGGCTCCAGTTTTCCTGGACAAAAGCCAGATACAGGATCAAGCCGATGCCATAAAGCGCCTGCAAGTCCAGTAAAATGCTATAGACCAGCGCCAGGCGACCATCCAGGTCGCTAAACTCGCTTCGACGCGCCAGCCCATACAGAGTGCGCGCCAGTCCGATCACGACCACCGCGAGGAAAAAGAAACGCATCTCGCCGTGAATCGTCCCGATCATCCCACTAATCGCAACTGTTCTCATGTCCGCCTCCTTGTCATTTCACGCTTCACATTCCTGCGTTCTGCTCAACCCCGGCCGGTTAATTTTAATCGGGTGTGTTTCATTTCAGTTGAAGCGTGGAAGGAGTGTCCCCAGATGCGCCCGAAGCGGCCTGGTTCCCAGTCAAAAGCGGAACGGACGCCCCGATTGATCGGGGTTTTCCCGGCTGAAGCCGGGCTTCCAGCCCCGTTTTGTGCTGAGGACCATTGAGGAGTGCTCACCCTTCAACTCATTTGAAACACACCC
>DAOTXN010000166.1:0-6190 GCA_034435435.1 Anaerolineae bacterium | reverse complement strand
GGAAGCGAAGCTGGTGCTCTGACATAAGCGGGCGTTCCTTTTCTGATAGAACGATGAACAGAGGGAAAGAGCAAGGATGGATGGAGACGCGACCCTTTTGTTTAGAATAAACCGGCTTGGACAAACTGGCAACCCCCGAAAGCGGGAATCCGGTTCACTACAAAGGGGTAATTGGCAGAGGTCGAATTCACACAAATGTGGTACGTGCGTCGCACGTTAGTCCAGGTGGGCCAACCCCTCGCGCAGGGCGTACAGCGCGGCCTGGGTGCGGTTAGCCAGGTGCAGTTTGCCGAGGATGTTGCGCACGTGCGTGCGCACGGTCCACTCGCTGATGACCAGCCGGTCGGCGATTTCCTGATTGGTCAAGCCCTGAGCCACCAGCTTGAGCACGGCCACTTCACGTTCCGTGAGGGGGTTTTCGACTGGCGGCAAGTCGGGAGGTTGTTTCAGCTCGCGGATGAGCTTGAGGGCGATGCTGGGATGCAGCGACGACTCGCCCCGATACACGTCGTGGATGGCCTGCAGCAATTGCTGGGGCGACGAGTCTTTGAGCAGATAGCCCAACGCGCCAGCCCGGATGGCCGGGAATACCTTTTCCTCTTCGGCAAAGCTGGTGAGCACGAGGATGCGGATGTCGGGGCTCGTGCGCTGGATTTCGGTGATGGCCTCAATGCCGTCTTTGCAGGGCATCACCAGGTCCATCAAGACCACGTCGGGCCGCAACGCCAGAGCCTTTTCGATCGCGGCGTCGCCGTCGGCGGCCTCGCCCACGAGCTCCATGTTTGGCTCGCTGGCGATGAGCGTGCGCAACCCCTCGCGCACGATGGCGTGGTCGTCAGCGATGACGATGCGAATTTTGCTCATGACACACTCGCTCTGGCTGCCGGCGCGCAGACGCGCACCGTCGTGCCCCGACCCGAGGCCGACGTGACGCTCAGAGCGCCTCCCAATTGCCTGGCCCGTTCGTGCATGCCAATTAGCCCCATTCCCCCACAATCTTTGACCGCCGTGGGGTCGAACCCGCGCCCGTTGTCGGTGACTTCCAGCACTACCTGACTGTCCTCCGTGCACAGGCGCACCGTGACCGCAGTGGCCCCGGCGTGCTTGAGGGCGTTGTTCAAAGCCTCCTGGGCGATGCGATACAGCTCTTCTTCCACGGTTGCGGGCAGCTCGATCAGGTCGTCCATCAAGATACGCGCCTCGACGCCGGCGCGCTTTTCAACAGCGTCCAGGCGTTGGTGCAGCGCGCCGACCAACCCTTCTTGTTCCAGTGCCGGCGGGCGCAATTCGTGGATGAGCAGGCGCATCTCTTTGAGGGCCTGCTGGGTAATCTCGCCGATGCGGGTGAGATAGTCTTGTACGTGGGCTTTGCTGCCCGCGTCGGCCAGCCGCCGCCAGCCCTCGGTGAGCAGGGTCAGGCTATACAGCGACTGGGTGACCGAGTCATGCAGCTCGCGGGCCAGGCGAGTGCGCTCTTCCAATACAGCCAGCTCACGGCTGCGGTCGTATAGGCGCGCGTTCTCGATGGCGACGGCGATCTGATCGCCCAGGCTCTGGATGACCAGCCCGTCTTCTGGCGTAAAGGCATTCACCTGGGCGCTGTGCACATCCAGCGTGCCGATGACGTGCTCGCCCAGGCGCAGAGGAATGACCAGCTCGGAGCGCGTGCCGGGCAGGTGTTCGTCGGGCAGGTAAAAAGCATTGGTCGTGACGTCGTTGACCAACTGGGCCGCGCCGGTCTGCACGGCGCGACCGTTGAGGCTCTTTTGCCCAATCTCCAGTTGCTGGACCTGGGGGCTGACGGCGCTGCTGCTGGCCCGTAGCATCAATTGCTGGCCTGTTCTGTCCACTAGAAAGATGAGCACGTGATAGTAGCCAAAGGCGTCTCGAATCAGCTCGACCACCTGAGTCAACAGGGCGTCGATGTCGAGGATCGAGGTGACCTCGCGGCTGACCTGGGCGCTGGTTTCCAACTGGAGCGCCCGCCGCTCGAGGGCGACGTTGGCCGCTTGCAGGGCGTGGGTGCGCTCGGCCACGCGTTGCTCCAGCCCGTTGATCAGGTCGCGCAATTGGGCGGTCATGCTATTAAAAGCCTGGGCCAGCGCGCCGATTTCGTCGTCGCGCTCGACCTGGGCCGTTTGTTGCAAGTCGCCGCCGGCGATCTGGGTGGCCGCGCCCGATAGATTGACCAGCGGCGTGGCGATAGTGCGCATGATGAACAACGCCGCGACTACGGCCAACAGCACGGCGATCACCGCAATGCTCAGATTGATGCCCATGATCGTGAATATCGCTCCAAAGGCCTCGGACAGGTCTTGTTCGACGGCCAGGGCCGCGTTCAACTCGGGCAGCCAGCGATAAATGCCGACGACGCTGGCCCCACGATAGTCGTCGTAAATGCCCGAGACACTGACGCGGTGCTCCACGGCTGCGTTTAACCCATCCGAGTGGATGGGGCGCGGCTGATCGGCGTTCGAGTTCAGCGCCGGCAGGGACAGGCCGGGGAGCAAGGAATAATCCGCGTTGACCAGGTAAGCTTTGCCTGTGCGACCCGCGCCGGTGCGCTCGTGCAATATGCGCGTGAGCGATTGCAGCGGCGCACGCCCGACCATCACACCGAGGGCCTGTCCCTCGCCTCCGGTGACAGGAATGGCGATAAACACCGACGCGGGGTCCGAGACGGAAGCGGAGGGATCGGTGGGGAAGAAGGGCAATTGCGCATACGGGCCGCTCAGCCCGCGTTGAAAGTAGGGCTGGTCGGTGTAGACCCGTCCTTCCTGCGCGACGTCGGTCGAGAGAGCCACCCGCCCATGAACATCCAGTAAAAATAACTCATGGAGCTGTTGGGATTGCTGGACCAACCCTTGCAGGCGCTTGCGGACGGCCTTGTGATAAAAGTCGTAATAGCGGTCGTCGTTGGCCAGCGTCAGCAACACGCCGATGCGCTCGGAGGCCAGGTCGGTGTTGGAGGCGATGACCAATTCCGTCTGCAAAGCGTTGATCCACTCTTCAACGGCGCGTCCTTTGAGGGCGGCCACCGACTCGAGGCGGTCGATGGCCTGGCGGCGGCCGCTGACATAGCTCACGGCGACCGTGCCCACGCTGACGCCGACGGTGGGCAGTAGGGTCATGAGCACAAAGCCGATGAGTAGACGGGCGCGGATGGTGCTGGTTTTGAACCGGGGCATGGCAAACCTCTCCACGCTAAACATAGCACACAAGGGGGAGGATGTCAAAAAGGGAGCTGGAGAGCCGGTCGAACCGAGCACCTCGTGCCACTCTTGACCCGACCTTTCTCGCGTGCTACAATGATTTCCACCTATCCATCAAGGACAAAGCAGAGGAGAGGATGAGATGGTCTCCCCAGAATACCAGGACGTAACCCAACAGGACGTTCCCCGCAGCCTGACCCCGTTTTTCCAGGAATACCGTTTGGAAGACCTGGATCCCGACCGGGCAGCGGCGACCATCATTGAGCGCACACTGCGCTACGGGAATCGGGCTGAATTGCGCTGGCTATTTGCCCGTTACCCACAGGCAGTGATCGCCGATTGGGTGCGTCGCTGGGGGCGCTTTGGATTGCCCGCGCCACACCTGGCTTTTTGGAGGCTGTTCCTGCACCTGGAGGATCCCGCATGACAGAACTGCACTGGGAGACAGTCACGCCGCTAATGCGCGAGGTGCTACGCACAGTCGGGCAGAGTGACCTGGCGCCGCGCTTCTATCTGGCCGGGGGAACGGCATTGGCATTGCAATTAGGGCATCGACAGTCCGTGGACCTGGATTTCTTTTCCGAGACCGATGAGGTCCGCCCCGAGACGCACAGGCTGGCGCTGCGCGTCCTTGAAGCTCATTATCCCACCATTGTCGAACAGGCGTGGGGCAACCTGCTCCTCATCATCGATGACTTGCATGTGGGCTTTTTTGGCTACGGCTATCCGCTGGTGGCTTCCCCTTTAGAGGCCGAAGGAGTGCTGTTAGCGAGTGTGACCGACATTGGCTTGATGAAATTAGATGCTCTGGCGACCCGCGCCAGTCGGAAGGACTTTTACGACTTGTATGCTATCGCCCGGCGCATTCCTCTACGAGATTTGTTCGATCTGGCGCCGATCAAGTATCCGGCTGTCCGCGATTTTGAGGCATTGGTCGTGCGCTATATGGCTTTTTTTGAGCGCGCCGAGCAGGAAGAACCCCCATCGTTGCTGGAACCAGTCGATTGGAGCGCGGTGAAAGCTTTTTTCCGCGAACAAGCTGTGGCGTTGGGTCGAGGATGGCTGGAATGATCAAGTCGGGAACTAACGCGGTCCCCGATTCTATCCGATCGGTAGCCTGGCAACTTGGCGGAGTTTCAGCCAACGATAGCCATACGGCGGCAGTTTCATCGTGTATGGACCCGCGCCGATGGGCAGCAGGCGCTCCTCGGTGAGCAAGTCTGTTGGCGTCGCGCCTGCAAACCCCGCCAAATCGAGCGCCGGCGTCTGGCTTGAATCGGAAAGGTTGACCACGACGAGCATGGTTTCCCCCGCGTAACTCCGTAGATAGGCCAGGATGCGCTCGTCGGCGGGCAGCACAAAGCGAAAATCCCCCCTCCCAAACACGGCATGCGCCTTGCGAATTCGGATGATCCGTTTGGTCCAGTTGAGCAGCGAGCGTGGGTCGGATTGCTGCGCGGCGACGTTGACCCGCCGGTAGCCGTACACGTTGTCTTCGATGAGCGGGGCGTAGAGCTGATCAGCAGTAGAGAAACCGGCCTTGGGGCCAGCGGTCCACTGCATGGGCGTGCGCACGCCGTCGCGGTCGTCCAGCCATAAATTGTCGCCCATGCCGATCTCGTCGCCGTAATAGATAATGGGCGAGCCGGGCATACTGAACAGCATGGCGTTGAGCAGCTCGATCTTGCGGCGGTCGCCGCCCAGCAGTGGGGCCAGCCGGCGGCGGATGCCCAGGTTGAGGCGCATGCGCGGATCGGGGGCGTAAAATTCCCACATGAACTGGCGTTCCTGTGGAGTGACCATTTCCAGCGTCAGCTCGTCGTGGTTGCGCAAAAAGATGGCCCACTGGCACGAGTCGGGGATGGGCGGGGTGCGGGCCATGATCTCCAAAATCGGGGTCCGGTCGGCCTGGGCCAGGGCCATGAACAGACGCGGCATGAGCGGGAAGTGAAAGTTCATGTGGAACTCGTCGCCGTCGCCCAGATATGGACGCACGTCCTCGGGCCACTGGTTGGCCTCGGAGAGCAGCAGCGCGCCGGGGGCGACCTGGTCCACCAAGGCGCGCAGGCGTTTGAGGTAGGCGTGGGTTTCGGGCAGGTTCTCGCAGTGAGTGCCCTCGCGCTCGAACAGGTAGGGCACGGCGTCCACGCGAAAGCCGTCAATGCCGTGGTCGAGCCAAAAACGCACCACGTTGAGCATCTCTTGTTGAACGGCCGGGTGGTCGTAGTTGAGGTCGGGCTGGTGGTGAAAAAAGCGGTGCCAGAAATACTCGCGGCGCAGCGGGTCCCAGCTCCAGTTGGAGGCCTGGGTGTCAAGAAAGATGATCCGCGCGTCACGGTACTTTTGGTCGGTCGCGCTCCACACGTACCAATCGCGGTACTTGGCGTGCTGCGGGTGGGCCGGGTCGCGCGAAGCCTGGAACCAGAGGCACTGGTCCGAGGTGTGGTTGGGGATCAGGTCGGCAATGACGCGCAGGCCGCGCCGGTGGGCCGCGTCTACCAACGCTCGAAAGTCGTCCACCGCGCCGTAATCGGGGTGGATGCCGTAAAAATCGCTCACGTCGTAGCCGTCGTCGCGCAGCGGCGAGGGGTACATGGGCAGCAGCCAGATGCAGTCCACGCCCAGCTCTTGCAGGTAGTCCAGGCGGGTGATGAGGCCCTGAAAGTCGCCGCGCCCGTCGCCGTTCCCGTCGGCAAAGGCGCGAATGTACAGCTCGTAAAAGACGGCGTCTTTGTACCACAGGGGGTCGTTCATGGTTGCGCTTCCTTTGTCAACGGATGGAGAACGGATAAGCGGATGGTAAAAAGGAATCCGTTTGTCTGCTCCTCATCCATTGACGCCTCGTTCCTGGTTGACTGACAAAAGTCAAGGAAGCGAGCCTTCCAAAAAGCGCACAATGCGCTATACTTTCCTGGATACCACTCACAGGAGAGTGAACGATGGAAAACTCGCTTCGTCTTTATCATACACTGGTTCAA
>DAOTXN010000165.1:0-14325 GCA_034435435.1 Anaerolineae bacterium | reverse complement strand
GGCGTTGGGGGCGCGGCCCGCTGAACCTTGTCGTTATGGCGGCGGCTGCGCTCGCCGCCATAACGGGCGGAAATTGACACTGGCGGTGTTGGTTGTAAGTGGGTTTCGCCTTGCCAACCCGCAATCGGCTGACGCTGGTCGTTCGCGCGACGCTGCGCGCCGCCCGTTAGCCGAAGGCTAGCAAGCGGAGGCCTCCGCTGCGCGTCCGCGCTAACTATTTTGACAATGTCACATTAGACAAACGTTCTATAAATCTGTCGCTCTCGCTCGGCCTGGATTGCCAAATCCAGGCCCTAACCGCGTAGGCAGGGCTTTGCAGAAGCTATTACCCTGCCTTCTTTTTCTCCTCCTCGATCAACACGCGCCGCAACACTTTGCCCACCAGCGTCTTGGGCAGCTCCTTGCGAAACTCGACCACGCGCGGGCGCTCGTAGGCGGCCAGTTGGCCGCTTTCCTTGGCCCACTCGATGATCTCGTCTTCGGTGGCCGTCTCGCCCGGTTTGAGCACCACCCAGGCCTTCACCGTCTCGCCTCGATGGGGGTCGGCGACGCCCGCCACGGCCACTTCCATGATCTTGGGATGCCGGATGAGCACTTCTTCGACGTTGGTGGGGTACACGTTGAAACCGCTGACGATGATCATGTCTTTCTTGCGGTCCACGATGTAGAAATAGCCGTCCTCGTCCATCTTGGCGATGTCGCCGCTGTACAGCCATTTCTTGCCATCGGGGCCTTCGCGCAGTGTGTTGATCGTCTCGGTGGGCATCTCCCAATAACCCCACATCAGGTTGGGGGAATGAATGACCAGCTCGCCCACTTCGCCGGCGGGCAGGTCGGTCACACCGTCGTCCAGGCTAACGATGCGACACTCGACGTCGGGCAAGGGTAGGCCGATGGAGCCTTTGCGGTTTTCGCCGTGCATGGGGTTGCAGTGAGTGGCCGTGGGGGCTTCACTCATGCCAAAGCCTTCGCGCAGGCTGGCCCCGGTCAGCTTTTCAAAGCGTTCCTGCGTCTCTTTGAGCAGCGGGGCCGACCCGCTGATGCACGCTCGGATGGAAGTGATGTCCACCTGTCCAGCCTGGACACGTGGGTGGTTGTTGATGGCGTTGTACATGGTCGGCACGCCCGGATAGATGGTCGCCTTCCACTTTTCGATGCTGTCCAAAACGTCGTCCAGGTCGCGCGGGTTGGGCACCATCACCAGGGCCGCCGCCGAGGCCATGCTGTAGTTCATGCCCGCCACCATGCCATAGACGTGAAACAGGGGGATCGCCATCAGCGTCACTTCCTGGCCTATGTGGGTGTCGGGCAGCCAGGATTTGATCTGCAGGGTATTGGCGACCAGGCTCTTGTGCAATTCGACGGCGGCCTTGGGCACGCCAGTGGTGCCGCCGGTGAATTGGAGCACGGCGACGTCGTCCGGGCCGACCTCGACTTTGGGACGTTGAGCAGGCGTATAGCGCCCAAGCAGGTCTTGCAGCCAGATGTCGCCGTCGCGCAGCGTCACCTGATGCACTTTTAGCTCGGCTTTGAGCCGCGCCAAAACCGGAAACAGAGTTTTGATCACTGGCGACATGTATTCCTTGATGTGCGTGACGATCACCCGCTTGATCTGGGTTTTGGGTTGGGCCGTCTTGAACGCCTCGTAAAAGTTGCTCATGATGATCATGGTCTCGGCGCCGGCATAGTTCAGCTTGTGTTCGATCTGCGCCGGTGAGTCCAACAGACTAATGGCGCTGACCACTGCGCCGGCCTTGAGGATGCCGAAAAAGGCGATGGGAAACTGGGGCGAGTTGGGCATCATGATCGCCACCCGATCTCCCTTTTTGACTCCCATACCTGCCAGCGCAGCCGCCAGCCGGTCAGTCAAGTCGTTCAACTGCCGGTAACTGACCTGGTGCTTTTTGAAAATGATGGCCGGCCGGTCGGGATAATCGCGGGCCGACTGTTCGAGAAAGGCGTATAACGGTTGCTCAGGATATGGATGGATGGTATGCGGCACTCCTTCGTCGTATAGTCTGAGCCAGGGTTTATCACTCGGAAAAACGGTCATTGTGTTCCTCCTTTTCCATGCACAGTGGGGCCAATTAATAAGAAACGGGGAGAGTGTGTCATTAGAAAATGACACTTGAAGTATAGAATTTTTCGCACCAGTTGTCAACAGGGAAAAAACCTACTGCTCGCGCATGGCAAAACTGAGCATGGTCAATCCGCTGAATGAATTGACCACGCTGCTCAGCATAGCGATGAGGCCGCCCAAGAGGACAAAGACAAAGCCTACCCCCAGGCGAGCATCCGACTCGGCCACGCTAAAGACGTTGTAGGCCGAGACGCCAATCGCCACCAGGGCGAACGAGATCGAAGCCACGCTGGCCAGCAATGATAAGCACCCGCTGCGCCAAATGCCCACCGCCGCCGTCAAAATACCTACTACGCCCGTGATGAGTGTCAAAAAACCTTCGCGCTCCAGCGCGGACATCTCGACCCCTGCTACAGTGACCCAGGGCAAGAACGACCCGGCGATGACCAGTGTGAATCCCAAACCTGTGACACAAAACAAAAAGGTGGCGATGATATAAGAGGAGAGGCGATGGGTGGGGGGACGGTCATAGTAGACGATGGGTTGAAACACGGTCGGCACCGGCAGGGTCGGCGCAGCGACGGTCGGGACGAGGGTCTGGTTTTCCGGCGCAAGCTGGCGTAACGCCTCGCGGACGGTTTCGTTATTCGGGTTGATCGAGAGCGCGCGATAAAGACAGCGATGCTGCTCGTCAGCGTCCGCAGCAACCACGGCCAGCCATTGCCAGGCCCGGTCGTCTTCCGGGTCATCGGCAACGGCCAACTGGAGCAGGGAGCGCGCTTTGCCTTGATCTCCCGACCTGATGGCGGCAATGGCCGATGTGATGCGTTGATCTTGAACTGCCACTCTATCCATATTCCTGCTGCTCAGGGACACGCGGAGCAGTCGCGCTAAGGACAAGCCTCACAAATTATACACGACTTGTCCCGACATGCAAAGCAGGCGCCGTCGGAGACGTGCCTTTTCATTGCTCCAAGCCGGTCCGCGACCGGCAGGAGCATGATTGACTTTTCCACGAAATCCGAATACACTTTCCCGGTGTGCAGCGCACCCCGACCTCGTTTATCTTTCACACGTTCAAGCTATCCTACGCAGCGCGCCTGGCCAGGATTGGAAGCTCATGGATTGGGGAACATTGGCGTTGATTGCCGTCGCGGCGGCGCTAGAGATCATCGGCGACCTGGCGCTAAAATTGTGGGCCGAAAAGGACATCGCAACCTATTTCGGTTTAGGCTTGCTCGTTTACGTGGGTTCGCTCGTTTTGTTTGCCGTTGCGCTGCGGCGGGCCCCCTTAGCCATCATCTTTGCGCTGTGGGTGGGGGTGGCCATCGTCGGCCTGACGCTCATGGGTTGGCGTTTTTTCGACGAACCCCTCGGTTCTCGGCAAATCGTAGGGATTGTGTTAGTGATCATTGCGATATTCTTGTTACGTGAAACGTGAGGAGTGAGACGTGAGGAGTGATGCGTGAATTCACGTTTCACGCATCACTCCTCACCCTTCACTTTTCAAAAGGAGGCCGTTATGACTGAATCGTATGCCGTCGAGCTTGAAAGCGTCACCAAGTTGTTCGGGGATGTGGTGGCGGTAGACAATGTCACGCTGCGCATCCGCGACGGCGAGTTCTATTCACTCCTCGGTCCCAGCGGCTGCGGCAAAACGACCAGCCTGCGCCTGGTGGCCGGCTTTGAAATGCCCACACAGGGCGACGTGCTAATTCACCGCAAGTCAATGGGCGACACCCCCGCCTTCAAGCGCCCCGTCAACACCGTTTTTCAAAGCTATGCCCTCTTTCCGCACATGACCATCGGCAAAAACATCGCCTTTGGGCTAGAGATGAAAAAGGCGCCCAAGATCGAGATTCAGCGCCGCGTGGAAGAGGCGCTGGAAATGGTGCGCCTGCCGGGTTTTGCCGACCGCAAACCACACCAGCTCTCCGGCGGGCAACAACAGCGCATCGCCCTGGCGCGGGCGCTGGTCAACCGGCCCGAGGTGTTGCTGCTCGACGAGCCGCTGGGTGCGCTGGATCTCAAGCTACGCAAAGCCATGCAGTTGGAGCTGAAACAACTCCAACAAGAGGTGGGCATTACCTTTGTCTACGTGACCCACGACCAGGAAGAAGCCCTGACCATGTCTGACCGCATCGCCGTGATGCACCAGGGGCGCGTTTTTCAAGAAGGCACGCCGGTGGAGATTTACGAACGCCCGCGCAATCGCTTTGTGGCCGACTTTATCGGCGAGACCAACTTTTTAGAGGGCGTTGTGCAAGACCTGGAGGGCGACCGGGCCACAGTGCTGATTGACGGCCAACTTCCCGTGACGGCCCAGGTCGGGGCTGACGTGCGACGCGGGCAGGCGGTGAGCGTGGCCGTGCGCCCCGAAAAAATCAGTCTGGCCCCGGCGGATGGACAGGGTTTTGCCGGTCGCATCACCGAGCTGATCTATATCGGCACCGACACCCGCTACCAGGTGCAACTGACCGAGCGCAGCACGTTGATGGTGCGCGAGCAAAACTTGACCTTTCAGGAAGCGCGCGCCTTTCATCAGGGCGATGCCGTGAGCGTGCGTTGGGACCCGACCAGCGCCCTGGTACTGACCGAGTAAAGGAGGCCGCCGTGCACAAAGTACAGACCCGGCGCCAACGCGCCACACTTTTTACGCTGATCTCCCCGGCGGCCGGCTGGCTGATCCTCTTTTTTTTGGCGCCGATGGGAGTGATCCTGGTCTACAGTTTTCTGAAACGCGGCACCTACGGCGGACTGGTATACGAGTTTAACCTGGAAAACTACCGACGCTTTATCGACCCGCTGTACATCAAGATCTTTTTGCGCTCCTTTTGGATCGCCGGGGCCACCACCTTGCTTTCGCTGCTCATCGGTTACCCGCTGGCCTTTTGGATGGCAACCCGGCCCGTCCGCTGGCGCAATACCTTGTTGCTGTTGATGATGATCCCTTTTTGGACCAACTTTCTCATTCGCACCTACGCCTGGATCGTGCTCCTGTCTCGCAGCGGGTTCGTCAACGAGATCCTCATCAGCCTGGGCTTGATCGACCGTCCACTGAGCTTGCTGTTCAACGAACAGGCCGTCATTGTGGGCCTGGTATACGGCTGGGTGACAGAAATGATATTACCCTGCTACGCCAGCATCGTCGGGCTGGACTTTTCACTCGTCGAGGCCGCCCAAGACCTGTACGCCAACGAGGTGCGCAGTTTTACGCGCGTGGTCCTGCCGCTGACGCTGCCTGGCATCGTGGCCGGCTCGATCCTCGTCTTTATTCCGTCGCTGGGGGCTTATATCACTCCCGACCTGTTAGGCGGCGGCAAATCGCAAATGCTCGGCAACCTGATCACCCAACAATTCGGCTCGGCCAACGACTGGGCCTTTGGCTCGGCCATCTCGATGGTATTGATGGCTCTGATGATGGTCGGCACGGTCATCTATTTCCGCATCGCCGTCGCTCGGGGTGGGGGCGTGTCCACAGGAAAGGGGGTGTGAGATGAACGCATCTAGCACTGCGCTCCGCCGGCCGAACCGCCGGTGGCTCATCCGGGTGGGCAAACTGGCGCTGTCGACGCACGCCCTGCTCTTTTACCTCTTTCTCTATCTGCCCATCATCATCCTGGTCGTCTTTTCCTTCAACGATTCCAAGTCGGTCTTTGTGTGGCATGGCTTTACCCTCAACTGGTACAAAAAAGTCTTTGAAGACGAGCTGCTCCTGATCGCCCTGCGCAACACACTCTTGGTTTCTGTGGCGACTACTGTCCTTTCGACCATCATCGGCACCATGGTATCGGTGGCTATGGAACGCTGGGATTTTCGGCTCAAGCTGCCCTTTGATGCGCTGCTCTTGCTGCCCATCATCATCCCCGAAATCTCGATGGGGGTGATGCTCCTGGCGTTCTTTGGACTGATCGGCATGGCGCAGGGCTTGACCACGGTGATCATCTCGCACGTGGCGTTCAATATCTCGTTTGTCGCCATCATCGTGCGCGCCCGCATGAGCGCCTTTGATCCGCGTCTGGAAGAGGCCGCCCAGGACCTCGGGGCCAACGAGTGGCAGACCTTTTGGCGGGTGACCTTCCCCCTGTTGATCCCCGGCATCGTGGGCGGGGCGCTCACGGCCTTTACGCTGTCTATCGACGACTATGTGATCACGTTTTTCACCTCGGGCAACGAATCGCTATTGGCCCTGCGCATCTACTCGCTGGTCAAAACCGGCGTCAAGCCCGACATCAACGCGCTGTCGAGCCTGATGCTGCTGGCTTCGATGGGACTCGTCATCCTGTCGCTGGCTTTCCAGCGGAGAGGAGGTGGTGAAGGAGCGAGTGTGAGGTAAATTGGGAATGGGAAAATTGAGGGTTGGTAAATTGGTTCCAATCTACAAAAGGAGGAACAAGAATGAAAAAGCTATTCTTGCTGGTCCTGGTTGTTTTGCTCGTATTGAGCGCGTGCGGCAAAAAGGAGGAGGAAAAAGAAGCGCCTGCAGAAACTCCGGCCCAGGCCGCCGAACCCAAGCTGGTCCAAGAGCTTTATTTTTTCAACTGGTCCGAGTACATCGAGCCAGAGGTTTACGATCTATTTGAGCAAGAATACGGCGTACAAGTGCGCGAGACGACCTTTGGCAGCAATGAGGACCTGCTGGCCAAGCTACAAGGCGGCGCGACCGGCTTTGATGTGATCGTGCCCTCGGATTACATGGTCTCCACCATGATCGAGCTAGACATGCTGACGCCGCTCGACAAGGCGCGGCTGACCAACCTGGGCAATCTCGATCCGTTTTTCGCCGATCCGCCCTACGATCCGGGCCTCGTGTATTGCATCCCCTATATGTGGGGCACCACCGGCATTGGCTACGACACCGATTACGTCGCGCAGCCGCCCGACAGTTGGGCTTACCTGTTCGACCCGCAGGTCGCCAAAGAATACGCCGGCGCCTACAGCCTGCTCAATGACTCGACCGAAGTGTTGGGCGCGGCGCTCAAATACCTGGGCTACTCGGTCAACAGCACCGATCCCGCCGAGATCGAGCAGGCCAAGCAGCTCGTCATGGACATCAAATCCTACGTACATACGTTCGACAGCGAACAATTTGAGGACCTGCTGGCTAACGAAGAGATCGTGATGGCTCACGGCTGGAGCGGCGACATCTTTCAGGCCATGGCCGAAGACGAATCCATTGGCTACATCATCCCCAAAGAAGGGGGCATCGTGTGGGCCGACAACCTGTGCGTTCCCAAAGAAGTCGCCAAGGATCCCGACCGCTTTTACACGGCCATGGTGTGGATCGACTTTTTGCTGCGCCCCGACATCGCGGCCAGGAACGTCGAGTTTGTCTATTACGCCAGTCCCAATGCCGCCGCCAAAGAATTGATCCCGGCGGAGATTCTTGAGGACCCCGGCATTTACCCGCCCGACGAGGTCATGCAAAAAATGGAGTGGAGCAAGCCTCTAGGCGAGGCGCAACAACTGCGCGACCGGGTCTGGACCGAGATCAAGAGCCAGTAGTGGATATTAACCCTTGCGAAGGCTACAGACCTTCGCAAGGGTTTGCCTTTTAAACAGGAGAAGCCCCAATGGCTGAAACAATCTGGCGCATCGACGTGACCGATCGAAGCGTGACAACCGCCCCTGTGCCTGAAACCTGGCAACGCCTCGGCGGGCGGGGGCTCATCCCGCGCATCCTGCTGGACGAAATACCGCCCTTGTGCGACCCACTGGGGCCGTCTAACAAGTTGCTCTTTACACCCGGCCTGCTGGTGGGCCACATGCTCTCCAGTTGCGACCGCCTCTCGGTGGGCGGCAAAAGCCCGCTGACGGGCGGCGTCAAAGAGGCCAACGCTGGCGGCACCACCGCCCTCAAACTGACCCACCTGGGCGTCAAAGCCCTCATCGTCGAGGGCGCGCCGCCGGACGACAGTTGGTGGGTGGCGCATCTCAGGCAGGACGGCGGGCGCTTTGAGCCGGCCGGCGATCTGGTGGGCTTGGGTGTATACGAGACGGCTTCTCGCTTGCTGGAGCGTTACGGTTCCCAAGTCGCCATCGCCCTCATCGGCCCGGCCGGCGAGATGCGCCTGGCAGCGGCGGGTATCCAAAACCTGGACAAAGACCGCGAACCGTCACGCATCGCGGCCCGGGGCGGATTGGGCGCGGTGATGGGCGCCAAACGCCTCAAGGCCATCGTCATCGACGCGAGCCGCGGCGCAAAACCACCCCTGGCCGACCCGGTCCTCTACAAGGACGCCGCCAAACGCTACACACAGTCGCTCATGGCCCATCCCCAGACCGCCGTCTATAGCGATTTCGGCACGGCGGCCATGACCATGTTGTGTTACAAGCACGGCGGTCTGCCTACACGCAACTTTTCGGCCGGCCAGTTCGAGGGGGCCGAAAAAATCAGCGGCGAGACCATGCGTGAGCTGATCCTGGCCCGAGGCGGCGAGGGCCAGACCACCCACGCCTGCATGCCCGGCTGTGTGATCCGCTGTTCCAACTGCTTTGCCGCCGCCGACGGCAAAAAGATCTCGTCGCCCGTCGAGTACGAGACCATCGGGCTGCTAGGGGCCAACCTGGACATCGACGATCTGGATACTATCGCCCGCCTCAACCGCGAGATCAACGACCTGGGCATGGACACCATCGAAGTGGGCGCGGCGCTGGGCGTGGCGGCCGAGGCCGGACTGCTGGCCTTTGGCGACGGTCGGCGGGCGCTGGAATTGCTGGATGAAATCCGCCAGGGCACGCCGTTGGGGCGGATGTTGGGCAGCGGAGCCGTCAGCGTGGGCAAGGCGTATGGGGTCACGCGCGTGCCGGTGGTAAAGGGGCAAGGCATGTCGGCTTATGACCCGCGGGCCATCAAGGGCACCGGCGTCACCTATGCCACGTCGCCCCAGGGGGCCGACCACACCGCCGGCCTGACCATCCGCGCCCAGGTGGACCACCTGGACCCCAAAGGTCAGGCGGAGCTTTCGGCCAGGACGCAGGTCAACATGGCGGGGTACGATACGTTAGGCGTGTGTCTCTTTGGTGGGTTTGGCTTTGCGACTGCGCCGGGCGCGATCCGCGACCTGTTGAGAGGGCGTTACGGCTGGGACCTGGGCGAGGAGGCGCTACAAGTGTTGGGGCGCGAAACGCTGCGCTTGGAGCGAGCCTTTAACCAAGCCGCCGGATTTACTGCCGCCGACGACCGCATCCCCGAATGGATGACTCGGGAGCCGCTGCCGCCCTACGAGGCCGTGTTCGACGTACCGGCAGAAGAATTGGATGGCATGTTTGCAAGTTTGCAGGTGGATTAACCTGCCAGCTTTTTGCTCAGAGCGATCAGGAACCGCCGCGGCCACCCGACGCCGTGATGATCTGCCACGTGGTCGGTGGCCGCGGTCATCGGCACGGTGTAACCGTACTCTTCGCTCAACTCTTTCTGATGTTGCACAATCCACACGAACAGATCCGCCTCGGTGCGGCCGGGAAAGCGGGCCAGCACGCCCTGCTGCTGGATGATCTGCACCACCGCCGTGTAGATCATATCGTACCACAGGGCGGCGGCCTCGGTCACGTCGAAAGGTTGCCCGTCAATGCGACTGAGCGCGTCCTGAAACAGAGCGATCTGAAACTCCAGCTCACGGTAGCTGCCGGGGATAGAAAATAGGATGCGTTGTTCCGGACGGGTCTGGTCCAGCCGGGTATGCTCCAGAAACTCCACGTACTCGGCCTTGATCAGTAAATCGTCCACCGTCGTATCTGGCTCCAAAGAAATCCGGCTCGCATATTCCCACACGTGCGCCTCGATGGTGGGCCATTTGGATCGCCGGGCGACCGAAACGCGGTGGTTCCCGTCCAGCACAAAATAGACTTCACCCACCTGATATAGCTCGATAGGCGGGACGCCGCATTCAGCGGCCAGGCGGTCAACCCGCAACCAGCGTTGGCGCAACTGCTCGCGCCGGGGCAGGAAACTGCGTGTAAAATCTCGATAGCGCCCCACGCTGCCGATGATGCGGTCCACCGGCACATTCCGCAGGCCGCGATAGGCCCGGCTGGCCAGGCGCAGCCGGTGGTGCACCTCTTCAAAAGGCAGCAAGTCGGCCGATTGCCCACGCAATTGCGCCAGCAAATCTTCCATAATCGCCCGTTGATGCGCCCGATCGAACTCTTGTCCTGAAACCGCCAGTGAGCTGCTCAAAACACCCCCTCTTCCGGCTATCGGTCTAGCACCTCCCAGCGCAAAACCCGGCGCCTGACCCAGGCCACCCAACGTCCCCACCAGTTGCGGCGCGTTTTTTCGGCAAATTGTTGCGCCGCCTGCTCCGAGCGCCGGCGTGATTCGTCGGCCTGGGACAGTGCTTCGTCGCTCTCACCGCTGACCAGGCTAAGCGCAGGGGCTGGCGACGCCTCGCCCCACGTTTGCTCCAGCTCATTCCGGTAGCGTAAAATATACGCCACGAGGTCGGCCTCGGTGCGCCCTGGAAATTGGGCCAGGATGTTTTGTTCGCGGATCACTTGCACCATGGGTAAGTAGACGCTGTCGTACCAGTGGGTAGTCGCTTCTTCGAATGAGACCGTGTAGATGTGCTGCCGATCGAGCCACGCTCGATGGCGCGCGATCTCTTCGCCCAACTGGCAGTAGCGACCGGGCACGGTAAAAATAATACGCTGTTCGGGCCGGTTGCGGTCCAGGTGGGATTGGTCCAAAAACTCCAAATATTCCTGTCGGATAAGAATGTCGTTCAAATCGTCATTCGACTCGACCGGCACGCGGGTCTGATACTCCCACACATGCGCCTCGATGGTGGTTGCGCCAGACTGCCGCGCCACCGAGACGCGATGATTGCCATCTACTACGAAATAGATCTCGCCGACCTGATAGACGTCGATGGGCGGCAGTCGCCCGCTCAGGTCCATCACGCGCCGCCAGCGCCGGCGCAGCGACTCGCGCCGGGGCATAAAAGCGCGGCTAAAATCGTGATAGCGAGCCACGCTGCCCACGATGCGATCCAGCGGCACCTCTTGAATCCCCCGATAGCGCTGGCTACCCAGGTTCAGCGTTTGCCGTACTTGTTCAAACGGCAATAGGCCGGTCGGTTCGTTACGCAGCGGCGCCAGAATATCTTGAATGAAAGCGCGCCGCCGCGCCTGGTTAAACACCTCGTCGGCGGGCGTGTGCCCTGGCAACCGCGACAGGTTCCCTGGGGTGAGATAACCTGAGCCTTGACGCTGTCTCTGCTCGTCCATCATAGCTCTCGCTCCTCATACACGCTTCCCATTCTATGGGGAAATGGAAGGTTGTCAAGAGTGACTGGCGGGGGCTTGGCAATCTGGCTCTTTCCGGCTATAATCCCATTAGCTAATCTATTCGACCAAAAGGAGACACCATGGCCACGCGTTGGTCGCGTACACTGTCTGCTACAGAGGTCAAAAATCGTTTTGGCGCTGTCCTGCGTGAGCTCGCCCGCACCGGTGGTCCCGTGCTCGTTGAGCGGGGTGGGAAACCGGTCGCCGTCATTCTCAGCATACAAACCTACGAGGAGACGCAGCGAGTGATCCCCTCTTCTGCCGACCACCTCGTCGAGCTGGCGCGCGCGTCCTTTGGGATGTGGGCCGGACGCCAAGATATCGACGCCACGTGGCTGGAGCGCAACCGGGAACGTTGGCAAAGCGAGTGGACCGATGCCTGAGCCGGCCATGTTGTTTGACTCGAACGCGCTGATCGATCTCTATCGGGGACGACCAACGGTCCGGCCTTATCTCGACGCGTTACTGTCAGATAATTTGATGGCATACCTGTCGGTCATTACCGAGGCAGAACTCTGGCGCGGCCTGCGGGCTCACGAGGTTGAGCGCCACGAGGCATTGCTATCTCTCTTTATTCGACTTCCACTCAATTCTGTTGCGGCTCGCCAGGCCGGGGCCTGGATGCAGCAGTATGCCACGCAAGGCCTGGGCTGGATGGATGCGCTCATCGTCGCCACGGCGCACGGATGCAACCTACCTGTCCTCACCCGTGATCTGCGGCTGGTCAAATGCCTGGCCCACGAGGCCGATTTTGAAGCCTATGCCCCATAACAAAAAAGTGAGGTAAACATACTGGATGACACAGCCTGAAAACCCCCGCTACTCCATCGTCGCCCCGGCCTACAACGAAGAGGCCGTGCTACATGCCCTCTACCAGCGCGTGGCCGAGGTGATGGACGCCACCGGCGAGCCGTGGGAGCTGGTCATTGTCAACGATGGCAGCCGCGACCGCACTGCCGAGATCGTGCGCGAGCTGCACGCCGCCGACCCGCGCGTCAAGCTGGTGGACTTTGCGCGCAACTTTGGGCACCAGTTGGCCGTCACCGCCGGGCTGGACCACGCCCAGGGCGACGCCGTAGTCATCATTGACGCCGACCTGCAAGACCCACCCGAAGTCATCCTGGAGATGATTCAACGCTGGAAGGAGGGTTACGAGGTCGTGTATGCCATCCGCGCCGAGCGCGAGGGCGAGACCTGGTTCAAAGAGTTCACCGCCAGGCTCTTTTACCGGCTCATCTACCGCATCACCGACGTAGACATCCCCATGGACACGGGCGACTTTCGCCTGCTGGATCGCCGCGCCGTGAGCGTGCTCAACCAGATGCGCGAGCGGCATCGCTTCATTCGGGGCATGAGCGTGTGGGTGGGCTTTCGGCAGACCGGCGTCACCTACAAGCGAGCGGCCCGGCTGGCCGGCGAGACCAAGTATCCCTTCCGCAAAATGTTCCGTTTTGCCATGGACGCCATCACCGGCTTTTCGTATCTGCCGCTGCAACTGGCCTCCTACCTGGGCTGGGCCATCGCCGCGTTGAGCGGGATATTCATGCTGGTGGTTATCTTTTTGCGGCTGGTCAACGACGGTTCGCCGCCGTTTTACGGCCAGGCCACCACGTTGGTGGCGGTGCTCTTTTTGGGCGGCGTGCAGCTCATCAGCATCGGCATCATCGGCGAGTACCTGGGCCGCATCTACGACGAGGTGAAGGACCGCCCGTTGTACATCGTGCGCGAGACGCTGGGGTTTGAGCAAGTGACGAGTGACGAGTGACGCATTGATCCAGGCGATTACGTTCGACTTTTGGGACACGTTATTCGTGGGAACCTACGCGGGCGACGTGCGCGTGCGGCGCATCAAAGAGACGCTCGATCAGGCCGACCAGGGACATATCTCCGAAGCGCAGATCGAAGCAGCGATCACCCACGCCTGGCGCGAGTGGGATCGGGTGTGGGAGCAGGAGCAGCGCACTTTTGGCGCGGAACATTGGGTGGCGCTGGTGCTGGCCGACCTGGGCGCACACCTGCCGCCCGCCGAACACGAGGCGTTGGTCCATACCATGGCGGTTTCGGGGATGGCTGCCCAGCCGCCCCTGGTGGACGGATTGGATAGATTGCTGCCACGCCTGGCCGAACGCTACCGCTTGGGTCTCATCTGCGACACCGGCCTGTCGCCCGGCAAACTATTGCGCCGGTGGATGGACCAAAATGGCATTCTGCGCCACTTTACGCATCTGACCTTTTCCGACGAGCTGGGAGTCAGCAAGCCCCATCCGCGCGCCTTTTTGGACACGCTGGCCCGTATGGGCGTCCCCCCCGAGGCAGCGGTGCACATCGGCGACTATCCCCGCACCGACATCGCCGGCGCGCAGGCCGTGGGTATGCGAGCGGTGCGTTTCATCGGTGTGCGCGACTGGCCGCACGACGGCGTGCGAGCCGACGCCGAGATCGCCTCCTTTGCCGAGCTGGAAGCGCTGCTGGCGCGCTGGAATTAAAAATACCTGCGCTCACCCGCACCGCCGCCGCGACTGGCTTTCCTGCCGATTTGAGTTATAATGAGCGCCCGTCAAAAGTCATGCCCCCACTAGTCAGGAGCACAACACCCGGTGGACTATAGCATTGAGGTTTTCTGGCGGGCGCCAGCGCCCGACGGGCGGGCCGCCGCGCTGCTCACTCAGGTCGCTCATCTGGGCCTCCAGCAAGTACAAGAGGTCCTGGTCAGCGACCTCTACTTTTTACGCGGCAACCTCTCCGAGACCGACCTGCAGCGCCTGGCGACCGAGTTGCTGGTGGACCCCGTCGTCGAAGGATACTGCTGGCAAAGGCTGGACGGGTCTACTCCACCGGGCGCGACCGGCAGCGTCGAGGTGGGTTATCATCCCGGCGTCACCGACCCGGTCGCCGAGAACTTGTTGCGACGCGCCCGACTACTGGGCATTGGCGCAGTCGAGGCGGCTGCCACGGGC
>DAOTXN010000164.1:0-35441 GCA_034435435.1 Anaerolineae bacterium | reverse complement strand
CCTGGTAGCTCTTTGGACAAGATTTACAGGATTTACAGGATTTTTCCACGAATTCCATCCTGTGAATCTTGTGAATCCTGTCGAATGGCTTTGGGTTTGCCGCTTTTACGCATTTGGGCTGAGCAGTTACGAAACAGGGTGAAAATGAGATTCTTCGCTTCGCTTAGAATGACATGTCTGGGGAGGCTGAGCAATTACAGATATGGAACCAATCTTGACGAGATGTGGTTATCGCTGCGACCTTGTCGTATACGAGCAAGTAAAACACAGGGTTGGCGCGGAAATCCCGCAAGATGATTATTTGTGTTTCATTCGGCCATACGAGAACAAGCGGCGACTCGACGCATTAAGGGCATCGCGTGGTGATAGTCAAGTGGATTGAGCAGACCTGGCGAAACTCTCGTCGTCAGACTGACACCGGCGGCGAGAGTTTTCCTGTCTACCGTCTACTGCTTCTCATACGGCTTGCCCACGGCCGCCGGCGGGATGGCCCGCCCGATGACCCCGGCCAGCACGATGACGGTCAGAATATAGGGCGTCATTTGCAGAAACTCGGGCGGGATGCCCACCTTGAGGATCTGCATCTTGTTCTGCAGCGCGTCGGCAAAGCCGAACAGCAACCCGGCCGCCATTCCGCCCAGCGCCGTCCACTTACCAAAGATGAGCGCCGCCAGCGCCACGAAGCCTTTGCCGTTGGTCATGCTGTCTTCAAAGCGCCCCACCTCGCCCAGCGAAAAGTAGGCCCCACCGATGCCGGCGATCATCCCGCCGATGAGCACGTTGATGTAGCGCATGCGGTTCACGTGCACACCCAGCGTGTCGGCGGCGCGGGGGTGCTCGCCGATGGCCCGCGTGCGCAGGCCCCACGGGGTGTAGGCAAAGATGATCGCTACCGCCGCCACCAAAATAAACATCAAAAAGACGGTGGGTTGGTGGTCGAAAAACATCGGTCCGATGACGGGGATTTTGGACAACCCGGGCACTGCAATCGTTTTGAACGTGCCCGGCGCGTTGTTGCCCGAAGGGGTGAGCAGGCGGATATTGAGATAGCGCGTGGCCCCCACGGCCAGGATGTTGATGACCGTGCCGCTGATGATCTGGTCCACTTTGTACTTGATAGAGAGCACGGCGTGCAGCGCCGCCATTAATCCGCCGGTCAATATCGCGGCGACGATGCCCACCCACGGGCTGCCGCTCATTGAGGTGGCCGCTACCGCCGTGAACGCGCCCGACAGCATCATGCCCTCGATAGCGATGTTGACCACGCCCGAGCGCTCGCACCACAAGCCGCTGAGCGCGCCCAAAATGAGCGGCGTGGCGCGGATGATGGATTCACGCAGCATGGCAAACAGGCTCAGGCTGTCGCCCACGCCGCGCGTGGCCCACACCAGCAACGCGGTGACGAGGAAAAAACCCACCAGCCCGGCTGCCAGGCCCGTCCCCTGGGCGCCGCGCACCCACTGATAGGCGGCGGCGAACAGACAGAACGCGCCTAATGCCCACATCGTGGCCCGCGAGGGCAGGTCTACCAGCGGCTCGCCCTTGCCGTAGCGGGTAAAACTGGAAACGTCCCCCGGCTGCACCTTCCACGTCGCCAGCAGGATGATAAACAGCCCTCCGGCGAAAAAGATGAGAGACAAGACCTGCTCGCGATTGGGCTTGAAGGTCAGTTTGTTCGTTCGCTGGTTGGTGAGTTCCGTCATCTAACACTCCCGAGTCCAAAATTCAAAATCCAAAATCGGAAATCCCCTACGCTCCCCATCCGCGTGAGAACACCACTTGGTCTTGATCGGTCTCGCGCACTTTCAGGCGGTAGATGGCCCGCACGATGGCCGGCGCGGCGATAAACACGATAACCATGGACTGCACGATGGAGACGATCTCAACCGGGATGCTGGCGATGGACATCATGCGCGTGCCGCCGGAGCGCAAAAAGCCAAATAGCAGCGCGGCAAAGGTCACGCCCAGGGGGTGGCTTTTGCCCAACAGCGCCAGGGCGATACTGTCGAAGCCATAACCGGCTGAAAAACCTAGGGCCATGTTGTGCGTGATACCCAACACCTGAGTCGAGCCGGCCAGTCCGGCCAACCCCCCGCTGAGAAACATCGCCAGCACATAGTTCCGGGCCACGCTCATCCCACCATATTTGGCCGCGTTGGGGTTGGCCCCGACGGTGCGCAACTCGAAACCCCAGATCGTCTTCCACAGCAGCCACCACACAAACACCGCCGCGGCGATAGCGATGAAAAAGCCCCAGTTGAAACGTATCGGGTGTGGTAAAAAGCGCGGCAGGAAAGCCGTGGGCAGGATTTCTCTGGTGCGCGCCGTGCCCTCTTGAAATTCCATCGGTCCGTTGAGCAGCCACTCACTCAACTTGAAGGCGATATAGTTAAACATGATCGTGTTGATAACTTCGTGCGCGCCGACCCGGGCCTTGAGAAAACCGGGCACGGCTCCCCATAACCCGGCGGCCAACACCCCCGCTCCCAGCGCCAGAATCACGTGGGGCAGCGCGGGCAGGCCGGTCACGGCATAGCCCACAAAAGCCGTCGCCAGGCCGCCGATCACCAGTTGGCCCTCGGCGCCGATGTTGAACAGCCCGGCCCGAAAGCCCAGCGCCACGGCCAGTCCGGCCAAGATGTAGGGCACTGAGTTGACCAGGCTTTCGCTGATGGGGCGCAACGCCGAATACAGCGGCTTGGGATTATCTTCCTTGAGCCAGGTCTTGAACCCTGCGTAAATGGCCTTGGGGCTGCCGATGGCCCCTTCAAAGAGTGACACGTAGGCTGTCTTGAGCGTGTGCCCGACGGCGCTCAGGCCCACGCCGGGATCGTCGAAAAAGTTCTGAATCGCGGCCACGCCCGGCCCAATGGTCGGATATATTTCTCGCGCCTCTTCCAGACTAACCTCTTTCTCAGGGTCCTGGACGGTCTTGACGATGGTACGACGTTGGTCCTTGGTCGAAGCGTACAGCGTGTCGCCGTCCTGGGCGTGCGGGAAGTATTTGCGGGCCGTCTCCAGGCTGACCTGGGTGCGGATACTGGTGACGTTTTCGACCACCATCACTTCCCACAGGCCCGGCATGGCGATCACCTCGCCTACTTGCACCTGCTGCCCCTCGACCTGTTTCAGGTCCAGCGCCTCGACGCCATCGAAGGTGAGCTTGTCCACGTCCTCGGTCACAGTTTCGACCACCACCACCCGCTCGTCGCCCAGTGAGATGACGTCGCCGGGCTGCAGGCGCGCCCGCGAAAAGATGTCCGCCGCCTCGCTCAGGGGCATCTGCCCATCCGCGGCGACGACGAATCGCTCCAGACGGGTAAAGGCGTCGATCACGTCCGGGTCGGTCACGACCATGATGACTCCGGCGATGATGAGCGCGGTGACGACCGCCAGCAAGGGGATCACCAGGCTTTGCAGGGCTTCGCTCTTATTGGTACGTTGGGCGTCCCTTGCCAGGCCTTCGGGCCGAGGGTTGGGGGTGACAGTTGATTCGATCTCAGGTCGGATTGGTTCGGCCATGTTGTTCTCCCTCACGCCACACTCGCTCTGTCGCTCATCTCTATCCCGGCAGGCGGGACGAGATCGGTCTGATTTACGCTACCGGCCATCAATAGGCCCAATCCCTCGCGGGTGGCAGCCGCTCGATCCAGAATGGCAACCACCCGTCCCTCGAACATCACGGCGATGCGGTCCGAGAGGGCCATGATCTCATCCAATTCCGCCGACACCATAAGCACGGCCGCGCCCTGATCGCGCATCTGCACGATTTCGCTGTGGATGAACTCGATGGAGCCAACGTCGAGGCCGCGCGTGGGTTGCGCCGCGATGAGCAGCCGCACCGGACGCGACAACTCGCGGGCCACGATGACTTTTTGCTGGTTGCCGCCCGACAGGTGGCCCGTCGGCAAAAAAATGCTGGGCGTGCGCACGTCAAAAGTTTCCACCAATTTGGCGGCGTGGGCGACGATGGCTGTCTCGTCCACCAAAACGCCACGGGCAAAAGGACGTAAATAATACGTATTGAGCACCAGATTGTCCAGGATGGGAAAAGTCAACACCAGCCCATCTTGCTGCCGGTCTTCGGGGATGTGCGCGGCGCCCGCTTCGGTGATGGCGCGCGGCGACTTGTTGGTCACGTCCTTGCCGAGGATGGTCACGCGCCCGCCGGTGGCGTGGCGCAGACCGGTGATCACCTCGACCAGCTCGGTCTGCCCGTTGCCCTGCACCCCGGCCACGCCCAAAATCTCTCCGGCCCGCACGTCAAAACTGACGTCGTTGAGCGCCTCTTGAAAGCGATCGTCGAGCGCCCGCAGACCTTGTATCTGCAATACGACGTCGCCAGGCTTGGCGGCCTCTTTTTCGACCGTCAACGTCACGTCGCGCCCGACCATCATGGCCGCCAACTGGAGCTCGCCGCTTTCGGCGGGTGTGGTGGTGCCGACCACCCGCCCGCCCCGCAACACGGTGACGCGATCGGCCACGGCCAGCACCTCTTTGAGCTTGTGGGTGATGAAAATGATGCTCTTGCCCTGCGCCACCAAGCTCTTCATCACGACGAACAGCTCGTCGGCTTCCTGAGGTGTGAGCACGGCGGTCGGCTCGTCGAGGATGAGGATATCGGCCTGGCGATAGAGCATCTTGAGGATCTCGACGCGCTGCTGAACGCCCACGGGCAGCGTGCCCACCACGGCGTCAGGTTCCACGTACAGCCCATATTGTTCGGATAGAGCGCGGATCTGCCTGGCGGCTTTGCGCCGGTCGAGGAATGGGCCATTAGTTACCTCGCTGCCAAGCATCATATTCTCGGTGACGGTCAGCGGCGCCACCAGTTGAAAGTGCTGGTGGACCATGCCGATGCCGTGTGCGATGGCGTCGTTAGGCTCGTTGATCTCGACTTTTTGGCCGTTGATCATAATCTCACCCTCATCTTGGGTGTAAAGCCCGTAGAGGATGTTCATCAGAGTGCTCTTGCCGGCGCCGTTCTCGCCCAAAAAGGCATGGATCTCGCCTTTTTCGAGCGTAAAGCAGACTTTGTCGTTTGCCAGAACACCGGGGAAGCGTTTGGTGACGTCGCACACTTCGAGGACTGGGGTCATAGGCGCTCCTTTTGGGTCAGCGGTCAGTGGTCAGTCGACAGCAGTCAGACGAGTCGGGGCAAATTATAGTCGAGACGGGCAAAGCGTGCAACCCAGCCCATCAGCGTCACTCGTGGTCTAGTTTTAGCGGATACCTGCCCACAAACGTGGTGCCACTCTCTGGACAAGATGTAAAGGACACCTGCCCCTGGAGGTAACGTTCGCTCAATAGTCTCATGCTGTAGGCGCCCAATCCACGCCCGCGTCCTTTGGTCGAAAACGAGCGATGAAAAATCTCAAGCTGCACGTTCTCGGCCATGAACCCCGGATTGTGAACCCAAAACTCGATTTCCTTCTCCCCGGCCTTACACCCCACAGTGACCGTTTGACCAGGTTGGCAGGCTTCTAGGGCGTTTTTGATCATGTTGCCAACCACGCGCCCCATGAGCGCCGGGTCGCTGAAGAATTTCACGTCTTGGGTCTCCGGTGCGATACAAAGCAAGCGTCCTTGGGCCACGGGGTGGCTGGTGTACGTTTCGACCATCTGCCGTAAAAACACGCCGGATTGGAGAGGTACTGGCTCAATGACGAGTTCCCCATTCTCCGCGTCGACGAGATCCTTATGCGCGTTGATCTCCCGAATCAACCGAGCGGTCGTCGATTGAACGACGTTGGCCGTATTCAGCAGCTCATCTGTATCTACAGTAGAAACCATCGCAGCAGCCAATTGCAAGATGCTGGCCGTGTTGATAATGTCGTGAAAGAAAACGCACTCTAGCGCCTGCCGGCGCTTCTCGTGACAGATGTCCATAAGCGCCAACATAATAAAAGGCTCCTGCTCGTGCTTGATTGGCGTTGTCCACACGCGCAAATCTAGCGCCTCGACCCGCCCGTTCTGATTACGCAGGATGCGACACTCCTCAATGGCCTGTTTGCCCAATAGCGCCGTTTGAATCGCTCGCACGGCGCCGCATGCACGACAGAATCGAGTGGTACCGCATCCCCCATTGCGCTCAAAAGCATGGATACACTGCAAGCCCTCGCCGGGGCGCATGCCGTACAACGCCTGGACCTCCACCACCTGGGCGGTCTGGGCCAGCGGCAAGTTAGCGTACACGATTTGCCGGTGCCGGTTGAGGAACATCACGCCGATGGGGAGGGCATCCAGGAGCTCGAGCGGCAATGACCTGGCAGAGAAACGGCCGATCTGTCGCCGCAGTTCTGTGGCTGAAGCTCGCCCGGCAGGGGCAAACTCGGTCTCCAGAGCATAGCTTTTCACCGTTCCTCCATGCCCTCTCAAAAACGCAGCGGCTCACCGGGGACTTGCAGCCTGCCCTGAGCTAGGTCGTTCATGTCCTGCGGCGGTCTGAGCGCCGGACACAGCAGCTCCTTGATCCCCCGGCGAAACTCTTGCGTGTCGATGGGTTGGTGCGTCCCCAGCACGATTTCCAGATCGGGATACGCGGCGTGGATGGCGTGCTGGTACTTGGCAATAAAGGGGCACAGCGCGACCATACAGTAAGAGAGATGCAGCGCGTCCAGGCGATACTCGGCCAGGGCGCGCACACGCTTTAAAATCTTTTCGGGGGCCGCCAGCGTGGGACAGCCCGCGCAGTTGATCATTCCGATCAAGTCCAGGGGTTCGTCGGCGGGGTAGCGCTCGAAAAAGCCGCGCCGCTTGCGCATGTCGCCCAGGCACACGATTGCCGCGCAGTTAGTGTCTTGGGTGCAGTTGGAGCAGGTGAGAATACCGATGCGGGCCATGGTGTACACCTTTTGGGACAAATAGGCCTGTGTTGCCTATGGACAGAAATTCATTCCTGGAGCAATGTACTAACCCACGCTCGCTCCGCTTCGCTCATATCTTCAACAGTGTAAGAGACAATAATCGTCACTTGTTCAGCAGGCATATTGTAGCTAATGTTCTTCTTGCCTTTGCATCACCAGCTTTTACCCACGCCTCGCAGGCAGAGAAATCAATGGTTCGACCGGCCTCATTCTGCCAGGACATTTGCGTGAGATCAAAAATGATTTCCACCTCCTCAGATTCGGGAAGCATCTGAACAGCAGAGTCATTATCGACATTATATATCAAGATTCTCTCGAATACAAACCAACGGAGTCTGCTGATGGATCAGCACTCCCAAGCAGCGATCAAGCCGAAAAACAACGGGGGCGCAGCAACTACCCCTCGATCTGCCGCCGGCCGGCGACGGTCCGCGGTCGAATAACGTAGCATCAGCGGCAAAAACACCCCAAACTCGCCCGGCAGCTATTCACCCACCTCTCGCGGCTCTATAACCAGGCGAACGCCCTCCAGAATTTGCTGAACGCGCCGCCGCGAAAGCGCTCCGATTCGTTCCTCCAGGTCTCTCTTGTCCACAGTGAATATCTGCGACACATTCACCACGCTCTGTCGCGCCAGATTCGCCTCTCCCTTTTCCAACAGAACATTCCCCGGAGCCTCTGCCAGTCTCAAGTTCGACGTCAGCGCGCACACCACGACCGTGTTGATGCGGCTACGGTTGAATACGTTGTTTTGGATCACGACGTGAGGATGCCGGTAGCCCGGCCCTGACCCAGACGGCTCGCCCAGATCAATCCAGAACACTTCCCCCTGGTTGATCACCATTGCCCCTCCACCAGTTGTCTGTGTCGCTGGCGCATGCCCTCCCGCAATGCGTCCTCATCGGCATCGGCTCCATCGGCATACACCTCATTGAGTATTTCCAGCATCTCGCGGTTGCGATGATGCTCGATAAACTCTTCAACCGCCAGCACGAACAACTGGCTACGGGGCATCTGTAATTCCTCGGCCAGACGATTGACTTGTTCAAACAGCGATTGCTGGAGCGAGATGGCAGTCTTGACGGTTCTCACGAGTCATACCTCCTGTATTTTCAATAGTATAACCCAATAGCCGAATACCGTCAATACTCTGCCCGATAACTCTCCAGGGCGACAAGGAACAACACAAAAAACGACCGCCGACGGCATCAGCCATCGGCAGTCGGCAGTCGGCGGTCGGCGGTCGGCGGTCGAATCTAGCGCAGCACCAACGGCAAAAACACCGCGAAATCGTCGTCGTTCAAGATGGTCGCCGAGCTAGCGTTGGCGTTAAAGGCAAGCGGATCGGGGTTGCTCAAGGTGAGCCAGAAGATCTCGTCGGGTTCGTCCAGCACGTCCCCATAGACCGTGACGTGGATGTGTTGCAGCGTCTGCCCCGGCGCAAAGGTCAGCGTGCCGGTGGCTGTCAGATAGTCCTCGCCAGCGATGGCGCTGAGATAACCGTCGGACGTGGCATAGTCTACCGTGACGGTAAAGGCCGTCGGTATGCTGAGCGTGACGTCAAAGGTCGCCAGTGTAGCGCCGCTGTTCCCCTCGTTGACCTGGGGGCCAAAGCCCATCGAAATCCGGGCCGTGTCGTCGTCGAGGATCGCGCCCAGCGCCTCTCCGTCAGCCAGGGCCGCATTGGATGGATTGCTCAACTGAACCGTAAAATCCTCGCTGTCGGCCTCATCCACAACGTCGCCCAGCGCGTTGATTGAAACTGTCTGGCTGGTCTCACCGGGGTCGAAGGTGAGCGTGCCCACTACTGCCGTGTAATCGCCGCCCGCGGAGGCTGTTCCATTGACGGTGGCGTAATCCACCGTGACCACCGAGGCGCTGGCCGGAGAAAGCGTAACCTGGAACTGCATGGCGGTCGCGCCGGTGTTGCCTTCCAGCACACTCTGGTCGGCGATATAGAGCGCCGGCAGACCGTCGTCGTCCACGATGGCGCCAAGGGCATCTCCATCCACCAGGTCGGCGCTGACCGGCGCGCTCAATTGCACCCGAAACGTCTCATTCAGCTCGTCGTCTGTATCCCCCGTCACAGAAACCGAGATGAGCTTTTCGGTCTCGCCAGGGTTAAAAGTCAGCGTGTCGGAAACCGGGGTGTAATCCACGCCGCCGGTGGCCGTTTCGTCGACCGTGGCATAGTCTACCTCCACGGTGGTTGTGCTGGTCGGCGCCAGCGTGACGGTGAACACGGCGGTGACGGAGCCGCTGTCGCCCTCTGTAACCGTGCTGTCGGCAATGTTGAGCTGGTGCTGGGCTTCCACCGCGCCGATATCGCAGTCAGCCACAGCATCGCCATCCCCATCGTAGGGGCGGGCGATGCCGCGTGCATCGGTCAAGGGGCACTGCGCGTCGTCCCCGGCGTCTATGGCCGGGCTGCCGGGCAAGAGCGCGTGCGTTTGGACAAAGCCGCTGTTGTCGGCCAGGTCTCCCAGCAGCGGGTCAACGCCCGGCTGGTCGCCGCTCTGGGTCAGCCCGCAGGTGAAATCGTCAGACAGGTTGTGCCCCAGAGATGTGGGCGGGGAGAAACTGGAACAGTTGTCTTCCTGATTGTACGCCAGGAGGGTGTTCACCAGCGAGGCAACGGCGTCGCTGCCGGTCATCAGGCCGTTGAAGCCATTGCCGGCGGTGTTGGTGCGGGTGTTATAGGCAATGGTGCTGTTTTGCAGGAAAAGGCTCGTCTCAGAGCCGCTGACATAGATGCCGCCGTAGTTATTGGTGGCATTATTGCCGCTCACGGTGGTATTGGTGACCGTAATGGCGCCTTGTTGAGAAAACAACGCAGCCCCGCTGGCGGCCTGGTTGCCTGACAAGGTGACGCGATCCAGCACGGTTGCGCCGTTCATGATGACCGTAATGCCGCCGCCGAAAGAGCCGGCGCTGTTATCGGCCAGGGTGGAATCCTCGACGCGCAAGGCCAGGCCGCCAGCGTAGATTCCGCCGCCATAAAAGCCCACTGCGGTATTGTGCGCCAGGGTGCTCTGGGTAATCGTGATGACGCCCGCGGTATAGTTGTAGATGCCTCCCGCATCTCCACCCGCTGTATTGCTCAACACCTGGGTGTTTTCCAACACCAGCGTTCCGATATTGAAAATCGCTCCACCCAGGCCAACGGCATGGTTGTCAACCAATGCGGCATTCTGCAGAGTCAGGGAACCACTGGTGAGCACCGCGCCGCCGCCTTCCGTGAAAAGGTCGCCGGAACTGGTCTGACCATTTTGCATACGCACGCCCGAAATCACCACGGTTGACCCGGTGCGGAACACGCGGCCCGCCGCGCCGGCATCTATAATGGTGCTGTCCACCCCCGCGCCGTTGAGGGTGAGTTGTGTATAGATTTCGATGTCGTGCTCGTAATAAGTGCCGGCGGCGATCTGGATCGTATCGCCGTCCGACGCCTTGCCTACCGCCGCGCCGATGGTCTCGCAGGCGGTCCCGGGCGACAGGCAATCAAAGCCGTCGTTGCCGGTATCTGCGTTGACGTACCAGGTGGTGGCCGCGGGCGCGGCCAGAGAAACCGGCCCGCCCTTTGGCCAGAACCATGCCGAGATCAACAGCCCCCCTGCAAGAAGAACAATAGCTATCAATGGAGACACAAGTCGTTTGCGTGTGAACATCGGGAACTCCTTTCACCAATAGTTTACGTCGATCAACCTTCAAGAGTTAAAGGGTCTAATTTATCATATTATAACACAATACTCCCTGGCGGGGATTAAAAGCCGCTCCCGGCAGACTTTTACAAACCCTCAAAATCCGCCAAACGAACGTTGCCAAACCCGCCAAGACATGGTATGCTCATGGCACCTCGGGTGTATGAGGAGAAGCTTATGGCAACGATTGCAAAAAGCCACCGTGGCGCACGAACGATTTATTCAAGTGCTGCGCAGGAAACCCTCACCAAGGATCAACAGCTATCTATCATCTTTGCCATCGCCCGGCTCCTGGTCACAGCGCACGATCTGGAGGGCTTGTTTTCTCAGATCCTGTCTACCCTCATCGAGACCTTTGAAGCCGCCGACGCGGGCGTGCTGAGGTTGTATGACCCTCTCGAAGACAAGCTGGTGGTAAAAGCAGCGCAGGGCTACGACATACACATTTTGAACCGCATCCCCCTGTCGCCGGGAGAATCGACGAGCGGCCACGCCTTTGAAACAGGCCAGGTGGAATTGTACCCTGACCCGGAGAGCATCGCTGCCATCCGCGCCAATCGGACGCCGGAACTGCACGCGATGTTCGCAGAAGCCACGCAAGGCCCTGGGGAAGCGCAAAGCGTTATTTCAATGCCGCTCATCACCAGTCACAAAGTGGGCACGCTGACGCTGGAAAATCGGCGGCGGGCAGGTAGTTTTGACCCTGCGGACCTGCCCTTTTGGCAAGCGGTAGCCGGTCTCATCGCGCTGTCCATCGAAAAGGCTCTGCTGGCCCAAGAGCTACAGGATACGCAGGCGCTCAGCGAGGCCAATCGCCTCAAAGCCGAGCTAATCTCTACGCTGGCCCACGAGATGCGCACTCCCTTGACTTCCATCAAAGGCTATTCCACGGCCCTGCTGATGGAAGAAACCAGCTTTAGTCTCGAAACACAAGCTGAATTTCTAAAAATCATAGATGAAGAATGTGACACGCTCCAAGACCTGATCCACGATTTGCTCGAATCGTCCATCATTGACGCCGGTCTGTTGCGCATAGAACCCCAGCCGATCCGGTTGCCGCGTCTGGCCCAGAGCGTCGTGGACGACATGGCGCGACGGACCGACCAGCACCGTTTTTTGCTTGATTTTCCTCCAGATTTTCCCATCGTCGAGGCCGATCCGCAGCGTATCGCGCAGGTTTTGCGCAATGTACTGGACAACGCCATCAAATATTCACCAAACGGCGGATTGATCGTCGTGCGCGGCGAGGTCCAGCCGAGGGAAGTCATAGTCAGTGTGGCCGATCAAGGCATGGGCCTCGCGCCTGAAGACCTGAATCGCCTGTTTGAAAAGTTTTTCCGGGTCAAGTCGGGGTTGGGGCGACACGTGGTAGGATCGGGGTTGGGATTGCCTATTGCCCACACCATCGTGGAGAACCACGGCGGGCGCATCTGGGCCGAGAGCAAATTGGGTGAAGGCACGACATTGTTTTTTACGCTCCCCCTGCACGACGCGAGTCAAGCGTGAAAAAGGTAGAAAAGTCATGAAAGAAAAAATCCTGATCGTGGACGATGCGCCCCAAGTCGTGCGCCTGGTCACCGAGGTGATGAAAGCCACAGGTTTCGAGGTCGTCGCCGCTATCAACGGCGAATCGGCCATAGAGATAGTAGCCCTGGAACAACCCGACCTGGTGCTGCTCGATATCCTGCTTCCCCCCGGCATAGACGGTTACGAAACCTGTCGCCGCATCCGCGAATTCTCGAGCGTGCCAGTGATTATGCTGACCGCCAAAGCCCAAGAGAGCGACGTGTTGCAGGGTTTTGACGCCGGCGCCGACGACTATCTCACGAAACCCTTTAGCGCCAAAGAACTGGTGGCCCGCGTAAAAGCCGTCTTGAAGCGCAGCCAACGCCCGGAAGAAACCGTCACCAGCACTCTGACGTGTGGCGAGCTGGAGATCAATTTTGCGCGACACGCCGTCAGCGTGCGCGGCCAGGCGGTTGCCCTAACCCGCACCGAGTATGCATTGCTCCGCCAACTCGCCGGCAACATCAACCGGGTGATGCTCCACCAGGATTTGTTGACCGAGGTCTGGGGGCCGGAGTATCGGGATGACATTGACTACCTGAGGGCCTACATCCGTTATCTGCGCCGCAAACTGGAGGCGGATCCCCAAAACCCGCAGTACATTCTTACCTCGCCAGGCATTGGTTACATGTTGGTCTGTCCCGCAGACGACCGTTAAACCGCCATTTTCCAAGACCCGCCCCGGCGGCGCCCGTCAACGCGAGCGCCGCCGTTTTTTCACGCTTTTTTCATGACCTGGTATGAGCCTTTTATGAGGTTTTCAGGGGTATTGTGCTATGGTAGGGCTGTATTCAAACCAAATCTACCCCTGACCAGTCAGGCCTAAACAGGAGGAACCAGAAATGACTCATACAATGGAAAAGACAGACGTAAAACTCGCCGCGCCGTCTTTGCATTTGCCCAACGCAAACAGCACGGCTGAAGACGTGTTGAACAAAGCCCTCGAGTTCTGCGCCAAAAAGATGGGGCTGCCAGATGGACAGAGCGTCATCCAGCAGCTTGGACAGAGCAAACGCCGCGCGTGCGAATACTGCCATTACAGCATCGCCGGACAGGTCGGCGCAGCCCTGGGCGCTTTGGACGAGAACATCAAAGCCGCCTATATGTTCGAGGTCGAGGCCACCCCAGAGGATGCCTGCTTTAACGAAACGACCGGCATCCCCTTGGTGCACGTGCTGGTATGGACCGAGCGCAAGACCAAAGCCCTGGATTCGCTGGTAGCCATGCTGGACCGCGCGCTGGCTCAGACCTATGGTCGCTTGATCGGCCCGGCCAACCTGCAGCACCTGCTGGATGTGCAGATCGTGGATGATGCCGAGGTCGAGCGGCGGGTCGGCTACGGCGCCCTCTTGCACTCTCTCTATCAGCGGCCCATCAAGGTCTGGGAGCCGTAACTCGAGCGCCTTTCGAGACTCACGCGGCGCCTGTTCCCATGCAGGGATAGGCGCCGTTCCACTCGACAATAGCACAGATGACCATGGAAGAAAAAATGGATACCAGAACAGTCTCGGACACAACTAAAAAAGAGGCCAAGCTCGACCTCTGGGACACCGTGTTGACCTTATTCGACGACGTGGCCCAACGCCTGGAATTGGACGCGGGCGTCTATGCCATCCTGCGCCAGCCGGAACGTGAACTGACCGTATCCGTCCCGGTAGTCATGGACGATGGTCGCATCCAGGTTTTTACCGGCTATCGCGTGCAGCACTCTAGCGCGCGCGGACCGTGTAAGGGCGGCATCCGCTACCACCCTGAGGTGGACCTGAATGAGGTTCGGGCGTTGGCGGCCCTGATGACCTGGAAGTGCGCCGTGGTAGACATCCCCTACGGTGGGGCCAAGGGCGGCGTGCACTGCGATCCTGCCCAAATGTCGGAGAACGAGCTTAACCGCATGACACGCCGTTTTGCGGCCATGATTATGCCCATCATCGGCTCCAAGCGCGACATCCCCGCGCCCGACGTCAACACCAATCCCCAAATCATGGCCTGGATCGCCGACACGGCCAGCATGTTACAGGGCAAAACCACGATGGACATCGTCACCGGCAAACCGGTTCCATTGGGTGGATCCCTAGGGCGCAAAGAGGCGACCGGGCGCGGCGTCGCCCTGATCACCCGCGAGCTGCTCAAACGCCAGGGGCGCCAACTGGACGAGACCACAATCGCGGTGCAAGGCTATGGCAACGTGGGCATGTTTGCCGCGACCATCTTGAACCTGATGGGCTGCAAGATCGTGGCCGTGAGCGACATCAGCGGCGGGTTATATGCTCCTCACGGGCTGGACATCCCCAAGCTCAACCAGCACGTTGCTACCCACCCCCGCCATCTGCTGGAGGGCTACGAAGCGCCTGGCCTGACCAAGATCAGCAACTCTGAGCTGCTCACCGCCGAGGCAGATGTATTGATCCCGGCGGCCCTGGAGCACCAAATCCACGCCGGCAACGCCTCTGCCATCCGCGCCTCGATGATCGTCGAGGGCGCCAACGGACCTACCACGCCCCAGGCCGACGAGATCTTGCAAGATCGAAACATCATCGTCGTGCCCGACATTCTGGCCAACGCTGGCGGCGTCATTGTCAGTTACTTTGAGTGGGTACAAGACCTGCAATTCTTTTTCTGGGAAGAGGACGAGGTCAATCGCAACCTGGAACGTCTTTTGGTGCGTAGCTTTGAAAACGTGTGGCAGTTTAGCCAAGACCAGCGCGTACCGATGCGGCTAGGGGCTTACATGGTGGCCGTGGAAAAAGTAGCCAAGGCCATACAAGAACGCGGAATCTTTCCGTAAACCATCTGCCATCTACACCATCTCCTGCGCAGTAGGGCCCCTGTCAATGTCTTTGCTGACAGGGGCCCTACAATGATACCCGGTAAGCATAAACGCCTCGCATTGCCAGCCACGCCCCTCAATGGTATAATCTCCACACAAGACGCGAGCCGCCTGCCTGGCTCGGCGCCAATTTACCAATCTACCCATTCTCAACAGGAGGCCCTTTGAAAGCACTGATCACCGGCGGCGCCGGCTTTATCGGCGCCAACCTGGCCCACCGTCTCATCGGGCGCGGCGAAGATGTGACTGTCTTTGACAACCTGTCCCGCCCGCGCACCGAACATAACATCGCGTGGCTCCGTCAAGGCCATGGCCCGGCTGCCTTTCGTTTCATCAAAGGTGACGTGCGAGACTATCCGGCGTTGGCCGAGGCCGCCCGCGGCGCCGATGTCGTCTATCATCTGGCGGGGCAGACGGCCGTCACGACCTCAGTGATCGACCCACGCGACGATTTTGAGAACAACGCCCTGGGAACTTTTAACGCCCTCGAAGCCGCCCGCGCCGCCGGATCGAACCCCATCTTTCTCTACACCAGCACTAACAAAGTGTACGGCGGGATGGAAGACGTGGTCGTCGAGGCGCGAGGTGAGCGTTACGCCTACCGCGATTATCCTCAGGGTATAGATGAAAGCTTTCCGCTGGATTTCCATTCGCCATACGGGTGTAGCAAGGGGGCCGGCGACCAATACGCCCGCGACTATGCCCGCATCTACGGCCTGCGCACCGTCGTGCTGCGCCAAAGCTCGATTTATGGCTACCGCCAGTTCGGCGTCGAGGACCAGGGCTGGATCGCCTGGCTGACCATCGCCGCCGTCACCGGTCGGCCCATCACCATCTATGGCGACGGTAAACAGGTCCGCGACGTGCTGTTTATTGAAGACCTGCTCGATTTGTACGACGCTGTGGTCGAGCACATCGCCGCCGCCGCCGGGCAAGTGTACAATGTCGGCGGCGGACCGGCGCACACCCTCTCGATCTGGACTGAAACCGGCCCTCTCTTGGAACGGCTGCTGGGCCGCCCGCTGCCCGTGAGCTATGGTGATTGGCGTCCCGGAGACCAGCGCATTTATGTCTCCAACATCGACAAAGCGCAGCGCGAGCTGGGTTGGTCGCCAAAAATCGGCGTCCAAGAAGGCGTCGAACGGCTATTTCAGTGGATTACGGCCCATCGGGAGCTGTTTTCATAAATGAGCAATCGAAACCTGCGCAAGGCCATCAAAAGCCTGTACGCACGAATCGACGAGCACTATGCCAAAATCCACACGGAAAAGTCATGCCTGGAACCGGATTTAGGATTGATTGCGCACTGGGAAACAGAAATACGCGCCTTTGACGAGCGCGTACAACGCCTTGAAGCGCGCCTGGCTCGACGTTTGAAAAGAGGGAAGTAAAATGGCTATTAGAATTCAAGACCACAGAGAGATGTTGCAGGAGATAGGGTTGAAACACTCGGTTCAAATCTCTTCACACTTGGGCGAAATCGAGCAAGAAGCCGATACGATTTTAGACCAGTTGACTGCCATCCGCGCTTTTGCTTTTCAGCGCGACACTGAGGCTGCCCAAGAATCACTGGTCGAACTGACGGTCGCCCTGCGCCATTTGGTGCATCATGCCGAGTTTGTTCTACCCATTTTAGAACAACAATTGGATATTACCGATAAGGATTGAAAACGTGCGCATTCTATTTGTCCTCACCTACTACCGCCCGCACGTCAGTGGGCTGACCATTTACGTGGAGCGGTTGGCCCGCGAGCTAGTCCGACGCGGCCACACCGTCACCGTGCTCACCTCGCAGTACGAAAAATCGCTGGCCCGCGAAGAGACCGTAGACGGCGTGCGCATCGTGCGCGCGCCAGTGCTGTTTCGCGTGAGCAAAGGCGTGATCATGCCCACGTTCGGCCTGCTGGCGACCCAACTGGTGCGTCAGCACGACGTCATCAGCTTGCACCTACCCCAATTTGACGCCGCCGGGGTCGCGCTGCGCGGCCGCTGGCTGAACAAACCCACCACGCTCACCTACCACTGCGACCTCAAGCTGCCGCCTGGGCTTTTTAACCGCCTGGTCAACCAGGTGGTGCACGTCATGAACAATCTGGCCGGGCGCTTTGCCCATGCCACCGTCGCCTACACGCAAGACTTTGCTGACCACTCTCCTTTCCTCAGCCGTTTCGCCCACAAAGTGCGTGTCATTCCGCCGCCGGTCGAAGTGCCAACATCCACACCCGCTGCCATGCAAGCCTTTGCCCACCGGCTCAACCTGGACAGCCATAAGGTGATCGGCTTTGTGGCCCGGTTGGCCACGGAAAAAGGGGTCGAAGTGCTGCTGCATGCATTGCCCCATGTGCTGGAGGTCTATCCCAATACGCGCGTGCTGTTTGCCGGGCAATATCAAAACGTGCTGGGCGAAGAGGCCTACGCCCGCCGCCTCGAATCCCTACTGAGCCAACACGCCGAGCACTGGGATTTTTTGGGGGTGTTATCGGCAGATGAACTGGCCGCCTTTTACCCCAACTGCGACCTGGTGGTGCTGCCTAGCCTCAACTCGACCGAGTCCTTTGGGCTGGTGCAGGTGGAAGCGATGCTGTGCGGCACGCCCTCCATCGCCAGCGACCTGCCCGGCGTGCGCCAACCCGTGCTACAGACCGGCATGGGCCGCGTCGTCCCCATCGGCGACGCCGCCGGGCTGGCCGAGGCCATCGTCGAAGTGTTGGGAAACCGTGAGGCATACGTCCGACCACAACAAGAAATCGCCGAACGTTTTAGCACGGCGCGCACCGCCGACGGCTATGAAGCGCTATTTGAAGAGTTGCTCAAGACCGTGCGACGCTAACCGGTCAGGTTGGCGAACTCTTGAACGTATGCCGTTGGTATGGTACAATATAGCTGCAAAAGGCAGGTTGAAAGTCAATGGAGTACCAGGAAGTGGAAAACTCGCAGGTGAATCTCAACCGTCTGAGCGACGAAGCGGTGATATATCTCTTTTCTGAACAGCTACCGGCCTTGTTGGACAGGCGACCGGAGCTAGAGTCGCGCATTTATCACGCCTTTTGGAAAACCTTTGCCCGCCGTGAAGAGATCGCCGCCATCATGGAGGAATTGAGCCAGTTTCGAGCCGAGACCAAAGCCAGTTTTGAACAGGTTGACCAACGTTTTGAACAGGTTGACCAACGTTTTGAACAGGTTGATCGACGCTTCGAACAGGCAGACCGGCGCTTCGAGGCGTTTCAAGCTGAGACGCGAGCCAACTTTGACCGCATGGACCAGCGCTTCGGGCAGATGGATCAACGCTTCGATCAAACAGACCAACGCTTCGATCAAACAGACCAACGCATAGACAGCCTGGAAACACGCGTGGATAGCCTGGAAGCACGCATGGAAGCCGGTTTTCTGGACTTGCACAAAGCCATAGACCGCCTGGGGGCGCGTTGGGGCATCCGCAACGAAAGCATCTTTCGCCAGACCATCGCCACTTTGTTAGAACAGTCCTTTGGCGCCCAGGTCCAGGAACGACACATCGAAGGCGAGCAATTCGATTGCATCATCCTCGACGGGCAGCACATCCTGGTAGAAATCGCCGCCCACGCCAAGCGCGACATTCAGAAAAGGATGGAGCGCAAACGCGAGCTCTACACCCAGGCCACCGGCGTGACGCCAGCGCGGGTCATCCTGGCTGTTGGCTCTATTCATAGCCGCCAGGCCGAGGCCCTGCGCAAAGCCGGGTTTGAAGTCATCGAACCCGAAGAAGATAACTGATTCAATCCCTTCATGGCCGACGACTTGCTGTGGCGACAACTCAAAGAGGTGCCTGCCTTTCGCGGGCTGCTGCGGGCCGTGGAAGCCCGCTTCTACAGCGTCGAATCTCCAATCTCCAATCACGGCTTATCTCTCCCCCATCCCGTGCTCGACGTGGGCTGCGGCGACGGCCATTTTGCCGCCGCGACTTTTCCCGAAGCGCTGGACGCCGGGCTGGACCCGTGGTGGGGACCGCTGACCGAGGCCCGAGACCGGCGCATCTACCGTGTGTTGGCCCAGGCCGATGGCGCCCACATGCCCTACCCCGACAATTATTTCGCCAGCGCCCTCAGCAACTCGGTGCTGGAGCACATCCCCGATGTAGAGGCCGTGCTAGCCGAGACGGCCCGTGTGTTGCGCCCTGGCGCGCCCTTTTATTTTTGCGTGCCCGGCGACGATTTTCTGTCCTTTCTCAGCGTCGGGCGCGGGCTGGACGCACTGCGCCTGCGCCCGTTGGGCGACGCTTACCGGCGCTTCTTCAACCGCATCTCACGCCACCACCACTGCGACGCCGCCGAGACCTGGCGCGTCCGCCTGGAGCGGGTGGGGTTGGCGCTCGACCATTGGTGGCCCTACTTTTCGCGCGGCGCACTGACCGCCCTGGAATGGGGGCACTATTTCGGGCTGCCATCCCTGGTCGCCAAAAAACTGACCGGGCGCTGGATACTGTGGCCGTCACGGGCCAACTTGTGGCTCACCGAGCGGCTATTGCGGCGTTATTACACAGAGCCATTGCCCGACGCGGGCGCGTATCTCTTTTTCGTGGCCCACAAACCGCCGGGCATCCCACGCACTTACCCCTCCTACCAACTATGATGAGCGCCGGGCATCGCGCGAGGAACCTACTGGCGCTGAACCTGCTGGGCGTGGCCAGCCTCGCGTTGTACATCGCGCGTTTTCTCCGCCCTTATTTTATTCTCGATTACATCAGCACGCCTTTTCTAGACCTGGCAGTGATTTCCGGGCGACAATTGAACGCAGCACTGGCTTTCGTGGGGGGTTTTCTCGCGCTGTTTTTGCTCTACGCACTCGCGCTGTTTATCAGTCGCAATACTCGCACCGGCCTGGCTGCCACCCTGGTGCTGTTGTGGGGTGTGGTTTTCAGCGTCCCTCTTTTCCTTACCTACCCCGTCAGCGCCAACGATATCTTTGGTTACGCCGCGCACGGCGAAATCATCACGCGCTTTGACGCCAACCCCCTTGCCTTTCCTGCCAGCGAGTTTCCCGACGCCAGGCTGGCTATCTATTCCGGCTTTCGTGAGCAGGTTTCCAACTACGGCCCTCTGTGGACCTGGGTAGAGGCGGGGGTCGTTTCGGCTTTTGGCGCTGTGAATGTGTTGTGGCCGGTGTTGGGATTCAAGCTAGTCGCACTGGGCGCGTACTTGCTCACAGCCGTGCTGATCTATGCCATCTTGCGCCGCCGCATGCCGGAACAGGCTGTGGCCGGGTTGCTGTTCTTTGCCTGGAACCCACTCGTGCTGTTCGAATATGCGGTGAACGGCCACAACGACGCACTGATGGCGGCGCTGGTATTAGCCGGCGTCTGGTTTTGGCAAGTGCGCCGGCCACTGTGGATGACCCTGAGCCTGACCCTCGCGCTGCTGGTCAAAATCCCTGCGGCGCTGTTACTCCCGATTTTTCTATTGTCCGCCGCCCGCCGGCAGGACTCTCGCGGCGACCGCCAATTCGTTGCCGTGGCCGGGAGCCTGCTGATCGTGATGCTGGTAGGTGTGGCCTACCTCTCACTCCCCCAGGGCGCGCAGGGCCTCAAATTCCTGTTGGAACGGGCTGACTTATTCACCCACTCGCTGCCAACCCTCATCCGCCAACTGCTGCTCCCGCTCCTCGGTGACCGCTCTGCCAACGCCATCGCGCGCAACGGGGCGTTATTGGCTCTCGGAATGTGCTTCATTGTCCAGCTTGGCCGCACGTGGATCCGTTCCGATAACGCTATCCGGTATGCTTACGAACTGTGGCTGGTCTTGCTGCTGTTCGTCACGCTTTGGTTTCAACCCTGGTACGTTACCTGGCTGGTCCCTCTGGCCGCGCTGTTCCCCTGCTCCGATACCTGCGTGCAGACCGGCCTCTTTAGCCTGACAGTCACATGGAGCTACGTCGTGGGCGGCTTTATCTGGCTCTGGGCGCCGCAACTGACCGGCTGGCGGGCGGGCCTGGGCAGCCTGCTCCTGTTCATTGGGACCAGCTACGGGTTACCCTGGCTCTATTTCCTGTTGAGCCACCGGCCGGGTAGACACAGACGCGCTTTTGTGGTAAAGTCCCCCGCTGACTAGGTGACGCTATGCTCGACCTCGCCTTTGCCATCCTGCTGACCATCGCCGGACAGGTTTTGCTCACCCGCCACGACTTGCGCGGACTGATCCCGTATGCTCTGGCCTTATGCCTGCTTGGGCTGGCCTTAAAGCGCGAAAGGCAGAGTCAGCCGTGGTCCTGTTCATCCCCGACCGCTGAACACCTGGTTGCTACCGACCTGGCCCGGCCATACCTGCCCCGTTTCTGGAGATTGTTGCTCCTGCCCCTGGCGCTGACCCTTGCCACGTTTGCCTACTTGAGCGCCGCGTACAACACCTACTGCTGGTATGGCGTGGGGGCCTGGCTGTTGGCGATTGGGTTGACGCTGGCTATTTTGTGGGAACGCAGCGCCGATCCGCCGTTTTGGCGCAGGCTGGGCCTGTGGCGCGACGGGTGGCGATTGAGTTGGGCCGCTATAGCGTTGATCGTGATTATCCTGGCTGGAGCATATTTTCGTTTTTGGTATCTCGACCGCCTCCCGCGCGAAATGACCAGCGACCACGTTGAAAAACTCCTGGACGTGCACGATCTGACCACCGGCCTGCGCCCCATTTTTTTCGAGCGCAACACCGGGCGCGAGCCCTGGCAGTTCTACTGGACCTATGTGTTCATCCGCCTCTTCGACCTGCCGACCAAGTTTTACGCGCTCAAGCTCGGCACTGCCGTCGTGGGCCTGCTGACCTTGCCGGGCGTCTATCTGTTGGGGCGAGAATTATTCGGGCGACAAGTTGGGCTGTGGGCGACGCTCTTTACCGCCGTCGCCAGTTGGCCGGTCATCCTCAGCCGGATCGGCTTGCGTTTTCCATTCGCCCCGGCGGCCACGGCCTGGTCGCTGCTCTATCTGCTGCGCGGACTGCGCGACGGGCGGCGTAACGACTTTTTATTGTTAGGGTTGTGGCTGGGTATAGGCTTGCACGGCTACACAGCCTTTCGCGCCATGCCCTTGGCGGCGGTGGTCTGCTGGCTGGTTGCCTGGCTCGCATCGTACGCGGGGCGGTGGGGTCCTTCGTCCTTTGTCCTTCGTCCTTCGTCGTTGGCATACAACGCCCTGCTCACCGCGCTGATTGCCAGCATAGTTTTCATTCCCCTGGGCCGCTACGCCCTGGAACACCCCGACAACTTTTGGGGGCGTTCAGTCAGTCGCATAGTTGACCCAGAACAACCCGTTCAAGACGGCCCCGTACTCACACTCGTCAAAAACCTGGGCAACCTGGCGTTGATGTTTCACTGGCAGGGAGACACCGTATGGGTCAATACGTTGAGCGAAGCGCCAGTCCTCGATCCGATCTTGGGTGGATTGCTGGTGTTGGGATTGGTCATCGCCCTGTGGCGGGGCGTGCGCTGGCGCGATCCTATCGCGCCCCTGTTGCTGATCGCTGGCGCCATTTTGCTCTTGCCCTCAGCCTTGAGCCTGGCCTATCCTTTCGAAAACCCCAGCGTCGTGCGCGCGGGCGGGGCCATCCCTGTCGTGATGGTCGTCGCCGCGTTGCCCGTCGGGCTGGGAATAAGGCACGGTCTGAAAACACGACGCGGCTGGCGGCGGACGGCACTGATGCTGGGGGCGCTAATTTTGGCCGTCGCCGTGGTTGCCGTCAACTACCGGCGCTATTTTGTGGATTACCGCCGCCAATACGAGCGCATCGCCCTCAACACTACAGAAATCGCCGCCGCGATTCGCGGCTTTGAGCTTAGCGGGGGCGATCTGTCGAACGCCTGGATCATCGCCTGGCCCTACTGGGTTGACACGCGCGGCGTGGGCATCGAACTGGGCGACCCACCCTGGAACAACGTGATTTTGGACATCAACGAATTGGCCTACCACGTTGACTTGCCCCGTCCCCGTTTCTATGTGCTCTACCACAAAGACCACAGGACATTGGCCTACCTGGAGACACTATTCCCGCAAGGGTGGTCCAAATTGCACATCTCGCGACGCACTCAGCACGACTTTGTCATATATTACGTGCCGCCGCCTTCGACTGGCTCCACACCCGCAGGAGGCGCCGCAGATCAGAATCCTTATGTCCCCTATTACCATTGACCGCAAGCGTCTCAAAGCTGGTCTCTTGCTCATCGGCACAGTCGGCCTGGCCATCCTGGGCCAGCACTATTTCTTTCACCGCCGCGCTTACGTGTGGGATGCGCTCATCTTTTTCGCTCTCTCGCTGTGCTGCTTTGTCGCCGCCACGCGCACCGTCCGGCAAACACCCGTCCCACCTCATCCCATCAAAATCGCCCCCTCCTGGCGCACATGGCTGAGTCAAGGACTGGCGCAGCGCAGAACCATCGTGGGTGGGCTGGCGCTTATACTCAATTACACCGCCGCCCGCTCTGCCAACACCCAACCGCCGCCCCAAGATTTCACGTTCAGCATCGCCCTCTGGCTCATCAGTCTCGTGCTCTTTTTCATCGCCTGTGTCCCGTTTCCCCGCCTCACTCGTCACTCCTCACGTTTCACTCCTCACTCCTCACGTCTCACGCTTTACGTTTTCCTCCTCCTCTTCAGCGGTTTCATCTTGCGCGCGATTGACCTGGAACACATCCCAGCCAACGTGGGCGGCGACGAGGGCACGCAGGCGCTGTGGGCGCGCGATGTGCTAGAGGGCCGGCTGCGCAACCCGTTCTCCACCGGCTGGTTCACTGTGCCTACGATGTCTTTCTTTGCCCAGGCGGCCTCGCTGCGCCTGTTCGGCGACACGGTGGCCGGGCTGCGCATGCTGTCGGCGTTAGTCGGCGCGGCTACGCTGTTTTTCACCTACCTGTTGGCTCGCCAACTCTTCAAACCACGTGTCGCGCTATTCGCCCTGGCCGCCCTCGCCTTCAACCACTACCACATCCATTTCAGCCGCCTCGGCTCCAACCAAATCGCCGATCCTTTCTTCATGGCCCTTACCCTCTGGCTATTGACAAAAGGAATACACAAGGAGAGCAGCGACGCCCAATACCCAATATCTAATATCCAACACCCCACACCCAACACCTCCCTTTGGTTTATGATGGCTGGCCTCTCCATAGGCCTGAGCTGGTACGGCTACTTTGGCTCGCGGGTCATTTTGATCACCGTCGCCGCTTTTTTGGGTCTACAAGCCCTGGCCGAGCGAGGCTTTTTGCGCCGGCACGCCCGCCCGCTGATTCTCATGACGCTCATGGCCTTCATGGTCGTCTCGCCGCTCCTCCTATACTATACAAATTTCCCCGCAAACCTGAGCGCCCGCTGGAATCAGGTCAGTTTTTTCCGTTGGCTGAAAAACGAGCTGGCCCGCCCCGAACATGCCAGCACTTTCGATCTCGTCGTCCGCCAAATCTGGCGCTCGATCAGCGCCTTTAATCACACCCTCGATCCCACCTTCTGGTATCGCGCCCAGATTCCCCTGCTGGATTTTGTCAGCGGGATTCTATTCATCCTGGGCCTGGCCGTCGCCATCGCTCGGCGGCGCCGATCAGGCGAACGCCTGATCCTGCTGTGGTTCGCCCTGGCCCTCACGTTCGGTTGGATCCTCACCGAGAACCCGCCCAGCAGCATGCGCATGGTCATCATCGCCCCGGCAGTGGCCGTGCTGGCGGCGCTGGGGCTGGACCGTCTGCTCACACTGGCGCGTTGGGTCATCGGGGGCCGCGCGACCCATTGGCGCATAGTGGCTGGCGCGATTCTGACCGTGATCGCCATACTGAACATACATTACTATTTCTTCATATACACCCCCACCCGCGTGTACGGCAACCCCAGCGCAGAGACCGCCACGGTGCTGGCGCGCTATTTGAAGGACCGGGAAGACCGGCCCATGGTCTACTTTTACGGCCCACCGTTTTTATACTTTGACTTTGGGAGCATTCAATTCATCGCCCGCGACGCGCCGGGCGTCAGTGTGCCGCCCAAGAGCGAAGCGCCGGCTTTTCCCACGCCTGTCAACGGACCGACGCTGTTCGTCGTGTTGCGCGAACGCCTGGAAGAATTGGACGAAATCCAGGCCCGCTACCCGCGCGGCGCGCTGACCAGGTTCCGCTCAGACGCCAACGGACGCTTGATGTTTGTCGTCTATGAGGTAGCGCCGTGAAGTGGCGCGTTGGCGTAGGTCTTTTGATCGCCATACTCGCCACTGGGCTGGGAATGGTTGCGGCTTTGAAGCTCGGCTGGCGTTCGCCTACCCCCCTGCGCCCTCCCGACCTGACGCTGGTCGCCGCAGATTGGACGTGGTTTGGCGACGGCGTCGGCCTCGTCACCCCGGCGGGATACCGTGTACACCTGACCCGTTCTGACGCCAGGGCGTGGGCCACCGCCGGGCGGCGCTTCGGCGATGGGGAAATCGAGCTGCGCCTGCGCTCGCTGGCGCCCGCCGAGGACGTCGGAGTCGGGTTGCTGTGGCGCTACCAGGACGCGGCCAACCACTATCTTTTCGCCATCGGCGGCGACGGCTATTACACCGTGGCGCTGGTGCGCGCTGGCGAGTTGATTCCGCTGCGCCCCTGGCAACAGTGGCCGCACGTGCATCGCGGGGTCGCCGTCAACCGGCTACGCGTGCGCTGTCGAGGCCCTGTGTGTCGATTCTTCATCAACGACGAGTTCACCGCCAAAGTCACAGACGCCACTTTTCTCTCCGGCGACGTGGGCCTGTGGGCGCAGACCTTTTCAGACCCGGCGCTAGACGTGGCCTTTGAGGAAATGCGGGTGTGGCAAGAGGACAAAGGACCAAAGACGAAAGACAAAGAACCAACTACGCTCGTCCTTCGTCGCAGTTAACGCTGCACCAGGGGCAGAAAGAGGGAAAAGGTGGTGTGGATCTCGAATTGGCGCTCGGTGACGTTAGTCTCGACGCGGCCTTGCGAGTCCACCGCCCGCACCGTCAGCGTGTGCGAGCCGTTGGATAGGTCGCCCAGGTCCAGCTCAAAGCTCTCCAGCGTGCCGTCGAAGGCGCCGTCAACCGGTGTGGCGTCCTGCCACACGCTGCCGTCCACCCGAAATTGCACCGTCGTCAGCGTGGGAACCGTGGGGTCGTCATTGCCAAAAGCCGAGGTCGCCAGACCCTCAAAGCGGAGCGGAGAGCTGGCAGCGGCGGCCGGCCCCTGGATTAGCGAGCTGTTGAGCGCCCCGTCTACCGGATCGTAGATAAAGGTCGTGGTGGCGATGGCGGCGGAGGCCAGCCCCATCATGTTCACGGCCTGGATTTCCAGCGTGTGCAGCCCGGGCGCCAGCGGCCCGACCTGGAGCCGAAAAGTCTCGCTCAAGGTATCAAACGCGCCGTCCGTCGGCGTGGCCTCGGTCCAGGCGGCCCCGTCTACCCTGGCCCCCACGCTGGCGATGCGGCTGATGCTGACGTCGCTCAGGTTGGGCGAGGGCACCGGCGCTTGCCAGGCCTGACCGGAGAAGGTCAGTAGGTCGGCGTTCTCCCCTTCGACCGCGTCCAAATGAGCCGTGATCTCTGGGGCGGCGTCCACTGGGTCTAACACGCCATCGGCGTCGCTGTCCCACCAACCGACCTGGCCCCGCGCGTAAAAGTCCACCGAGCCGTTCAGGAAAGGAGACACGCCGCCGCGCATAATGCTTGGCGCGTCGCTCTCACAGTCGCCGCCGGCCAGGCTGTTGCCGTTCTTGACCCCCAGATAGCCCGACTGATAATCGCATTTCATCCCCGCCGCCGCGTATTGGTCCAAAGCGCGAAAGATGTGACCCATCTCGTGAGCAGCCACGGCGTCCATGTTGTTGATGCTGTACCCACTGTTGTCGGTGGTCATCACCATATACGGCCCGCCGATGTAGGCGTAGGCGAAATAGCCGTCGGCAAAGCGACCGTCGCCGTCGGCGCTGCTGTCGGCCACAAAGATGGCAAAGGCCCAATCGGAGCCGGCCCGCTCGCGCAGGTCGTTCGCGTAATCGCGCACGGCGGCAAAGTAGCTGCTGTTCTCAAAACCGAGGGCGGCCAGCGTCTCGGCGATCCACAGCCTTTCCTCACCCAGTCTGTGGGTGATGGGTTCGTAACCGGTGGGCACGCGGACGTGAGTCTCGACCGTAAAGGTCAAGTGGGCCGCCGGTTCCAGACTGGCCCACCAATCCAGCGCCGCCTGCACCTCGGCCTGCACCCGCTCGATCTCGTCGTCGGTCCAATCTTCTTTTTGCTCCTCGCGCGCGCCGTTGCTTTCGGGGAAAATCAACCCTACCGCTACGTGGCCGATCAGATATTCGCTGGTCTGGTAATATCCGGGGGCGGCGCTGTCAAATCCGAGGCTCATCAGCGCCACGTCGGGGGGGAGCAACGCATCATTGAGGATGCTCTCGGCATCACCGGAGAACGGGCTGGCCGCCGCGCGATTCGCCAGGGGCCACAGAAACGTCGAAAGGAGCGCGATCAGCGCCAGGGCGGCTGCGCCAACCCGAGTTATTTTCCACTTTTTTAAAAAACTGAGCGCCGACACGATCTCCAGCTCCATTCCTGCAATTTCGAGAGAGAACTATCACAGTTCTATTCTCGCGGAATGGAGCCGCTGTGCGGTTGTCTAAAAGTTGGGAATGTGTTGGAATGGAGTAGGCGTCACCCGCCGAGGCGATAGCCCACACCTCGGACGTTGACGATATAACGTGGCTTTTGGGGATCGCTCTCGACTTTACGGCGCAAATGGTGAATGTGCCATTTGACCAACTCCCGGGCCTCGGCAGGGTCGGCCTGGTAGCCGGTGGCCTGGCAGAGCAAATCTTGGGGCGAGACCACTGCCGGGGCCCGGTCGGCCAGCGTGACCAAAAAGTTAAACTCGGTGGGAGTGAGGTCTAGCTCGCGGTCGCCGGCGCGGGCCACATGGCGCTGCAAATCGATCTCGATCTCGCCGCAACTGATCAGCGCCGGGTTCGCGGACACTGACGCCGATCCGGTGCGAGCCGGAGCCGTCTGTTCAACAGGCTGCAAGGCTTGCAGGCCGGCCAGGCTACGCTGCAACTGGCGCAACAACATGTCACGCTGTTCCTGCTGCCGGCGCTGTTCCAGGCCCGTGCGCACGACCTGCTCCACCTGATCCAGGGTAAAAGGTTTGAGCAAATAGTCGTGCACGTCCAGGCGCAGCGACTGGATGGCCGAATCGGTGGAGGGGTTGGCAGTCATGATCACCAACACGGTCGCGGGGGAGAGCCGGCGCACCTCACGCATGAGCGCCACGCCGTCGATCCCCGGCAACTTGAGGTCGATCAACGCCAGGTCCACCGAGATCACCGCCAGGCGGGCCAGGGCATCCTCGGCGTTGGCCGCCGTCACGACCAGATAGCCGCTGTCGCTCAATCCTTCGGCCAGGCCACGACGAATGCCCGGATCATCTTCGACTATCAAAATCGCCGCTTGTGTGTCCATAGCGATGTTCTCTTGAATTATCGGCAGGCAGGAAAAGAACTTTATCAAATCCGGCGCGAATTTGCAATGTCGCGAGAGGTCGGGATGACAAATACGTGCCGAACGTCGCCGTTGCGGCGCACCTCGACCCGCACGCGGGAACCGTTTTTGCCATCGCTAAAAGAGGCTACAAGCCCGGCAATTTGGGCGACGTGTTCCTCCATCAACTCATCGGTTGTCACGGCGATAGGACCGGGGTGGTCGGGAGTGGTGAATTGCCACTGGTCCGCGCCAGCCCACGCCAGGTAGTTATTTTCGCCCTGGTCGCGTCCAAGGATGACCTTGACTTGCTCATCCAGGCGAAAGTGCCGCCCCACCGCCAGCAATGCCATCTGCTCCGGCGTGACGGCCTCGGGGGAATAGTGAGCGATGAAATCGCGCAAGCGCCGGGCAAAGTTGGGGTCGGGTAGAAAACAACATCCGCCGGCCGGTTGAGGGTACGCGCCAATGTCGAGCTGCCCGGCCAGGGCGATTTGCTCTTTGCGCCCGCGCCCGCTGATGGCGAGGAGTTGGCCGCGGTCTACCCAGCCTTCCTTTTCGGGAATGGTCGGCGGCAACAGGCGGGCCGACAATGGGCGCAACAACAATCCCTTTAATCCCGCTTCGCGCTCGATGGTGCGCAGTTGCTGGCGGCGCTGCGATTTGGGGCGCTGACCCAGCACTTCGCCGGTGAATACAAAGCGCGCTCCCACCTGCTCCATATAGACTTTGGCGCGGCGCAACATAAAAATACGACAATCCACGCACGGATTCATGCCCGCCCCGTAGCCGTAGCGGGGATTTAATATCACTGCTATGTATTCCTGGGCCACGTCGGTGACCTCGACCGGCACGTCCAGGTCGGCGCCGGCTTCGAGCGCCTCGTGGCGGGCGCTGGGCTTTTCCACGCGCCCCACCCGCCGGTTGCGGTTGGCGATGCAAAAGCCGGTATAAAAATGCAAGCCCAATACCTGGATGCCCTGTTGTTGCACCAGGCACACCGCCAAGCGACTGTCCAGCCCTCCAGACAACATTCCAACCGCTTTGATCTGTTCGCTAGACATCATATTACCCACAAACCCCAAGATTCGACCGCTGATTGCCGACCACTAAAAGATAACACAGGCTCAATGATGCGTCAAGAGTGCGGCTCAGCGTCTCAGGCGAATCTGTTCCAGTCACAGCGATGGGCGAATCGCGCCCCGTTCATTCCGGGTGCGTCAATTCATAAAAGGCTTGCTGCAATTGACGGGTGATCGGTCCGGGCTTGCCGTCTGCCACCTTGCGACCGTCGATCTTGTTCACCGGTGTGATCTCGACAGTGGTGCCGACGAGCATACATTCCTCCGCCAGGGCCAGTTTTTCTTCCAGGATGGGAAACTGTTTGACTGGAATATCCAGTTTGTGGCACAGGTCCAACACTACCTGCCGGGTGATGCCAGGCAAGATGTACTGGCTCTTGGGCGCCGTGACCAGTCCCCCGTCAAATACCGCACAAAAGTTGGTGTGCGTGCCCTCGGTGATCGCGCCGTCGCGGACAAACACGGCCTCTTGGGCCCCGGCTTCTTGAGCGCGCTGTCGGGCCAGCACGTTCGGCAACAAGGCCACCGTCTTGATGTCGCAGCGTGACCAGCGGTTGTCGGGTACCAGCAGCACCTTTACACCGCGCTTTAGATCCTCGGGCGGAGTACGATAGGGTGCAGCAAAGGCGTACACTGTGGGCGGCGGCGGGGGATCGGGAAAGACGTGCGTGCGCCGGGCCGCGCCGCGCGTAACCTGTATATACACGATCGCGTCACCTGCACTCAGGTGATTGTCGTGGATGAGTTTCTGAGCTACCTCGTGCATGCCATCCACTTCCAACCCGTGAATGCGCAGCTCGCGCAGGCTACGCTCCAGACGCCGCAGATGGGCTTCGGTTTGGAATAGCCGCCCATCGTAGGCGCGGATCACGTCGTAGACGCCGTCGGCAAAAAGAAAACCCCGGTCGTCGGGCGAGATGAGAATTTTTTCTTTTTCCAGAAATGCGCCGTTCAAGTAAGCAATCATTGCGCTCCTTTACATCGTCTAACGACCATCAATCCCGTCATTTGTATGACGGATGGTTCAGGACCAATACTTCGCGAATCTTGCCGCGGCGATCCGCGCGCGAGTTGATGGCGCGAGCGGCGCGCACCTCCACGATTGTATACTCCCGGTAAAGCTCAAGAATAAAGGGCGTCCATGAGTTGCTCAACATCAAGATACACCCCCGGCGATCCAGCGCCTGAAAAAGGTCCGCCAACGCACGCTGCTGCTCCGCGCCAAATCCGGCATTGGTGTAATTGGCAAAGTTGGCCGTAGCACTCACGGGATGATAAGGGGGATCAAAATAAAAAAAATCACCCGCTCGGGCCAGCGCCAGGCAATCCCGAAAGTCTCTTGTTGTAAGAACAGCGTTCTGCAAGGCATGACTCGCGGCGCGTAACTTGCCCTCCTCCAGAATAGCCGGCGATGTGTAGCTCCCCAGCGGCACGTTGAACTGTCCCTGACTGTTGACGCGATAGAGACCATTGTAGCAAGTTTTGTTCAAATAAATCAGACGCGCCGCGCGCTGGACCGGTGTGAGATCTGGGGACAAAAAACAGTCCCTTACAGTGTAATAGTGCTCCTGGCTATGTAAACGCTTGTGCTCTGCCAACAGTGCAATCAAAGCATCCGGCTCATCTCGTACTATACGATAGCAGTTGACGAGTTCTTTATTCGAATCCGACAGAAACGCCGTCAAGTCGGTGCGCGTATTCCACAAGTCAAAAAAGACCGCGCCACTGCCGACAAATGGCTCAAAGTAACGCTCAAACCGCTCTGGAAAATACGGTTGAAACTGAGCCAGCAGCCGTTGTTTGCCTCCGGCCCACTTGATAAAAGGCTGCGCTGGCCCGGTCGTCGGTGCCTGACGACCGCTATCCTGTGCCATGACCGATTTGCTCCTCTTGAAATCTGGCGCGATCCACCGGGCGATAATCCACCCCGCTCCAGCGCGGCGGCCTGGAATGGCTGATGGCTCTCTTGACCACTGGGTCGATGCCGTCGCCTCGCTCCGCGCAGTAGATGGCTTCCAGGTAGCGGGCGAACGTCTTGCCTTGCTGCTCGTAGACCCGCTCAAGCCTATCCAACAACGCAGTATCCGGAGGGGCCGCCGGCTCATAATCCTGCAGCCAGCGCGTGTCTTGAAAAGGGTCAATCCCTCCTTCCAGGATGGCATTTCCTAACCAGGTCCGCAAATCTGGGATCAGCGCCTTTTTACTCAGGGCCTTGTTATAAAGGTCCACGACGATGTTAACATGAGACAAGGCAGTTCGCAAGCCTGCTTTTTCAAGATCGCCCCGATAGTCGTAGACCACTCGTTGACCCACGGCCCTGGTCTTTAACCCTGGGAATACGACTCGGGCTTATTCTCCGAGTTTGCTTTTATTCGTCTTGAGAAGAGCGGGGGCCGCGTTCGCGCCTTTCTTTGAGTGCTCTCTCGGCGGCCTGGCCATAAACCGAGGCCGGGAACGATTCGATCACGTGGGTAAACTGCTGCACGGCTTTCAAATCATCCCCGGCCTTGCGGAAAGCGATGCCCAGGTTGTACCGACACGCCGCTTCGTATTTGGGGCCTAATCCGCCCGTGGTCGCGGCCCTTTCCAGGACATCCTGGAACGTCGAGATGGCTCCCGAGAGGTCTCTATTCTGCAAACGGGCGATCCCCCAATTGACCAGCACGATGAAACGGCCGGTGCGGTCGGGGAACAAGCGCAAAGCCAGACCATACAGACGGGCGGCCGGGGCATAGCCCCGGCGGGGAAATAAAAAATTAGCCAGGTCGGTCAGCCAGCGGGCGCGCATGGTGACCAGATAGAGTGAGAGGAAAAGAATAACCGGGTCGGCGATGATGCGGGTCGTCCATCCGACCACGAGCGCCAGCCCGATCATAGCCAGCGCCTCGAAAGCGAACTGGTTGGACAACCCCTCCCGCCTCAAAAGCGCCATGCCGCCGACCGCGAGGATGTAAAAAAGACCCACTAGAACGACGATGAGTTGAGGGTTCACAGTGCATCGGAGCCCTTGCAAAGGCGCTCGACCGTTTGGGAAAGCTCGCGGCGAGGCCTTCGCAAGGGTAGCAGCCATCAGGCAAATAGCATTTCGGCGGTGCGGGCCAACATGGCCGTACCCCGAACTTCGGTCTCAAAGAGCGGCAAGACGGCGCGCACATCGGAAAAGCTGCGCCAGATTTCACTCATATAGTCATCTTGCATCGCCACGCGGTTGACGACGAATTCGGGCGCGTCGGCGCCGACGGACTCTTTGTCGATCACCATGTTGACCACGACGCCTCCGACGGGGATGCCAAAATCGTGGAACCAGGCGATGAAGCGTTTGATGACGGCGATGGGCAGCGCCTCGGGCAGTGTGACGAAGAAAAACGAGGTTTTGGCCGCGTCGGTCAACAGCTCTTTGGCATTTTCCATACGCTCGCGGAAGGTCATGAGGTACTCCATGAGCGGGTCTTTTTCTTTCTTTTTGCTGTAGGAAAGCAATTCGCGCAGGCTTTTGGCCTCTTCGCGGCTCTGCACCATCTTGTTGACCCACATCGAGTACACGCTGGACATGCCCAGCAGCCGGCGGGCGTTGGCCGTAGGCGCGGTGTCAAAGACGTAGGCTTCATACTTGTCTTCGAACATCAAATCGATCATGTTCTCAAACATGGCCGACTCTTCAAAAGCCGGGTTCATGGTGGCCGACTCGACAAACTCGTCGGCTTTGGTCTTGATGTCGGCGAATTTGAGGAACCACTCGATCTTTTCGCGGATTTCTTTTTTGGACTTTTCGATAGTGTCTTTGGTGTCGATTTCGTAGGCGGTGAGGTTTTTCACCCCTTTTACGGGCGTCGGCTTGCCGTGCACGTCCTGGTCGAGCATGCTGGTCAGACTGTGCACCGGGTTGGTCGAGGCCAGGAGGGTGCGCTTGCCCTGCTGAGCCAGCCACAGGGCCATCGCGCCGGCCAGGATGGTCTTGCCGACGCCGCCCTTGCCGCCGAAAAAGCTATATTTCAGGCCAGGGTGTTCGGCCACAAACTGCTGCATTGTCTTTTCGATCATCAGACCGCCTCCTCCTGGTTTTCAAACATGGCCGCGGCCATGCGCTCGATCATGGCCAGGCCGGTGATGTCACGCTCGAATTCGGGGACGCGGGCCAGGACCTCCGCGCCAAAGGTAGCGTCGATCTTGGTCAGGTAACCTGCCTGCATGTCCAGCCGGTGGCGCAGGTAATCGGGGATATTTTGCTGCGCCAGCGCCGCTGGAATGACCCGATTGACAATGTAGCCAGAGATGGGCACATTGTATTTGGCGAACAGGCCGGCGGCTTTTTGTGTGTCGAGAATAGCCATCTCTTCGGGGATGATGACGAAGAAAAAGGCGGTTTTTTCGCGGTCGGTCAGGATGCTGGAGGACATATTGATGCGGTACTTGATATCTTGTAGCTCACTCAAAATCTGGTCTTCCTGCGAGTCTTTGTCTCGTTTCATCACCGCCGCCACCTGCTCATACTCGGCCATCTCGGCGCGCAGTTTGGTGATTTTGTCGATCCACTCGTCGTAGACGCTGGCCATGCTTAGATAATACAGAGCGTGACCCAGCGGAACCAGGTCATAGATGTAATAGTCATATTCGCCGCCCACGACAATATCTACCACGGCGTCAAAGATGGCGCTCTCTTCCATGGCCGGTTCGGCTGCTGCGGCCCGGATATAGTTCTCGATCTCTTCGGGCACCTCCTCAAAGCCGTACATATCCAGGATTTTCTGGCGGATCTGGTTCTGATATTCTTTGATGTGCTGGTCGGCATCGATCTCTTGAGCGTACAGGTTGGGCATGATCTCCACGGCCCCTTTACCAAAAATGTCGCGTTGAAAGATGTCGGAAAGGGAGGCCTGGGGGTCCACCGAAAAGACCAGCACCTTGTGGCCTTGGCTGGCCAGCCAGTAGGCAGTGGCGGCGGAAAAGGTGGTCTTGCCCAGTCCACCCTTGCCGCCGAATTCGATGTAGCGTCTTTCGGGATGCTCTTGGAAAATGCGTGCCAATGACATGGTTTTGTCTCCGTTTGATGCGCCTCAGGCCAATGCGTCGGTCAAGTCGCGCTCGCGCAACATGCGCCGCTTCCAGGTGCTAATCTGGGGCACGACGTAGGGCAACAGGCGCAGCGAGTAATAGGGGGGCAGGATGGGCACGCCCAGCAGGTCGCCCATCGTGATCAGGATGAACAGGTGCTCCATGCTGCCGCGGGTTTTGAGGGCGTAGCGAGCCATGTCGTGCCCGGCCATGCCGTACAACATGCCTTTGACAGAATCGAGCAAGCTACGTTTTTCTTCGTCTGACATTGTAATCTCCTCAAGCTCTAGCAGTCTGTCGGAGAACCCTGTAATATAGGGCCTTGTGCCCGTTTTGCGCCCATTTTGGACGCCCACAAGGGGCTAAATTACATCTCTCCGACAGGCTGCTAGGTATCAAAATCGGCCAGATCGGTCAAGTCGCGCTCGCGCAACATACTGCGCCGCCAACCTTCCAGGCGCGGCACGATAAAAGGCAGCAGCCGCAAGCAATAATAGGGAGGCAGAATGGGTATGCCGACCAGTAGATCGCCGAAAACCATCAGCACGAACAGCCGCTCGACGCTCCCACGCTGCTGCTCGACCTCCCGCACCCATTCATGGGTGGTCATCCCGTAAAGGACTTGCTTGAGGGTGCCCAACCAGTTTTGCAATGTGTCTCGCTGATGCGCCATGGTCCTCCAGCTTGCCGCCGGCTCAAGCCGGCTCGAAAGCCGTGACTGCGTCCAGCGTCGCCCAAAGCTGCTCTTTTTGCCAGCCGACTATTTTTTCTGAAATTACGGCATAGTGTATTTCGATAAAGCCAGACTGCCGCACTGTAATTTGCCGGTTTCTGCATCTTTGCCGACTAGCTTATATCTCGCAAGTAGTATGATTTGCGAAAGCCGGTCAGAATTGTCT
>DAOTXN010000163.1:0-34093 GCA_034435435.1 Anaerolineae bacterium | reverse complement strand
TTGCGCCCATTTTGGACGCCCACAAGGGGCTTCATTACGTCTCTCCGACAGGCAACTAGCAGCCTGCCGGAGAACCCTGTAATATAGGGCCTTGCGCCCGTTTTGCGCCCATTTTGGACGCCCACAAGGGGCTAAACTACGTCTCTCCGACAGCTGCTAGGCAAACCCAATGCACCGTGTTATTATCCGCCGTCGAGATGGATAAAACGATGAAATGTGGTAAACTAGAATTGTCACACCCGGGCCGACGGCGTGGCCTTACAAGGAGGTAAAGGTGACCATGGAATTGTCTCACGATGAATTATTGGAAATGCACCGGCAGATGGTGCTCATCCGCCGGCTGGAGGAAAAATCGGCCGAGCTGTACGCGCAAGGCAAAATCGGCGGCTTTTTGCACCTGTACATCGGCGAGGAGGCCATCGCCGTCGGCGCGTGCAAGGCGATGCAGACGGACGACCACCTGCTAACGGCCTACCGCGACCACGGCTGGGCCATCGCTCGTGGCCTGGAGCCCCGGCGGGTCGTGGCCGAGCTGCTGGGCAAGGCCACGGGCGTCAGCGGCGGCAAGGGCGGCTCGATGCACATGGCCAGCGCCGAGCGCCACTACTGGGGCGGGCACGCCATCGTCGGCGGGCATCTGCCGCTGGCGACCGGCGTCGGGCTGGCCCTGCGCTACCAAAAGCAGCCCGGCGCGGTGGTGTGTGTGTTTGGCGAAGGCTCGACCAACATCGGCTATTTCCACGAGTCGGTCAATCTGGCGGCGGTGTGGAAGCTGCCGGTGGTTTATCTGGTCGAGAACAACCGCTATGGCATGGGGACCGAGGTCGGGCGCGCTTCGGCGGTGTCGAACATTTTCGAAAAAGGCTGCGCCTATGACATTGACAATGCCCAGATAGACGGCCAGAACGTGCTCGAAGTCTTTGCGGCTGTAAAAAAAGCGCTGGCCCACGCCCGTCAAAACGGCCCATTCTTGCTGGAGGCGATCACTTATCGCTACGCGGGCCATTCGATGGGCGACCCGGAACGCTATCGCAGCAAACAAGAGATTGAAGAATGGCGCGAGCGCGACCCCATCCGCCGCTTTGGTGACTATCTCGTCGCTCAACAAGTCGTCGACCAAGCCGGATTGGAGCAAGTGTGGCAAGACGTGGATGCCGAGTTGACTGAAGCGGTGCGCTATGCCGAAGAAAGCCCCGAACCAGACGACGCGGCGCTGTGCGAGCACGTCTATGTGAATCCGATTCCGCATCGCTAACCAGGTGCGACGCACCTCAATGGAGTATAAAATGGCGCACATGACCTTTAGAGAAGCGATCAGTCAGGCCCTGAGAGAAGAAATGCGCCGCGACGAGCGCGTGTTCATCATGGGCGAGGAGATTGGCGTGTGGGGTGGCACGTATGCCGTCACACGCGGTATGCTGGACGAGTTTGGCGAGGAGCGCGTGCGCGACACACCCATCGCCGAGGGGGTCATCGTCGGCGCGGCGGTGGGCGCGGCCATCGCCGGTCTGCGCCCGGTGGCCGAGATCATGACCATCAACTTTGCCTTCCTGGCCATGGACCAGATTGTGAACCACGCCGCCAAGCTGCACTATATGTTCAACGGGCAGATGACGTGCCCGCTGGTGGTGCGCACGGTGGGCGGCGGGGGGCGACAGTTGGGCGCGACCCATTCGCAGACGCCCGACGTGGTGTTTGCCCACTTTCCGGGCCTCAAGGTGGTGGCCCCCGCCACACCCGCCGACGCCAAAGGCCTGCTCAAGGCGGCCATCCGCGACGACGACCCGGTCTTTTTCATCGAGCACGCCACGCTGTACCAGGTGCGCGGCGATGTGCCCGACGACGAGGATTATCTCGTGCCCATCGGCGTGTCGGATGTGAAGCGCGAGGGCAGCGACGTGACCATCGTCTCGTACTCCAAGATGCTCCAGACTTCGCTGCAGGCCGCTGAAGAGCTGGCAAAAGAGGGCATCCAGGCCGAAGTTATTGACTTGCGCACGTTGCGCCCATTGGACACGCGGCCCATCGTCGCGTCGGTGCACAAGACCAACCGCATGGTCGTCGTGGAGGAGGGCTGGCGAGCCTACGGCGTCGGGGCCGAAATCGCCAGCCGCGTGACCGAGCTGGCTTTTGACCATCTGGACGCCCCGATCCGGCGGGTGGCGCAGGCCGAGGTGCCGCTGCCCTACAACCAGCGATTGGAGCAGATGGCGCTGCCGCAAGTCGAAAACATCGTCAGCGCTGTGAAGGATGTTTTGTATCTTTAACCACCAAGGCTTCGTCCTGAGGCTCAGCCCGAAGGACGCCAAGACACGAAGGCTCACCAATCCTTTGTGTCTTTAGGGTCCTTGGTGTCCTGGTGTCTTGGTGGTAAAGCAATCTTGGGAGGCGTACTCGTGGCTGAAATAATCACAATGCCCAAACTGGGTTTCGACATGGCCGAAGGGGTGCTGGTCGAGTGGGTGAAAAAGGTGGGCGACGCGGTGGCCGAAGACGACGTGATCGCCATCATCGAGACGGACAAGGCCAACGTAGAAGTAAATCCTTTCAAGAGCGGGGTGTTGCGCGCGTTGCTGGTGGAGGCCGGAGCAGTGGTGCCGGTGGGCCGGCCCATCGCTGTCATCGGCGCGGCGGACGAACCGATCGACCTGGCGGCGCTGGGCGTCGCAGCGGCCCCGGCCAAGACTGCGGCAGCGCCGGCCATCGTCGCGCCTGTGGTGGTGGAGGGAGCGCCCGCCGTGGAGCCTGGCCGGACTGTGGCCTCGCCGGTCACGCGCCGTATGGCCGACGAACTGGGCATCGACCTGACCCACGTGCAGGGCACGGGGCCTGGCGGGCGGGTGGTCAAGCGCGACTTGGAGGCCTATTTGCGCGAGCGCGAAAAAATCCCTGCACAGCCCCCCGCCCCGCCCATCCCGACGCCCGCCCATCCGCCGACGCCCGACGAGTATCGCGTCGTGGCGTTGTCGCCGATGCGCAAGACCATCGGGCGGCGCATGGCCGAGAGCAAGACCCAGGCGCCCCACTTTTACGTCACGATAGAGATCGACATGGCGGCGGCGATGGCGCTGCGCCAGCAGCTCAACCCGATGATGCCGGATGAGACCAAAATCTCGATCAACGACTTGTTGATCAAGGCGGCAGCCATTGCGCTGCGCCAATTCCCCAACCTCAATGCCTCTTTTGAGGGAGCCGAGGTCCACGTGCACAACCGGATCAACGTCGGCCTGGCCGTGGCGCGCGAGACCGGCTTGCTGACCACCGTGCTCAAAGACTGCGACAAGAAATCGCTGGCGCAAATCGCCCAAGAGTCGCAGGAACTCATCGCCCGCGCCCGCGAAGGTCGCATGCAGGCCGACGATATGGTGGGCGGCACGTTCACGCTCAGTAACCTGGGGATGTTTGGCGTGGAAGACTTTATCGCCATTATCAACCCGCCGCAGGCGGCCATTATGGCTATCGGCGCCGTGCGGCGCGTGCCGGTGGTGAACGAGGACGGCGAGCTGGCCGTTGGCGTGCGCATGAAAGTGACGCTCTCGGCCGACCATCGGGTGACAGATGGGGCTGAGGCGGCGCAGTTTCTCGTGGCGTTCAAGGCAGCGTTGGAGCAACCGATGCGATTGGTGCTGTAACTCGGGTCAACGTCATCGCTCAAGACCCGCGCAAGCGCAGGGCCATGTCGCGCAGTTGGGTAAAGCTGACCGGCTTGACCAGCACCAAGTCGGCCTGGTCGTGCAGGGTCTCGGCCAGGCGCACGTCGGCGGTGGTCACGATGACCCGGGCCTGAGTCAGACGCGGGTCGGCGCGAATCTGATTCAGGATGTCCACCCCAGAGACGTGGGGCAGGTGCAGGTCCAACACCACGACGCTGGGTTGAGCCGTCAACAATCGTCGCACGGCCGCGTCGCCGGTGCGAATGACCTCGGTCTCAAAATCGGCGGCCTTGAGCGCCTCGTCAAAAATGGTCGCCAGGTCGTAATCGTCCTCGATAATCAGCGCCAGGGGTTCGTTCAAGATACGGCCTCCTCTCCGAAAGTGAACGGCAAAACGATGGTAAACGTGCTGCCGTGACCTACTTGGCTGGTCAGCTCGACCTGGCCCCCCATCAAAGTGGTCAGTTGCTTGACGATGGAAAGCCCCAGGCCGACGCCCGTGTGCTCGCGCGTGATCGAGCCATCCACCTGTCGAAAAGGCTCAAAGATGTAGGACTGGGCTTCGGGCGGGATGCCCGGCCCCGTGTCGGTGACATCCAATGCCCAATGCTGTGGGTCGGGCCGGTAGATGCGCACCGTCACGCTGCCTTGTTCGGTGAACTTGATGGCGTTGTTGACCAGGTTGACGATGATCTGGTGTAAACGTTGTTGGTCGCCGGGTAGCTGGGCGGGCACGTCCGCGTCGATTTGGTAGCGGAGCTCCAGCCCCTTGCTGCGCGTGAGCACGCCCATGACCGATTCCGTATCGGCCAGCAGCTTGCGCGGATCAAAAGGCGCGATGTGCAGGGTGAGCTTGCCGGCTTCGATCCGCGCCTGGTCCAAAATGTTGTTGATCATGCTCAATTGGCGTTGGGCGTTGGCGGCAATGCGTTCCATCGCATCCAACTGCTTCCTGGAGAGCGGGCCGTACACAGATTCGCGCAGCATGTCGGCGTAACCAATGATGGCGCTGAGAGGCGTGCGCAGGTCGTGAGACACCATCGACACAAAAGCGCTCTTCATGCGCTCGACTTCGGCCTCGCGGGTATAGTCGCGAAACACGGCCACCGTGCCGGTCACCCGGTCGGGGGTGGCCCGCACCGGCGCCACGCTCACAGAAAGTGTCTTGCGCCCCCAGTCGAATCTGATGCTGGGAGCCTGTGATCCTCCTTCGTCCAACAGGTTGGCGATCATCTCTCGGCTGGTCGCGTCCACCTGCTCACCCATCAAGGCGCCGATGTCCTGGCCGATGATCCTGTGTGGGGCTTGCTCCACGAGGCGGGCGATGGCGGGGTTGGCGACGATGGCCTTTCCGTCATTGTCGAACACGATCACGCCGTCGGCGATGCCCTCCAGGATAGCCTGGTTTTTGCTGGCCTCGGCTTGCTCACGCGCCAGCGCCGCGGCCAGGTCGCGGGTGCGCTGTTCTACCCGTTGATCCAGCTCCCGATTGATGGCGCGCAGCTCTGCCAGCGCCCGTTCCAGGCTGCGAGCGGCCAGCCAGGAGACCACAGCTATGGCAAAGAAGCCGAGAATCGCCGGCACGTTGGGCGCAAACTCTTGGGTGGTCAGAGTGATAATGACGATGACCAGACCGCTCAGAGCGGCCAGGAAAAAGCTGGCATAAGGCCGCAACAGGACGCTGGCCATGAGAATGGGGATGGCGAATAGGAACAGCGAGCGCCCATCTACGACTTCTTGCGGCTCATCGGCAAAGGCAAACAACCCCACCAGGAACAAGAGAAAGATCGCGCTGGCTAGCGAGCCGGACCAGAAGCGGTTGATGGCAAAGATGACGGCGATGCCGAGCAGCGCGGCAGCGCTCCCCAGATAGAGGATGTGCGGGCCAGGCTCGCCCACTTCGCCCGTCAGACTGACGACCGCCGTCGCCAAGATAGCCAACAGCGCGAACGCCGCGATGGCCGCCAGCATGATGTTCAGCAACCACGAACGCCGTTGCTCGTCGGGGTCGGCCGAGGAAATCGTCCACAAACGCCGTATGGTCTCCATGTCCTTTTACTCCTGCTCTACCAGCATCAAGGCGCTTAGAATGGCCGAACGGACCACCAGGATCGGGCAATAGAGACATTTGCCGATCCACAAAGGTGGATAGGGTGGCTCCGTATGGTCTCGCAGCCACGCCGCCCCCCGCAGCAGCGCGTCGGCGGGCACGTACCCGCCGTGGCGCTTCCACACAACCAACGCTTGCAGGCAGTAGGCTGTCTCTTCGGCAGTGGATATGTAATAGCCCCAGGAACCGTCTCGATTTTGCGTTTCGAGAATCCAAAAAATGGCATCGTCAACCAGCCAATCGACGTAACCCGCCGCGGCAATCACGGCGTGCGCCGTGGGATAATAGGGCGATGCGTGCCATTTGTCAAACCAGAACAGTTGTAACGTCTGGGTCCGAAACAGAAATTTCAAGACCTTGGTCACCGCGGGATGTTCTATCTCTAAACCGGATTGCCGCAAGGCGTCCAGGATGTGGACGTGGGCGCTGATGGAAGGGTTGGCTTCTAACGGGAAGCAGTAAAAGTGCTCCTCCAGCTCATAGCTCAGGATGGCCTGCAAATCCACCGAGCGCCCAAAACGGGTCAGCGCGGCGTAGGTGACGGCGGTGTCATCGCCGTCCTTGGGTTCGTGGCCGGCCGCCCAACACACCCCCCGGCCCGACGTCCAATCTTGCTGCAAAAAATCGAGGTGAGGCCGGCACAGCGCCAGGGTCTCGTCGTCCAGGGGGCCGGCCAGCGCCAGGTTGAGCAATACCCAGGCCCGCTCAAACACGTTAAAGGGCGAGACGTTGGGGGCGCTGCCGTGAAACGTGACCTGGCGCAGGTACTGCAGGGCCGCCGGGTCTTGAGGGCGCACGTGCATGGCAAAGTAGGCCGTCGCCGAAGGGCTGTGACACACAGAGCCGTCGGTTTCTTGCAAATTGGCAACGTCGAACAATTGTAGCCCATCCGAGCCGGCCATCTCGGCGGAAAAGGCCACCGTGACACAGCGGTTGATGACGCCGTGGGGCAGTGCGGCCAGCTTGGCCGCGCGATACCCGGCCAACTGACTCAGGATATGGTCGTTGTGGCAGCTCATCAGGCTCAATGCCTCGGCCTCGGCCAGCAAAGTGGGCACGATCATCTCGAAACCGATGGTCGCCCCGGCGGGGTCGGCCAATAAACCCTTGGTGGCGGTCTCTAACGCCAACTGCGCGCGCTGCCAGCGCAGCCGGTCGCGGGATTGTCCGTGTTTCGCCAGCGCGGTGGCGGCGGCCAGCGTGCACACGACGCGGTCGTGATAATAGCGCAACTCGTTGGCCCCCCAGCTCCCGTTGGCGAGCTGCGTGGCCCGCAACCACTCCATCGCCTGCTCGCTGAGCGCCGCGTCCAGCTCACCCAAACGGGCGATCCAGGCCGTGTCGTAGGCAGAGCTGCTGATGCGGCCCGGTCCAGCCTGCTGCAGCAAATGGTGCACGTTCTGACGCAGATCCATGTTCCCCCCAAATCCTCCCTGCGTCCTAAACCAGCGATTCTATCAAGCCGTCCGGCAGTTCGACCTGCGGCAGCGGAACCCAAAAACCGCCCCGTTTGTGCTTTGCGCCGACCCCCAGCGTTCTGTCCATGTTGGCCCGGTAAAAGGCCCTCATCGAGGCCCAGTCATCCGGCTGCATAGCGGCATAGTCCGGTTCTGCTTCACGGCGCGTATACAGGTGGTCGTACAGAATTTCGCGTAATTGCCATTCCGTCAAATAGGGCGACGGGCAGACGGTAAAGTAGAGATCTTCGTTGCCCGTAGCGATGAGCGGCATGTCAAAGGCGCAGAATTTGTCGAAACCGATAAACAGGTCCACCGGCGGCACGTATTCTCCATAGTACAGCTCGACCAGGGTGCGTTTGTCGGGCGCGCACCCATGTTCGGCGTGGTAACGAATCGCCAGTCGCCCGACCGTCTCGGCGGCGTCGTGGGCGAACAGGCCAAAAAAGAGCCGATGGCGCTCGTGCTGCGCCGTCTGCCGGGCCAATGTGTCAAAGAGGTCCAGCAGGTACATGTATGGCGTCGAATCGAATGCCTGGCGATAGTCGCCGTAAAAGCGCACCCGCACCTGGTAACGCGCGTAGAATTCGAGAAAGGTGCGGTGGGTCGCCAGGTCGGTCAACCCGGCGACGGCCATGTGTAAATAATCTGCCCCCCGTTCCATGATGTCCGGGCCGAATATGGGCGTCAACAACGTATCCAGGCCGTGCTCAAAGAGCAGTTGGTACAGCTCGATGTGACGTTGAAACATCTTTTCCAGGTAGGTCTCCTGCGCTGCGGCGTGCTCCAACATGAACCAGCGGCGCGTCCCGTTGATGGGAAAAACGCATACCTTGGGCCCGGCCGAGCGCACCAGTTGGGCCACCTCTGCCCTGGGCAAAGCCTGAAACGTTTGGATGTCCATTCCCCCACCTCCGCAACGCGCAGCCGACCTATTCCAGCAGCGCCGCCAATTTTCGCCCCATCCAGCGCAGCCCCCGATTTCGCGCCGTGAAAACCAGGTGTTCGTTGCTCTCCAGCTCGAAACCCAGGCGTTGCTTCACCTCGTAGGTGCACGTGCCCCAATGCAGCACTTGCGCGCCGCTTTCGATGGCGTAGCGAATGTCCGCATAGCCCAGCAAAAAATACACAAACTCGAATTCATAATCCCGCCCCAGCAGCATCACCCGCCAGTGGCCTCGGTCTCCCACCATCAATTCACAGCCGACCAGCCGTCCGTCTATTTCCGCCGCGATCCACACACAATCCACCATCCCGGCGTTTTCCAGCAGCGGGCGCGTCCAGTAGGTCGGCGGCGCGTGGTAGCGTTGCTCGACGTTGCGGATCAGGGCCAGCGTCTCATCCACGCGCGTCACAGATGGGTGCAGCTTGATTTCCACCCCCATATCGCTGCCGTACTTTTGGTGTTGGCGGTAGTGTTTGCGGCGCTTGCGCGACAACTGGCTCAGATAGGTCTCAAAGTCGGGCCACTCGATGCGCAGGTGGGTGCCCGGTTCGGGGATCGCAGCCGGAATGAAGGCTTGCGGCCACCAGGGCCATTCTTTGGCCTCGCGCTCCAAATAGTCGAACACCAGAAAGGACACGCGATGCTGCTGAGCCAGTTCCTGGGCCACTTGGGCGATGGTCTCCAGCGCCGCCTGGCGCAAGTGGGGGTCGGCGGGAAGAATCAGCCCGGAACTGCTGGCCAGGGGTGAGCGGCATAACAACAGCGGCCAGCGGCGCATGAGGGCCGGCAGCACATAACCGACGATGAGTCGGGGACCCATGTCGAGCGGCTCGTCTCGGGTGAGCCAAAAGGTGGCCCGGGCCGCTGGCTCGCCGTCGCGGGCCAGGAGCACATAGATGGGCCTGTCTTGGGTCAAAACCGTCTCGCCCAGGCGATACCAGCGGTAGCTGGCAAAAGGGCGTTCCGACCCCAGCCGGTCCCACGCCGCCTGACCGAACTCGGTGACGCTGTGCGCGATCTGAACTTCAAACCCTGCGGACGTTTTCGCCAAGCTCATGGGTTTCACGCTTCTGTCGCCGCTACGACCGCTCCGTCATAGTCTGGCAAGAGGTCTTCGGCGTTGCGCACGGCGCGAAAGGCATACCCACCCAGGTTAATCAAAACCCCCACGCCGCCCGCGAAAACCAGAATGAGGGCCATGCCGGCCCCGGGTCCTGTGCCCACCAGCCACCCAAAAGCCTGCGCCAGACGCCCGTCTGGCCGCATGGCCGGTTCAAAGATGTTATCGGCCAAAGGACCGGCCAGCAACATAGCGATGGGAATGGTGGCCTGGGAAAGGAGCAGGCGGGTGGCAAAAACGCGCCCTTGCACGTCGGGTGCCACCTTGCTTTGCCAGATCGCCTGGTCGGAGCCGTTGACAAAGGGGGTGAACAGGTCGGCGCAAAAGCTGGCCGCGAGCCAAATCACCAGACCCTGCCCCAGCCCCATCAACGACATCCCCAGCAGATTGGCGCACGCCCATCCCAACAATACCCCATGGATGCGGCGCTTGGGTCCCCCCCAGGCGATGAGCAGCGCCCCTCCAATCGCCCCACCGACGGCGCCGGCCGACTGCACACTCCCCAGCACGATTTCATCGTTACCCGTGCGGGCCAGGAGCATCGGCGCCACCAGAGTCAAGCCCAGCGACTCGAAAAAATTGCCGACCGCGAAAAGCGCCTGCAAGGCCGACAGGCTGGAGCGTCTTGAAATATAACGAAATCCGTAAAGCGACTCGGTCCACAGGCTGCCCTGCCCCTCTTTCCCGGCTGCGGTAACGGGCGGCTGCGGAACGTGCACGCTGAACAAGGTACCCAGCGCCAAGACGAGCGTCAGCAGGTCAATCAGCAAGATGCCAGGCAACCCCATGTGGACAAACAGAATCGCCGCCAGCGCCGGCGCAAAGACGCCCGCAGCGGCCTCGGCCATACCCACCATGCCCTCGGCGCGAGCGTATTGCTCTTTGGGCAGCATCGTCGTCACCGCGGCCGAATAGGCCGGGAACTGGAACGCTCCAAACGCCCCGGCCAGGATGGCGATGACGTACAGATGCCAGATTTGCAAAGTGTCAGTGGCGTAAAGCACCAGGACGGCCAGCGTGGCCAGACCGGTCGCCACGTCGCTGAGCATCATGACCAGCTTGCGGTTCCAACGGTCCACCAGCGCGCCCGCGACGGGACTGAGCAATAGGGTCGGGCCAAAGGAAAAAAAACTCACCAGCGCCAGGACGGTGGCCTCGCCGGTGGTTTGCCAGGCCCAGATGGTAAAGGCAAACCAGCTCATGGCGCTGCCGAACAGCGAGACCATCTGGCCGGCCCACACGATAACAAAGGCCCGCATGCCTGTCGGACGCGCGCTAACGGTCATTGGCCCTCACGTTTCTCTGTATATAGTGGCGACTTGGGTCAACTCAAGTCGCCGCTACCAGCGCCGGATCACAGATAGAGTAGAGCAAAGTAGCGCCAGTTGGTATAGCCAAATAGTACCACAGTGGACGCTTAATGCGGTGCACGCACCAGCGCGCTGTTGGCCATCTCGCGGGCGGCGTCGCGCAGGGTGAGGATAGCCGTCACCCCGGCCAGGATAGTGACCAGACCGGCCAGGACAAACACATTTTCCACGCTGTTCAGCAGCTTGGCCAGCACGCCCGCCAGTCCCTGGGCCGTTGCAGTCGCCACGGCCAGCGTCATCTGCACGCTGGCCTGCACCCGCCCCAGCATCTCGTCGGGCACCAGGGCCTGCGTGAACGTATCGAGCGAGGCGCGGGCCACGACCAGACACAGCCCGATGATGACGGCGGCGATCAGCACGACCGTGTAATTCCCTGCCCCGGCAAAGGCGATCATGGCCACGCCGACCACGATGAGGCTGCCGCCCACCAACACGTTGGCCGCCACCCGCCTGGCGATGCGGCTGAGCACCACGCCGCCGATCAGAATGCCGATCCCCACCGAGGCCACCGTGTTGCCGTAGCCCTCGGCCTGTACGTTCAACCGCGTCTCCAGATAGGAAATCCCCAGCACGATAATGGCGCCCAGCCCCAACATGGCCACCGCCGTCACCACCAGCACGGTTTGCAAGTCTTTGCGGCTCCAGATAAAGCGCAGGCCGGCCTTGATCTCGCGCCACAGCTCGGTGGTGGTCAAGCGCTCGCCGTTGAGCACGGCGCTGACTTGAGGAATCGTCATGACGGCAATCGCGCCCACAGAGAAGAAAAAGGTCGCGCAGTTCACGAGGATGGCAAAGTCGGTCCCCAGCGTGCGGGTCAAGTAACCGGCCAGCGCCGAGCCGGCGATCAACGCCGTCACATAACTGCCTTGCATCAACGCATTGGCCGTCATCAGTTGGCCCGGGCCGACGATATTGGGGACCACGGCGTTGCGAGCGGGGTAGAAAAAGACGCTAATGATCTCCATCCCGATCGAACAGAGGTAGATGATCCACAACCGGGCCGGGTTGTCCACCAACAACACCGGCAGCACCAACAGCCCGCGCAGCACGTCAGACACAATCATCACCGTCTTGCGATCCACCCGGTCCGACACGGTCCCGCCCAACAGGCCGAAGACGAATTGTGGAATGACAACGGTAAAAGTCAATACGGTAATCGCCAACGGGTCGCCGCCGGTCAAACCGTTTACGATGACCAACACGGCCACGAACCGAAAGCGGTCGCCGACCTGCGAGAGCAACTGCCCCAGCCACAGGGCAAAGAAATTCCGGTCGCCCAACAACGCCCGAATCGCATTCCGGCTGGTTGAAGCATGAGACCGCGACTGTACGGGTGTTTCACTCATCACGTTTCACCCTTCGACAGGCTCAGGGCAGGCCGTTTCACAACGCCTTTTGATAAATCCGATACGTCTTGTACACGTGCGCCTGCATCATCTCGATGCCCCGGTTCATCATGTCGTTGTTCTCCAAAATCCACGACATCTCACCCCAGGTGTAGCCTTTTTTCAACGCCGTCTGGGCGGTTTCGTGAATCAAGAGCGCGTCGATTCCCCGCCCGCGATACGGCTCCAATACCCCCAGCAGCACCACGCGCACGCTGTTGATACACGGGCGTACTTTCCAATGCCACAACATCTTGAGCAGAGTCACAAATTCGGGCGTGCCGGGGCGGGGGTATGCTCTGAGCAAGGCCTGGTTGAGATTGGGCAGCGAAACCGACATGCCGACCACCGCGCCGTCTTTGTCTTCGACGATAAACACCAGATCGGGATCGGCCATTTGCTTGAGACCGTTGGCGGTGTGCTCGAACTCGTGATCGGTTAGGGCGATGGCGCCCCAGTTCTTTTCCCACGCGCTGCGATACACTGCTTTGATTTTGGCGATCTCGTTGTCCCAGTCTTTCATGTTCAAGTTGCGGACCGTGTAGCCGTAGCGTTTACGCACGGCGTTGGACACCCGCACCAGTTTTTCGGGCAATTGATCGGCTTTGGTCCCGCCAAAAATGGCCGTCGGCACGTACCAGGCCCACAGATCCATGGCCTTTTGGAAACCATAGCCCTCGACCAGGTTCACGTAATAGGATGGGTTGTAGGTCATCATGACCACCGGCGGGCTGTCGAAACCATCCACCAGCAGACCGTACTCGTCGTTGACCGAGGGATTGGCCGGCCCGCGCATGGCGCCTTTGCCGTGCGCCCGCAGCCAATCGGCAGCCGCGTCGAACAGCGCATGAGCGGCCTCCGGGTCGTTCTCGGCCTCGAAGAAGCCGAAAAAACCGACCTGGTCGGTGTGGGTTTCGTTGTGCCGAGGATTGTCGATGGCCCCGATGCGGCCTACCAGCCGGTCGCCGCGCCAGGCATTGAACAGGGCCAGCCGGGCAAATTCGTAAAACGGGTGCTTGGCCGTGTCGATGATTTCGTGGGCCATTGACAACAGCGGCGGCACCCAGTTCGGGTCGTCGCGGTAAATCTTCCACGGCAACTCGATGAACGCTTTTTTTTCGGCCGGCGTCTGGACCGGTCTGATCTCTAAAGATGCTGTGGACACAATTCTTTCTCCTTCGTCAACGACGACCAGTCTTCGGTCTTGACCGGGCGCTGGTAGCTGATAGCTGAAAGCTGAAAGCTCGATGCAACGGCGCGATTATACCCGATGACGGGACAAAGAGCAAAAGCCCAACCCACGGTTTGCGTTGTGGCTCATCTATGCTATATTTCGCGCCATGATAAAAAACTTGCTCATTGCCACCCACAACCGGGGCAAACTGCGCGAGTATGAAGCCTTGCTCACCGGTGTGCCGTTCCAGTTGGTGACGCCCGCCGACCTGGGGCTGGACTTGCAAGTGGTTGAGAGCGGCGACACCTACGCCGAAAACGCCCGCCTCAAGGCCATCGCCTATGCCCGGACCAGCGGGTTGCTGGCGCTGGCCGATGATTCGGGGCTGGAGGTGGACGCGCTCGACGGCGCGCCCGGCGTGCGCTCGGCCCGCTATGCCCTCGGCGACGACGCCGACCGCGTGACGGCGCTGCTGCGCGCCCTGGACCAGGCGGGCGCGCCCACTGATCGGCGCACGGCCCGCTTCCGCTGCGTCATCGTGGTTGCCGCACCCGATGGGCAGACGTGGGAGACCGAAGGTGTGTGTGAGGGCCGCATCATCGCCGCGCCCCGGGGCGACGGTGGTTTTGGCTACGACCCGGTCTTTTTCATTCCCGACCAAAATTGCACCATGGCCGAACTACTGGCCGAAGAAAAGAATCGCATCAGCCACCGGGCGCGGGCGGCCCAGGCCATACGGCCCGTTTTGGAACGGCTGGGGGATTGAAGACGAAAGACGAGAGACGAATGACGAATGTGCGCGTCATTTTTAATCCTATGGCCGCCGGAGGGCGGGCGGCGCGGTTGGAACCCGCGCTGCGCGCGTGCCTGGCCGACGGCGCAGCAAAAGCCGGGCTCGAGATGGAATGGATAGAAACGCAGACAGTGGGGCACGCTACCGCGCTGGCCCAAGAGGCCGCCAGCCAGGGCTGCGAGCTGGTGGTGGCCGTGGGCGGCGACGGCACGGTCAACGAAGTGGTCAACGGGCTGATGCGAGCCAACAACAACCACCTGACGACTTTGGGCGTCATCCCGACCGGGTCGGGCAACGACTTTGCCTGGCTGGCAGGCATCCCTCTAGATCCGCTGGCCGCCTGCCGGCGTCTGTTCGACGGTCGCGTGCAGGTGGTAGACGTGGGACACATCCGCGAGGCCGATGGGCGGGCGCGTTATTTCGACAACGGCTGCGGGGTGGGCTTTGATGCGCAGGTGTCGGTGGAGGCCAAGCGTCTCAAACGGCTGCGCGGCTTTTGGGTCTATCTCGTGGCCGTGCTGAAAACGCTCATCTTGCACCACCACGCGCCCCGGCTGCGCATCCACCTGGACGAGCGCGAGCTGACCCGCCCCACGATGATGTTGACCATCGGAAACGGCAGCCGGCACGGAGGTGGCTTTCTCGTCACGCCGCGCGCCCGGTTGGACGACGGTTGGCTCGAGGTGTGCATCGCCGGAAAATTGAGTCGTCTGGGTATGCTGCTGATCATCCCGCGCTTTATCAAGGGCGCCCACGAAACGCACCAACAGGTCGAGATGGCCCGTGCGCAGCGGGTGGTGGTCGAGGCGCCCGTCCCGCAGCCCATCCATCTCGACGGCGAAATCTTTGCCACCGACGCTCGAAACTTTGAGGTGCGCATCATCCCCGGCGCGCTGCGCGTTAGAGTCTAGTAGAGCGGGTTTCCAAACCCGCCATTTGATCTGAGGACACAAGATGACGAATAAAAAGCCCCACGGCGTGCCCGACAAAGGCCAGGCCCCGACGGCGTCTGAGCTGCAAGCCCGCATCGAGGCGCGTGACCTGGACGGCCTGATTGCCCTGCTGAACGAAAGCGGGCGCCTGCCCACCCTGCGCCAGGCCGACAAGCTCATCCAGCGCCTGCTCCGCGACGATCCGCAAACGATTTACGTCTGGGGCGTGGCCATGGCCGGACGCTCCGAGTGGGCGGCCAAGATGATGGCGACGTGGCTGTTCAGCCCCCACTACGCCGAACACACAGAGGAGGTCCGGCGACTGCTGCTCCGCCTGGCCGACGACGACAACTGGACCATCCGCGAAGGGGCGGCCGGGGGGTTTACGATGGTGCTCCAGGACCACTTTGAGGCGGTGTATCCGCTGTTCCAGGAGTGGACGCGCCATCCGTCGGAGAACGTGCGACGGGCGGTGGCGCTGGCCGTGATGCCCGTGGTGCGCGACAAAAAACACGGTCCCGCGCGGGCCGAGGCCTGCCTGCGCCTGTTGGAGCCGCTGCTGGCCGACCGCTCCGAATACGTGCGCAAGAATCTGGGGCCGTTCGCCATCGGCGCGGCCATCCTCAATCACCATCCCGATTTGACGTTCGCTGTGTTGGAAGAATGGCGCGAGCGTTACGACGATGAACAGGTGCGCTGGAACCTGGCCATGGCCATGTCGGCCAGCGGCGGCGTGGCCCACGTGGAGCGAGCCATGGCCTTTTTGTACACGCTGGCCGACGACCCACGCCGAACCGTGTGGCGGGCGGTGGCCGGCGCGGCGCGGGCGCTGGGCAAAAAGCGACCCGACGCCGTAATCCCCGAGCTTGAGCGTTGGCTGAAAGACCCGGCGCGACAGCAAGTGGCCGAGACGGCTTTGAAATACCTGACATAGACTATCGCAATACCAGCGGTAGAAATACCTGCGCGCCGCAGGTCCCGTCGATCAGGAACCAACAGGCGGTGAAGGGGGAGGTCTTGAAGAAATCTAACAGCATACTCCCGACCTTTTCCTCGCCCGATTCCGAAGGGTGGGTGCCATCGCTCTCTGCGAAATCGGCCAGTTCCCAGATCAGCCCGTCCGAGCGCGGGTTGAGTCCGTCGGCCCACAGATAAGGCCCCCACGCCACCCACGGCGCGACGGTGTTATAGTTCACGTCACCCACGCGCCCATCCACAGGGACGCCCCCGTTCGCCATTTGCTCGATCTGGGCTTCGATCAGCCATTTGACGGCCAGGCCCGACTCGTAAGCATAAGGCTCGGGGTTAAGCTCGGTCGTGGCGTAACCGCCGTAGATGCGGCTGGAGACGAACACCATTAACAAGTTAGGATAACGCTCTCGGAGCGCGCGCAGAATGTTGCCCGTGAGGAATAGCAGCACGTAGGCGTCGGCGTCGGCGGCGGGTAGCGACGGCTGAAGACCGGCCAGGCTGTTGGCTACCTTGAGCCACACCACCTGGACCTGTTTTTCGCTGTAACCATTGGGGGTGAGAATCTCGTCGCGCACGCGGTCATAGTTCTCCTCGGTGGGAGAATCCCAGCTATTGGCGTCCTGCCCGCTCAACGCGCCGTTGAGGATCACGAGCTGACCATGACGCACCTCGGGATCCATGCTGGCCTGACCCATGAAGGTCCACGGCGCGCAGGTGACGCCGTCTTCAGCGACACCGCAGAACTCTTGGGCCGCATTCGACATACCAATGGAGAGCAAAATGTACCGGCCGTCGGGGCTGGGGTTGCCGTCCACATCCACCGGCCGCACGAGACTGGCTCGCTCCAAACCTTCGCCGGCGTGTCCAGGCGGCGCGACGTTCTGGGCGTTGGGGTACAGCCCGCCTTCAAAGCCCAGGTAGGTCGCCTCGTCCATGTCGATCAGAGGTATCATATCGGCGTCCGGCCAGCTCCTTTGGGGACCGCCAGCAGCAAATTGGCCCAGACTCGCACTGCTCGATACACATACGAGTAAAAGCCCAAGTAGTACTTGTCTCAGTCGCATTTCAAGTCATCCTTTCAATACTTGTGTGAGTTGCTGGGGGTTCGCGCACCGCGATCAGCGTGCTTGGGTGCGCCGTTGGCGATGGAGGTGCAAGCAGTGTAGATGACGCCATTCTAGCACAAGAAGAGTAGGACGAAAGCCGGTAGGTGAGAAAACCAACCTGCCGTTTCACAAAGTCATCCTTTGGCAGTTATAATGAGTGTAAATCAGTAACTGCTCAGCCTGTGCAGATAGGACACCGAATCAAAGGATTGAGCGAATCTGGGCTTCTCGGCTCGATGGCCTGGGCCCCACAGCCGCGCTGACCGTGGTCCCAAGGGATGCGACGCCGCACCTCACTGCAGAACGCGGGCAGCCCCAGGGCAGGGTTGGTCGACGCCATTCGGTCAATCCCGAAAATTCGTTGTCATATCCCCACCTGAGCAGTTACGTAAATCAGAAAAGAAAGCAGCCAGAATGGGGACCATGCGTTTTGAGACGCTGATCGAATTACATCACGACGAGATCTATCGTTATTTGTGGCGCTTGTTGCGCAGCGCCGGTCGAAGCGACAGCGAAATGGAGGCGCAAGACCTGGCCCAAGAGGTGTTTTTGCGGGCCTACAAAGCCTTCGGGCGGCTGCGCCCCGACAGCAATCATCGCGCCTGGCTTTACAAAATCGCCACCAACCGCGCCTACACTGCGCTGAAACGGGGCAACATGCATCTCGATGAGACCTGGGAACAGGCCGGGCAGTATATCGCCGACGGGAACCCATCGCCCGAACAACAAGCCGTGTGGGGTGAAACTCTTTACGCGGTGCGGCGAGGGGCGGCGACGCTCCCACCCAAACAGCAGGCGGCGGTCGTGCTGCGTTATGGTCAAGAGTTGAGCTACGCCGAGATCGCGCAGGCCCTCGATTGCTCTGAGGACAGCGCCCGGGCCAATGTGTATCAGGGCGTGCGGCGACTGCGCCAGGATTTGGCACAGACGAAGAACGAAGGACGAAGGACGAACGATGAATGAGCAAGGATGGACACAACTGGAGCAAGCGTTGGGGCGTCCGCCAGAAGAGGCGGTGCAGGCTTGCCGACGGCAGGTGATGCGCTGGTTTATACAGACCGCGCCGTTGATCCGCTGGGACGTGGTTCCGTCGCCGCTGGGCGCGTTGTACGTCGCCGCCAGCGAGCGCGGTTTGCTCGACGTGAGTTTTGGTGTGAGCCAGAACGATTTCCTGACCCACCTGGACCCGCTGACCCGCACCGAGCGAAATTCGGACGCGCTGGCGTTTATTACCCGCCAATTTCAGAACTATTTTAACGACCCGCGTTTCCGCTTCGACGTGCCCCTGGACCTGGAGCGGCTGTCGCATTTTCAGCGCAGCGTCTTGCAAACCGCCCGGCGCATCCCCCCCGGCCAGGTGTGGACTTATGGACAGGTGGCGCAGGCCATCGGCAAGCCCGGCGCCAGCCGGGCCGTCGGTCAGGCGCTGGGGCACAATCCCGTGCCGATCATCATCCCCTGCCATCGGGTGATCGCCAGCGACGGACGGCTGGGCGGCTACAGCGGAGGCAGCGGTGTGGAAAGCAAGAAACTGCTGCTGCGGCTCGAAGGCGCTATCCAATAGCCGACGGACACACATCACGCGGACAAACCCAAACCTGAACACTGATTGCACAGATTTCACTGAATCTGTGTAATCGGTGAAATCTGTGGTTCGTTTTCTGATTTCACGCCCCGCGCGCGCCAAAAATCACGCCGGAAGGCATGAAACGTCCCGCCAAGTATCGCCGCTCGTAAATCTCGCGCCAGTTGCACCAGCACGTGCAGGTTGTGAATCGAGAGCAATTGGTGCGCCAGAATTTCGTCCGCCTTGATCAGGTGGCGCACGTAGGCCCGACTAAAGTGAACGCAGGTGTAACAGGCGCACGTCTCGTCGATAGGGCGCGGGTCGTCGGCGTGGGCGGCGTTGCGCATATTGATCTGGCCCGTTCGCAGCAGCGCCGCGCCGTGGCGGGCCACGCGCGTGGGCAACACGCAGTCAAAAATATCCACGCCCCGCGCTACTCCCTCCACCAGGTCTTCAGGCGTGCCCACGCCCATCAGGTAGCGCGGTTTGTCGGCCGGCAGAGCCGAGTCCACGATTTCCAGCGTCGCCAGCATGTCCGTTTTGCTTTCGCCTACGCTCAATCCGCCGATGGCGTAACCAGGCAAGTCCAGCCCGACCAGGAACACGCAGCTTTGCCGCCGCAAGTCCGGGTCCACGCCGCCCTGCACGATGCCGAACAGCGCCTGGTCGGATCGCGTCTGCGCGGCTCGACAGCGCTCGGCCCAGCGATGGGTGCGCTCCATCGCCATGGCCGCGTAGGCCGCGTCGGTCGGGTCGGCGCACTCGTCCAAGGCCATGATAATGTCGGCCCCTAGGTTCTCCTGTACCGCGATAGCCCGCTCGGGCGTCAGGCGCTGGGCCGAACCGTCAATATGTGAGCGAAAGGTCGCGCCATCGGCGTCTATTTTGCGCAGCTCGCCCAGACTAAAGACCTGAAAGCCACCCGAATCGGTCAGGATTGGGCCATCCCAGCCCATAAAGGCGTGCAGCCCGCCCAGTCGGGCGATGCGCTCGTCGCCGGGGCGCAGCATGAGATGGTAGGTGTTGGCGAGGACTAACGTCGCTCCCAGGTCGCGCAGGTCGCGCGGCGTCACGGCTTTGACCGTGGCCTGTGTGCCCACCGGGGCGAAAACAGGAGTTTCGATGGAGCCGTGCGGAGTGTGGAACAAGCCCGCCCGCGCTCGCTCATCGGTCGCCAGTCGTTCAAACACAAAATTTGCCATTGCGCTGCCATTATAACGGTCTGGGGGCGGTTGTCAAAGCCGGTATAAGATGTTATACTTTTTTTCCAGGAGATGCAGTGTGGAAAACTTGAAAGCTCCCAGCACTTCTCAAATGATAACCCCGCCGGAGGTTGCGCCGCGACTTGCCCAGCCATCCCCGCAGGTGATGACCGGACGCCTTCCGCCGTTGGGAATGCGTTTTCCCGTCGTCGGGTCGGCGCTGATGTTTGGCGTGGCCCTGGCTGTGTCGGTGTTGAGCGGCATAGATTTTCTGCCCTTCTTTATTATCGTGGCGTGCGTGCTGGGGGCGCACGTGACGGGAAACGCCTTGCTGCGCCGTGGCCTGTGGCCGAACGTGGTCAACCCGATCCTGCGTGTGATCAATTTGACGGCCTATACCATGGCCATCTTGCTCTCCGACGGTTTGTCCAGCCCACTGATCCCTTTGTACGTCGAGGACATTCTGTCGGCCAGTCTGCGCCACGGACGGCGCGGCGCGTGGAAGGGTTGGGGGCTGGTGACGGCGGCGCTGCTCGGCGTCGCGTTGGGTACGTGGCCGCTGAGCGGCGCAGAAATCAACCGCTTGATAGTCTATGACGCAGTGATGGCCATCGTTGCCATGATCGCCGGCGAGCTGGGGCAACAGCGCCTCGAGATCCACACCTCTTTAGCCCAGCAAATGACCGAGAACGCCCGGCTGTATGTCGAGCTGCAAGAGCGCACACAGCACTTGAATGCAGCTTACGATGAACTTCAGGAATTGGACTGTCAAAAAACCGCACTCGTCCAGAGCGTGTCGCACGAGCTGCGCACTCCCCTGCTCTTTATTCGCGGCTATATCGAGCTGATGCTCGAAGGAAGCCTGGGTCAACTGACCGATTTGCAGCGCGAAAAATTAAAAGTGGTGGCCGGCAAGACCGAGTTACTGGTCGATCTGGTACGAGACATCGTGTCGTTGCAGCGGGGGCAGCCGCCTCCAGACGAGATGATTGAACTCTCGCTGACCGAACTGACGCGCCAAGCGGTGTCCGGCGCCGAGGCATTGGCGCGTGAACAAGGTATCCGGCTTTGTCTCGATCTGCCGGATGACGCGCTGGTCGTTCGTGGGAATGCCCGTCGCCTGACCGAAATTTTCGACAACCTGCTGAGCAATGCGACCAAGTTCAGCCCTGACGGCGGCGTCATCACCCTGAGCGCCTGCCGGATGGACGGGGTCGCACAGGTGGCGGTGGCCGACGAGGGCATCGGTATACCGCCTGCCGAGCACGAGCGTATCTTTGAGCGCTTTTACCAGGTGGACAGCACCATCACGCGCCGCTTTGAAGGAACGGGCCTGGGCCTGGCCATCGTCAAACAGATTGTAGAAGGACACGGCGGCCAGGTGTGGGTGCACAGTCCTACTCTGCCCAACGCTTCAGGCAGCACCTTTTATTTTACGATTCCTCTCGCTGACGCCAAGAGTGCATCATGTCGGACGTCGTCCTGCAAACCATCGGCCTGACCAAACGCTACGGCGACTTGACTGCCGTCAAGGACCTCACTTTGGAGGTATATGAGGGGGAAGTCTTGGGCTTTTTGGGGCCGAACGGCGCGGGCAAAACCACCTCGATCAATATGATGTGCGGCTTGCTCAAACCTGACGCCGGGCAGGTCCTCGTCCACGGCGTCCGCGTGGATGAAGGCAGCGCCGACGTGCGCGCACGTGTGGGGGTGTGTCCCCAGGACATCGTGCTGTGGGAGCGGCTCACGTGCCTGGAACAGCTCCAGTTCATCGCTCAAATGTACGACGTGCCGGGGCGCGAGGCCCGCCGGCGCGCCGAGCGATTGCTGGACGAGATGGGGCTGTCGGACAAGCGCAACCAACAAGCTCGCACGCTGTCGGGGGGTATGCAGCGCCGACTCAACCTGTGTATGGCGCTGGTCCACGACCCCGAAATCGCGGTGCTCGACGAGCCGGAGGCCGGGCTGGACCCGCAGAGTCGCGTCAAGGTGCGCGAGTATATCCAGTCGTTGGCCCGCCAAAAAACCGTCATCCTGACCACCCACAACATGGACGAGGCCGAGCGCGTCGCCGACCGGGTAGCCATCATCGACCACGGCCAATTGCTGGTGCTCGATACCCCCCAGGCCCTCAAGCGCCAGGTGGGCGAAGGCGACGTGATCGAAATCGGCCTGAGCGGCCCCCTCGTTGACGACGGGCCGGTGCGAGAGGCGTTGGCCGGGCTGGTGCGGCGCGTCTGGCTCGACGGGAACCGCAGCACGCTGTCGGTGCGCGCCCTGAACGCCGTGAGCAAGCTGCCCGCCATCCTCGCCGCGCTGGAATCTACAGGCGTGTCGCCAGGCGAGGTGCGCGTGCGCGAAAACACGCTGGAAGACGTGTTCATCCAACTGACCGGGCGAGGACTGCGTGAATGAGAGCCTGGCTGATTGCCCGCAAGAGCCTGCTCGAAATCCTGCGCGAGCCTCAACTGCTACTCCTAGAGTTGGCGCTACCATTCATCTTTGTAGGTATCACGGCTGTTACCTACACCGCGCCATTGCAAGTGACCTATGGCGTGTGGGTGATGGGCGCCGACGCCAACGCGGCGCTGGTCGAAGAGCTAAAAGCGCAACGCTACCCCGACGGGGCCCCGGTTTTTGAGATCACCTACACGACCGACCGCGCGGCCGCCCAAGCTGCCCTCAAAGACCGAAAGGCCACGGCGCTGCTGGCGCTCGAGACGGGCGTCGCCGGTCAACTGGCCGCTACCATCGTCGGCGACGCGCTGTATCCCCGTTTTCACCGCGCCAGCACGCTCCTCGACGCCGCCGTCAATCGCTACGCCGACCGTGTAGCTGGCCGGCCTCAAGTAATGCAAGTGGAAGCGTCGGCGCTGGTCGCCGCAGGCCCGCGCACCGAGTTCGACCTGTACGCGCCGGGAATGATGATTTTCGCTCTGTTGATGCTCATCCCTCAGACGGCCATGCTGGTGGCGCGGGAGATGCGCTGGAAGACGCTGCGCCGCCTGCGCCTCACGCGCATGCGCGCCATAGACTTATTGGCCGGGGTCAGCCTGGCTCAACTGGTCGTCGCGGCGACCCAGGTTGTGATTGTGTTTCTCACCGCGCTGGCCATGGGCTTTCATAATCAGGGTTCGCTGGCGGTCGCCCTTTTGGTCGGGTTAGTGATGAGTTTTTCGGCCATCGGCCAGGGATTGATCGTGGCCTGCTTTTCCAAAAACGACAGCGAAGCCGCTAATGTAGGCAGCACGCTCACGATGCTCCAGGTTTTTCTGTCGGGGGCATTCTTCCAACTTCCCCCTATCACTATGTTCACGCTGGCCGATCATCAAATCGACTTGTTCGACGTTTTCCCCGCCACGCACGGCTTTATGGCCTTGCAGCACGTGCTGAGCTATGGCTTTGGGCTACGCGAGATCGGCTTTCGTCTGTTGGCAACGGCCCTCCTCTCGGGGCTGTACTTTGTCGCCGGCGTGTTTGTCTTTCACCGGCTGCAGATGCAGCGCAAGGAGTAATCTTGCCCATTTCCAACTCGGCGCCCATGACATCTAGCGCCATCCTTAAGGACCTCCAAGCCGCGGCTGGGCGGCGGGCCTATCTGGAAAGTCACTACGGCCGACCCGGCTCGGGGACCATGACACCCCGCGAGCGCGTGCAGGCTGCTATTGCACATGAAGAACCCGATCGGGTTCCTTTTGACTTTTGGGCCGTGCCAGAGGTGTGCGCGGCGCTGCGAGCCTATCTGGGCGTCGAGACCGATGAAGCGGTGCTGCGCCTGCTGGGAGTGGATTGTCGCCTGGTCGCTCCCGATTACATCGGCCCGGCCCCGCGCATCCAGCCCGACGGCAGCTACTTTGACGCCTGGGGCACGCACCGCCGCAAAGTCACGAACGATTTTTGCACCTACGACGAGTACGCCAGTTTTCCGCTGGCCCATGCGCAAACCGTCGCCGACGTGGAGACGTGGGAGGGCTGGCCTGACCCATCCCATTGGGACACGCGCGCTCTCAAGGCCAAAATCCTCGCCCTGAATCGTGACGCGCCGTATCACGTCCGCTACGAGGTGGGCGGCATCTTTGAGTGGGCGTGGGGGCTGTACGGGCTGGACCGCTTTCTGATTGACCTGAAGCAGCGCCCCCAAGTGCCGTGCGCCATCATGGATTGTTTCACCGACCTGTACATCGTCAACGTGACCCGCGTGCTGGACGCGGCCGGTGGGCTGCTGGACATGGTCTACACTTTTGACGATGTGGGCATGCAGAGTGGGTTGATGCTGTCGCCGCAGATGTGGCGCGAATTCATCCTGCCCCGTCACCGGCGGCTCAACGCCGCCATCCGCCGCTATCCGGTCAAGATTATGTACCACTCGTGCGGGGCGGTCTATCCGCTCATCGGCGCGTTCGCCGACAAGATGGGTATTGACGTGCTGAACCCGCTACAACCCCGCGCCGCGGGGATGGACTTGCCACGCATCAAGCGCGAGTTCGGCGAGCGATTGGCCTTTCACGGCGGCGTGGACATTCAGCACACGCTGCCCCACGGCGCGCCCGCCGACGTGCAAGCCGAGGTGCGCGAGTGCTGCCGGGTGCTGGGGGCGGGCGGCGGCTACGTGTGCACCTCGGCCCATTACATCCAGGCCGACACGCCGTTGGAAAACATCCTGGCGCTGTATACGACCCGCCGGGAGCGAAATGTGTTATAATTAGCCCCCATGGAAAAGCCACAGTTAACAGGATTTTTGAGTGATATCGCGCGGGGCATTGAAACGCTGGAATCAAAATGAGGCCGTTTATGGAGCAAAACACAGTTTATCTGACGCGCGAGGGTGTGGAAAAACTGCGCCAGGAATTGGAGCATCTCATCCAGGTCAAGCGCCCGGCGCTGGCCGAGCGGTTGCACCACGCTATCCAACAAGGCGACCTGTCCGAGAATGCCGATTATCAGACCGCCAAAGAAGAACAGGGCTTTGTCGAGGGGCGCATCCGCGAGCTGGAGGGTATGCTGCTGGATGCGGTCATCATCGAGACGAACCACGGGCCAAAAGAGCGGGTAGAGTTGGGCAGCCAGGTGACGGTGATCGAAGAAGGAGAAGAGGATGTCGAGGTCTTTGTCATCGTCGGCGCGGCCGAAGCGGACCCGGCGAACGGGCGCATTTCCAACGAATCGCCCATGGGCCGGGCGCTCCTGTCGCGCAAAGTCGGCGAGCGGGTGACGGTAAAAGCGCCCTCGGGACAAATCGTCTTTGAAATCACTGCTATCGAATGAGTCATCAGTTCTTGGATCGCCTGCATAGCGAGATGCGGATGTGCCAAAAATGCCTCGCCGCCGGGTACGACATTGTCCCCGGCGCGGTCTTTTCCGGCTCGACCTCGGCGCGGGTGATGATCATCGGCCAGGCGCCCGGCGTGACCGAAGCGCAGGTCAAGCGCCCTTTTAACGGCGCATCGGGCACGCGACTCTTTCAATGGCTGGCCGAGGCCGGGTGGGAGGAAAAAGACTTTCGCGCCCGCCACTACATGACCGCCGTCACCAAGTGTTATCCTGGTAAAGGACATGGAAGCAAAGGAGATCGCGCTCCTTCACGCATAGAACAGGAATTGTGTCGGCCTTTCCTCGACCGCGAGCTGGCGCTGCTCAACCCGGAGGTGATCGTGCCAGTAGGTCGGCTGGCGATGGAGTTGTTCTACGAGCGCAAGCTCAAACTGATAGACGTGGTAGGTACATCCACACGGGACGGGCAAGGCCGCTATATTGTGCCACTGCCCCACCCATCGGGCGCGAGCCTGTGGCTCAATCGCCTCCAACATCAGGCGCAGGTGGCTCAGGCCGTGGCGATTTTGAAGCAACTGCGGGAGGATCTGGCGCTGTGACCCTTGGATTGGTCGTGTTGGCCGAATTCGCCAACATCGAGGGCTTTTCAAAGTGGGGGGAAAGATGGAGGAGCATGATCCGATTTCTTTGACAGAGCTGTTGGCTCAAAACGCCGAGCGAATTATGGGCCGGTTGATGTTGGATCTTGGAGAAAGAGGAGGACCGTTCTATCGGCGCGTCATGCCTGAGGTGCTGGAACGACGGGTGCAACGATTGTTTGACGCCTTTTGGCAAGGCATCTCACAGCACAGCTCCAAGCCTCTGACCGATTATATTTGGACGGCCAGCCGCGAGCGCGGCCACGAAGGCGTGACCGTGGCCGAATTGCGGACCGTGGGACTGTGCCTGCGCGACGCGCTGCTGGAAGTCGTGGATGAAGCTTACTGCAATGAGCCGGATTTGCACCTGCGCAACAGCCGACAAATTGAAGAATTGATATTGAGCGGCATCGGCGCTGGCGTGGAAGGGTTTGTAGACGGGCGGGAGGCGCTCATCTCACGCCAATTCGAAGCGCTGCGGCGCAACCAAAAGGCAATCAACGCCGACGAGCGATAGCAAAATCACTTAGATGTTCACACCCAGCGCGCGGTAGCCTTCGACGACCTCGCGCCGCAACGCTTCCCGCTCGTCCTCAGACACAAAGGCCGCCTCGACGCCGTTCAACGTCACCTCGGCGATTTCCTCAGGCGTAAAGCCAAAAGCCGATTCGAGCAACGCATATTCGCGCTCGATGTCGGTGCCGAACAGCGGCGGGTCATCCGAGCTGACCGTCACTTTTAGCCCTTCTTCGTAATACCGCCGCAGCGGATGCTCGGCTAACGCGCCAAACACTCCGGTACAGATGTTGGACGTCGGGCATATCTCTAGCGTGATCTCTTCCTCGCGCAGATAACGCACAAGCTCTGGGTCTTCCTGCGAGCGCACGCCGTGCCCGATGCGCTCGGCGTAGAGCTGGCGAATGGCGCCCCACACGCTCTCCGGCCCGGCCCATTCGCCCGCGTGCACGGTGATGCGCAGCCCGGCGCTGCGGGCGCGGGTAAAAGCGTCGCGAAAATAGGAAACGGGAAAGCGCGTCTCGTCGCCGCTGAGGTCAATGCCGCAGGCCAGCCCTTTTTCCACGGCCTCGACGGCGACCATGGCCGTGCTGACGCCCTCTGCGGGCCGGTGGCGGCTGTGCCCGATGAGCAGGCCGGAGCGGATGCCCCAATTTTCAAAGGCCTCGCGGCGGGCGGCGGCAGTGGCCTCCAGCCCGGCCCACAACGGCAATCCCCGCCGGGCGGGGCCGGCGGCGTTAAAGCGGAACTCGACGTATGTGACATTTTGGGCAGCAGCGCGCTCCAGATAAGAGCGCACCATCACAAACAGGTTTTCCGGCGCCAACCACAGGTCGCGCAGCCAATCCCACACGTCGAGAAAGGCCCGAAAGTCGCGGCAGATGAGCTGCTCGCGCAGGGCATCGGGATCGAGGGTGGGCAGGGCGTGGGGCGTACGACCCGATTGGGCCAGTTCGACCAGCGTGCGAGCGTTGACGCTCCCTTCCAGGTGCACGTGCAGCTCGACTTTTGGGTACACAGACTGCCCACTCATCCCCCCATCCTTTCCTAACCAGACAGCGTCAAGCTAAACGTACTCCCCTGCCCTTCCACGCTCTCGAACCACAACCGGCCTCCTTGCATCTCGACCAATCCGCGCGCAATGTACAAATTGAGACCCAATCCGGGGTGCGCACGGATGTGCTCGGCCTCGCCCCGAAAAAATTTGGAGAAAATCTGCGCCTGCTCGGTCACGGGAATGCCCGGGCCGTTGTCCACGACGTCGATCTGCACGGTCCCATCCACCACGCTACCCTGCAGCGTGATTTCGCCGCCGGTCGGCGTATATTTGACGGCGTTGTCCAACAGAATGTGCAAAATCTGCTCCAGGCGCTCCGCGTCGGCCTGGACGGGCGGCAAGTCGGCCGGGAGGTCGAGGCTGATGTGATGCCCCTTTTCTTCGATCAGTGGCTCAAGACCGGCCAGCGCCTGCGCGGCGACCTCGGCGACCGACTGGGGCATGACGTTGAGCTTGAGTTTGCGCCGATCCACCCGCGTCATATCTTGCACGGCCGATAAATCCCGATCCAGGCGTTTCACGTTGCGGTCAATGGTGTCGATGAATTGGCGCTGCATCTCGTTCAGCGATTCGACGCCGATGGTCGCCAGCATGCGGGCGTAGCCCATGATCGAGGTCATCGGCAGGCGCAGCTCGTGCACCAGAATCGCAATGATCTCCGAGGCCTCCACCTCGTAATCGCGGCGCACGCGCCCCACCACCCCGCCCCCCTCTAGCGCTTCGGTCTGAAGCAAAAGAAACGCGGGCTGCGCTTCGGGCAGAGACAGACGCACCTGACCCACGTCCGCGATGGTCTTGAGCGCCTGTTGGCGACTCGAATCGTCCAGGCCGGCGAGCCATTCATCCGCCAACATACCACCGGGCGCTGGCAGTCCCAGCAGGCTCAGGGCGGCGGCGTTGGCATAGCAAACCGCGCCGCCGGGGTCCACCACGAACAGACCATCGGGAGCAGCGTCCACCAACGACTGCCAGGGAATGGTAAATTCGGACATCAGCTTATTCTCCTTCCCCCCCGATTTTGCCCTATCTTGCCCGGCGCGCCTCCATGCGTTGCGAGGACGCACTACAAGACGGTGAGCGTGAAACCCCCGTCGACCAGAATCACCTGCCCGCGGATCATCGCCGCCGCCGGAGTACACAGGAATGCCACGACGCGGGCGAGGTCGGCCGGCTCGACGTTGCGTCCTGCAGGGGTGTGTGCGGCAATCTCGGAAAAAATTGCGCCGTCGCGGGTAAACTCGAAATGCTGAAGCGCCTCGGTGACGACCACGCCTCCCGACACGGCGTTGACGTTGATGTTATAGGGCGCGAGTTCTACTGCCAGGTAGCGCGTCACGGCCTCCAACGCCGCTTTGCTGGCCCCTACGACCACGTAATCTGGCAACGTGCGGAAACTGCCGATGCTGGACATGTTGACGATGGCCCCGCCGCCCCGCTTTTGCATCAGCGGCGCGGCGTGCTGCGCGGCAAACAGGGCTGCGCGGGCGTTGATGTTCATCGTCCAATCCCAGCCCCTCACCTTTTGTTCCAGCGCCGGCCGGTTATAGCCCGACGCGGCGTTGCATATCAAATAGTCCAATCCACCAAAGGCGGCGTCGATCTCGGCGAACAAGCGCTCTAACTGCGGTGGGTCGGCGATGTTGGCCTTGACGACCAGCGCCCGCCGGCCCAGCGCTTCGATCTCTGCCGCCGTCTCTGCAGCAGGCGCCCGATTGCGGAAAAAGTTAATCACCACGTCGGCCCCGGCCCGGGCGAAAGTAAGCGCAATTTCACGCCCGATGCCGCGCCCGCTGCCGGTGACCAGGGCCACGCGATCTTGGAAGGAAAAGGAGAAATAGGGTGTTTGAGCCATCGGGTTTCTGCTGAGCGTCTTTTCATGGATTCTACTTGACCCTGAGCAAAGCGTCAAATCCAAACCGGCAAAAGAGATAACAAAAAGCGTGACACGTTCTGGAACGTGTCACGCTTGGATGGCGCGCCGGTTTTAGGCTTCAGACGAAGGGGCGCGGCGTCCTAGTCGCTCGCCGATCCAGCTGAGGATCTTGTCCTTGTTGTCCCTCCACAGGTGGAGCAGGGTTGGGATGCCAGGGATGAAAAAGAAGGCCAGCACCAACAGCGTAAAATAGCGGTCAATCCCTTCCACGTGCCCCAGAGCAGAACCGAGCGTGTATCCCAACAGCGTCACCCCGATGGCCCACAAGACGCCCCCCAACAAGTTGAACATCAAGAAGCGACGGTAGTGCATGCGCACCGCACCGGCCACGATAGGCGCAAAGGTGCGGATAAAGGGCAAAAACCGGGCCAGGGTGATGGTCTTGCCGCCGTGTTTCTCGTAGAACGCTTTGGCGGCCAGCAGGTTTTTCGGCTTGAAAAGGAGTGATTTCTCGCGTGTGAAAATTCGGGGACCGGTCTTGGCGCCGAACCAATAGCCCACCGTGTCACCCAACACCGCCCCCACAAAGAGAACGGGGATCAAGATCACGATACTGAGCAAGCCGCGCGAGGCCAGCAGCCCAGCAGTGAGCAGCAAGCTGTCGCCAGGTAGAAAAAAGCCAAAGAAAAGTCCCGATTCGGCGAATACAATGGCGAACAGGCCGACGTAGCCGACGTGCTGAATAAGTTGCTCCAAGTCAATTGACATCCATTGTCTCCCAAGATAGTTTCAGCGTCATCACTACAAGCCCCCGTCCTCGGGACGGGGGCCGTGAGTATGAGTATGGCGTTTTGCCGTACTTGATCACAGGCGCTCATTATACCATCAGCGTCAGCAAGCAGCAAGCACGGGGTATACCTTAATCCAACTCTTTGATCTCTATCGTGATAATCGCATCGCCGGGCGGCAGTTCGGGATTTTGGGATGGGTCGCGCGCAGTCAATGATTGGGCGACCTCCAACCCCTCGACCACGTACCCGAACACTGTGTAGGCGTTATCCAACTGGGGCAGCGCTTCTAACGCGATGTAGAACTGACTGCCGCTGGACATGCGCTCCGGATTCACCTCGTCGCTGCGCCGGGCCATGGCGATGGCGCCGGCCTCGTGCAACAGGCCAATTTCTGCCGGCAGCTCATAACCCGGGCCGCCCAGACCGGTGTCGGTGGGGTCGCCCGATTGCGCCACAAAGCCCGGCAACACACGGAAAAAGGTCACACCGTCGTACCAGCCTGCGCGGGCCAGAAAGACAAAGTTATTCACCGTGACCGGCGCCACTTGGGCGTCCAGCTCCAGCACGATATCCCCTTTGTCGGTCTTGATGGTGGCCCGATATTTTTTGTTCGGGTCAATGCTCATCTCGGGGGCCGCCGCGTACTGCTCTGACTCCAACAGCCCCAGGCGCACAAAAGCATCCAGATAGAAATAGCTCAATGGGGCCTGGAAATATTGGCCGTTGATGAAAAAAGTGGGAGTGCCGGGCAGTTGAAGGGCTGTGGCTTCCTGATAGCTGGCCAGCACCTTGCCCTGAAAGGTTCCTTGTTCCAAATCGGTCGTAAACTGCTCGACGTCCAACCCCAACTCGTCGGCGTAACCGATGAATAGCTCGCGGGCCTGGTCTGGCTGGACCACGCTCCACGCTTGCTGGCGCTCAAAGAGCAGGTCGTGCATCTCCCAAAAAGCCCCCTGAGCGCCGGCGGCCTCGGAAGCCTCGTGCGCCAGTTGAGCCTTGTCGTGAATGCTGATGAGCGGCAAGTGGCGAAAAACGAACTGTAGATCATCTCCGTACTCGTCTTCCAGACGAGCAATCCAGGGCGCAACGGCCCCGCAGGCCGGTCACTGAAAGTCGCTGTACTCGATGATCGTCACCGCTGCGCCGGGTGGGCCCTGGGTCCAGTCGTCCGCTCGGATCTCCAGAAACGACAAGTCCGGCCCGGCCGGGGTCTCGGTCGCCGCGGGCGGCTGGGTCGCCGTGGGGTCCGGCCGGTCCGCCGTCGCCGCAGGCGCATTTGCCGCCGTCGCGGGCGGCTGTGTTGGCCGGTCCGTCGGCGTGACCTGGGCCACGACCGTCGGCGCGACTGTCGGCGCAAAGGTTGCAGTTGGGTCCTCAGCCCGAGTACACGCGCTCAACCACAACGCCGCCAGCGCGACCAGGCTGAGGTATTTGGGTTTGAACATGCTCTTTCTCCTCAATAGATTTCTCCAACTTCCAGGAAGCTGAGATAATGCGCGGGATTTTAACACAGTTGGGGCGGTTGGTAAAGGGAAGGCCCGACCTGGTTCACATTGGGTGATTTACAGAATTGCCAGGGGGTGATACAATCTGTGCAGCATCCTGCGGTTGGTGCGCCGTTCGACGAGGGCTTTTCATTCTCGGTCGGTTGTGCTACACTAGTCAGCGGAACAGACAACCTGAATGAACGGAGCGTCATACGATGGGTATCGAGGAGCTTTTGCAAACCAGGCGCGACGAGATCTTGCGTCTGGCTGCCAAATACGGCGCGTACAACGTGCGCGTGTTCGGTTCTGTGGCGCGGGGTGAAGCCGATCCAGGCAGTGATGTAGATTTCCTCATCGATATGGAAAAGGGCCGTAGTCTGTTTGACATGGGTGCGCTGTTGATGGATCTACAGGCGCTACTCAATCGGCCAGTGGATGTGGTGACCGAACGAGGTTTACGAGAGCGTATTCGTGAGCGCATACTCAAAGAGGCAGTACCGTTATGAGAGGGGATCGTGAGCGGCTTTTTGACATCCATGAGGCCATCCAGCGTATAGAAAGGTATGCCATCCAGGGGCGCGCAGCGTTGACGCGCGATGAACTCATTCAAACCTGGATGGTGCACTATCTCCAGATCATAGGCGAGGCAGCCCGCGCTCTATCCGCCGATTTTCGGGAGCGACATCCAGAAATTCCCTGGGCGCATATCATCGGTATGCGCAATATCCTGGTCCATCGCTACTTTGGAATAGACATAGATGCCGTCTGGTCCGCGGTGGAGCGCGATCTGCCGGAACTCAAAGGCCAAATTGAGGCGATTCTGGCGGAGTGGAAATGAGCGACTCAGGAGTACCAAGGACTGTCGGTGTCTCGTAAAGCATCCCCGCCACAGAACTCGCTCGCTGCTCCCGACCTCACTCCCTACGCCGGGCGCTGGGTGGCGCTGGTGCGCGGGCGGGTGGCGGGCGTTGGGCGCACGGCCGACGAGGCCCGCCGGGCAGCCCAGCTCTCCCGCCCCAAAGAGAAACCCGAATTGCACTTTGTCACCCTGGACGACTGGCAAGACCACCCCCTGCTGCGTCGCCTGTGGGGTTTTCTCAAGTATCACCAGGCCGACGCGCTGCTGGTGGGCGGCGCGGTGCGCGACGGGCTGTTGGGTCGCCCGCTGCACGACCTGGACTTTGTCGTGAATGGCGACGCGACCGCCCTCGCCGCCGCCGCCGCCAAAGCCTTTCACGGCGCGTTCGTATCGCTTGACCCCCGGCGCGACATCGCGCGCGTCGTCGTGCGCTATGCGGGCCAGCGCTTCGACGTGGACTTTATCCGGCGGCAGGGCGACGACTGGCTCGCCGACCTGCGCGCCCGCGATTTCACGGTGAACGCCATGGCCGTGGCCGCCAGCGGACGCATTCTGGATCCGCTGGGCGGACGCGACGACCTGGCCGCCAGTTTGTTGCGGGCCGTTGGTGAAAGCGCCTTTCAGGACGATCCCCTGCGCACGTTGCGGGCCGTGCGCCACGTGGCCGAGCTGGGCTTTGCTTTAGAGCCACAGACCGTCACGTGGATCCGCCGCGCCGCACCGCTGTTGTTTCGCGTATCCGGCGAGCGAGTGCGCGATGAGCTAGTCCGCATCCTGGCCGCGCCCGCCGCTGCCCGCCACCTGGAGATGTTGGACGATTTGGACCTGCTGATGCGCGTGTGCGCCGAGTGTGCGGCGCTCAAGGGTGTCGAACAGTCGCCGCCGCACCGTTGGGACGTGTGGACGCACACGCGCATGACCGTGGCAGCCGTAGAAGGGGTTTTGGCATGTCTGGAGGGGAGCGGGGCCGCGCCGGAGAGTCTGAGCGCGCCCGGTTGGGCTTGGGGCGATTTACAGAAACGCCTGGGGCCATTGCAGACCGCGCTAAAGGCTCATTTGAGCCAGGCGCTCAGCGACACGCGCGATCGGCGCCTGGCGCTCAAGCTGGCGGCGCTGCTGCACGACGTGGGCAAGCCGCTCACCCGCTCGGTCGGCGACGACGCCAGAGTGCACTTTTTCGAGCACGAGCGGGTCGGCGCAGATCTGGCAGCGGAACGACTGGGGGCGCTGCGCTTTAGCAACGACGAGGTGGAAACGGTCCAGACCATCGTCGCCCATCACCTGCGTCCGGGACACCTGGCTCAAAGCAAAGGGCCATCTCGTCGGGCCATCTATCGCTACTTTAAAGCCACTGGCGCAATGGGCGTCGAGGTGGCGCTGTTATCGCTGGCCGACCAGCTTGCTACCTATGGGCCGGCGCTTCCCGGCCAGGACTGGCGTCGCCGCCTGGAAGTGGTCGAGAGCTTGCTCAACGCCTTTTTTGAACGCACAGAAGTCGTCGCACCCTCACCGCTGGTGAACGGGCACGAATTGATGGCGGCGCTTGCTCTGTCGCCCGGCCCGCCGGTAGGCCAATTGCTGGAAGCCATCCGCGAGGCGCAGGCGGCGGGGGAAATAAAAACTCGCGCCGAAGCGCTGGCGCTAGCGGAAAAGCTGAACCGCGGCGCATAAGATAAAATTATTCGTAACTGCTCAGCCCAAATGCGTAAAAGCGGCAAACCCAAAGCCATTCGACAGGATTCACAAGATTCACAGGATGGAATTCGTGGAAAAATCCTGTAAATCCTGTAAATCTTGTCCAAAGAGCTACCAGG
>DAOTXN010000162.1:0-2611 GCA_034435435.1 Anaerolineae bacterium | reverse complement strand
TCACCTGGGTCTTGGTGGCGTGATAGGTGCGCCCGTCGGCGGCATAGTGCCACACCTTCACCTTGTCCACCGTGTACACCGCCCCCAGGTCGAGCTGCACGTAATGCAGGCCGGTCTGGCTGGTGTAGGCGTACTCGCCGCTGTCGCCGCTGCCGCTGTCGGCCCACGTGTCGCCGTTGGTGACCACCCCCGGCCAGTTCAGGGTGGCATCGCTGGTAGCGTTCACGCCCGCCGCCAGGTTTTCATAGCCCACCTCTTTGACCCGCCCCCCGTCGCCGTCGTAGGTGAAGGTGGTCGTTTGGTTGCTGGGTAGATGGGTCGCCTGGGTCAGCCGATTCTCGGCGTCGTAGCTCTGCAAATAGGCCTCACCGTCGCGCACCCGGCAGGTCATATTGCCGTTCGGGTCGTAGCAGGCCGCATACGCCTGCGCCCCCACCACGCAGCGCAGCGCCGCGTTCCAGTAGATGTTCTGCTGCCCGGCGATCACGTTCAGTCCGTCGAAGGCGGCGCTGCCGCCCCCTTTGTCAATGACCGCCGCGCCGTCTTCGGCCTGCACCGTGCGTCCGTCCACCACCACGTAATCCACGTACAGGTTGCGGTCCTCACCGGTCGCGCCGCCGTCGTTGACAAACACGACCGCGATCTCGTCCTTGCCGCTGAGCGTGACCGAGGCGTTATAGTCCGTGTAGGCCGTCTCGGTGACGTCCCATTCCTGCACCAGACTGCGGTTCAGCCACAACTGCATACGCGGCCATATCCCCAGCGCCACACTGCCTTTGGCGCGAATGATGAGCGTGGCCGCGGTATTGCCCCGATGGGTCGCGGCGTGCGGGTGGGCCGCGTCGTTGTAGCCGTGGCCGGTCCCGGCCTTACCGGTCAGGTTGCCGACGGGGCTGTAGGCGTGGCTCTCTTGCGCGTAGGTCCCTCCGCTGCCCCCCTCGGCCTTCGCCGTCAGCAGCCGGTCCAGCGCGTCGTAGCTAAAGCTCTGCGTCTGTGTGCCGCCGGCCTTGTAGTCTTTGATGGTCCACACGTTGCCCACGGGGTCGTAAGTGTAGCGCAGGTCTTGCAGCGAGTCGGAATCGGACGGTATGCCGGTGAGCAGTTGTTGCAGCCGCCCCAGGCCGTTCACGTCCGTCCATGCGTAGTAGATGTAGTCGGTTTGCAGCACCGGGCTGGCGGCGCTGCCCAGCTTGCGCAGGTCCACGCGGCCGGCCGCGTCGTAAGTGGTGTCGCCCACGTAGGTGGCGCTGCCCGCCACGCTCTTGAGCAAGCCCTGCGCGGTGTAGCCGTAGCTGACCTGTTCGCCGACCCTTCGAGCCGAGCCTCAGGACAAAGCCTGCCCGCCGTTTCCGCCGGGAAAATGGTCAGTGCCAAGAGGCTTTTCATTGAGTTAGAGCTGGTTGTGCAGATATTCCAGAAATTCAAGGAACGTTCGTCCACACAGCTTTATTGCCTTTACATCCATACCAATAAAAGGCACTTCAACAATGGGCATTGCCTCGTCACGTGTGTCGAAGGCATATGCCACATCTCCACCATCTGATCCTATGAAGATCAAGCCAGGTGCAAACTCGTTGACTGCATATGCCTCATTTAAGGGTTCTATTTCTTCAATGGACCACAACACAAGATAGGAATTTTCTCCGACACTCCCTTCAGCCCCATTTGATTGACGAAGGAAATCAACATACTGTGTGGGTAATGAAATATTCAATCTAGACTCAACTTTACGCAACACATCATCGGAAGTGCCTGGGTTGAATTCGAGTTCGCCTGTGAGTTCGCGCATTCGCTTTTCCATCGGACTCATCCGTTTATTCCTCCGTCACTGATCTCAATAGCCTGTTCCACCAACTGGTATACTCGGCGTGCTCAGGTCGAGACAAGGGGATCTTGTTTGCTGGATCTGTCGGGCTTCCGCCAAGTTTAACAGGATGGATCTCGTGAATATCCAAACCCCTTAAAGACGGGTCTTCTCTGTGCATTCTTCTGTTCACGCGATTTGCCGTTTCTCTGGCTGTGTCATACTCGGTACCTTCAAGCACCCGAAACGGCCCGGCAGGTTTTGGACCATCTGGATAGCCCGTCCAGTCGAAAACAGAGAATTCGCCTCCTCTTAACGCCTCTCCTACCTCATCGGCGGTGCGGGCCGCTACTTCTGCTACTTCGTCCAGGTGAGTGGCTACATCTGCCACTTCATCAAGATGAGCAACGGCTTTCACAACATCATCGGCGTGGGAAGCTACCCTCACTACGTCATCAACCTTGGTAGCTGCACGCACAGCCGCTCCGCCGCCGGTAGCAAAGGGCACCACCAGACTCCCCACATCCGCCACCAATGCAACTCCACTCTCTGCATCCAACCCATTCTTTGCGATGTCGTAGAGGTCATAACCGATGCAAACGATGTCAATGAGAGTGTCAAGGAAGTGACCAGTGGGGTCGGTGTACTTGAGCGCGTTATTCCGCGCATAACTATAGCGATTGAGCGACTGCGGATCCGCCGGATTGGGCACCATCGTGTCGGCCTGAATGAAGCGTCCCAGCGCGGCGTCATAAAATCTCGCATTGTAAAAGAGCAGTTGTATTGTAGCATCCTCGCGCTGGCCTG
>DAOTXN010000161.1:0-94914 GCA_034435435.1 Anaerolineae bacterium | reverse complement strand
CTCCCCTGTGCAAGTTGTCGTCTCATCTTGACTACGTTGGAGTATTCTGCATCACGACAATCGCGATTTGGCTTGAACAACGATTATGGCGTTTTCTGGAGTGGAAGCAACTCACTATACCGTAATTTCAGTAGATGTGAAATGACCCCATTTCATCTCGCGCTTCCCTTTCAAATGTCATGCCAATATTCTTGGCGACCTTGATCGACGCCTGATTTCCTTCATCGATGAGGCAGATTAAGCGCGATAGACCCAATTGTTCAAAGCCATACTCAAGGATAGCCTGGGCCGCTTCGGTTCCTAACCCCTGCCGCCAATAAGCTTTTGCCAGCAAATAGGCCACTTCGACTTCGGGTTGCCCGTCAATGGTCCATGGAAGCAAGCCACATCGACCGATGAACTGGCCGGTTTCTTTGTGAATGGTCGCCCAGAGTCCCAATTCAGGGTGCTTGGGGTGCCCATTCATAAACCACTCTAGTTCTTCCCTGGTCTCTTTGTAAGTGCGGGGCGCATCAGGAATAAATCGGCTTACATCTGGATCGGAGTAAAGCGCAAATAAATCATCTAGATCATCTGGCAACTGGTGTCTGAGGATGAGTCGGCTGGTCTCTAGTATTTTCATGGGCTATGCTGATTCGCTCTGTACTTCTTGCTTGACCGAATCGTCATCACCGCCGGGTTCCCACGACTCGGCAACCGGGTGCACACGCATTGGGATGATTTTCTGGGAAACCTTGGCAGAACAATTTTACCCCAATGCGTCAAGCCGTGTTAACCGCATAGTGACTAAAAAAACAAGGGGTTCTGTGCCCTGATGAGAAAAATCTCATACAACCTTCATCACTGCTTAATCTGGCCGGGATAAGATGGTCCCAAAACAACTGAGGAGGTCAATATGAAACGGATATCGTTTGTACTCACATTGGGGTTTGTATGGCTGCTGGGCGCGGCTTGCTCGACCACCCAATCGCCGACCAAGACCGCAGCGAGACCTGCGGAACCGGCGTACACTGTAGACATTCACCCGACTGATTTTGTGGAGCGGATTGACAACCCCTATTTCCCACTCACCCCCGGCAGCCGCTATGCCTACGAAGGGATGACCGACGAGGGCTTGGAACGAGTGGAAATTGAAGTTTTGGCCGAAACAAGGGTGGTGATGGGGGTCACGGCGACCGTCGTGCGCGACACCGCCTATCTCGACGGCGAGATGGTCGAAGACACACTCGACTGGTACGCTCAGGACAAAGACGGCAACGTGTGGTACTTGGGGGAAGACACGCACGAATACGAGGACGGCGTGGCCGTCAACGCAGCAGGCGCGTGGGAAGCGGGCGTAGACGGCGCGCTGCCCGGCATCGTCATGTACGCCGACCCCGCCGCCCACATCGGCGAAACGTATCGCCAGGAATACTACCCAGGGCAAGCCGAGGACATGGCCCAGGTGGTGAGCGTGGGCGAGTCGGCGTCCACGACCAGCGGCGATTATGCGAACTGCCTCAAGACCAAAGAATGGACGCCGCTGGAACCCGGCTTGAGCGAGTTCAAATATTATGCGCCGGGGATCGGGCTGGTTCTGGAAGTCGTCGCCGAGGGGGGCGAAGGCCAGATGGAGCTGGTCGAGGTGATGACGGAGTAAGGAATCGGTATAACGTCTCGGCCTGCCTCGCGCTTTGACTTTTCCACTCCCGGCGCTATACTTGAGACACCCTCCCGCAGGCTGGAACCTGCGGGAGGGTAGACTGAATGGGGACAAAGTTCATGCGCATCCTGGTGGTCGAAGACGAGCGGCGGATTGCCGCATTCATCCAGCGCGGCCTGGAAGAAGAACGCTACGCGGTAGACGTGGCCTACGATGGCGCGGAAGCCCTGGATTGGACGGCGGTGGTAGATTATGACTTGATCGTGCTGGACGTGCTGCTGCCCAAAAAGGACGGCCTCCAGGTGTGCCGCGAGCTGCGCCTGCAGGGTCAGCACGTCCCCATCCTGATGTTCACCGCCCGCGACGCGATTGAGGACCGCGTGCGCGGGTTGGACAGCGGCGCCGACGATTATCTGGTCAAGCCCTTTGCCTTTCAGGAATTGCTGGCCCGCATCCGCGCCCTCTTGCGGCGGGGGGGCGAGCTCAAAAGCAGCCGCTTGCAGGTCGGCGACCTGACGCTGGACACGATCACGCATCGGGCCGAGCGGGGCGGGCAGGCCATCGAGCTGAGCGCCCGCGAGTATGCGCTGATCGAGTTTCTGATGCGCCATCCGGGCCAGGCCCTCAGCCGCACGCAGATCGCCGAGCACGTGTGGAATTACGACTTTTATGCCACTTCAAACGTGGTGGACGTATACATCCGTTACCTGCGCCGCAAGATAGATGCGGGATTCGAGCTCCAACTGATCCAGACCGTGCGCGGCGTGGGCTACAAGATCGAGGCCGAGCCATGAGCCTGTTCCGCCCCATCCGCGTGCGCCTGACGCTGTGGTACGTGCTGCTGCTGACCGGCGTGCTGCTGGCGTTTAGCGCCGCGCTGTACCTGGCCTTGCGCCTCTCGCTATACGAGGACCTGGACGACGCCTTGCGCAACGGCGCTACGCTGGTCGCCGACGCCCTGCAAACCGATGCTCAAGGCCAACTCACCCTCGGCTCGGGCCAGCCGCTCCTGTGGGGCGACCCAAAGGAGGGGGAGCATTTCTGGCGCGTCCTGGACGCCGCCGGACAGACAGTAGTCCAAACCGGCGTGTCCGAGGTGGACGCCCCGGCCGTCGAGTCGGGCATCCTGGCGCAAACGCTGGCCGGGCGGGAGATTTTCCAGACCATGCGAATGCGGACCGGCCCGATGCGCGTGTACACCCAGCCGGTAGAGCGGGGGAGCGCCGGGGTCGTGCAGGTGGGCCTCTCGCTGGGCGACGTGAACGAAACGCTGGCGGCTTTGCGCTGGGCCTTGCTGCTGATCTTGCCCGTGACGCTGGTCGCCGCCAGCGGCGGGGGATTCTTGCTGGCCGGTCGCGCCCTGCGTCCGGTGGACCGCATCACCCGCGCCGCGCAATCCATCAGCGCCCACGACCTGAGCCAGCGGCTGGACCTGGATTTGCCCGATGACGAGCTGGGGCGCCTGGCGCGTACCTTTGACAGCATGATCGCCCGCCTGGACGAGGCCTTTCGCCGCCAGCGCCGCTTTACCGCCGACGCTTCCCACGAACTGCGCACGCCGCTGACCATCATCAAGGGCGACCTGAGCCTGGCCCTGGCCCGTCCCCGCGACGCCGACTATTATCACAACGTGTTGACCGAGGTGGACGAAGAGGTGGACCAAATGAGCCGCCTGGTTGATCGGCTGCTGGCCCTGGCCCGGGCCGACGCCGAGGGGATCGTCATCCACCGCCAGACGGTGAACCTGGGCGTCCTGCTGGCCGATCTGGTCGAGCAGACTCGCCCGCTGGCCGAGGCCAGGGGCCTGACGCTGGCGGCGCAAATCGCCCCCGATCTAGCAGCCAGCGTTGACCCCGACGCCGTGACCCAAATCGTGCTCAACCTGCTGGACAACGCCATCAAGTACACCGCCTCGGGTCGGGTGCGCTTGAGCGCCCACCTCGCCAATGATCGTGGCGGTGAAATACAAATCGCCGTCTCCGACAGCGGCCCCGGCATCCCCGCCGAGCACCTGCCGCACATCTTTGAGCGCTTTTACCGGGTAGACCAGGCCCGCAGCCGCGAGATGGGAGGCGCCGGTCTGGGCCTAGCCATCGCCCGCGAGCTAGCCCGCGCTCACGGCGGCGACGTCGCCGTCCACAGCGTACCGGGCGAGGGCAGCACTTTTACGGTGCACCTACCGGTGATGTGATTTTGCCGACGCGCACAGCAGCCTGCTGGCGCTCAAGCGGGTCCGTGACCCGGCGTTGCGCCGCCGAAAGCGCACACTTGAATCGCGAGTTCCACTTTAGGGGGAGACCCGCTCAGGAGCGTGGGTAAGAATATATTGTCACAGGACCTTTACATCTGAACCGAACAGGTTATGACTCGTTCCGCCACAAGTAGCGGTTGATGCGGGCGTCGGTCAGCCGGAAGCCGATGCGCTCGTAAACGCGGATGCCCATCTCGGTCGAGAACAGCACGGCGTAGCGATAGCCCATTTCGCGCGCCTCTAACAAAGGCTTGAGGGTGATAGCCGCGCCGATGCCTTTGCCGCGCGCGGTCGGCGCGGTCGCCACGGCATACACGCTGGCGACGCCTGCCCCGTTGAAGAGCATGTTGGTCGCCACCGGCTCGCCGTCGAGCCGTCCCAGGTACATCTGCCAGGGCGTCTGGCCGATCCCCACAGACAGGGTCGCATCCACCCAGGCCTGCCCGGCCCAATCAGGGATCTCGTAGCTGTCTACAAAGACTCGCTTAAAATCAAGCAGAGCGGCTTTGGTTTGCACCTTCTCGATGGTGAAACCGGGTGGTACTTGCGTGAGCGCAGCCTCGTTCATTTGTTGCAAATCGGCTACCATGCCCGGCGCGCCCAGCTCGGTCTGTTTGATGCCGGGCGCCAGGGCCTGCTGCTGCTCGGCCATATCGAGCAGGCCGCGCGCCCGCAGACGCTCGCCCAGATCCACCGGGGAGGCGCCCGGTCCCGTCCACCAGAACAGGTACGGCGCATTGCGGGCCTTGAACCAGGCCAGAGTCTCGTCGATGACTGCATCTGCTTCGGCGGATGAAAGCCGCGTTCGCCACACGCCCTTGAACATCGGGTTGGTCGGGAAGGCGTGATGATAGGACAGTTTTTCACCCTCGACGATTTCGCCCCCTGGCAAGGTGGCGGCCATGGCCCGGAACAGATCGAACAGGTTCTCCTGGACAGCGTTGGCAAGCTCGGCCGCGGCAGGTTGGATCAAGGCCATTTTGGCCGCCATTTTATCAGCCATCGGCATACAGCCTCCTTTTTGGCAAAGTGAGGGGGCTTGACATCCCGGCTGCGTATGCATGACAGCCACAGAGCGCCCCTGACGCCCCGCGCCGAACGGCTAGCCGGGGAACGATTCCCCTTCCTCCTGACCCGCAGCAGGGAAAGAAAAATGCGACTGCACAGAGAGCCACTGATCCCCGCGCTTTTCAAACACCGCCGTCAGGCGGCCCGGCATGCGATACTCTTGTCCACCGACTGTGGCCTTAAAGGCGACATCGGCGGCGGCCCAGGCCACATTTCCGGCCGCCGAAATCGCCGTCCACTCGTACACGAGGGCGGTGGATTCGGATTGGGACCAGTCGCGTTTGGCCTGGGCCTCGATTTCGGCCAGCCCAATCCGTTTTTCGTCGGCCCCGGTTCCGTACATGACGACGTCGGGATCCGGAGCAAAGACAGACAATACGCTGTCCAGGTTGCGCCTGGCGTAGCCCTCGGCCATCTTGTTCAGCACTGCCATAATCGCCATTTCTGTTTTTGCATCTGCCTTCATCGCTTTATCCTCCTGAAAAAAGATTCTATATCTGACCGGGCGCCAGGCCAATGCGCTCCGATAGCGCCTGCACCTGCTCTATCTTGTCAGGGTGAATCTGTATTCTGGCGATGGTTCCATACATATTGACCTCAAATATCTAATATCCTGTATCTCGCAGCTTACGTCTGGGCGATCATCTTTTTGGCCATGGCCATCACATCCTGGAGATGCTGGACCGGGGTCACTCTAAAGTCGTGGCGAACGGGGATGGCGTTGACATAACGCGCCACGCCGCCCAGGTCATCCGACTCGATCAGCGCCCAGGCCACGTGCTCGGGCGCGCCCCACAGGAAAAAGTGGACCTTGATGTTCAACTCGCGGGCCAGCGCCTCCCATTTGTCGCTGGCCTGAACCAGCTCGGCGAGTTTTTGGTGCTCGTAGGCGGGGCAATCCCCGGCCGTGTGGGTCATCGTAACGTGGAAAAGCATGGTAATTCCTCCTTATTCCGGCATCGGCATCAGGCCGAGCTGCTGCATCATGCCCATCTGGTCCACCAGGCCCCAGTGTTCCGCCAGCCGGCCGCCGCTGAAACGGCCGATGTGTATTTCGGACCAGGTGGCGTGCTTGCCGGTGGGGGGCATACCCCCAAATTCGCCTTTCAGCGTGCCGTGCACGGTGGCGTGATGCACGACCAACTCCCCTTCGGCGATCTCGGCTTCGAGGTGGTAATGCAGATCGGGAAAGGCGCTGAGGTACATCCCGATAAACTGTTTGAACCCCTGCGGTCCGGGCGGCAGAGGCACGTCGGGTGGATAGGTGTGGTCCACATAGTTAGCAGCGAGGATCTCGTCCAGCGCGGCCAGGTTTTTCCCGTTAAAGACTTGTTCGACCAGGCGGCGCGCCACGGCCTTGTTTTGCTCGGTAGACATTAAAATTCCTCCTTCAGCTTGGCATTTTCCCGACCAGCCTGCACTGTCCGGGAGATGGATAATACCGCTGCAGGGCGGTTTGAGAACGGCGTCACAGTTCCGGCAGCAGCCCGATGCCGCGCAACAGCCCGGCCAGGTCCCAAATATACAGCCCGCGCCACACCTGGCCGTCCTTCACCGTCAGCACCGACACACCGCGCACCGTCACCTGCCGGCCCGTGGGCGGGATGTTCATCAACCGGCCCAGGTGCGTGCCCTGCGCCGTCCAGACCAGCGCCACGCGCTCACCTTGCACGATCACTTCCTCGGCGGTGAACTGCACGTCGGGAAAGGCATCCCGGTAGCGCTTCACCATGCGCTGGATGCCCTGTGGCCCGCGTTGCGGAACGGCGTCGTTGATGTCCAACCCTTCGTAGTCAAGGGCATAGAACGACGCCAATCGTTCCACATCGTAAGTATTCCAGGCCTCCATGACGGCGGCGACCAAGCTGGCGGTAGCTTCAGACATCAACAGGCTCCCAAAAGAAACTGTGGCTGCCTCGGTTCGACAGCCACAGTTTACCCTGGCCCGCTATTCATTTGCCAGATCAAAAACTGCTCATTTTTTGTCCAGTTTTACGATCCACCGATCTCCCACTGCCACAATATCTGAGTTACTCGCTGGACTCCCGCCGTCAGGTGGCGACGGAAAGTGCTGAAGGGCAGGTCCAGGATTTCGGCGGCCTGCTCCTGCGTGGCGGCCGGCTGAAAGTAGGTGTGGTGCAAGGCGCGATAGAGTTTGAGCTCGCGCGGCGACTGCTGCAATTCCTCGCCGGCCGCTTTTAGCAGCGCTTGCAGCGCCGCCGCCCGCTCACTGAGAGGCGCGTCTGGCCCGGTCCGCTCCACTACCAGGCGCGAGCGCAGCAACGGGTTGCCGCGCAGCGCGTCCAGGCGAGACACGTTCCGCAGCGCCTCCAGCGCCGCCGCTGCGAACTCGGACTCACTCAACACCATCAGCGGTTCGGCATGCGGCGGCGGCGCGGCGGCGGTCATCCCCAGCTCTCTTTCGGCCAGCATGCCCAGCCAGGCCGCCGGGGGCGCGGCCCGCCAGTCGTGGCCGTAGACCCCATAGCGCCGCCCATCCACCTCGAAATCGGCGGCGGGGAGGCGGGCCAGGTCGGCGTAGGCGAACACCGGGGCCCAGAAATCCGGGGCGGCGCAAGGGATGAAAGTAAAGGCCAGTCCCGGCGTGGTGAGATAGTGCCGCACCATGTGCACAAAAAGCAGGCTCTGGACCGGCGAAACGGCCTGGTAGGTGTCGGCCGCCATCCAGAAACGAAAAAGTGTGGCCCGCTCGCCGGGCCGCAACGGGGCGTGGCGCTGTAAACAGGTCCAGGCGGCCTGCGCCGCCGGATCGGCTGTCAAATCCCCTGTCGCGGCCTGGTGCAAAGCGACCATGACCAGCACGCCGGCGGGTTGGCCCGCGGAATCACGCAGCACCAGCACGCCTTGAGGCTGTTGCGCGAGCCAGTGCTGCGCCAGTCGCGCTGCCTCTGCGCCCTCGTGTCGCGCTACCATAGCCAGTAGGGCCGGTAGGTCGTCCTCGCGCAGCGCGTCGGCCAGCACGCCGCCGCTGGTCTGCCATTCGAAAAAGGGGCGCACCACGGCGTTATGGCGATGCAAGAAAATCAGGTCCAGCAGGGTTCGCTGCTGGGCCTGACCGGAGCTTTGCTGAATGTGCGCGACGTAATAACTCCTGGCCCGGCGGTGCAACTCGGCGTACCAGTCGGGGTTGCGCCAGCGCAGGTCGGCGTCCAGCGCCTCGCGGGCCAGGTCGTGGGGAAAAAGCCCGCCCGGCCGGGATTGAATGAACGACAGGCCGCGCAGCCACTCGAACAATTCGTGGGGACCTTGTCCCGAGCTTGTCGAGGGATCGGGCATGGCCAGCATCTCGGCCAGCAACGCTTCGTTGGTCACGCGGACCAGGGCGCACGCTTCCAGCGCGGCGCGGTGGGCCGGTCCCGGCGCCATCTGCACGAACCGTTCCAACAACGTCTTGATGACGTCCGGCGTGGATTCGGGCTGGAAGCGCAGACCCGGCCGTTGGGCCAGCGCGTCGGTCACTAGCGACAGCGCCAGGGGATGGCCGTGGGTAAAATTCAGTATCTCTGGCTGTTGCTCGGTCGGCACGGCCCGCTGCGTGAGATAGATCTGGCTTTCTTGCGGGCTGAGATTGCGCAACGGCAGCCAGCGGATCACACTCTGCCAGCCCGGATCGGATTGCCAGGCCGGCGGGGGCGGCTCGCGCCCGGCCAGCACGAGCAGCGTGTTCGTCGGCAATTGGGGCAAGAATACGTCGTTCAGCCAACCATTCAGCGGGGCCAGCGTTTCACAAGTGTCGAGCAGCAGCACCGAGCGAGAGGATCGGGCGGCCAGCCATTCCAGGGGAGCGTCCTGCGGAGCCAGGTCCAGGGCCCGCTTGAGCGCGCTCAAAAAGGCATCCGGGGTCGGCTCTACGCTGCGGGCGTCTACATAAACAGCCCAAGTATGGGCCTGGTCGCACAGATGAGCAAATTCGAGCAGCAGGCTGGTCTTGCCCACACCGCCCGGCCCAAAAACATACAGCACTTGAAAAGGTAACTCGGGCGCCGCCAGCGCCGATTGAAACAGGTCACGCTCGGCGACCCGGCCCACAAACTGGCGTCGCCGCGCCGCACTCAGACGATCCCCCAAACGCGACGCCACGTCATCCTCCCCGCAAATCAGGAAAATCGGAGCTAGATGGTCATATTTTACCTCATTTAGCACGGACCATCAAGCCGGTGTGCATTTAATCACACCTTGCATCGTAGCGGCGGCGAGGTGTGGTATAATCTATCCCGTCGCTCATCCATAGAAAGAGAATGTGTGAGGAAAAGCCATGTCAGAAACATCGTTCGACGTCTTGATTGTGGGAGCAGGGATTGTAGGTCTGGCCACCGCGATGGAGTTCACCCGCCGCCGCCCCGATTTGAAACTGGTCGTGCTGGACAAGGAAGGCCAGGTGGCCGCCCACCAGACCGGCAATAACAGCGGCGTGATCCACGCAGGTATTTACTACAAACCCGGCAGCATGAAGGCCCGCATGTCCATTGAGGGCATGAATTCAATGATTGCCTTTTGCCAGGAACACGACCTGCCCTACGAGCTATGTGGCAAGGTGATCGTGGCGCTGACGCCGGCCGAGCTGCCCCGGCTGGAAGAGCTGTATGAACGCGGCGCGGCCAACGGCGTACCGGGACTGCGCAAGATCACGGCGGAGGAAATCAAAGAGTTTGAGCCACACAGCGCCGGCATTGCGGGATTGTGGTCGCCCAGCACTGGCATTGTGGACTATAAAGCCGTGGCCCGCGCCTACGCCAAAATCGTGCAAGAGGGCGGCGGCGAGATACGCTTCAACACTCAGGTGGTCGGCATCCAGCAGCGCCCCGGCGAGCTGATCGTGCAGACGACTCAGGGCGAGCTGCACACCCGTTACCTGGTCAACTGCGCCGGCTTACAAAGCGACCTGGTGGCCCAAATGGCCGGCGGCGCTGACGTCCTGCGCATCGTGCCTTTCCGGGGCGAGTATTACGAACTGACGCCGGAGAGCCAACGCCTGGTGCGCGGCCTGATCTACCCCGTGCCCGACCCCAGTTTTCCCTTCCTGGGCGTGCATTTCACCAAAAAGATCGCCGGATCGGTAGAGGCCGGTCCCAATGCCGTGCTGACCTTTGCCCGCGAAGGCTACACAAAGAGCGACGTGGACCTGCGCCACTTGTGGAGCCTGGCGACTTTTCCGGGCATGTGGCGATTGGCGGCCAAATACTGGCGCACGGGGCTGGGTGAGATGGTCCGTTCGTGGAGCAAGCGCGCCTTTACCCGGGCGCTGCAAAAGTTGGTGCCCGAGATCCAGGCCCAAGACCTCAAACCCGGCGGGGCGGGCATCCGCGCCCAGGCGATGGACCGCAAAGGCAATCTGTTGAGCGATTTTCACTTTATCGAGAGCGCCAACGCGGTGCACGTGTTGAACGCGCCCTCGCCGGCGGCCACAGCCTCAATTCCCATCGGCAGGGCGATTGTGGACAAAGCGTTGGAGGCGTTTGGGTTGGGGGGGTAATCGAGGATTCGACGCCGACGCAGTGAAACGCAGCGGTCCCGCTGGCGCAGAAAGCACAGGTGAGGTAAAATGGGGCCCAAACGGATTCGTTTTCGTTTCCAGGAGGACCGCATTGCGCTCTCGTTATCTCGCGCTGGCGCTGATCGGCGTGTGGGCGCCCACGTGGCTGATTGGCTGCGCCACGGCGTCTTCTCCGTCCGCGACCCTGGTCCCCACGCACGCGCTGCCCGGAGCGGCCACCGACCCTGCGCCGGGCGATCCGCTGACCACCGACGCGCCTACCCCTTTTCAGGTTGACCTGCCAGCTGAAACCACCCCTGCGCCTCTCGCCACCCAACCTGCGCCGACGCCCAGCCCCACGCCTCCCCCGCACCCGGTCTGGGTGGGGCCTGGCGTACCCCCGCCGCTGGCCCAGGCCGTGGCCGATTTCGCCGCGACGCAATCTCACAGCTATGCGCTGACCGCCGATCCTACTCTCGCAGACGTTCGGATTGACAGTGTGGGCGGCGACGGGACAGTTGTATCTACGTGGGTGTATGTGCTGGCAGCGCCGTTTCCCACCCTGGCCGACGGTGTGACGATGGACGATTTACGCGGGGCCTGGGGGGGGAATCCGTCTGGCCCGTTCGCCGGTCGCCCGCTGCTCATGACCGAACAGACGCTGGCCGCGCTACAGGGCGTGTTGGGCCAGGCGGCCCCCGGCGCTGTCGCCACCGCGCCGCAGGCCGATTTGCTCACACAGGCCTGGGTCAACTCGCCGGCCTGGGCCATCCTCCCTTTTGAGGCGCTGGAACCGCGCTGGAAGGTGTTGCGCATTGACGACCTGTCGCCCCTGGAGCGGGGATTGGACCTGGCTGTTTATCCCCTCGTCGCGCCGGTCAGAGTGGACGGTTTGGCCGAGGTCGTAGAGCCATTTCTGGCAGCGGTGGGCCTGGCGCCCACCAACCGTGACGAGAGCCGCATGACGGTGGTCGTGATGACCGGCGTCACGGCGCTGACGCGAGCCACCGCCTGGCGCATGGAGGGCAAAGGACTGACCTATCCCGGCGAGGCCGTCGGTCCGTGGCTACGCGAGGCCGACATCACCCACGTCAGCAACGAGGTCTCCTTCGACCCAGAGTGCGGCCCGCCCAACCCGGTGCAGGAGGGGGTGCTCTTTTGCTCCGACCCGCGCTACATCACGTTGCTGGAAGACATGGGCGTGGATGTGGTCGAGATGACCGGCAATCACATCGGCGACCACGGCATCGAGAACATCGAGCCGACGCTGGACATGTACATGGAGCGCGGCTGGCAGTATTTCGGCGGCGGGCGGAACCTGGACGACGCGCGCCAACCGGCGATTTTTGAGCATAACGGCAATCGCATCGCGTTCCTGGGCTGCAACGCGGCCGGGCCGGGCTGGGTGTGGGCCACGAACGAGCACGCCGGGGCGACCCCCTGCGAGGATTATGCGTGGCTCTATGCGCAACTGGCCGAGCTGCGCGGCCAGGGCGTGTTGCCCATCGTCACGCTGCAATATTGGGAAGAGGACCGTTACGACCCCACGCCGCAACAGGTCGTCGATTTTCAGGCTCTTACCGATGCCGGGGCGGTGATCGTCAGCGGCAGCCACGCTCACCACGTGCAAGGTTTTGGCTTTCACGCCGGCGGTCTGATTCACTTTGGCGTGGGCAATCTCTTTTTCGACCAGATGGAGATTATGGGCAACCGCCAGGAATTCATCGACCGGCACGTGTTCTACGGCGGGCGACACGTCAGCACCGAAGTGCTGACCGCCCTGTTGGAGGACTGGTCGCGCCCGCGCCCGATGACCCCGGAGGAGCGCCGTGACCTGCTCCAGACCGTGTTTGCCGTCAGCGTGTGGGAGTAACGGTTTAAGCATCAAGACAGAAAGGTGCAAAGCTTGGGCTTTTCTTTGCGCCTTAGTCTTTGGGGTAACAAAAGGAGGGAAAAGCATGGCTGGGTCACAGCAAGACGAAAAGCAAGAAGAAAAGTGGGAAAAGGAAGAGGAAAAGCACCACGAAAAGAGTTGGGAGGAAAAGTGGCGCGAGGATCCCCTCAGCGCCGCGATTTGGGCGCTGATCCTGGTTTGGGCTGGGGTTGCGCTGCTCCTGGGCAACTTGGACGTGCTGGAAGACACCCGGCTGGATGGCTGGGACCTGGTCTTTGCCGGGGCGGGCGGGCTACTCTTGCTCGAAGCGGCCATCCGCTTTATCATCCCGGCTTACCGGCGGCCCATCATCGGCACCCTGATTCTGGGGCTGGTGTTCTTGTCCATCGGGTTGGGCGAGGCCTTCAGTTGGGACCTGGTCTGGCCGGTGGTGGTCATCATCATTGGCATGGCGATGTTGCTGCGTGGTTTGGGCTGGCGGCGCTGACTTGTCTCACACATCTGCCCTCAGCGCCGCCAACTTTGCTCATACACCTCCGTTCACCTCGAAACCAATCTGCGCCTGCTGGACCGCGCTGATGATGTCACGCTTGATGTCTGTATCCTCTTGCTTGCCTTTGGGCCGCCATCGGATCAATGGCACACCGCCCAATTGGAAAATTTGGTCCTTTATGCTATCCTTTTCGATGCGTTCCGGGCTGTCATGATAGTCGCTATCTATCTCGAACGCCACCACCGGCGCATAGTCTATCGTGGACACCACGCAAAAATCCACGATGGCCATCAGAAAATGACGGAACTGGTCCGCGTCGGCCAGCAGTTCTTTCATGCGTTCATAGTCAAAGATGGCGCTACACGCCATATTGGGGAAAACCAGATAATTGGGAAATGCGCCGATTAACACGTCGTAGAATCTCTTTTCCCGGTTTGAGTTGAAAATCGGTTTCACCACGCCATTCGCTTTGGATACCTCCCTGGCGGGTGTTTGATCGTCTCCATCGCCGGATTCCTCGATCTCGACTGGCTCACCCGGCTCGCGTCGCTCCACAGACTCGACCACCATCGGCGCTTGCCTTTCCTTGTGTTTCTCACGCAAGGCCTGGTTCAACGTCGTCACGAGCTCGTCCTCAGGCGCCAGACCTGCCGCCTGGTTGGAAAGCGCCAGGGCTTCATCCAGCGCTCCCTGGTCCCTCAGCGTTAATGCCAGGTTGTGCAGCGTCGGCACGTGCTCGGGGTCGGCGGCCAACAACTCGCGGTAGGCTTTTTCTGCGTGCTCCAGCCGTCCCTGTTTGTGCAGGCTGAAAGCGTAATCGAACATCTCGTCGCGGGCCTCAGGCGCCGCCGCCAGGATTGCGTCGGCCGCCTGCTCCAGCTCCTTATACATCGCGCCCTCGACCAACAGCTCGCGCCAAAAAGAGCGGTAAAAGGGGATAAAAACCTCTCGAACGGCCCCGGCGTCCGAACATTTGCACAAGGACGCCATCCCTATGTGGTGAATTTTGGCCCGCTCTTTCTCGTCAAGAGCTGTTACGGGTCGAGCCTGTCCCTCAACGTCGTCGTATCGGAACGCGGCCAACGCCGGATCGAAGCCTGTTTCTGGATTCTGCGCGGAATACGCGCGCAGTGCGCTTGCCAGATGTTGTCTCACCGCCGACACTACATCTTTGGCTTCCACGAGGTAATAAGTAATCAAGTCTCGATTGAAGGCCGGATGATCGACGTATTCCACCGCTCGTAACAATGGTGCAATATCCTGGACGCCGGCAGCGCGCCTGACACAGAATTGGATGTAGGACAACCACCCCTTACCGGCTTGGCTCAGGACCTCTGCCATTTCGCTCATCAAAAGCTCGCAGGTTTCAAAGACAAAATCGGCTCCCTTGAACTCCACCCACACTCCGTCCAACTGGGTCGAAATGCGCCAACTCCCCCAGCCGTTCCCCCTGGCCTCACACAGCACGTCCGACGCCCGCTCTTCACACAGCGCCGCCAGTTGCGCCACGTCCTGGGCCGCCTCGTCTTGCTGCCCGGCGCCGAGGTGCGCCCGCGCCAGCCCCAGACGCGCCAGCGCGCGGATGGCGAAAACCTGAGACTCGAAAGTGGCCGCCTGCTCCAGGATCGTCGCCGCCTCTCGATGCCTTCCAAGCCTGTTCAAAAATATACTCTCGATCAAGACGCGCCATAGATTCCCTTCGCCGGCAGGGATTCTGTGTAAATATTCTAGGGCTTTTTCATTATCGCCTTTTGAACTCCACGCCGTGCAAGCCAGCCAATTTGTGTAGCCGCCGCCGTCCTCCGCAACCAGCAAGGGTTCGAGCCAGCGTAACCCTTGCTCCGGCTCGTGCAGCTCTTCGATAAAGCTTTGGGCCAAACGCTGGCGAACGGTTGCTGAATCGGGGTGCGCCTGCAGGGCTGTTTGTAGGATGTCAATGCGCTCCCGGACCCCCTCTGGCGCAGTCCCCTGCAGTTTCTCTAGCCACAGAAACGCTTCCAGACCGCAATTGGGAAACGCGATGGCTTTTCTCAAATGCAGCTCGATCAAGTCCAGCGTTTCCGGGTCGATCTCGCTGCGGGGCCTGCCTTCCGCGTAAACCACCGCCAGCAGATAATAGGTCCAGGCCGATTCGCCGAGTTCTTGGGCCTGCTCCAGCGCAAAGCTGGCATTGTCCCAGTCTTCGAGCTGGATGCAGCACCACCCGATCAACACGTAATCAACCGCGTCTTTTTCTTCTATCGCCTGGGCATAATACAGCGCCTCGGTGATCTCGCGTGGATCGTCCAGTTTGAGCAGGCTTTCGGCCAGCAACCTGCGGTCGGCGTCCGTCGGCTCGACATCCACCCGTTTCAGGAGCAGGTCTACCGCGCCGTGGTAATCGCCCTGATCGAAAAGCTGCTGCGGAGTCAACGCATCTAACTTGGCCCCCCCGTTGGTCGTCATTTTTTCTCCTCGTCGTGAAAAACTTCTAGTGTTTCCCCTGAGCCAATTATACTATGGCCTTTTCCGTCATGACAACCGCTTTACAAGCCAAGCGCCAGCCATTAGTCAAAAAAAAGTGGCTGGCGCCGCTCTGTGCGCCTTGAACGCGCCTATTTGTCGGAGCCAGCGGCTTTAGCCATCGGCGCATATCGGAAATACTAGAGCATTTGTTCTTATAAGCGGCCTGGGCTAAGCTGATGGCTCGTCGCGGCCGTTCGAGGATCACGGAGGCAAAAGTTCATGCCAAATCCAAAAATATCTACGATTCATCTATAAACATCATTGACAAGTGAGGGCAGTTCATGCTATATTAGGCGACGCTGTCACACAAGGACCATTCACGCCTCGGGTTTTTCTTCCTAGACCGCAACACTGGAGGACACCATGAACCGAAGGACTGCTTTGGCGCTATTGACCGTCTGTCTTGTGATTTTGTTGCTGACGAGCTGTAGTCAAGCCAAAACCCCTGCTTCCCCCACCATCGCATCGTCGCCCACACGCGCGGCCACTCTGGCGCCTGAGCCAACCCACACCCCCACACCAACGCCCACTGACACTCCCCGACCGACCCTCACAGCCACTCACACACCCGCACCGACTGCCACCTCGACCCCGACAGCGACTCCCCAGCCGGTCGTTTCTATCCTGGTTGTGGATAAAGAGACGGGCCAACCCATCGAGGGCGCCGCCGTGCGCCTATCTAAAACGCGGGTGGGATTCGACGCGGATCAAAACACCGACGCGCATGGTCGGGCCGTCTTTGCCGGCGTGAGACGCTCGAACTGGGCCTATCAATTGACCGTGGCCGCCAGCGGATACCATCAAGCCGCCACCGACATCATCGTCGAGTTGGGCGAGAACGACTGGACGGTGAGCCTGACGCCGGGGGTGTTTGCGCACGTCACGGCAGACGGCGTCGCGCTGCGCACAGGCCCCGGTTCGGTCTATGGATGGGTGGCGGAGGTGAAACAAGGCGACGTCCTGACCATCGTGGGGCAAAGCGCGGACGGCGCTTGGCTGGTGGTCGAGACCGGCGCAGGCGATACGGGCTGGCTGACCGCCGACGCGGTTAAGGTCGAAGGCGACCTGAACCGCGCCGTGGCCATGGTCGCGCCGCCCACACCCACGCCGACGCCCATTCCCCCCACACCCACCGCCACGCTTCCGCCGGCCCCGCCTGCCCCGCCGCCCGCCGCGCCGCCGACGGGTGTTAACCTGGTAGTAAATCCTGGGTTTGAGGAAGGAACAACGGGTTGGAAATCCAGTCTCGAGAGCGCGCCCTTTATTTATTCCAGCTCGCAATATCCCCAATTCATTCGTTCTGGTGACAAGGCAGCGGCATATTTCGTTTATCAACTCGTGCACAACACAACGCCAGGCGTTAATTATCGCCTCGGAGTCTGGGGACGGTCGTGGTCTAGCTCTGAAGAAGATCGCTCCGTGTCAAAAGACCCCGGCGACATCGAGATGTATGTCTGCATTGATCCCACCGGGAATCGCACTTTCAGACCAGAGGCGTCTATTTGTTCTGCCAGCGCCAATCCGCTCGATACGTGGCACTATTTTACTGTGGATGCGGTAGCGCGGAGCGACGCTATCACCATCATATTAACGTTCGTCATACATAGCGGGCCCCTGCATAGCGAAGTACTATGGGATGACGTCTCCGTTGGATTATCACCGGTTTCCGCCGTGCCGACACCCACGCCGCCGCCGCCACCCAGCGCACCGGTTCGCCCGGCGCCGGTTCCCTTTGACGGCGTTGCGCTGCGCGACAGCATGGTGCACCTGCAATGGGTGCTGGAGCAAATGGGCGGGCTGCTGGACCGGGTGTACAACGGCGAGTATGGCAGTTGCCCAGAGTTCGAAAGTTACTACCGTCAGGCGATTGAAATCCCGACCTATCACTCGATCCCCGGCGAGTGGCAAGGCGTGTACAATGAATATGTCTGGGCCGCGGATAACGTGCTCGCAACCAATGAACCCGTCTATTCCTTGTGTCAGGCCGGAGGCGGATCACTCATTCGGCTCAATTACACCGTTGCGCGCACCGGCGTGTTGGACAGCGTGTCGCGGCTCATCGCGGCCATTGCGACGGCCAATGCCATGCTGGGGCAATAGGAGAGATCATGATTTTATGACCGAGGATACCGTCGCCATCTACACCGACGGCGCGTGCGACCCCAACCCCGGCCCCGGCGGCTGGGCGGCCATTTTGCGCTTCGGTCGGCACGAAAAGGCATTGAGCGGCAGCGACCCGACCACGACCAACAATCGCATGGAGCTGACCGCCGCCCTGCAAGCCCTGCAGGCGCTCAAGCGCCCCTGCCAGGTGATCCTGCACACCGACTCGGAATACCTGCGCCAGGGCATCACCGAATGGCTGCCCGACTGGCAGGCGCGCGGCTGGCGGCGTAAAGGTGGTGAACTGTCCAACATAGATTTGTGGCAGGCGTTGGCGACGGAGGTCGAGCGCCACGAGGTCGAGTGGCGCTGGGTGCGCGGGCACGCCGGCGACCCGCTCAACGAGCGCGTGGACGCGCTGGCGCGGGCGGCCATCCCCCGCATAGCCGTCGCCGCCGACCCGCAGGCCGTGCAAATTTACCCCCGCGCCTCGTGCCTGGGCGCGCCGGGGATGGGCGGCTGGGCCGTGGTCGTGCGCCGGGGCGACCAGCTCAGCAGCCGCAGCGGGACCGTGGCCGAAACGACGGCCAACGAAATGGAGCTGCAAGCCGTCCTCGAAGGATTAAAGACGCTCGATGCGCTCGAGTCGCGCGCTCGCGTGCAGGTGTTCACCGTCTCTCAGTACGTGCACCAGGGCATCACCCGTTGGGTGGCGGGCTGGCAAGCCCGAGGCTGGAAAACCAAAGAAGGCCAGCCCGTGCGCCACAAAGAGCGCTGGCTGGCCCTGCAAGAGGCGGCCAAGCTGTACCAGATCGAATGGCATGTGCTGTCTGCCGCCGACCGCCCCCCAGAAAGCGAACAGGCGGCCCAGCTCGCTGCCCAGGCCGCCCGTAGTGCGGAATAAAAGAGTCCCGGCTTCCTGAAAAACCGGGATTCTGTGTTGTTATGGGCTTACCTGCAGAAATTCCGGCGAAAAGGCCACCCAACCTTCCTGACCGGCCTGCGCTTCGCTGCCCAACGGCGCGCTGAGGATGCGCACCTTTTGCCACTCAAAGTTACCAGAAAACTGGCGCTCCTCGGCCAGCAATTCGACGACCGAGTCTTGCGGCACGACGACAATGGTGCCGCCATTGGGCGCGTCGCGCAGCCACACCCCGCCGAAAGCAACGATCACTGCCGTCTGCGGGGTCGGCTGGACTGGCGGCGTATCGGTTTGTGCGGGAGGCAGCGGCGGGACGTCGGTTAATTCCGGCGGCAGAGTGTCGGTGGGGAGCAAGGTCGGCCCTGGCTCGACCCCGCCCGGTGTAAAAGTCGCCGCCGGGGCCACCGCCGGCGTTCCCTGGGGCCGGCGGGTCGCCTGCGCCGTCTGGCCCTCTTCCGACTCGGCCTGCCGCCCCAGCGCGCCCAGGCCAAAAACAAGCAGGGCAATGACCGCCACTCCTCCGGCGCGCGCCAGCGCGCCCACCATCTCGCTGGCTGCGATGTCCCGTTCGACGCCAAACACCGCCCGCGACCCAGCCCGCCATTCTCGAAAAGCCACCCATAAAAAGAACAAGGCAATCAAGCCCAGCAGCGCCGTGATATAGATGGCGATGCCGCCGAGGAGCTTACCGATGGTCTCTAGCATCCTTGCTCGCTTTCCTTTCCCAACGGAGGACGAAGAACAAACGACGAAGGACGAACAAAAGTGACGAATCCCATTTCGTCCTTCGTCTTCCGTCTTTCGTCATTATAGCATACAGCCCGACTTATGACAATTTGCGTTTGGCCTCCTGCCACAACGCTTCCAGCGCATCCATATTCATTTGCGTCAAATCCAGCCCTCGTCGCCGGACCTCAGTCTCGATATACGCAAAACGACGGGCAAAACGCGCATTGGCCTCACGCAGAGCGGCTTCGGGGTCTACGTCCAGCCAGCGCGCCCAATTGACCACGGCAAAGAGCAGATCGCCCAACTCGGCGACCTGCGTCTCGGCGTCGGCAGCGGCCTGCAACTCGGCGATCTCTTCGTGGATTTTGGCTACCACGCCGCTGGCGTCGGGCCAGTCGAACCCCACCCGCGCGGCGCGCCGACCGTAGGCGTCGGCCTGGGCCAACGCCGGCAGCGCCTTGGGCACGCCGTCGAGCAGCGACCCGGCCTTATGATTCTCCTCCCGCTCCTGCGCCTTGAGCAGCTCCCAGTTGCGAATCACTTGTTCCGCGCCCGACACGGCCAGCTCGCCCCACACGTGCGGGTGGCGGCGTTTGATCTTGGCGTCAATGGCCGCGATCACGTCCGCCAGACTAAACTCGCCCGCCTCGACGGCGATCTGTGCGTGGAGCACGATCTGCAGCAGCAAATCGCCCAGCTCTTCGCGCAGCGCGCCCACGTCGTCCCTGTCCAGCGCCGCCAACACCTCGTAAGTCTCTTCCAACAGATTCGAGCGCAGCGACTGGTGGGTCTGCTCCTGATCCCACGGGCAACCGTCGGGCGCGCGCAGCCGGGCGATGGTCTCTTGAAAACCTTCCAGACTGCCGGGTTGGGGCAGCGGCGGCGCGTACAGCGTGGTCAGGTGAGCCACGTCAAGCTGACGATCCAGCTCGTACAGCGGGACGGTCAGCGTGCGCTCATCGGGCGTGCCGGCGCTGTGAACCAGCGTGACCGGATGTTCGGGCGGGTATTGGTTCATCAGCGTCAGCTTGAGGTCGGCGGCCAGCGCCGGGCTATAGAGCTGGGCCACCAGCGCAGGCGCATCGGGGTTGAGCGGCGGGTGGTGCAGCGCCGCCAACTCCATCGCATCTACGATTTGTAGCCCGGCCAGCGCGTCTATGCCCAGCGCCGTCAGCACCGGCTCCACAAAACTCAGACCCGCGACGACGCGCACTGCCAGATCCGCCTCACGGGCTGCGTCGAGCACCCGCCCCACCGTCGCCTCGCCCACCAGTGGATGCCCTGGCACGGCGTACACCACGCCGCCGGGTCGCCGACCCAGCCGCAGCACCTCGGCGGCGATGGTCGTATAAACCTCCTCGAAATTCCGGGCCTGCTCATACAGATGATCAAAACTGTGCACAGTAAGGGTTGGGCGTAAAGCTGCGACCGTTGGGTGTTTGCGCGTGCGCAGATAGACTACCTCCGCCGCTTCCAAAACTGCCCACGCCTCGCGGGTGAGGTGCGCCGGGTCGCCTGGCCCCAAACCGACGATGGTGATAGACATGTCCTTTCCTCCAATGACCTTCCCGGAAGGTATGATACGGCTTTTCGAGCACAAGTCAAGACGACCGCCAGCGATCAATCGCAAATTGGCGTTTTGTTTCTCGCGTAGCATTTGACGAAACCAGAGCCGATCAGTATAATTTTTTCATACATCCCAAATCTACGCATCCCGTTTCACGTTTCACGCCTGGGAGGAGACATGCCGGCATTGGATAACCAGACACTTTTGGAAATGTATGATTACATGTTATTGGCTCGCACTCTCGACGAGCGCCTGTGGGTGCTGCAGCGCCAGGGCAAGGTTGCCTTTCATATCTCTGGAATGGGACAAGAAGGCACACAAGTCGGCGCGGCGTTTGCGCTGGATCGCAGCAAAGACTTTTTGCACCCTTATTACCGCGACCTGGCGCTGGCGCTGGCCTGGGGCGTGACGCCCCGCGAGGTGATGCTCTCCAACTTTGCCAAGCAGGGCGAGCCGAACAGCGGCGCGCGCCAGATGCCGGCCCACTATAGCTCGCGCCGGTTGCGGGTGATCAGCGGTTCCAGTCCGGTTTCGACCCAAATTCCGCAGGCCGTGGGGATTGCCCTGGCCAGCAAGATGCGCGGCGAGGACGCCGTCACCCTGGTGTGTTTCGGCGAGGGCGGCTCCAGCAAGGGCGATTTTCACGAAGGCTTAAATTTTGCCGGTATTCACCAAGCGCCCGTCATTTTCCTGTGTCAGAACAACCAATACGCCATCTCGGTGCACCAGACCAAACAAATGGCGGTCGAGAACGTGGCCGACCGGGCGGCGGGTTATGGCATGCCCGGCAAGACAGTGGATGGGAACAACCCCCTGGCTGTTTACGAGGCCATCAAAGAGGCCGCCGAGCGGGCCAGGCGCGGCGACGGCCCCACGCTGGTCGAAGCCAAGATGTATCGGATCGTGCCCCACTCGTCCGACGACGACGACCGCACGTATCGCAGCCGCGAAGAGGTAGAAGAGTGGAAGCAGCGCGATGCGCTGATCACCTTCCGCGACCGGCTGCGAAACGATGGTCTATTGGACGACGAACAAGAGCGCGCCATGCGGCGCAAAGCGACCGAAGCGGTGAACGACGCCACCGAATACGCCGAAAAGGCCCCCTATCCACCCGCCGAGGCGGCGTTGGAACACGTCTTTGCCAGTTGACGAGGTAAGCCATGGCCGAAAAAACGATGATTGAAGCGATCAAAGAAGCGTTGGACGAAGAAATGGCCCGCGACGAGCGGGTGATGATCCTGGGTGAGGACGTCGGTTTGCGGGGCGGCGTGTTCCGCGTGACCGAGGGGCTGATTCAAAAATACGGCGCGGCGCGGGTGATTGACACGCCGCTGGCCGAGCTGGGCATCATCGGCGTCGGCATCGGCCTGGCGCTCAACGGTATGTTGCCCATCGCCGAGATCCAGTTCGCCGACTTTATCCACCCCGCCTTTGACCAGATCGTGAGCGAGGCGGCCCGCTTTCGTTATCGCTCCGGCGGCGAATGGCCCTGCCCGATGGTCATCCGCGCGCCCTTTGGGGGCGGCATCGGCGGCGGGTTGTACCACTCGCAAAGCGTGGAGGCCTTTTTTGCCCACGTGCCAGGGCTAAAGGTGGTCGTGCCCGGCACACCTTACGACGCCAAGGGCCTGCTCAAGGCCGCCATCCGCGACCCCGACCCGGTGATGTTTTTCGAACACAAAAAGACCTATCGGTTGATCAAGGGCGAAATACCCGCCGGCGATTACACCGTCCCCATCGGCCCGGCCGACGTCAAACGCCAGGGAGACCACCTGAGCGTGTTCGCCTACGGGTTGATGCTCAAACACTGCCTGGACGCCGCCGAGGAATTGGACCGCGAAGGGGTGAGTGTGGAAGTGGTGGACCTGCGCACGCTGGCTCCGCTGGATAAAAAGACCATCGTCGAATCGGTGAAAAAGACCGGCAAGGCGCTGGTGGTCTACGAGGACAACCTGACCATGGGCATGGGGGCCGAAGTGGCCGCTATCATCGCCAGCGAGGCCTTTGAATACCTGGACGGTCCCGTGCAGCGGTTGGCCGGACCGGACGTGCCGGGTGTGCCCTACAGCCCGCCCATGCAAGACCTGTTCATGCCCGACAAGAAAAAGATTCTGGCCGCTATGCGCGATTTGGCCGCTTATTAGCCGTCAGCCATCAGCCGTCAGCCTGATTCCTGATAGCTGAAAGCTGATCGCTAAGACAAGGAGAACAAAATGGCAACAGCACTCCGCATGCCACAACTGGGTGAGAGCGTCGTCGAGGGAACGGTGGGCAAGTGGCTCAAGGCCGTGGGCGACGAGGTAGAAAAGTACGAGCCGCTGCTCGAAGTCATCACCGACAAGGTGGACAGCGAGATCACTTCACCCGACGCCGGTACAGTGCTCCAAATTTATGTGGACGAAGGCGCGACGGTGCAGGCCGGACGGTTGTTGGCCTACATCGGCCGGCCGGGCGAGCGATTCCCGCCCCCCGGTTCGCCGGAGGCGCTAGAGATCGTCCGTCCACACGGCGCGGAGGAAGAGCCAGCGCCAGTCCCGACCGCGGAGCCGAAAAAGCTCAAAGAGATGGGTGTGCGCCTGTCGCCGGTGGTGGCGCGCATCGCCGCCGAGCACGACGTGGACGTGACTCAAGTGGTGGGCACGGGGCGCGACGGGCGCGTGACCAAACAAGACATCATGCGCTACATCGAGACCCGCGACGCGACCATGCCCCGCGAGCAAAAGCCGGGCGAGTTCTTTCATCCGCCGGGCGAAAAGACTCCCGAAGTTGAGCCAGCGGCCCCTCGTGTAGCGCCTACCGCTCCGGCGAAAGTTCCGGCGCCTCTGCCGGCGGTCACACCCGGCGAGCTATTACCGCATACGCCGATGCGCCGGGCCATCGCCGAGCACATGGTGCGCTCGGTCCACACCAGCCCGCACGTGAGCACGATCTTTGAAGTGGATTGCAGCGCTATGGTCGCCCATCGCAACGCGCACAAGGGCGAGCTCGCCGCCAAAGGCGTCAAGCTGACCTTCACGCCCTATTTTGTGTTGGCGGCGGTAGAAGCGCTCAAGGCCGTGCCGGTGGTCAACAGCAGTTTCACCGATGAAGGCATCCGCCTACACCGGCAGATCAACGTCGGGGTGGCGGTGGCGGTCGAGGAAGGGTTGATCGTGCCGGTGGTCAAAAACGCCGACGAAAAGTCGTTGCTGGGCGTGGCGCGCGAAGTGAACGATCTGGCCCAGCGGGCGCGGGACAAGCAGCTCAGGCCCGACGAGGTGCAAGGCGGCACGTTCACGATTACCAACCACGGCGTAAGCGGCAGCCTGGTCGCCGCGCCCATCATCAGCCAACCTCAGGCGGCCATTCTGGGCGTAGGGATGATTCAGAAGCGGGTAGTGGTCGTGGAGAACGACGCCATCGCCGTGCGCCCGATGGCCTATGTGTCGCTGACCTTCGACCATCGCATCATGGACGGCGCGGTGGCGGATCGGTTTATGATGGCGTTGAAAAAAGCCATCGAGCATTGGCGCTAGGCGCTGGGAAGCACAATATGAAACACCTGGGTACATCTGTCATCAGCGCGTTCGTCATGGCGTCGATTCTGTGTGTTGTGGCCTTTACAGGCGTTCAACCCGGCTCGGCGGCGGCGGCGCCCCCCCAGCTCACTACAAGGCCAACAGTCATCGTGCGTGCTGTCCATACCGATACGCCTGCGGCGCACGTCCCGCCCCCGGCAGGCTTTTCGACCCTGGCGGTCAAAAGCGCCATCATCGAGGTCAACTTTATCGGATCCTGGGATAGCCAGGCCCAAACTGCCTTTCAATACGCAGCGGACATCTGGGCTGCGCAGATCAACTCATCGGTAAAAATCGTCGTCGAAGCTCAATGGATCCCCCTGGGTCCTGGGGTGTTGGGTGCGGCAGGCGCGGCAAGTTATGCGATAAACTTTGGCGCGCCAATGTCCAACACCTGGTATCCTATCGCCCTGGCCAACGCCCTTGACGGAACCGACTTGAATGGCAGTGATCCAGAGATCAATGCCAGTTTCAACAGCGCGTTTCCCAGTTGGTATTTTGGCACAGACGGTCAGCCATCCAATCAACAGTACGACTTTGTCAGCGTGGTGCTGCATGAGCTGGGCCACGGCCTGGGGTTCATCGGCTCAATGAGCGTGGACGACGGTCGTTTGATCACCGGCGTCGAGTGCAACGGCACAGAGGGGGTTGGGTGCTGGGGATTTGGGAGCGGCTTTCCCCTTGTCTACGACCGCTTTACCCAGAATGGCTCCGGACAAAGCCTTCTCAGCGCCTTTGCCAACTTCTCAACCGAGCTAGGGAGCCAACTCCAGAGCGACGACCTTTACTTTAACGGTTCCAACACCAACGCCGCCAACGCCGGCAACCCGGCCGCGCTATTTGCCCCCAATCCCTGGCAACCTGGCTCCAGCTATTCTCATCTGGACGAGAGCTTTAATGGCACGTCCAACGCGCTGATGACCTTTTCCCTGAGCAACGGCGAATCTAACCACGATCCCGGCTCAGTGACCCGGGGCATGTTTCAGGACATGGGCTGGACCTTCTCCACCCAACAAACGGCGCCCGACCTCAGCCTGAGCAAACAAGTCACCGGTGGGCCGGACTTTAACCCCGGCGATGCGGCGACTTTTGTACTCTCGGTGGCCAACGCTGGCGACGGAACAGCCACGTCGGTCGTGCTCACCGATACCCTGCCCGGCGACATCTTGTCGCCCTCCTGGCTCGCCACCGGCGCGCTGGTGGGTGCGACAGCCCGACAGGGCGCGACCTATGTGTGGGACCTGCCCGATCTTGATCCCGGCGCTGCGGGGACGATTTCGGTGCAAGGGACCATCAATCCTGGCCTGGGACCTGATTTTGTTCTCATCAACCGGGCCTCCATCCGCACCGCCGACCAGGAAACTGACGAAAGCAACAACAGCGCCGAGGTTGTGATCGGAGGCGAACGGCTTTACCTGCCGCTCGTGCTCAGGAACGACCAGGGCTGAGCGATGTTTGGTGAGGAGTAATGGCTTTGCAGGGGTGGGTTGTCAGTGCGCACGTCCATAACCCGGCCCATCCACAATCCGCCCAGGCGTCGCGCCAGTGTGCGCGCCGTCGCGCAGCACGCGCACACCGTTCACCCACACGTCGCGCACCCCGACCGAAAACTGGTGCGGCTGCTCGAACGTGGCCCGGTCGCCCACCGTGGCCGGGTCGAAAACCACCACGTCGGCGCAGCAGCCCGGCCGCAGCAAGCCGCGCTCGCGCAAACCCAAGCGGCTGGCGACGGCCCAGGTCATCTTGAACACCGCGTCTTCCAGCGACAGCACGCCCTCGTCGCGCACGTACTTGCCCAGCACGCGCGGGTAAGCGCCATAGGCGCGCGGGTGACACGGCCCCATTTCCTCGGCCCAAGCCGGGTCCAGCCCGCCGGCGTCGGTGGAGATCTTGATCCACGGCTGCCGGAGCTGGAGCTTGACGTTGTCCTCGCTCATCGTAAAGTAAATCGTGTTGATGCGCTGCTCCTCCACGAGCGCCAGGTCCAGCACCGCATCCACCCATGCCTGCCCGCGCATGGCGGCGATCTCGGGGAGGCGCTTGCCCACGTAGACCTTGTTCTCCGGTTTTTGGAAACCGACCGGCATCACCACCTCCGGGTTGGCGCCCAGCGATTCCCAATCGCCCGCCGGGTGCAACGTGGCCTCGCGGATTCTGGCGCGGGTCTCGGGGTCGCGCAGGTTCTCGTATAGCTTGCCCCCTTCCGCCGCCCAGGGCGGCAGCACCGCCGTCAGCCCCGTGCCCGACGCGGTGTAGGGGTACATGTCGGCGCTCACGTCTAGCCCCTCGGCGCGGGCGCGCTGAACGCGCTCGATCACCTGCGACATCTTGTGCCAGTTGGCCTGGTCTGAGGCTTTGAGATGATAGATTTCTACCGGCAGGTTTGCCCGTCGTCCGATCTGGAGGGCCTCTTCCACGGCCTCCAGCAAGCGGTCGGCCTCGTTACGGATGTGGGTGATGTACACCCCGCCGTATTCGGCCACGACTTTGCATACCTCGACCAGCTCGGCGGTGTCCACGTAGGCGTCGGGCGGGTAGATGAGCGCATACGAGACGCCGAACGCGCCGTCTTGCATCGCCTCGGCCATCACGCGGCGCATGGTCGCCAGCTCGTCGGCGTCGGCGCGGCCCATGTGCATGCCCTTGGCATAGCTGCGCAGCGTGCCGCCGCCGAGAAACGAGCCGACATTGACCGAAGCGCCGTGCTCGACCGTGGCCTCCAGCCAGTCGCGGAAGCGCGTCCACGTGCGGGCGCGCGCCTCCCACTCGGGGAGGCGTTTGGCGTAAAAACTGCCTGCCATGGGATCCTCAATTTTGCCGCCGAACGGGGCGGGCGTCCAGCTCTCGCCAAAGATTTCGGTGGTCACGCCCTGGGTGACTTTGGACAAACTGCGCCCGTCGATCATCAGCGGGATGATGGAATGGCTCTGGATGTCAATGAAACCGGGACAGACAACCATGCCGGTCGCGTCCACGAGCTCGCGGGCCTGGTCAGGCGGGATGCGTCCCGGCGGCTCGATGGCCGCCACCCGGTCGCCGCGCAGCGCGACGTCGGCGTAGAACCAGGGCGCGCCCGTGCCGTCTATCACCTTTGCGTTACGGATCAAGACGTCCATTTTCCTCCTATCGTCAGAACCGACCACACAACCGCAAGGCGCGCAGCGCCTCGAGGGTGGCGTGCACGTCCCACACGGAGCCATCCTCGCTCGGCCAGCGCCCGTCTAGCAACCTGTCGGAGAGACGTGATTTAGCCCCTTGTGGGCGATCAACATGGGCGCAAAACGAGCAAAAAACGGGCGCAAGGCCCTATATGACAGGGTTCTCCGACAGGCTGCTAGGGCTTGTTCCTGTTCCAAGCGCGACGCGGCGCTGGACACCAGTGCGCGACCGACGGGAACGCCTGCGCCGAGCAGGGTAAGGATCAGCCAGGTCAGGTTGCCGGCAGAGCTGTCATCCACTTCCCAGTTCCCGCCGGCCCGCTGGCGCCGGGTCAGGAACGCGACGGCGCGGGCGCTGGCCGGCTCGGCAGCGCAAGCCCAACTGTTCGGCCTGGGCCAGGTGGAAGCAGGTCGCATCCAGCGAGCTGTAGTCGCTTTTGCAGCACGGGGATTCATCCCGGTGCTGCCTATGTGCGGTATATCTGAGTCTGGCTTGTTCGACGACGTCGCCGTGACGCTCGACGAAGGCGATGGCGAGCTGGGTATCCATTTTCGGCCCTGATTATAACCCAACCGCAGCGCCCACACAAATGCGCGACGACTGCGCCTGCCCACCAAAAGCTTGACAGGTTCTCCTGACTCTGCTATAATATCATATATCGTATACGATATACGATATTTCAAAGGAAGGTCCTCTGTGAACAACTCGTATCAACTAGACAAGGTCAGCGGCCCCATCTCTCTCAAAGACAAAGCCTACGAGGCCATCAAGGAAGCTATTCTTACCCTCAAGCTCCAACCCGGCACCCCCCTGGTCGAAACGCAACTGGCCGAAGAGTTAGGCATCAGCAAGACCCCCATCCGGGCCGCTCTGGAAGAGCTGGAACGCGAGCGACTCGTCACCCGCATCCTGTTCAAAGGCACCTACGTCACCGAAGTGACGGTCAAGGACCTGGTCGAGATTTTTCAACTGCGCGCTGTCTTGGAAGGCCTGGCGGCCCGGCTGGCCGCCCCACTCTTTTCGGCCCAGGAATTGGACCACATCGAGCAAAATCTGGCCGCCGCCGAAGCCGCTCTGGCCAGGGGCGACCTGGCCCGCTGCTCCGAGTTTGGCAAAAAGATCCACGACGCCATCATTGACAAGGCGGACAACGAGCGCCTGGTGATGTTCACCCGCAACCTCGACGACAATTTACAACGTTTTCGCACTCTATCCGACCAGATCAGCGGCCGGCTCAACAAATCGGTCACAGAACACCGCCGACTTCTGGAAGCCCTGCGCCGGCGGGACCCGCTGGCGGCCGAACAGGCCATGCGCGACCATCTGCTCAGCGTGCTGCAGGACCTTTCTTTGCCCGACGAACCCTCGGCATCTGCTCTACCCGCAAGCTAGCGGGCTGGGGAAAACATACGCATTAACTTGCGCATTTGACAAATTCGCTTCTAGTCGTCCGATTCGCACAGGAGGGGCAATATGCGATTGAACGGCGGTCAGCTCGTCGTCGAAATGCTCAAAGCTTATGGCGTGCGTTACGTGTTTGGCGTTCCGGGCGACACCGGGCTGGCGCTGTATGACGCTCTGTACCAGGCGCAGGGCGAGATTCAGCACATTCTCGCCCGCGATGAGCGTTCGGCGGCGTATATGGCCGACGTTTACGCCCGCGTCAGTTTCAGGCCGGGGGTGTGTGAAGGTCCCAGCGGGGCCGGGGCCACCTATCTGGCAGCCGGCCTGGCCGAAGCGCACGCCTCTTCTATCCCGGTCATCGCCCTCAATTCCGACACCCCTATCAACCAAGAAGAGCGCAACGTCCTCACCGCCCTCGACCAACCGGCTTTGTTTGCCCCCATCACCAAATGGAGCACTCTGGTCAAACGGGTGGATCGCATCCCGGATGTGATGCGCCAGGCATTCCGCGTCGCCACGAGCAACCGTCCGGGCGCGGTGCAGATCACACTGCCTATGGACGTGCTGGCCGATGAAACCGGGACCTATGCGCTGCATGCCGAAGAACCGTGTCGTCGCTATCCGGCCTACCGCACCCGGCCCGACCCGGCCGCCGTAGAACAGGCCGCCGGTATGCTGATCCAGGCCCGGCAGCCGGTCATCGTGGCCGGCGGCGGAGCCATCAACTCCCAGGCCTGGGAGGAGCTGACGGCGCTGGCCGAGGCTCTGGGCGCGCCAGTGAGCACCTCCATCTGCGGCAAAGGGGTCATAGACGAGACGCACCCCCTCAGTCTGGGCGTCGTGGGCAACAACGGAGGCCGCCCTTACGCCAACGACGTACTCCGATCCGCCGATTTGATCCTGTACGTCGGCTGCAAGACCGACTCGGTCATCACGTCGGGCTGGACGCTGCCCGCGCTGAACACCGACCAGACTCTCTTGCATCTCGACGTAGACCCGACCGAAATTGGACGAAATTATCCGACCGCCGTCGGCTTGGTCGGGGATGCCAGGCTGGGTTTGCGCGACTTGTTGGTGGCCGTGCGCGCCCAGGAGCCACACCCCCGCCCCAATCCCCTGGCCGCGTTGACCGCCGAGGTGAGCGCCTTTTGGTCCGAGCTGGAGGCCAAAGCGGCCGCCCACACGACGCCGGTCAAACCGCAAGTGGTCATCCAGACCCTGGCCCGACTGTTGCCGGCCGATAGCATCGTCATTGCCGACGCCGGCACGCCTACCCCGTTTGCCGCAGCTTACCTGCGCTCAGCGGCCGAGCGGCGGGTGATCATCCCGCGCGGCTACGGCGGATTGGGCTATGCCATCCCCGGCGTGATAGGGGCCAGGCTGGCCCGACCTGAAGCCACAGTGGTGGGATTGATGGGCGACGGCAGCTTCGGGATGAGCGCCGGTGAATTGGAGACCATCGGCCGGCTGGGGTTACCGGTGACGCTGATCCAATTCAACAACGGCAGCTTTGGCTGGATCAAGGTCAGCCAGCAGTTGTTTCAGGAGGGGCGGATTTTCGGCGTAGATTTTTCGACCGACACCGACTACGCGGCCATCGCCCGCGCCTGCGGACTGCGCGGCGTGCGCGTCGAAAGCCCTGAACAGGTGGAACTTGTTCTGCGCGAGGCGCTGGCCGCCGACCGCCCCACTTTTATTGACATCTTGACCGAGTGCGAGACCACCGAGCTGCCGCCGGTGGACAAGTTTCGCAAGGCAAAGAAAGGAGCATAAAAATGCCAAGGATTGTAGTCGTCGGCGGGGGATGGGCCGGATGCGCGGCGGCTCTGGCGGCCAGAAAAGCCGGGGCGGACGTGATTCTAGTGGAAAAGACCGACTGTCTGCTGGGCACCGGTCTGGTGGGCGGCATTATGCGCAACAATGGCCGCTTTACCGCCGCCGAAGAAATGATTGCCATGGGCGGCGGGGAACTGTTTCAACTGGCCGACCAAGTGGCCCGGCATACCGGCGTCGAATTCCCCGGTCACAAACACGCCACACTGTACGACGTGGCGCTGATGGAGCCGACCGTGCGGCGCTATCTGCTGGAGCGAGGGGTGGAATTGTGGATGATGGCCCGCGCCTGCGACGTGGAGTTGGTGAACGGGCGGATTGAGGCGGTGGGCCTGGCGAACAAAGAGCTGCTGGAGGCCGACGTGTTCGTCGAGACTACCGGCACGGCCGGGCCGCCGGGATTGTGCAGCAAATACGGCAATGGTTGCGCCATGTGTATTTTGCGCTGCACCAGTTGGGGCGGCCGGGTGAGCATCGCCGCGCGGGCCGGGGTGCAGGAAATGATGGGCCGCCGACCCGACGGCTCTTTTGGCGCCATGAGCGGCTCCTGCAAGCTGCACAAGGATTCCGTGGACCGGGGCATCGTGGCCGAGATGGACCGCACCGGCGTGGCGGTGGTGCCCATCCCTCAGGAATTGATTCACCGCGAGAAACTGACCGCCAAGGCCTGCCAGCAATACGCCCTGCCGGACTTTGCCGAGAATCTGGTCCTGCTGGACACCGGTCACGTGAAGTTGATGACCTCGTTTTACCCGCTCGACGAGCTGCGGCGCATTCCGGGGATGGAAAATTCGCGCTACGAAGACCCGTATGCTGGGGGCAAAGGGAATTCGATCCGCTACCTGGCGCTCTCGCCCCGCGACGATCATTTGAAGGTGGAGGGGCTGGACAATCTTTTCTGCGCCGGAGAAAAGGCCGGGCTGCTGGTGGGGCACACGGAAGCTATCTGCACGGGCACGCTGGCGGGGCATAACGCCGTGCGCGCGGCCATGGGCCGGCCTTTGGTCAAAATTCCGCGCTCGACGGCGGTGGGTGAGGCGATTGCTTACGTGCGCGAGCAGATGCAGACCGAGGCAGGACTGACCAAGAAATACACCTTTTCGGGCGCCACGTACTTTGCGCGTATGCAGGAGCTGGGAACCTATACGACCGACGTGGCGATCATCCGGCAGCGGGTAGAGCAAGCGGGGTTCAACGACTTTTTTGCTCGCAAGATGGCATAAACCAAGACAGGGAAATCACAGCGGAGGTGGAGCGCCACGCTCGATCAACAGGCCGGCGACCTGCGTGCGCTCGCTGGAGCGCAGAGCTGAACATATTTGGGGGATCGCTGGCCGCATTTTCTGCGGCCCGAGCAAACGCAAAGGAGGACAATAAAATGGAAGAGGCTGTAAAACTGACTGCAGCGCACTGGGTCTATGCGCTGTTCGTGATCTTGATCTTTGTCAGCCTGGCGCTACGCAAGGACACGTCGCTGGTCGCCATCGTCGGCATGTTCATCCTGGGGTGGATTCTGCTGGGCGACCCCATCGGTGGCTTTCAGGCGATCTTTAACGGCATGGTCCGTTCGGGAGTCGTCTTGCTGGACATTGTGTTCATCATCTCCATCGTCGTGGCCCTGGCCAAAGGATTGGAACGGACGGGAGCGTTGTATCTGATGGTGCGCCCGACCCGCCGGCTGATGCGCAGCCCTGCAGTGACGTTCTGGGTGGTGGGTGTGGTGATGTATGTAGCGGCTTTGTTCATCTGGCCGTCGCCGGCCACGGCTCTGGTGGGCGCCATTCTCTTTCCCGCCGCCCTGGCTACCGGGCTGCCGGCCATCTCGGTGGCTATGGCGATGAACCTATTCGGCCACGGCGTTTGTCTATCCACCGATCTGGTGATCCAAGGCGCGCCCAAGCTGACCGCCTCGACCGCCGGTGTGCCTATCGAAGACATCATCAAGGCCAGTATACCCTTGAACATCGTCGCCTCGGTGGTTGCGCTGGCGGTGGCCTGGTTCCTGGTGGTGCGCAAGGACATTCAGGCCCACACCGTCACCGAGACCGAATATCTCAAGTTCGAGGAAGAAAAGACGGCTGCCGAGGCCCGCCACTATTCTACCCTGGCTAAAACGGCTGCCTGGCTGGTGCCGCTGGCCTTTCTGGTAGACGTGATCGTTTTGATCGCGCTGGAGATTCGCGGCGGCGACGCCACGGCCGTGCTGGGCGGCACGGCCCTGGTACTGATGGGTATCTTTTGCGTGTGGGAGCATGGTTGGGGCAAGGGCGCCGAACAAGCCACCGAGTGTGTGCGCGAGGGGTTCATGTTCGGTATGAAGGTCTTTTCGCCGGTGTTCCTGGTGGCCGGTTTCTACCTGATGGGTGTGCCGGACCACGCCACAGCGATCTTTGGCGATGCGGGCAAGCCGTTGATCATTGACATCATCGCCAAGCTGAACGACGCCATTCCGGTGAACAAGATCGTCGTGGGCTTTATGCACACCGGTCTGTCTGGAATCACCGGGCTGGACGGCTCGGGGTTCAACGACCTGCCGCTGATGGGCAGTCTGGCCGCCTCGTGGGGCCAGGCCTTGGGGATCAAGACGGCTACCCTGGCCGCATTGGGCCAGATCGCCATGATCTGGATCGGCGGCGGGGTGCTCGTCCCGTGGGCGGTGCTGCCCGTGTCGGCCATCACCGGCGTGCCAGCGGTTGACCTGGTCCGTAAGAATTTCTGGCCTTGCGTCGCCGGCCTCACAGCGGCGACCATTCTCGCCATTCTGATGATGTAGCCTGAATACCCTCCCGCAGGTTCCGGGCCTTCGGGAGGGTACCAGGAGGTGTCCTATGCGCTTGTTTGGTAAAAAGAACCAGGACCAAAAGAAAGAAAAGAAGGAACCAGAACCGATTGTCATTTGCCCGCACTGCTATCTGGATTACACCGTGGAACAGGTGCTGCAGGCAGGCGGCGCTTGTCCGTCCTGCAAAGGCAAGATTGACCTGTCCAAACACCCGCGCGCCCACATGCGTGACTCTGCAACGTGAGTACGGCTATGACAACCCGATGTGAACAGGATGCGCACGCCCGAGCGGTCGAGCACCTGGTAGAGGTTCTGCAAACCCACCTGCGCACCGGGTTAGGCGACGAAGAGGCGGCCGCGCGGCTGGCCCAATACGGCCCCAATGCGCTCCAGGAGCGCCCGCGCCCCAGCTTTTGGCAGTTACTCCTGAGCCAGTTCAACAATTTCCTCATCCTCATCCTGCTGGCCTCGGCCGTCATCTCGTTCGCGCTGGGCGAGTACCTGGATGCCGGCGCGATTATGGCTATCGTGATCCTCAATGCTGTGTTGGGGGTGGTGCAGGAATCCAAAGCCGAAGAAGCGTTGGCGGCGCTCAAAAAGATGGCAGCCCCCGAAGCCCGGGTCGTCCGCGCCGGTCGCATCCGCACCGTGCCCGCGCAAGAACTGGTGCCCGGCGACGTGATACTGCTGGAGGCCGGTCATTATGTGCCGGCGGACATGCGCCTGGTGGAGGCGATCAACCTCAAAGTTGACGAAGCCTCACTCACCGGCGAGTCGGCGGCGGTGGAAAAGAACGCCGCGCTGGTCCTGGATCGCGAGATCCCCTTGGGCGACCGCCGCAACAGCGCCTTTATGGGTACCATGGTCACCTATGGACGGGGCAGGGGTATCGCGGTGGCGACCGGCATGCACACTCAGTTCGGCATGATCGCCGAGATGATCCAAAGCTATGAGGAAGAACCGACTCCCTTGCAGCGCAAGCTGGATCAGCTCGGGCGCTGGCTGGGCGTGGCCTGTCTGACGATATGCGGGATGGTGGGGTTACTGGGGGTGTTGCGCGGCTTGCCGCTGCTGGAAATGTTTATGACCGCCGTCAGCCTGGCCATCGCCGCTGTGCCGGAGGGCTTACCGGCGGTGGTCACGATTTGTCTAGCCTTGGGCATGCAAGAGATGATCCGCCGCCACACCCTGATCCGCCGCCTGCCAGCGGTGGAGACGCTGGGTTCGGCCACCGTGATCTGTTCCGACAAGACCGGCACTCTGACCCAAAACGAGATGGTGGTGGTCCAAGGCTGGACCGGCGATGGCTTTTTTGGCCTCAGCGGCCAAGGCTATCAGCCCTACGGTGAATTTCAGCGCGACGGTCAACCCTTTGCTCCCCACGCCGATCCGGTCGCGCATCTGCTGTGCCAGGGCGCAGCGCTGTGCAACGACGCTGTGCTGGAGCCTAGCGGTCGCACAGCGGATGGACGAGAGACGTGGCGTATGGTTGGCGATCCTACCGAAGGCGCGCTGGTGGTGGCCGCGGCCAAAGCCGGGCTGTGGAAAGAACAGCTCGAAAGCGCCGCGCCGCGTGTGGCCGAGATACCTTTTGAATCGGAACGCAAGCGCATGACGACGATTCACCAGGTGAACGGGCGGATCGCCGCAGAAAGAACATCCGAAAGCCCCCTCAGCACATCGTTTGTTTCGTTCGTCAAGGGAGCGCCCGATCTGCTGTTAGAGCGCTGCACCCACGTTGTGACCGCCGCCGGCGTGCAACCACTCGACCGCGCCTGGCAGGAAGAGATCACGACTGCCAACGAGACGATGTCGCAGCAGGCGCTGCGGGTGCTAGGCGTGGCCTACAAACCGCTGGAGGCGCTGCCGCCGCACCCCGAGGCCGACGCCCTGGAGCGAGAGCTGATTTTTGTCGGCTTGATGGGCATGATCGATCCGGCCCGCCCAGAGGTCAAGGCGGCGGTGCACGTGGCCAGAGGAGCTGGATTAAAGAGCGTCATGGTGACGGGCGACTATCCCCAGACTGCCGTCGCTATCGCCCACGAGCTGGACTTGCTGTCGCCCCAAGGCCAGGTGCTAACCGGCTCGGAGCTGGATCGCCTGGACGATGATTGTTTTACCAGACGGGTGGAAGAGATAGAAGTGTATGCCCGCGTCTCGCCGCAGCACAAAGTGCGCATCGTGGAGGCTTTCAAGGCGCGCGGGCACGTCGTGGCGATGACCGGCGACGGCGTGAACGACGCCCCGGCGCTCAAGCGGGCCAACATCGGCGTGGCGATGGGCATCACCGGCACCGACGTCTCGAAAGAGATCGCCGATATGGTCCTGACCGACGACAACTATGCCAGCATCGTCTCGGCCATCGAAGAGGGGCGTATCATCTACTCAAACATTCGCAAGTTTGTGTTCTATCTGTTGTCGTGTAACGTGGGCGAAATTCTGGTGATTTTCCTGGCCATGCTGGCCCGGTTGCCCGTCCCGCTCAAGCCGATCCAGTTGCTCTGGCTGAACCTGGTCACAGACGGCGCGCCGGCGCTGGCGTTGGGGCTGGAAAAAGGGGACCCGGACATCATGCGCCGCCCTCCCCGCCCCACCGCCGAACCGGTGGTCAACCGCGAGATGCGCTGGGGGATCGCCATCCAAAGCATCGCCATCACCCTGGCCGTGTTGGGAGCCTTTATCTACGGGCTAGAGCGCTTTCCCGATCATCTGGAGGCCGCACAGACCTTCGCCTTTGTCACGCTGACCACCTCGGAACTCTTGCGGGCCTTTACCTCTCGCTCTGAATATCACTCGCTGCTCTCCATCGGTCTCTTTTCAAATCGCTGGATGATCCTGGCCGCCGGCAGTTCCTTCGTGTTGTTGTTGGTCGTGCTCTATGCGCCGTTTCTACAACCGTTCTTTTCGACCGTGCCCCTGGGCCTGCGAGAGTGGCTGGTGATTTTGCCGCTAATTCTGATCCCTGCCATTGCGGCCGAGGCGACCAAGCTTGTGCTGCGCCGTTCGGCCGCCCACACCCAATCATAACCGTGATGACTTGCTCATCTGCACTGATCCCCTCCTGACATTCAGCACCAGAAAAATGTGAGCAATGACGGTAGACAGGAACGTTTTCCCATTGTATCCTCACACATAGATGGCGACCCTGGCGAAGGCTCGAAATCTTCGCCAGGATAGTTTTAACCAGAAGGAGAAAACTTGATGGCCCGATTGCACGAATATCAAGGCAAGGCGTTGCTCCAGCAGTTCAAGATCGCTCTGCCCGCCGGGCGCGTGGCGAGCACGCCCGAACAAGCGCGCGCCATCGCCGAAGAGCTGGGCAAGCCGGTAATGGTCAAAGCCCAGGCCTGGGTAACGGGTCGGGCGAGCATAGGCGGCATCAAAAAGGCCGCCACGCCTGACGAAGCCTACGAGGCTGCCAGGAGCATGCTCGGCATGAAAGTGAAAGGCTTTGTCGTCGAGCAGGCGCTGGTCGAAGCGCAACTAGACATCACCCGTGAATTCTACGCCGGGGTGATCGTAGACGACCGAGCGCAGGCCCCGCTGGTGATGTTTTCCAGCGTGGGCGGGACCGGCATCGAAGAGATCGCCGCCGCCAACCCCGACAAGGTCGCGTACATGCACGTGGACGTGGACACCGGCCTGCAAGACCACCAGGCCCGCAACCTGGTGCGCAAGACCGGTATCGGCGGCAAGTTGCAGAGCGACCTGGGCGGGCTGCTGGTGCAACTGTACGAGCTGGCCCGCACTTATGAGGCCCGCGCCGCCGAAATCAACCCGCTGGTGCAGTGCGCCGACGGCAAGCTATACGCCGCCGACTGCCGCGTCACAGTGGACGACTATGCCGTGTTCCGCCACAAAGACCTGGGTATCGAGATCGCCCGCGAGTACGACCGCCCGCCCACGAAACTGGAAAAGATCGCCTACGCGATAGAGGCTCAAGACTATCGCGGCACGTTTTACTTTATCCAGATGGCTCAGGACTTTCAGCGCGGCGAGGGCTATGTTGGCTTTCACGGCGCGGGCGGCGGCGGCTCGATGATGAGCATGGACGCCGTGCTGCGCCAGGGCTACAAGTTAGCCACGTTCGTGGACACCAGCGGCAACCCGCCCGCCAGCAAGGTCTACCGGGCGGCGCGCATCGTGCTGGCGACCGGTCCCATTGACGGTTATTTCGGTTCCGGTTCCGGCGTCGCCAGCCAGGAGCAGTTCCACTCGGCTCGCGGACTGGTCAAGGCCTTCCTGGAGGCGCACCTGGACGTGCCTGCGGTCATTCGCCTGGGCGGCAACGCCGAAGACAAGGCCGTGGAAATTCTGGAGCAGCTCAATGGCCGTATCCCGGCCCCGGTCGAAGGCTATAAAAAGGACCACTCGCCCGACTTTTGCGCTGGGCGGCTCGATGCGCTGATCAAAGCCGGTCGTTCGGCGCTGCTCGATGTGCCCCAGGCAACGCGCCGGCTCGCGCCGCTCAAGCCCTACACTTTTGAAACTGTCACCGGCGGCGCGGTCACGTATGACCACGCCGTGTGCGCCGCCTGCGAGAGCAAAGTCTGCGTGAGCGAATGCGTGCCCAAGATTCTCTCGCTGAACGAAGCAGGGCTACCGGTGCTCAACATCAGCGCCGAAGAGGCCAAAAAGGGTCGCTGCACCGAATGCCTGGCTTGCGAGGTGGAGTGCCTGTTCCACGGCGCGGGCGGCGGGTACGTGCTTATGCCGATTCCGGGGTTGGATTAGTGAGCGGTGGATTGGAACTGGGGACGTGGCGGCGCACATTTACGTGGATGAGAGCGGGTCGTTAGCGGATCCGCGTGATACGATTGTGACCTTGGCAGCGATCAAGACTGGGGCGCCGGAGTCACTGCGATGGATCATTCGCCGAGTGAGGCGCGAGACACGTCGAAAGCAGCCCAAGCAGAGTCCACCTTCGGAACTCAAGTTTTATACCACTACGGAAAGCATCCGCATCGCGGTTCTGGAAGCCCTGGCCCGGGAAAAAGTGGCGATCTATGCAGTGAGTGTCTTCAAGGGTGCGCAAATCATTCCCCATACTCCCATCAACTATGCTATCATGTTGAGTGAGTTGCTGAGGGCGTGTGGCGTCGAGCACGAACCTATTGCTCAAATCGTATTAGATTCGCCTTTCAATACACCCCAGCAACGATCACAGTTGACCACTGCCGTTCGGAATGCGCTTGACCTGGATACAGAGTTTGTCTACGTAGACAGTCGCAAGAGTGGCCAAGTTCAACTGGCAGATTTTGTGGTCGGCGCCATTCGCGCCCGACACATGGGGGGGCACTGGATCCCCTATCAATTTATCCAGCCCCGAATGCAGAGTGATCGGTTGGTGAGATGGAAAACATTGCGACGCGAATGGTTAGAGAAGGACTGGCGTAGATAAAAAACTACGACAACGGCCGGTGGCGCCTGTTTAGAGGCCTCTGGATCCTCAGCCTCAGGTGGACAGCCGCGAAGGTAGTCCAGCACTCCCCCGGAGTTACGTTGTCGTCCAGATAAGATTCTATCACTGCTACAGTGATTTGTCAATCAAACGGAGGTCACTTTATGTCCATACTTATAGACCAAACCAAGCGCGTGCTGGTGCAGGGCATCACCGGGCGCGAAGGCATGACCCGCACGAAATTGATGGTCGAGTACGGCTCGCAGGTGGTGGCCGGTGTGACGCCCGGTCGCGGCGGCGAGCAGGTGGAAGGCATTCCGGTCTTTGACACGGTGCAGGAGGCGTGGGAAAAGGCCGGCCCGATTGACGTCAGCGTGCTGTTTATCCCCGCCCCGCTGGTCAAGAATGCGGCGCTGGAAGCCATCGACGCCGGGGTTCAACTGCTGGTCATCGTGCCCGACCGGGTGCCCATTTACGACGTGCTGACCATCGCCAAGCGAGCCAAAGAGCGCGGCGCCAGGTTCGTCGGCCCGAATACGCTGGGCGTGCTCAGCCCCGACAAGGGCGTGCTGGGCATGATGGGCGGACGGGCGGCCTCGGCCAAAGCCTGGTTCAAGCCGGGTCCAGTGGGCATCACCAGTCGCAGCGGCGGCATGACCTCCTCCACGGCCTACTATTTGGGACAGGAAGGCATCGGCGCGACCACGCTGGTGCACGTGGGCGGCGACGCGGTGGTCGGCCTGCCTCATCCGGAGGTGGTCAAGCTGTTCGAGCAAGACCCCGACACCCAAGCCGTGGTGATGTTTGGCGAGATCGGCACCAGCCAGGAAGAGACGGTGGCCGACTTGATCGAGCAGGGCGCGTTCACCAAGCCGCTGATCGCCTACATCGGCGGCAAGGCAGCCAAGAGCGGCACGCGCTTTTCGCACGCCGGGGCCATCGTCGAGGGCGGACGCGGCACGTATGAGGGCAAGGTCGAGCGGCTGCGCGCGGTCGGCGCGACCGTCGTCGAGCAGTTTATGGACCTGCCCAAAGCGACCAAAGAAGTATTAGCCAAGTTGGATATTTAATGGGACACAGATGAACACAGATTGACACTGATTTCTTGTTTTATCTGTGTTCATCTGCGTTTATCAGTGTCCCATTCAAAGGAGATGAATTGTGAGCGAAGAAAGCTGGTCACAACCGATTACGAAAATCGAGCCGAACAAGGTGGCCGTGCGCGGCTACAGGATTGACGAATTGATGGGACGCGTGTCGTTCGGGCAGGTGGTCTACCTGGTGCTCAAAGGCGAGCTGCCCACCGAGGGTCAGGGCCGGGTGATGGACGCTATTCTCGTGTCGAGCGTGGACCACGGCGCGACGCCGCCCTCGGCGCTGGCGGCCCGCACGGTGGCGTCGGGCGGCGCGCCGCTGACCACCGGTATCGCGGCGGGCATCATGACGATTAACCGCCATCACGGGGGGGCCATCGAGGATTGCATGCGCGAGCTTTTGGCGGCGGTCTCCCGTAAGCGCGACAAAGGGCAAGACGCCCACACAACCGCCCGAGAAATCGTCGCGGAATACCGGGCGCAAAAGAAACGCCTGCCGGGTTACGGTCACCGCGTCCACACCGACGACCCACGCACCAAGCGCCTGTTCGCCATCTGTGAGGAAGAGGGCGTGGCGGGCGAGTACGTCGAGATGGGCCAGGCGCTGCGCCAGGCCATGCTCGAATCCACCGGCAAAGACCTGCCCATGAACGTGGATGGGGCCATCGCCGCCGTGCTGTGCGAGCTGGGCTTTCCGCCCGAAATGGGCAATGGGCTGTTTGCCATCTCGCGCACCGTCGGCCTGACTGCCCACGTGTTCGACGAAATCACGGCTCAGAAACCCATGCGCCGCATCTCGCCCACGGCGCAGGAATACAGCGGGCCGCCCGAAAGACCGCTGTAAAACCACAGATTGCACAGATCAGTACAATCGGTGAAATCTGTGTAATCCGTGGTTAAATCCAGGAGGAGTGAAAAAATGAGAGACAGACTTGTAGAATTGGTTCCCGAGTTCGGTTTAATCCAGGACGCCGAATTGCGCGAAAAGTGCATCCAGACCTGGCTGGGGGCGATGGAGGCGAGCGGCTGGACGCTGGACGACCTGACCCACATGCCTTTCACACTGCTGATCAACCCCTGCCCGGCCAGCTTTATCGAGCACACCCGCGCCGTCACGCTCACCGCTATTCGCACGGCCGAGGTGTTTGCCGAGATCTATGGCGAGCGCGTACCGGTCAACATGGATTGGCTGGTGGCCGGCGGACTGCTGCACGACATCGGCAAATTGTTGGAGTATGAAAAACGGGCCGACGGCATGACGGTCCAGAGCGGGCACGGCACGCTGCTGCGCCACCCCTTTAGCGGCTACGAGCTGGCTGCCCGCTACGGTGTGCCGCTGGAGGTGCAACACATCATCGCGGCCCACGCCGGCGAGGGCGACAAAATGGACCGCATCACCGAGGCCACCATCCTCAACCACGCTGACTTTAGCAATTTCCACAGCATCCAGCGCATGTTCCAAAAGAAGAGTCTGGCGGCAAAGATGGGATAAGAGATTGGATATTGGGGAGTGGGGATTGGGGATTGAGCAATATCTAGTCTCCAATATCCAACATCCGGGAGAACAAGTTATGTCAGGACAGACCATCATCCAAAAAATCTTTGCGGCGCACACGTCGAGCGGCGCGCCGGTCGAGCCGGGGGACATCATCTGGCTGGACCTGGACGTGCGCACGGCGCGCGACTTTGCCGGGGCCAACGTGGTGCAAAACTACCGCGCTCATTACGGCAGCGACCCGGTCGCCGACCAGGGCAAAACTTTCTTTACGTTCGACCTGGTCGTACCGGCCAACAATATCCCCTACGCCAACAATCAGCAGGCCTGCCGGATTTGGGCGCGCGAGCAGGGCGTCAAAGTGTACGACGTGAATGCGGGTATCGGCTCGCACGTTGCCATCGAAGAGGGGCTGGCCTATCCCGGCGTGACGCTGGTGGGCACGGACAGCCATCTCAACATCCTGGGAGCCATCGGCGCGTTCGGTCAGGGTATGGGCGACCAGGACATCGCTTTCACGTTCAAGGCCGGCAAGACCTGGTTCGAGGTCCCGCCCACGATGAAAGTCGTGGTCAAGGGCGATTTGAAACCGCCCTGCAACGCCCGCGACCTGACGCTGGCCGTGCTGGGGGTGCTCGGCTCGAACGGCGCGTTGGGGCGCTCGGTCGAGTTTTATGGCCCGGCTATCGAGGCGCTGGACTTGCCGGGGCGCATCACCCTGGCCAGCCAGATCACCGAAATGGGCGGTATCATCGGCTTTATCCCGCCCTCGGAAGAGGTGTTGGCCTACGCCCGCGAACGAACCGCTCGTAGGGGCGACCCTGCGTGGTCGCCCGTCTATGCCGACTCTGACGCCGAGTACGTCGAGACGGTCGAGGTGGACATCACAAAGCTGGAGCCGCTCATCGCCTGCCCGCCCAGTCCGGCCAACGTCAAGCCAGTGCGCGAGGTGGCCGGGCGGCGCATTGACAGCGTGTTCCTCGGCTCGTGCACCAACGGGCGCTTTGAGGATTTTGCAGCCGTGGCGAAAGTGGTCAAGGGCCAGCGCATCGCGCCGTGGGTGATGGCCTCGGTCGTGCCCGCCACGCGCGAGGTGTTCGAGCAACTGCTGCGCTCCGGCGTGCTGAGTACGCTATTCGAGGCCGGATTTATCATCAGCAACCCCGGCTGCGGCGGCTGCGCGTCGGGCCACATCGGGATGACCGGCAAAGGTGAAGTGCAGCTCAGCACCAGCAACCGCAACTTTCCCGGCAAGCAGGGCGCGGGCGAGACCTACCTGACCAGCCCGGTCACGGCAGCGTGGTCCGCCCTCAAGGGCGAAATTACACTGCCAGTTTAAACCACCAAGACACAAAGAAAACCTTGGTGTTCTTGGTATCCTTTGTGTCTTGGCGCCTTGGTGGTAAATAGGAGAGAGCGATGAGGACAACTGGAGTGACAGGCCGCCTGTGGGTGCTCACCGACCCCGCCGGCCGGCTGTACGACGACATTGACACCGACATGATTTTCCACAACCGCTACCTGCACATCACCGACGTGAGCCTTATGGGGCAGTATGCGCTGGATAACCTGGAAGGCTGGAAAGATTTCGCCAAAAAGGCCCAACCCGGCGACGTAATCCTGGCCGGGAAGAACTTTGGGGCGGGTTCGTCGCGCCAGCAGGCGGTGGATTGCTTCCGGGCGTTAAAAATCGGCGCGGTGGTGGCCGAGAGCTTTGGCGCGATTTACAAACGCAATGCCATCAACAGCGGCCTGCCCATCGTGTCGCTGCCCGGCCTGACCGAGATGGCTGGGCAGTTCGAGACCGGCGCGGAGATCGGCGTAGATTTCGAGAGCGGCGAAATCACAGTGAACGGGAAGAAATTCCAGGCCCAGCCCTTCTCGCAGGTGCAGATGGACATTTTTCAGGCGGGCGATTTGTTCGCTTATGGCAAGTCGCTGGAAAAGTAATTTACCGCTGAGACGCAGAGAGCGCAGAGGATTTCCTCTCAGTATCCTCTGTGTTCTCTGCGGTGAAAACGAGAGCAAGAAATACACAAAAAGCCCATTGATCTGAAAGCCGGGATGATCGGCGAGCTCGGGTTCACCGCCGACGGGCGGGCGATTGAACGGTGGAGGTCATTGCCAGGCCGTTAGTCTTTGACCGTACGGTGAAGATGAGCCAACCGGTCAGCCAGATATGGCGCGAGGCGGCCGCTATCCGTTTCCAGGTCAGCCAGATAGTCCTGGACAGCTTTCCAGTAGTCCTGGCGAGCTGCCTCCAGAGTCAGGCCTGCGCCATAAAGGTCGAATAGCTCATCCCAGACAAAATACCGGCCGCCGTCAGAACATATTCGCACCGAGATACCGTGAATCTCATTCATCTCAAAGTCACAGAACACGCATCCCCTGTCGCTCCGCCCCTGCGGGGGGACCAGGGGCACGCAACACAAATCGAACCGAATTTTACATCTTGACACCCAATTGTCAAGGAGGATATTATGGGACAAACTTTTGCCGAAAAAGTCCTGGCCCGCAAGGCTGGGCTGGAGCGCGCCGTGGCGGGACAGATCGTCACCGTCCGGCCCGACAAGCTGCTGACCCACGATAACACCTCGGCTATCGCCAGCACGTTCCGCAAGATGGGCGTCTCGCGCATGGCGAACCCGAACATGAGCGTGATCGTGCTGGATCACGTGACCCCGGCAGCCAACGAGACCTACGCCGCCAGTCACAAGGCCACCCGCGAGTTTGTGGCCGAGCAAGGCATCACGGCCTTTTACGACATCGGCGAAGGCATCTGCCACCAGGTGTTGCCCGAAAAAGGGCACGCCTGGCCCGGCGCGGTCATCGTCGGCAGCGACTCGCACACGCCCACCCACGGCGCGTTCGGCGCGTTCGCGGCGGGCATCGGGCGCACCGAGGCCGCGGCGGTGATGGCGACTGGCGACATCTGGCTGCGCGTGCCCGACAGCTTCAAGATCGTCGTGAATGGGGCGCTGCCGGAGCGCGTGTCGGCCAAAGACCTGATCCTGTACATCATTGGCGACCTGCGGGCCGACGGGGCCGACTATCGCTCAGTCGAGTTCACCGGCCCGGTCATCGCCGACATGAGCATTGCCGGGCGCATGGCGCTGACCAACATGGCCGCCGAGATGGGGGCCAAGAACGGCGTGGTCGCGCCAGACGACAAGACCCGCGCGTGGCTCCAGGGCCGTGTGCGCAACGGCTATGAGGAAATCCACGCCGACCCCGACGCAAAATACGAGCGGGTGATCGAGTACGATGTGAGCAAGCTGGCCCCGCAAGTCGCCAAGCCGCACACCGTAGACAACGTCGCGCCCGTGACCGAGGTGCTGGGCGCGCGCATCGACCAGGCCCTCATCGGCACCTGCACCAACGGCCGGCTGGAAGACCTGGCGGCGGCGGCGGAGATTCTGCGCGGGAAGCGCATCGCCCCCCACGTGCGGCTGTTGGTGTTGCCGGCCTCGCGCGAAATCCTGCTGCAGGCAATGGAACAGGGCATCGTCACCCACCTAGTGGCCGCCGGGGCGACGCTGCTCAACCCCGGCTGCGGGCCGTGTTTGGGCGCGCACGAAGGCTGTATGGCCCCCGGCGAGGTGACCATCTCGACCGCCAATCGCAATTTCAAGGGACGCATGGGGTCCAAAGAGGCGTTCACCTATCTGGCCAGCCCGGCCACCGTGGCCGCGTCGGCGCTCAAGGGGGTGATTTCGGACCCGCGGGAGGTGTAGGCCAGTTGGCGCGTGCGATACCCGCTCCGGTGTGGGCCTTTGCCGACGAAACAGGCGACGTGGGAAGCGCTCCTAGCTCGTCGCGCTATCTCATCGTGGCGGTTATCTTGACCCGTTGTCCTAGATCGCTCAGGCGGGCGACCGTTCAGACGCGCAAGCATCTGCGCAAGAAATTAAAGAACATTCCAGAGCTCAAGGCCAAGCGTGCGCCTCTAGAAGTAACAGCCCGCTTTCTACGATACATAGCCAAACTTGACGTGGAAATCGTGGCGATCATACTGGACAAACGCTCAATCTGGGTCGGACCCGATACCGAGGACCGGTATCGGCTGGTTTGCGCCGAGGCCATCCGGCACTGTTTCGAGCGCCATTCCTGGCTCAAGTTGATCCTTGATCGGCGCTACACCAACATAGCGTTGCGCGAAAAACTGGAAGAGGCCATTATGAACAGAGCCTTTAGCACATTAGGTGAGGGCGAAAGACGCATCATCAGTATTGAGCACTCGGACTCGGCAACAGAAAAGGGCATTCAGGCGGCAGACGCGGTAGCCTGGAGCCTGGGGCAAAAGTATGAGCGATGCGAGGATGAGCTATACCGTATCATTCAGGACAAGATCATCGTCGAGGAGATTTTGCAGGAAAAATAAAAACGGGCTCACCCTGGGGGCCGATTCTCACCGTTCACGCCCAAAGGCAGGCCGAAGCCACGACGGAGTATCACGTGCTTACACACGAGCAGCCTGATCCAGGACTTACGAGTCCCGCTTACAATATCATTCTACCGAACATTCTGTGGCTTGTCAAGGAGCAAATATGAAAACCCAAATCACCGGTCGGGTATGGAAATACGGCGACGACGTCAACACCGACGTCATCTTTCCCGGCAAATACACCTACAGCATCTCGGACCGCAAAGAGATGGCCCAGCACGCGCTGGAAGACCTGGACCCGGCGTTCGTCAAAAACGTGCAGCCGGGCGACATGATCGTGGCGGGCAAAAACTGGGGCTGCGGCTCGTCGCGCGAGCAGGCGGTCATCTGCCTCAAAGAGATCGGCGTGGGGGCCATCGTGGCCCGCAGCTTTGCGCGGATTTATTTCCGCAACTGCATCAACGAGGCGTTGCCCATCGTCACTTGCGACGCGGTGGACGGGGTCGAGACGGGCGACGAGCTTACGATTGACTTTGCTGCCGGGAGGGTCACAACCCCCAAGGGCGAGTACACCTTTCCGCCGCTGGCCGTCGAGGTGATGCAGATCATCGAGGACGGCGGGCTGGTGCCTCACGTGCGCAAGCGCCTGGGAGTGGAGTAGGCTTGTGAATCTGGCTTCTCACCGTCGAGAGCGCAGAGAACGCCGAGAAAACTCGGCAGGGTCTCTGCGAACTCTGCGCTCTCGACGGTAAACATTTGAACTTGAGGAGGACTTTATGGCGAAATACAAGATTGCGTGGATGCCCGGCGATGGCATTGGCAATGACGTGATGGACGCCGCCAGGATCGTGCTGAACCGCATCGCCCTGAACGCCGAGTACATCCCGGCAGACATCGGCTGGGAGTTCTGGTGTAAAGAGGGCGATGCGTTGCCCCAGCGCACGCTGGACCTGATGAAAGAGACCGATTGCGCCATGTTTGGCGCCATCACGTCCAAGGGCAAGGACGTGGCCGACAAGGAGCTGGCCCCCACATTGCAGGGCAAAGGTTATTCGTACCGCAGCCCCATCGTGCGCATGCGCCAACTGCTGGACCTGTACATCTGTCTGCGCCCCTGCAAGGCCTATCCGGGTAATCCGCTGAACTACAAGGACAATATTGACCTGGTAGTATTCCGCGAGAACACCGAGGGCATGTACATCGGCGTCGAGTATGAGCGCGTGCCGGAGGCGTTCTATCAGGTCAAAGGCATGGAGAAAATCCCCCACGACGCGGCCATCTCGTTCCGCGCCATCACCGCGGCCGGGTCGGAGCGCATCGTGCGGGCGGCCTTCGAGTACGCCCGGCAACACGGGCGCAAAAAGGTGAGCGCGGTGCACAAGGCCAACGTGCTGCGCCAGACCGATGGGGTGTTTATGGACGCGGCCCGTAAGGTGGCCGCCGAGTACCCCGACATTGCGTTCGACAACGCCAACATCGACGCGATGGGCATGTGGCTGCTCAAGAATCCGCTCAGCTACGACGTGATCGTGACTACTAATCTGTTCGGCGACATCATCTCGGACCTGTGCGCGCAGATGGTGGGCGGGCTGGGCTTTGGCTGTAGCGGCAACATTGGGCTGAATTACGCCGTGTTCGAGCCAACGCACGGCTCGGCCCCCAAGTACGCCGGGCAGTACAAGGTGAACCCCATTGCGACCATCCTGGCGGCCAAGATGATGCTGGACTGGCTGGGCGAGACCGACAAGGCGGCGCAGATCGAGGGAGCCGTGGCGGACGTGCTGGCCGAAGGCCAAGTGCGCACCTATGACATGGGCGGCGCGGCGAGCACGCTGGATATGGCGCACGCGATTGCGGCCAAGCTGTAGAACACGAGAGACCGAAAACACGGAGGGACAAAAGAGGAGCCAGGTTCTGCGCAAAGCCTGGTTTCTTTTTGCTACTCTGCTATAATATCCTCAGAGATTACGGATGAGGGCAAAAGCAATGGTGACTGAGGTGATTTCCAAACCGGTGTATCAGGTCTTGAGTGATCTCACGCAGGAGTCCAGACTAGAGGTAGCGCTACCACTGGCCATCAAAGACTGGGTACGATTGAGGTTGAAAGAGGCCGGCGAGCGACGAGAGGTATTCGGGCGACGCTATGGCATGGACTTTATGACCTTTAGGCAGGCCTGGCACGCGGGTCGGATTCCCGATCAACACGCCTATCAGATTGAGCACGACTATTGGGAGTGGGAAGCGGCCGTGACTGACGAAGAACGGTTGCAGCAGATGTCCGAGCGCCTGCTATGATCCTGGCCGAGTTTGAACAACAGGTCTTGGTCGTTGCAATGGCGTCACCCATCTGCGACGTTCCGGTGTGCGTCGCGCCTGAAATGAGGAACCCATGCCCTCCCCATCCCCCAAAAACCCCTACCGACGCGGACTGACCCCACTGATCGGCCTGACCGGCCTATTCCTGCTGGCGGCTGTACTGACCCGCTCATTCGCCGACGGGCAGGATGGATTTCTGCTCCCCTTATCCTGGATCAGCCTGGCGATGTCTGGCTTTTTTGGGTTGCTGACGCTCAGCGTGTGGCTGCTGGGCGCGCGCCAGTTGCGCCAAATCCGCGCTTTTCTCGCCAGCGGCCGCCCGCTGCTGCGCTGGGACTATACGCCCGAAGAGTGGCGCACGCTCAAAGAGGCGGTCTGGCAGGAGCAACAAGGCGACTGGCGGATACAGTTTGGTTGTCTGACGTTTCTCTTTGGCCTGGTCGGGCTGCTGGTCGGCGCGATGCTCGGAGCACAGGAAGGCTTTTCGGAAGCCGTGTCGCGCGGTCTCAGCGGGCTGGCGTTGGGCGCAGCCAGCGGCGTGGTGCTCGGCGCAGCGGTGGCGGGGGGCAACTATGTGGCGGCCCGCAGCGCCTACCGCCAGCCCGAGCCTGATCCGGTGGCGCTGGCCCCGCACGAAATCTATGCCAACGGCGACTATTTCCACGGCGACGGCGTGTACAGTTTTATCGAACGCGCCGATCTGGAACGCGGCGACCCGACCGTGCTGCGGCTCGAGCTGCGCATGCCGGCGCGCCCCCGCATGCCCAACGAAGAGGAATGGCAGATCGTCGTTCCGCCGCGAATGATCGAGGCTGTGGAAAACATCTTGCCCACGCTGGCCAGAGGGCAGCGCAAATGAGACAAAAGCAGTCATCACAAGTCAGGCGCAAAGCCGTGCGGATTCTTGTTCCCGTAATGTCCGACGCAAAATCTTGCCGATGGCGCTCTTGGGCAGGTCGGTCCGAAACTCCACCTCCGAGGGGATTTTGTAAGGGGCCAGGTTTTCCCGAAAATAGGCGATCAGCTCTTCCTGCGTGGCCGTCTCGCCCGGCTTGAGCACAATGTATACCTTGATGCGCTCCCCTTTGTACGGATCGGGCAGGCCCAGGCAGATGCCCTCCTGGACCTTGGGATGCTGGTAAATCAGCTCGTCGATCTCGCGCGGAAAGACGTTGAACCCGCCGGTGATGATCAGGTCTTTTTTGCGGTCGGTGATGTAAAAATAGCCGTCCTCATCCACGTAGCCGATGTCGCCGGTGTACAGCCAGCCATCTCGCACAGCCTCGCAGGTGGCTTCGGGATGGTTATAGTAGCCCAGCATCAGCGTGGGGCTTTTGAGCACGATCTCGCCCTGCTCGCCGGGCGGCAAATCCCACCCATCGTCCAGACTGACGATCCGGGCCTGCACGTCGGAGAAAGGAATGCCGATGCTGCCGACTTTGTGCCGGCCCCGATACGGATTCGCCATGATCGCGGTCACTGCCTCGGTGAGACCGTAGCCTTCGATCATCCGCCCGCCGGTCTTGGATTCAAAGACTTCCTTGATGGCGAGCGTCAGCGGGGCGGCCCCTACGAAAATGCCCTGCAAGCTGCCCAAGTCGTATTTATGGATGTCCGGCAGGTGGCTAAAGGCCACGAACATGGTGGGGACGCCAGTGAAAAAGGTGGGCCGATATTTTTGAATCGCCTTGACCACCTCTCTGGCCTTGAAGCGGGGCAGCAATACCATCTCGCCGCCGGTCAGGATGGCCGTATTCATATTGACGCTCATGCCATAACCATGAAACAGGGGCAACACGGTCAGCAGGCGCTGGCGCTCGTTTAGATCGCCCCAGGCCTTGATCTGGTGGGCGTTGGCGACCAGGTTAAAGTGCGAGAGCATGATGCCCTTGGCCACTCCCGTAGTGCCGCCGCTGTAGATCAGACAGGCCATTTCGTCCGGCCCGACCGGCTCCGGCCCCCAACCGGCGGGCGGCGCTGTTCGCAGCAGGTCCTTGAAATCTATGGCGGGCGCTGGCGCTCTTCGGACTAGCAAACGTTCACGCGCCCCTTGAATGAGACGGAGCGGAAAGGGCATAAAATCGGCCAGGCGGCTATAGATGACCCGTTCGAGCGGCGTCTGCTGGCGCAGTCCGGCCACTTTTTCCAGAAAGAGCGGCAGGGTGATGGCCGTCTCGGTCCCCGAATCGCTAAAGTGAAAGGTCAATTCGCGTTCGGTGTAGAGCGGGTTGAGCGGGAGGATGACGGCCCCGGCCTTGAGCAAGCCATAGTAAGCGATCACGAACTGGGGCGAATTGGGCAGCAGCAAAGCCACCCGGTCGCCCTTTTTGACGCCCAAGCCCTGTATCCCGGCCGCAAAGCGGTCCGAGAGGTCCTGCACCTGGCGATAAGTCAGCCAGCGGCCAAAGAAGCACAGGCACGGGCGGTCGGGGCAGCGGGCGGCCGACTCGTCCAGGATGCAGTACAGCGGGACGCGCGGATAGTCAATGTGAGCCGGAACGTGCGGGTCATAGTGTTTCAGCCATAGCTCTTTCACCCTGCCCCTCCTGGTTGTCTAAAAAACGCCCCTGTTTCACTGCTCGAGCGCCAGCAGCGCCGCGCCGTAAGCCCCCATCAACTGGGGATGTTCGGGCAGGATGACCTGTTCACCCGTCTCCTGCTCCAGCATGCGCTGGACAGCCGGGTTGCGCACCACGCCGCCCGACAGCATCAGCGGCGGCGTCAGGCCCACCGTGCGCACCATCGCCGCCACCCGCTTGACCAGGGCGCGGTGCAGCCCGCGCAGGATGGCCGCTACCGGCGCGCCGTGAGCGATCAGCGAGATGACCTCCGACTCGGCGAACACGGTGCAGGTGCTCGAAATGGACACCTCGTCGGCGGTCGAGAGGGCCGTCTGGCCCATGTGGTCGAGCGCCACGCCCAGCCGGGCGGCCGTGTTTTCCAGGAAGCGCCCGGTCCCGGCGGCGCACTTGTCGTTCATTGCAAAGTCGGTCACGTTGCCCCGCGCGTCCATCCCAATCACCTTGCTGTCCTGCCCGCCGATGTCTACCAGCGTCCCGCCGTGGCCCAGCTCGCGGTACACGCCGCGGGCGTGGCAGGTGATCTCGGTGACACGCCGCGTCGCTGGCTGGACCAGGCCCCGCCCGTAGCCGGTGGCGACCAGCGGGAGCGTATTCCCGGTCACGTGTTGCGCTTGAGTCAGAAACCGCGCTACTTGCTCCTCGACCCGTGGCTGCGCCGGCTCCAGCAAGTACCATGCCAGATTCCCGGCCGCGTCCACGCCCACGATCTTGACCGTGGTCGAACCGACGTCGATCCCCAGCGCTCGAATAACGGACATCAATTCACGCTCCAACCGATCAGACGGACACAGATGAACACAGATTGACACAGATCGGAGAAATCAGTGTTTATCTGTGTTCATCCGCGTCCCATTCTCCAACATCTCTACAAAGGCGGCCAGCCGCCCGGCGACTTGCTCCTCGGCAAAGGCGCGCGGGTCATTGTGGTCGGCTTCCAGCAACAGCGCCGGCACGCCATACTCGCGGATCAGCCGGTCGCGCTGATCCATCTGTCCCACCGAGTAGGGCTTGCAGGAGCGATCCGAGTGCAAGATGGCGCCGTCCAGGTGATACGTGTCGATCATGCGGCGCATCGTATTCAGCTTGTCGCCGCCGCCCCGGTTCAGAATCGGGTAAATGTAGGTGCGGGCCGCCGATTCCAGCGGGCGGGCCGGGTCGAACAGGTCGGCCAGCTCGCCCCAGGCGTTGGTGTAGGTGGAGGCCACGATGGCCACGCCGTGTTGTCCCAGAAACTCGGCCAGGTAGCGCAGCCGGTACCAGATGGGCAGATTGTCCCACAACAGCCGTTTGCGCTCGTTTTTGACCCCGCCGACGCCCTGCGCGATGCGTTGGTCCACCTCTTTGAGCAGCGCGGCGTAAAAATCCACGGTGACGGCGTCGCCGCGCATCTCGACGACGGGGGCCATGTGGATGAATTGGTCAAAGACCGAGATAGGCGCAGGGCGGTGTTGGCAACGTTCCAACACCTGCATCCACAGGCGCGAGGCGGTCTGACTCAGGTGGATCACTTGCTCAAAGCGGCGCGGATCGAGCGCACGGCCCGCGACCCGCTCGGCGACCGGGATGGCTTCCTCGATCTGGCGTTGGACGAAAGCCACGGCGTGATCGGTCACGTCGGAGTAGACAAAAGGGGTGTCAATCAAAATCAGCGGGACCTGAAAGTGGTGCGCCAGCACCCGGTACCACTGTAGCACGGTCTGGCAGATGTTGGTGCAGGCCAGCAGCAAGTCCGGCCTGGGCAAGCGGCGCACGGGCGTCTGGCCAGAGAGCACGCTGCCGATGTCGGTGCGGGCGTAGGAGCACAGGTCGCGCGAATAACCGGCGTGCTCGGCCTCCGTCGCAATCTCTTCGGCGACGCGCATCGTCCCGCACACCGCGGCGTGGTTCTCCGGATAGAGCACAAAAAAGTCTAGCGCCTTGAGAAATTCGACCGGCGCGCCCGACGTGACCCAGGCTACCTGGCCGTGCAAGTGAGCATAGTTGCCTTTCAAATAGTGCCGCCCGATGAGTTCTTTGGTCCAGGGCGAGATGTGCAGCGGCGGGGCCAGAAATTCACTCTCCCAACGGGTGCGCCGTTGCGCTTGCCAGCGGCGCACGCGCAACGCGGTCCGGCCTACCAGGTTGACCTGGCAGTGATACCTCACGTGGTCCAGTGTGCTCATCGGATCATCTCCAAAAAGGCTTCCAGGCGGGTGAGGATTTGTTGGGCCAGCCCGTCGTTGAGCGCAAACTCGATCACCACCGACGGAATGCCGTGCTCGCGCAACCCCTGCCGCAGCGCCGGCAGGTCGAACAGCTCCGGCTCGCAAAACTTGACGACATAAAAGACGACTCCTTGTGCGCCGGAGGTCTCGCTGAGCCATAGCAGATGGGCCAGGCGCTCGGCGATAGAGTGGCCGCGGGTGGAATCGGGCGGGGCGCGCAGCAGGCTTTCGGCCATGCGGCGAAACGGCGCTTCACTCTCGCCCGGCGGGTACAGCCGGCGCCCGCAGCAGGCCAGGTCGTCGGCCACGACCCGCCCACCCAGCTCGGCCAGCGCCTCGAACAAGGCCATCGGCTCAGGAACGATGCCGGAGAGGAGCAAGGGTGTGCCGTTGATGGTCGAGGTTGAGGTCGAGGCCAAGGTCGAGCGGGCCAGGGCGCTAAAAGTTTCGGCGGGCAGATATTCGCGGGTGCGCGCCAGGCGATAAAAGGAGCTGTCGGTGAGGGGCAAGTCGCGGCGTTGGGCGTGCAGTTGGACCAAAAGCCGGTCGGCCTCCTCCTCGCGCCGAATGCACGCCAGCAAGTCGGCCTCGGTGGGCGAACGGCCGGTGATGGCCTCCAGCTTGCGGTAGAGCGCTTCCAGCTCGGCGCTCAGGAATACCAGGTCGCTCTCACGCCGTCCGCGCGGCAGGTACAGCGGCAAGACAGGCTGCCGGGGACGGACGAAATCCAGCAGGATGCTGCCCAGCCCTTGCAGCGAGTCGCAGGTGTGCGGGACGAGCAGCACGTCGGCCACGTCGAGGCCGCCTGATAGGAGGAACGAGAGGGCATTGTGGACGATAGAACACACGTAGGGTTGCAGATGGGCCGCGCCGTGGCTGGCGTCCACGCCGGGCGGCCCCCACACCTCCACCGGGAGCAGGTCAAAGGCGCGCAAGAGGGCGCGCGGGTAATGAATGGGCGCGACGGCCGCCACCCCGCCCCCGTGCTGCCGGTAGGCGGCGATGGCCTCGGAACGTCGGGGAAGGGCTAGAAGCGTGTCCACCGGACACCTCCAGATTGTTTGGGCTATAGACGGAGAATCGTTGTGACTGCCCTGCGCAGATATGACAACGAATCAGAGGATTGAGCGCACCCGCGCCTTTCAACTCGACACATTGGTTGCCACAGACACCCTAACCGTGGTCCAAAGTGATGCGCCACTTGACCGCAGGACGAGGGCATCCCAGTGGAATGGTTGGTAGCGACGTCATTCGGTCAATCCTGAAAATTCGTTGTCATATCCCCAACTGAGCAGTCACAAATCGTTAAACCTTGCGCAGCGCGCCGGCCAGGAGCGATTCTAGCACAAAAAGACACACAGGGGAAATGACTGCGACTACCCGTTTCGCTGCCGGGGATCCAGCGCGTCGCGCAGACCGTCGCCCAACAGGTTGAACCCGGCCACGGTGAGGGTGATGGCCAGGCCGGGGAAAACGGCCAACCAGGGGGCAATGTCCATGTAATCGCGCCCGGTCGCCAGCAGCGCGCCCCACTCGGGTTGAGGGGGTTGGGCGCCCAGGCCGATAAAGCTCAACCCGCCGCCGGCCAACACCAGTGTGCCCAGGCGCATGGTCGCCAGCACGATGAGCGACGGCGCGATGTTGGGCAAGATGTGCCGCAGCACAATGCGCCGGTCGCCCACCCCCAGCGCACGGGAGGCCTCGACGTAGGCGTCCTGGCGAGCCGAGAGGGTACAGGCTCGCGTCAAGCGGTAAAAGCCGGGCGCGGCGACGATGCCCAGGGCCAAGATGGCATGGTCCAGCGACGGCCCCAGCCGGGCCACGACGATGAGCGCCAGCAGCAGGCTGGGGAAGGCCATCCACACCTCCATCACCCGCGAGACGAGCTGGTCGAGCCAGCCGCCGTAATAGCCTGCCAGCAAGCCCAAGCTCACGCCAGCGCTTGCCGCGATGCTCACACCCAGCACGGCCACTCGGACGGCGATGCGCGCGCCGTAAAGCACACGACTGAACATATCGCGTCCCAAATTATCGGTGCCGAACGGATGGGCCAGGCTGGGCGTTTGTAGCCGGGCTGCTCCCGCCAACCGGTCGGGCGGATGGGCCGCCAGAACCGGGGCCAGCAGCGCGATGAGCACGAGCGCCATCACGAGTCCGCCACCGACCCACAAGCTGGGCGACCAACGCGGCAGCGTCAAGAGCCGACGTTCGTCCCCCACAGGGGCCATTCGACGTTCGTCCTTCGTCTCCCAAAGGGGTCTTTCGTCCCAGGTCGCATCAATCGCTCGCGCTGGCGTCGCCATTTTCGCGCCCTTTCACAACGTCGCGTGACCCACGCGCGGGTCGAGCCGGGCGTGCAGCAGGTCCACCGCCAGGTTGATGAGCAAATAGACTGTCGCCACCGTCAGCGCCGCGCCCAGCACCACCGGCTGGTCCCGGTCAAAGATGGCCTGCACGGTCAGCCGACCCAGGCCCGGCCAGCCGAAAATCGTCTCGACGATGAACGCGCCGCCCAGCAGATGCCCCAGGTGCAGTCCCAGCAGCGTGAGCAGGGGGATAAAGCTGTTGCGCAGCACGTGTCGCAGCAGCACGCGCCGGGGCGGGGCGCCCTTGGCGCGGGCCGTGCGCACGTAATAGCGGGTCAGTTCATCCAGCACGCTGGAGCGCATCAGTCGGGCCACCACGGCCGCGGTCGGCAGAGCCAGCGTCAGAGTCGGGAGAACCAAGTGCTTGAGGCTGCCCGCGCCCACTACCGGCAGCCAGCCCAGCCCCAACGAGAATACCAAAATGAACAACAGGCCGCTCCAAAAAGTCGGCACGGCCATGCCCAACGCCGTCACGCCCATGATGGCCGTGTCGAGCCAGGCGCCGGCGCGCACCGCCGCCGCCGTACCGACCACAACCCCTACGCCCGTCGCCAGCAAGATGGCCGCCAGCGCCAGAACCGCCGTGTAGGGAAAACTGGCCGCCAGCAAATCGGTCACCGGGCGCCCGCTGATGAGCGAGCGCCCCAAGCTGCCCTGCGTCAGCAACTCCGTCACAAAACTCACGTAACGGGAGGTCCACGGCAGGTCCAGCCCCATTTCGCGCCGCAGCGCGTCGAGCTGGGCCTGCGAGGCGCTGTCGCCCACCAGCGCGTCGGCGGCGTCGCCGGGGGTCGCGTCGAGCGCGGCAAAAATGACCAGGCTGACGGCCAGCAGCACTCCCGCGCTGCCGGCCAATCGGCGTAACAGGTGTTGGGTCATATCAACAGACTCCAAGAGTAGGACACAGATGAACACAGATGAACACTGATTAGGCTTTTTTCTGCGGCAATCTGTGTTTATCTGTGTCCCATCACTTGTCTTCCACAAGCCGGGCGTCGTTGAGCAGCAAACGTCCCATGTAACCCACCGTGGCGCCCTCGACCTTTTTACTCATCGCAATCACGTCAATGGGGATGTACAAGGGCTGCCAGGGCGCGTCGTTCAAGATGAGCTTTTGGGCCTCGACGTACAGCTCGTGGCGGGCGGCCTGGTCCATTTCGTGGGCGCCCTGTTCCAGCAGTGCATCCACGGCAGGGTTGCTATAGCCCACCCGATTGGTGCGCCCAATACGATTTGTGGCGAGATAGATATTGAGCGCGTCGGGGTCGTTCCAGTCATAGCGCCACAGCAGCAAGTCGAACTGGCCGGCGGCGGTGGCGTCCATCACCGCTTTCGAGTCTAGTTGCTGAATCTCGACCGACACACCGATGGCCTTGAGCTGGCTCTGCAGCACGGTGGCGATGGCTTCGTTGGGGGCGCGGTTGGAGGTGAGCAGCACGCCCTTGAGCGTCTGACCGTCGCGCTCCCACACGCCGTCGTCTTTTTGCTGAAAACCAGCGGCGACGAGCAATTCCTGGGCCTTTTGCGGATCATAGCCCAACTCGTGGTCCTGCAGCGCCGGGTCAAAGCCGGGCAGCGTGGGGGGCAGCGGGGCAAAAGCGACCTGTCCCAGCCCGCCCAGCGCCAGTTCCAGAATCTCCGCTTTGTTGACGGCGTGCGACAATGCCTGGCGCACCTGCACGTCGTCAAAGGGCGGTTTTTGGCAGTTAAAGCCCAGGTAAATCAGGCTGTTGAGCACCGCGTCCTCCAACTGGACCGAGGCGTTTTTTTCCAGCGTTTCTTTGTGGGCCGGTTGGTTGACAAAGAGCACGTCCACTTCGCCCGCTTGCAGCGCCGCCAGTTGGGTGCTGGCGTCGGGGATGACTTTGAACACGAATGCGTCCAGGTACGGCGCGCCCCGGTTTTCGACCAGCGGCGGGCCCCAGGCATAGTCGGGATTGCGCAGCAAGGTGATGGACTGGCCGGGCAGCCACTCGCCCAACATAAACGGACCGCTGCCCACCAGATGTCCCTCGCCCGCTGCGGCCACTTTTTGCGCCGAGGCGGGGCTGATGATGCCGGCGTAGGGCATGCTGATGGTGCTCCAAAAATTGGCCGCCGGCTGCTCAAAGCTAAAGCGCACGGTCAGGTCGTCCACGGCTTCGATGCCGGCAATCTGCGTGACGCCGCCATAGATGGGCGAGGCCGCGCCGGTCTCTTTGAAGCGCTCGAAGGTGAATTTGACTGCCTCGGCGTTCAACGGCGTGCCGTCGTGAAACTTGAGACCCTTTTTGAGCTTGAAAGTAATCGTTTTGCCGTCGTCCGCTACGTCCCAGCTTTCGGCCAGCAGCGGATGGAGGCTGTTATCCAAATCGCGCACCACCAGCGTGTCGAACAAATACGGCAGCGCCAGGCTGAGGCCCGAGCTGGGCGCGCCCTGCGGGTCAATCTGCGCCGGTTCCGAGGTCATCGCCCGCACCAGCGTGCCGCCCTGTTTCTTGGCCTCCTGGCCCAACAATCCACAGCTTGCCACCAGGATGGCGACCCATATCAACAGTAGCGTGTTTCGTAATGCCTTTTTCATGCTCCTACTCCTCTTTAAATTTTTCACCACCAAGACGCCAAGTTTAGATTTTTGTAATTGCTCAGCCTGTACAGATATGACAACGAATCAGAGGATTGAGCGAATCTGGGCCTTTCAACTCGATAGACTGGTCGCCACAGACACGCTAACCGGGGCCAAAAGTGATGCCCCACCTCACCCAACTGCAAGGTGAGGGTATCCCCATGGGATGGTTCGTAGCGGCGCCTTTCGGTCAATCCTGAAAATTCGTTGTCATATCCCCATCTGAGCAGTAACAGATTTTTGTTTCTTCGTGTCTTGAGGTCTTGGTGACAAGTACACTTTTTAGCACGCCGTCGGCGGCCTGTTCAGCCTGGCGCACACAGTCGGGCACGCCCACGCCGTCGAACGAGCTGCCGGCCAGGAACAATCCGCCGTGGGCCGCCGCCTGCGCCTGCATCGCCCGCACGCGGTCCACATGGCCCAGGTCGTATTGGGGATTGGCCTTACGCCAGCGAAACACCCGCGCCAGGTCCGGCTGGGCGCGCAGTCCCATAATGTCGGACAGCTCGGCGCGCACTGTTTGCAGCAGCGCCTGGTCGTCCAATTCGGCCAGCTCTTCGCGCCCTGGCCCGCCCACGAATGCCCGCAGCAATTGATGGCCCGCCGGAGCGCGGCCGTCGAACTTGGTCGAGGTCCACGTGCAGGCGGTGATGCGTCGTTGTTCCGTTTTGGGGACGATGAATCCAAACCCGTCCCACGGCGAGAGACCCGCCCGTGGCCCGTAGCCCAACGACACGAGCGCCGTCGAGACTGTACGGATGCCCGCCAGCTCGTGCGCCAGGGCGGGGTCCACACCGGCCAGCAGACGAGCGGAAACGTCAGAGGGCGTAGTCAGGATGAGGGCGTCGGCCTGGAGCGTTTCGCCGTCGGTGGTGCGTACCCGGTAGGGCGGCCCGCCCGCGTTCAAGCTGTGCACCGACGCGACCCCCGCGCCGGTGCGCACCGCGGCCGGGTCCAGCCGGCCGGCCAGAGTGTCCACCAACCGGCCCATCCCGCCGCGCAGGGTCATAAACATGGGCAATTTGGGGCGCGCGCCGTTGTTGCGCCGCGCCGCCAGCATCCCTCGAATCAGGCTGCCGTGTTTGCGCTCCACGTCCATCAAGCGGGGAAAGCTGCTCTTTAGGCTCAGCCGTTCCGGGTCGGAGACGTGGATGCCCGACAGCAGCGGCTCGGCGATTTTATCCAGCGCCTCTTGCCCCAGCCGGCGGCGCACAAAACTGCCCAGGGTCTCGTCGCCGTCCTCTCGGCGGCGCGGGATGAACAGGTCCAGTCCCATGCGCAGCTTGCCGGGCCAGGAAATGAGGCGCGAGGCGGCAAAGGGTAAGAACTGGGTCGGGACGATGAGCATCACTCCTTCGGGCAGTGGATGCAACCGTCCGTTGTTGAGCACGTACACTTTGCGGCGCGCCTCGTTGGTACCGATGAGTTCATCGTCCAGACCCAACTCGCGGCACAAATTCAGCGCCCACGGCTTGCTGGTGAGAAAGCAGTCGGGGCCGCCCTCGACCACAAAGCCGTCGCTCTCCTGGGTGACGATTTTGCCGCCCAGCCGCGACGTTTGTTCCACCAGCGTGTAGCGCAACGAGACGCCGGCCGCGGCGGCTTTTTTCTGCACATAATAGGCGGCGGCCAGCCCGGTGACGCCCCCGCCGACGATGACGACGTGCGGCGTGCTGCTCATCCTTTTCTCCCCACGAAAATAACCCCGTCGCGCACCTCCACGGCATAGACCGGCACGGGCGCGCTGGCGACGCCGTCCACGACTTGCCCGCTGGCGAGGTCGAATCTGGCATAATGCCACGGACAGGTAACGACGCGGGTCTCGCCGTCACATTCGACGACCCCCTGGCTCAACGGGCCGCGCGCGTGCGAGCAGCGATTGCTCAGCGCGTACAGCGTCCCGTCCACGTTGAACAGCGCCACCTGTTGACCCGCCAGATAGACGGTTCGGCTTTGTCCTGGCGACAGGTCGGCCAGCGGCCCCGCCTCAATCCACGTCTCTGGCGCCGGTTCGTCGGCCAGACGTGGCTCGGCGATTTTGGGCCCGCCCAGCGCGTCCAGCGCCTCGGCCAGCGACATCTGGATGCAAGTGAACAGGGGCGTGTCGCGCAGGGTATACAGGCTGGCCTCGGTCTCGCGCAGCTCTTGCACCAGGTCTAAAAAGTCGCTTGGCTCGTCGGTCTCGAAAGCCACGACGAACTCTTGGTCATCCAGTCCAAAGGAATAGGTCGTATTGAGCTTGACCGCCGGGTACTTGCGCCCGACCTGGATGTGCTCGTCCATCATACCCTGGCGCGTGGGCAATGTGAGCCGATACCAGGGTCGCGTTTTGATAAAGGGATAGACGAACAAATATTTGGCCTCGGTGGGCTGGATAATCAGCCGCTCGCCGTCCTGGCCGGGCGCGTCGCGCATCTCGTACAGCGAGCGTTTGGTTTGGGACAAGAATGAATGGGCCAGATTCAAATAGCCCCCTATGGCCGTGCAGGCCATGGCCGTCGCCAGCTCTTGAAAGGGTTCCAGGCGCTCGGCCACCTGCCACAAAAGCAGCTCGGCGTCGGCCCGTGTGCCCATCAAGCTGTAGGGTCGCAGCAGCATGCGGCGATTAAAGCCCTCAATCGTCGCCCGCAGCTCGCGCTTGTGAGCGACCTGCTTTTCCGGCGACAGCCGCCGCCACAGCGGGTCTAGCTTGTAAAAAGCAAAACGCACGTACTGGCGATTTTGGATTTTGAATTTTGGATTTTGGATTGGGGATTCGTCCTTTGTCATTCGTCCTTGGTCGCCTTGACGATTTCCGGCTGATAGGTGCAAAACGGCTCCTCACCCAGATATTCCAGCGTCATGCCGTAGGCGCGGGCGCGACAGCCGCCGCACACCCGCTTGAACTCGCACAGCCCGCACTTGCCGGTGAGCAGGTCGGGGTCGCGCAGCTCGGCGAATAGAGCTGACCCTTCCCATATTTCGCGGAAGGGCTGTTGGCGGACGTTTCCGGCCTGCAACGGCAAGTAACCGCAGGGGAAAACCTCGCCGCGATGGCTGACGAAACACACGCCCGTGCCGGCCAGGCAGCCTTTGGTCATCGTGTGCATGGCTTGCGGCCCGTTGTGGGGCAAGTTGGCAACTTGCCCTACCATGTGGGCCTGGCGATGATGGCTGGCGGGGCGCTCACGAAACACCCCCTGGCGGCGCTCCTCGACCTGGCGCTGGCGGGCGATGCGGAAATAGTGAGGGGCGCAGGTCGCTTTCAGCTCGACGCCGCCCTGCATCTCGGCGTCGTACATCCAGTTGAGCACCTGCTCGTATTCGTCCGGCGTGATTTGCTGGTCGGCGGCGATTTCGACGCCGCAGCCGACGGGAACAAGCAAAAAGAGGTGCAACGCCACGGCGTCCAATTCTTGCGCCAGGGCGAGTGTTTCAGGCATCTGGTGCAGGTTGTGGCGGGCCACGGTGGTGTTGATTTGGACCGGCACGCCCGCCTGGCGCAGATGGGCCATACCCGCCAGCGCCCGCTCGAACGCCCCCGCGCCGCGAAAAATGTCGTGGGTGGGCGCGTCGGCCCCGTCCAGACTCACGCTGACCCGCTGCACTCCGGCCTGTCGAATGCGCCGGGCCACGCCGGCGTCAATCAGCGTGGCGTTGGTCGCCAGCGCGACGATGAGACCCGCCTCGGCGGCGCGGCGGGCGATGTCGAAAATGTCGGGGCGAAAGAGCGGCTCGCCGCCCGAAAGCACAAAAATAGGCCGCGCAAAGGCGGCGATTTGGTCAATCAAGTCAAAGGCTTCGGCGGTGCTCAAATCCTGGGGCAACAACTGGTCGGCCACGGTCACGCGCCGGCAGTGGATGCAGGCCAGGTTGCACCCGGCGGTGGTCTCCCAAAAAATCAGCCGGGGTGGGGGGTAGGAGGGTAAGTTCATTGAGCCTCGCTCCTGCGGGTTCGCTTTTAGAGGAATGCAGGCGCTATTCCAGCGTATTCTGGCTGCGCGCCTGGTCAAAGACCTCGACGATGGTCACCAGCATGGTGTCCAGAAAATGATTGGTGCGGTCGTACACGCGCCAGGTCTCTGCGTCGGGCGGGCCGGCCAGCGCCCCGGCCTCGTACACCGAGTCGGAAATCGAGCGGCGCACCAGCGCAAAGGCGCGCACGGTTTCGACCAGCGACAAGCCCACGGTGTGGAACATGCGCCCGTACTCCGCGGCCAGACGTTGACCTTGTTCGAGAAAGGCCTCGCCGCCGCTGCTGCGCGTGGCATATTGCATCAGCACGGCCATCATCTGCTGGCCTTCGGCGCGCATCAGCGTGCGCTGTCGCTCGTCCAGACGGCTATACCACGGCTCGTCGCGCACGCCGGCGTGTCCGGCCCGGCTCAGCGCGATGGGGTGTTCCAGTTTTTGTAGCGCGGTGGAAAAGGGTTCGGGTCCGTGGTGCAGACTGGACAAAAAAGCGTCCAGGTCACTTTTTTGAAAGCGCCGCCGCCCGCCGGGGGTGCGGATATAAGGCAATTGGCCCTCGTCGGCCCAGCGCCGCAAGGTGCTAAAGTGCACGCCCAGGTAGTCAGCGGCTGCGCTCAATTCCAGCCAGGGTCCCAATGTGTTGCGCGCCGAATCGGTCATTGTTATCAGCCTTTTTCTATGTATTTCTATGTACAACTAACCGAATCTGAGTATAGCACAGGCGAGCGTCCTGTCAACGTGTCAAGCGCCATAAATCACAAACTCTCATCGTCTTCTCATCCAAGCGCGCCGGTTCCCAAAGCCGGTAGGCTGCGTGACGTAACGCCAGGCATGTGGTATGATTATCTCGACGACCATTGCGCCTACAGGAGAGTCACCCGATGCAGATTCACACCCTCGACCTCAACTTTTCGGGCCGCCACGCCACCATCGCTGCATACCTGGTGGTCGGCGGCGGCGGGCCGGTGCTGGTGGAAACCGGCCCAATGTCAACGCTGGACACCTTGCTCTCCCGGCTGGCCGAACACGGCTACGCCCCCGCCGACGTGCGCCACGTGCTGGTCACACACATCCACCTGGACCACGCCGGGGCGGCCGGTTGGTGGGCGCAACAAGGCGCGACGGTGTACGTCCACCCCATCGGCGCGCCGCACCTGGTGGACCCGTCGCGCTTGTTGACCAGCGCCGGGCGCATCTATGGCGATGCGCTGGACGTGTTGTGGGGCCACACCCTCCCGGCGCCGGCCGAGCGTGTGCGCGCCGTGCGGGATGGCGAGGCCGTGCAGGTCAACGGACTGACTTTTACCGCTCTCGACACACCCGGCCACGCCTGGCACCATCACGTCTATCGCTTGGGCGACGTGGCTTTTACCGGCGACGCGGCCGGCGTGCGCTTGCCGGGCAGCGACTTTGTGTCCATCCCCGCGCCGCCGCCCGAATTCGACCGCGAGGCGTGGCGCAAGACCCTGCAGCGTCTGTCGAGCGAGAATTTTGCCGCGCTTTATCCCACACATTTCGGACCGGTGCGCGACGCACGCGAGCATCTGCAAAATATGCTCGAGCTGTTGGACCAGGCGACCGAGTTTGTGAGCCAGAGAATCCAGAATGGCCGTGAGCGCGACGACCTGGTGGCCGAGTATTCGGCCTGGAACCGCCAGCGCGCCCAAGCCCACGGCGCAACCGAGCCAGACTGGCAACGCCACGAGCTGGCCAATCCGCTGTTTATGTCGGTGGATGGGTTGGCGCGCTACTGGCGCAAGCATCACTCATCTTAATGCGACCTTCTTACTCATTTATAACAAAATCCTAACGACTTTAAGTAAAGATGATGTTGACATCCCCTTTCGGGTCTGTTACAATGCTCCATGCATGCATCGGTGGTGTTGCGCGCGCGATGCATGTTTTTATTGTGTGTTTACATTCGCTTTACCATAAAGACGCCAAGTGTACTTGAAGCGTGGCTGACATCATCCAGTTTTTTCGGAACTGGGTGTCTTGATGGTGCAAGTAATCAGGAGACTACTATGAGAAAGACAGAAAACTCGGTGCTTATCTCCCCTTATGGCGGCAAGCTGGTGGACCTAATGGCGCCGCCCGAAGAAATCGAAGAGTTGGAGGCCTACGCCAGCCGGCTGCCGGCCATGCGCTTGTCGGAACGCTCGGTGTGTGACCTGGAGATGCTGGCAACGGGCGCTTTTTCGCCTCTAGACCGCTTTATGGGCCAAGAGGATCACCAGCGCGTGCTGGATGAGATGCGCCTGACCAGCGGGCACATTTTTCCCATCCCTGTCACACTGCCGGTAGACCCCGACCCGGCTGTTCGTTACGGTCAAGAAATAGCCCTACGCGACACCCGCAACGAGCTGCTGGCGGTAATGACGGTCGAAGAGATTTACGAATGGGACCGCGACGAGGTATCGCAGAAGGCCTTTGGCTCGCTCGACCTGCGCCATCCCCTGGTCTCCGAGATGCATCGCTGGGGCAAGCTCAACGTTTCCGGCCGCATCCGCATGATTCACCTCCCCAAGCACTATGACTTTCAAGAACTGCGGCTGACCCCCGCCCAGACCCGCGCCCGCCTGGAGGCGTATGGCTATCCCAACGTGGTGGCCTTTCAGACGCGCAACCCCTTGCATCGGGTGCACGAAGAGCTGACCAAACGGGCCGCGGACGAAGTAGGCGGCACGCTATTGCTGCATCCGGTGGTCGGCATGACCAAGCCCGGCGACGTGGACCACTATACCCGCGTGCGCACCTACAAAGCGTTGGCAACGCGTTACTATAATCCAGACCGCATCTTGCTCTCGCTGCTGCCGCTGGCTATGCGCCTGGCCGGGCCGCGCGAGGCTCTGTGGCATGCGCTAATACGGCGCAACTATGGCGCAAACTACCTCATCGTTGGGCGCGACCACGCCGGCCCCGGCAAAGATTCGACCGGCAAACCCTTTTACGGCCCCTATGATGCGCAGGAAATGGTCCAACAATACAGCGCAGAGCTGGGAGTGGGCATGGTGCCTTTCCGCGCCCTGGTCTATCTGCCCGACGAAGAACGCTACGAAGAGATTTCGCACGTTGGACCCGACACGCGCATCGCCGACATTTCGGGCACACAAGTGCGTGAAGATTATTTACACAAAGGCAACAAACTACCCGAATGGTTCACCCGCCCCGAAGTGGCCGAGATCCTGGCCGACAGCTACCCGCCGCGCCACAAGCAAGGCGTGTGTATCTGGTTCACCGGCCTGAGCGGATCGGGCAAATCGACCACGGCCCAGGTCTTGACGGCGCTGTTGCCAGAGTATGGCCGCCAGGTGACGCTGCTCGACGGCGACGCGATCCGCACGCAATTGTCCAAGGGTTTGAGCTTTAGCAAAGAAGACCGCGACACCAATGTGCGCCGCATCGGTTACGTAGCCTCAGAAATCGTGCGGCACGGCGGCACGGTGGTGTGTGCGGCCGTCAGCCCCTATCGGGCCACGCGCAACGACGTGCGCAATATGGTGGGTCAAGAGAACTACGTTGAAGTGTTTGTAGACACGCCGTCGGAGGTGTGCGAACAGCGTAACGTCAAGTGGTTGTACGCCGCCGCCCGCCGGGGCGACCTGCAAGGCTTTACGGGCGTGGATGACCCCTATGAAACGCCCCAACACCCCGAAATCGTGCTGGACACAGTGAACCGCACTGCCGAGGAGAACGCGCGGCGCATCGTAGACTATTTGCTCGAACATGGCTTTCTTCGGCCCGTGACCGAGTCAAGCACGCAAAAGCCGGAAAAAGAAGCGGCATTTGCTTAAAAGACGATAGACCTGTCAGGTCTTGAGAGGAGAGGAACATGTTTGGCCGATTCCGAAAAAAGAAGGACCGTAAAGTATTCGTCATTGGGCTGGACTGCGGCGCGCCGCAGTTGATTTTCGATCTCTGGCGTGACCAGTTACCCAACTTGAAACGACTGCTAGAAAACGGCGTGTACGGCGATCTGATGAGCACCATCCCGTGCATCACCGTGCCGGCATGGAGCTGCATGCTTTCCAGCAAAGACCCCGGTACGCTGGGCTTTTACGGCTTTCGCAACCGGGCCGATCATTCCTATAGCAAGCTGACCATCGCCACCGGCGCAGCGGTTAAAGAGAAACGGGTGTGGGACTATTTGGGCGAGGCCGGCAAAAAGTCGGTGGTGGTGGGCGTACCCCAGACTTACCCTATCAAACCCATTGAAGGTTGCCTTATTAGCAGCTTTCTCACTCCCAGCACCACCAATCCGCAAATCCAGTGGACGCACCCGCCAGAGTTGCGCGACGAAGTCAATCGGGTGTTGGGCGGCCAGACCTACGACGTAGACGTGCCCCAGTTCCGCACCGACGACAAGGACTTCTTACTCAAGCAAATCTACGACATGACCAACAAGCGCTTCAAGGTGCTCAATTATCTGCTACGCGAAAAACCGTGGGATTTCTTTATGTTCGTCGAGATGGGCGTGGACCGTATGCACCACGGCTTTTGGAAGTACATGGACCAAACCCACCCCAAATACGAGCCGGGCAATCCCTACGAGAACGCCATCCGTGATTATACGGTTCACCTGGACCGGCTCATCGGCGAGTTGTTGGTTCAGTTGGACGATGACACGGTCGTGCTGACGGTGTCGGACCACGGCGCGAAAAAGATGGATGGCGGCATCTGTGTAAACGAATGGCTGTGGCGCAATGGCTATCTGGCGCTACAAGAGACCCCGCCTGAGGGAGCCATTACCCCCTTTGACAAGGTTGCAGTGGACTGGAGCAAGACCACGGCCTGGAGTGAGGGCGGCTATTATGCGCGCGTCTTTTTGAACGTCGAGGGGCGCGAGCCGCAAGGCACCATCAAACAGTCCGACTATGCAAAGGTGCGCGAAGAGCTGGCCGCCGGACTGGCCGCTATCCCCGATCCCGATGGTCGCCCCATCGGTACGATCAGTTTCAAGCCGGAGGAAATTTACCACCACGTGCGCGGCGTCGCCCCTGACCTGATCACCTATTTCGGCAATTTGCAGTGGCGCTCGGTAGGTAGCTTTGGACACGGCGGTGTGCACACTTTTGAAAACGACATCGGGCCTGACGATGCGAACCATGCTCCTAATGGCATGTACATCCTGTACGACCCCAGCCAGAACTATGGCGGCCGGCGCATGGACGGCCCACAACTGATGGACGTCGCCCCGACGATTCTGGACATCATGGACGTGCCGATACCGGCGGATATGCAGGGCAAAATCATTAAAGCGTAACGGGAGGAATCACTACAATAATGGAACATAACGGATTCGTATTATGGTTCACCGGCCTGTCCGGTGCGGGCAAGACCACGTTGGCCAAGCCCATTGAGCAAGAATTGAAGCGCCGTGGCCTCAAGGTAGAACGTCTCGACGGCGACATTGTACGTCAGGGCCTCACCCGTGACCTGGGCTTTAGCAAAGAGGACCGCGACAAGAACATCGAGCGGGTCACGTTCGTGGCCAAGCTGCTTTCGCGCAATGGCGTAGCAGTGTTGTGCTCGTTCATTTCACCCTATCGCGCCGTGCGCCAGACGGTGCGCGAAGAGACAACCAACTTTATCGAGGTGTTCGTCGAGGTGCCGTTGGAAGAGGCCATCAAGCGGGATGTGAAAGGCATGTACTTGAAAGCCATCGCCGGTGAGATCGCAAACTTTACCGGCATTTCCGATCCCTACGAGGAGCCGCTACACCCCGAAATCCGCGTCCCCACGCATCTGGAAACGGTCGAAGAGAGCGTCCAGCGCGTCCTGACGTACCTGGAAGAGCACGAGTATATTCCGGTCGCCGAGCTGGCCTAGCCCGCCGAGCATACGCTTATCCTGACGCGACGAGTCTCACCTGAAATATCGGGTGAGACTCTTTTTCGTGGTTGACAAATTTCTCGATATTCTTATTATAGTCACGTCAGACCAATCACCACTCACAAAAGGAACAATCTATGGATACAGATACGCTTATCTTGGGTTTGACCCAGGGCGACATCACCTCCATCGCCATCGTCGCCGGCGCAGCGCTATTGGTCCTATTGCTGTTGGGCGCGGTCCTGCGACTCAGCGCAGCCATCATGCGCTTGGGTTGTGTGGTCGTGTTAATTGTTGTTTTTGTTTTCGCAGTGCTAAAGATGGCAGGTTGAAAGAATTTTGACATTTGTCTCGACTGAGACTACAATAGAATCGTCGTTGGCGGACAACGACATCCCGATTCGCTTCCATACCTTTTCCACAAGGAGAAATCAATGACTGAGCACCCGATCAACGAAAACGACAAATTGTTCGCCGCGCTTTCGTACATCTTTTGGCCCTTGGCTGTCATCGTGCTCTTGTCCGAAAGCAACAAGAGCCGCCCCTTCCAGCGCCACCACGCCGTGCAGGCTCTGGGCTTTGGCGTCGCCATCTTTATCGTGTTCATCCCCTTGATCTGCATTGACATCATCTTGGGACAAATATCGAGCATTCTCTCTTGCCTGCTCTTCCCGGTGTTTCTGGCGCCGGCGGCCATCGCGATCTGGTTCGCCTACCGGGCCTACCAGGGCGAGCAGTTCGAGATCCCTTACGTGACCGAATTTATAAAGAATCAAGGGTGGTTGTAGACGAAAACGTAAAACCTGGTTCATTCCGTTGTGCGCCCTGTCCTCTCGCATCTGGAGGCAGGGCGCGTTATTACCTGTCGCCTGAGCCAACGCAGCGATCTGGATGTGTGTGTCAAGATTGGGAAAGAGATGAACCTGTATTTGGGAACCGACGACGGTCTGGCCGTGTTCCAGGGGCAAAAAGAAGAATGGCGCCCGCGTTACCTGCGCCTGGCAGGCCAACACGTCACAGCAGCGGCGACAGCCGGGGCGCGTGTCTGGGCCGGCACAACCGAGGGCTTGTGGCGTAGCCACGACCAAGGCAAGACCTGGTCGCCTGTGCGAACGGGTGTAGACAAGCTCCACGTGCGCGCCCTGGCCATTGCGCCGGACCCACCTGACACGTTGCTGGTGGGCGGCGAGCCGGCGACTGTCTGGCTTGGCCGCGACGGCGGCGAGACCTGGGTCGAAGCGCCCGACGTGGCCCGCTTGCGCGACGAACACAGTTGGTCCCTGCCCTATTCGCCCGCTGCGGGCTGCATCCGCAGCTTTGCGCTGGCGGGTCGCCGCGTCTACGCCGCCGCCGAAGTGGGTGGAGTGCTGCGCTCCGACGACGGGGGGGCGACCTGGCAACTATTGAGCGGCGGCATCCACGCGGACGTACACGACGTTGGCGTCCGGCCGGCCGATCCAGATCTGGTTTTCGTGGCCACGGGCGGCGGGCGCTACCGCACACGCGACGGTGGACAGAACTGGCAGCTCATCGGCGACGGCTACACCCGCGCGGTGTGGCTCGATCCAGACCGGCCCGAAATCGTGTTGAGCGGTCCGGCTCGTTACGTGGGCGCGATGGGGCGCTTGGAACGCAGCACCGACGGCGGCGATACGTGGGCGCTGGCCTCAGATGGCTTTAAAGTCCCGATGAGCGACATGATCGAACGTTTCGCCGGGGCAGACAGTCACGTGCTGGCTCTCACCTCCGATGGCGCGCTTTACACCGCCAAACGCGGCCTATGGATGTGGCGCCGACTGGAATTGGGCCTCCCGCCCGTGCGAGCGATGGCGGTCGAGGGTACGTGAAAAGAGACGCCAGATCCAGGGACTAAAAAAACAGACGCCAGGCTTTTCATTGCCTGGCAGACCAATCGCGTTATACTATCGAGCGGCCAAGTCATTTTCCCCTCTTGAAGCCAATCTTGGCTTATGTCTTTCTCTAATCGGTAACAGTTGAGCAAGTATTCCAGCGGCGGCCAAGCAGGCCGCTGTGTTGCGTTGCCAAGCCTGTATCGGGTGGAGAAAGAAGGACTGCCTTGGCCAGGGCGCGGACGTATTGAGGATAGTGTGCTGAGAAGACGTGAGAGGAGACGACCGATGAAGAAAAGAGTTTTATTGCTTCGGTGCCGTGTTGTTTTGAGGAAATTGACAGATTTGAGTGGGTTCAAGTTTTGGGGACTGGCCCCACAGCCCGCTGGAGGTCGGGTCGGCCTGCGTGCGCTGGTCGCTGGCCTGCTCATACTGACCGTGCTGGGCGCTTCTATACCCGTCTCGGCCAGGCCGCCCGCCCCGGCGACGCAGGGTCAGCGCCCATTGAACAGTCTGCTCAACCCGGACGGGACGCTCAACCTGAGCACCGGTTGGAGCGGCAGTCTGGACGCGACAGGCTGGAAAATGACCACCAGCCTCGATGGCGAGCCGCGCTTTGTCCCGGCCAGCCAGACGGGAACCGACGACACGTGGGATGAGCGCTTTGGCTACCCTGGCATCGCGTTTCTGCCCGTCTACGCGCTGGCGGTCGGCGGGGGCAACGTTTACGTCGGCGGGAATTTTGATTCCTTTTTCAGCGACAGCTTTGCTGCCAACCACATCGCACGTTGGGATGGCCGGCGCTGGCACACCCTCGGCGCGGGCCTGAATGCGCCCGTCAAGGCGATTGCCGTTCAGGGGAAGGACGTCTATGTGGGCGGTAGTTTCACGACGGCCGGGGGAGTGGCCGCTGGAGGCATCGCCCGTTGGGATGGCAGCGCATGGTCGGCGGTGGGCAATGGGGTGGGCGTCGCCGGAGGCTATAGCTATCCTACCGGCGTCAACGCCATCGCTTTTCTGGGCGATGACCTGTACATCGGCGGGGATTTCAGCAGCGTGGACGGCGTGGCGGCCAACAGCATCGCCCGTTGGGATGGAGTCGCCTGGTCGCCGTTGGGAGAAGGAGTATCCCATTCCTGGTTCGGGGCAGTGTATGCGCTGGCAGCCAATGAGACCCATCTTTACGTGGGCGGCCAATTCGACGCCGCCGGGGGCGTCGCGGCCAGCGCCATTGCTGTGTGGGACGGCAGCGATTGGGCCGCTCTCGGCAGCGGCGTGACGCCCGAACAGAGCTACGATTATCCCCTAGTTTTGTCCATTGCGATAAACAACACCGATGTATACGTGGGCGGCTGGTTCAAATACGCCGGCGGCCAAACGGCCAATTCCATCGCGCGTTGGGACGGCGGCGCCTGGCACACGCTGGGCGCAGGCATGCAAAACGTGCCCGACTTTGGGCCTCTGGAACCCGGCGTCGTCCAAAGCATCGCGATGATTGGCTCCACGGTGTACGCTGGCGGCAAGTTCGACCAGGCCGGTGGGGCGGCGGCGCTGAATCTGGCCCAGTGGAACGGCAGCGCCTGGTCGCAGGCGGGCGCCGGCGTGGGCGAGGACGTCGGCCTTTATGATCTCGCTCCCGTATACGCCCTCGTTCCCAGCGGCGACGGCGGCCTGTACGTCGGCGGCAAATTCGCCACAGCCGGCGATATGACCGTCAACAACGTCGCCGAGTGGGACGGCGCGGCCTGGCATGCTTTCGGGCAGGGATTGGCCTTTGAGAGCACCAGCCTCGCCGCTCACGCCGTGGCTGTGAATCAAGATGGGCGGGTCTTTGTAGCGGGCAGCTTTACCCACGCCGGGGGCCATCCGGCCAACCAGATCGCCATGTGGGATGGGAGCGCCTGGTCCCCGCTGGCGGAGGGGGTGGATGGCTGGAACGTGTGGGCGCTGGCGACCGATGGCGACGACCTGTACGTGGGAGGCGACTTTAGCCAGGTCGGCTCGATCAGCGCCAACAACGTCGCCAAATGGAACCAGACCAGCGGCGACTGGTCGGCCCTGGGCAGCGGCATTGATGGGCCGGTTTACGCGCTGGCCTTCAGCGGCGGCATCCTGTACGCTGGCGGCGACTTTGACGCCGCCGGGAGCGCCAGCGTCAAAGATCTTGCCTGGTGGGATGGGAGCCAGTGGCACGCCTTTGGCCAGACCGGTGAGATCGAGTCGCTTTTATCCAACGGAGTTTACGCCCTGGCGGTGGACGGCGATTTCGTCATCATCGGCGGGAACTTTTGGTACCTTACGGTGGGCGGGTCTGACGTTCGGGTGAACAGCCTCGTTATGTGGAACAAGGCGGCCGATGCGTGGTACCGTTTGGGCGCGGACCCCTCCTATGGAGTGACCAATAACCAAGATGGCGCCGGCTATGTTTACGCTCTGGCCATCGTGGGCGCGGACCTGTACGTCGGAGGAGATTTCGACAAGGCCGGGACCGTCAGCGCCAACGGGATCGCGCGCTTTGACAGCGTCGCCTGGAGTTGGTTCGCCCTGGGAGACAGCGTAGGCGGCGGCTCGGTCTATGAAAAGGTGCGGGCGTTGAACGTGATCGGCGCTGAGCTGTACGTGGGCGGCCATTTCACCGTGGCCGGCGCGGCCAGCGCCAACTATATCGCCCGCTGGAACACGAACACGCAAAGCTGGTCCACCCTGGAAAACGGCCTGACGCCGGCGGGTCCGTTCGACAGCGGGGTATTTGGCCTCGCTTCGCTGGGCGACGATCTCTACGTGGCCGGCGACTTTATGGGCGCTGGCGATCACCCCGCCGCCGACTTTGCCCGTTGGGGCCCGCCGCTTCCGGTCAGCGCCAGCGCCCTGGTCACGCCCCAAGACGGCGGCACCCTGGCCAGCAGTGACGGTTTCAACCTCGTTTTCCCGCCGGGCGCAGTGGCGGAAGATGTGACGGTCACGTATCAGGCCCAGGCCGCGCCCAGCGCTGCCTTGCCGGGGAGCGAGGGAGCGGCGCGTAGTTTTACGCTAGAGGCCCGCACCGGCGGCGGGACGCTCGTCACTCTCTTCAACCAACCCTACACGCTGGAGATCGATTACACGGACGCTGAGTTGGCAGCCAGCGCAGTGAAAGAAGAGACACTGAACGTCCTCTATCGCAGCGGGGCAACCTGGGTAGACATGCTGCCCTGTGCGGGTTGCGGTGTGGATATGGCGGCCAACCAGATGACCGTCGTCGCCGACCATTTCACCGAGTTCGCGCTGGTAGGCGAGCAGGAGCGAGTCTATCTGCCGCTCGTCATTCGTTAAGCCACGTTCAGGTGCGACGCACGTGTGACGTTCGTCGCACCCGCTTGTCAGGTTTTGCCGCTCAGAGTACAATGCCGCCAGTTATGAACATCGGCATCCTTTCCGACACCCACAACGACAGCGCCGCGACGATGCGCGCGCTGAAGGTCTTTCGTCAGCGCGGCGTGCGCACCCTGTTCCACTGCGGCGATCTGACCACGGCCGAGATGCTCCCCTTTTTCTCCGGCTTTGAAATCTATTTTGTGCGCGGCAACATGGACCGGCATGCGGTGCAGGCGCTCAAAGCCGCCGTCGCAGCGCAGCCCGGCGCGCGCTGGCTGGGTAAAGGTGACCTGGTCGAGCTGGACGGCAAGCGCATCGCCATCACCCACGGCGACCGCGAAGACGTATTCGAGACGTTGCTGCTCGCAGAGCCTGATTATCTCTTCCACGGCCATACGCACCGCCGCCGCGACGAGCGTGTCGGCTCGACGCGGATTATCAACCCCGGCGCGTTGGGCGGCAATCTGAAAGAAGCGCGCTCGATCTGCGTCCTTGACCTGGCAACCGACCAGCTAGAAGTGATCGTGCTCTGAGAAATGACCCGACGGCGCGTGATCGTGATCGGGGGCGGCCCGGCCGGGCTGATGACTGCTGGACAGGCCGCCAGCCTGGGGACCCAGGTGCTGCTTCTGGAAAAGATGGACCGGCCCGGTCGCAAGCTCGCCCTCACCGGCCAGGGCCGCTGCAACCTGACCAACGTCGCGCCGCCGGACGAGTTTCTGGCCCACTTTAACGGACGCTTTCTACGCCAGGCCTTTCACCGCTTTTCCTCGATGGATTTGATCGCCTTTTTCCAATCGCTGGGCGTTCAAACCGTCACCGAGCGCGGCGGGCGGGTGTTCCCTGCCGGTGAGGACGCCCAAGAGGTGGTAGACGCGCTGGCGGGCTGGGCCAAGCGGCAAGGCGTGGCGCTGCGCACCGGGGCGCCGGTGGGCCAACTGCTGGTCAAAGAGGCGCGTATCACAGGCGTGCAAACGGCGGACGGTGTGCAGTTTCCCGCCCACGCGGTGATCGTCGCCACGGGCGGGGCCAGCTATCCCGGCACCGGCTCCACCGGCGACGGCTATCGGCTGGCCCGCTCCGTAGGGCACACGCTTGTCCCCATTCGTCCCGCCCTGGTCCCGCTGACCACGGCGGGTAACGTGGCCCCCCGCTTGCAGGGCCTGAGCCTGCGCAACGTGAACGTGAGCGTATGGGTGGAGGGGAAAAGGCAAGCCGAGGCCTTTGGCGAGATGCTCTTTACTCATTTTGGCGTGTCCGGGCCGATCATCCTCACGTTGAGCAAGAGTGTAGTGGATGCACTGCGCCGGAGACAAAAAGTCGTCCTCGCTATTGACCTCAAGCCCGCGCTGAACGAGGAAAAGCTAGATGCCCGTCTTTTGCGCGACCTGGATGCTCACGGCAAGCGGCAGTTTCAAACCGTCCTCAAAGAACTGCTCCCAACGACCCTCATCCCGGTCTGTGGCGACCTGACCGGCATCCCGGCAGACAAACCGGCCCATCAGATCACCGCCCAAGAGCGGAGGCGACTGCGACAGTGGCTCAAAGACTTTCGGCTGGACGTGAGCGGGCATTTCCCGCTGGCGGCGGCCATCGTCACCGCCGGCGGGGTGGACACGGGCGAGGTGGACCCGCGCACGATGGCGTCTCGATTAATCGAGGGGCTGTATTTCGCGGGCGAGGTGCTGGACGTAGACGCCGACACCGGCGGCTACAACTTGCAGGCGGCCTTTTCGACGGGCTGGGTGGCGGGGAGGGCGGCGGCGGCAGGCTGAAGCGGCTGGCTTGCCAGGTATAGCGTGTCGTAGCTCAAATCTAGCTCGCCAGGCCATTCCACCGAACCGGCCACCACTCGCGCCGCCTTAAAAATGGCATAGTTTTGCAAGCGAACAAAGACACCCCGCTGTAGAAAAGGCTTCATATCGAATATCCGGCGCTCGCCATTCTCGAACACTAGCTCTAGCTCATAATCGTCCAACGGATGGATTCGTTTGACATAGGGATTCACGGTCCGCTCCTATTTTAGTGGCTCGATCTTGAACACTTCTTCGCCATTCACAGCCAATTGCCAATCAGCCAGGATCTCCTCACGATGAATTTCTATCCACGCTTGTACCAATCTAGCTTTTCCAGATGGCAGTGCGCCAGCCAATATCTCTCCGTCGCCAATACTGAACACAGCCCGTTTTCCGGCATATTCGGCATGGATGTGAGGCGCGTGATGCTGTTTGTCGTCGAGAAAGTACATGCGAATTACGATCCCGTAGAACATGGATAGAATCGGCATAGTCGGTTCTCTCCTCGATGTCACTTGGACAAAATTAACATCTCGTACTCTTGACGAGTGTCCTAATTGTCATTACCAGTATACAATATTCCTGCTGGCCATGCAACGGCAAAGGGAAACGCGGGTGCATTACGGGCGGCTACAACTTGCAGGCGGCCTTTTCGACGGAATGGATGGCGGGGAGGGCTGCGGCGGCGGCGGGGGGGGTGAAGTGACTGTAATTGACAGGCTTGGGCAGTGTTTGTACAATAGGTGATGTCCGCGGATTAGCTGAAAGGTCTGTGCGACAGGGAGTGCGCTTAATGGACATAAAATTGTCAGGGCGAACAAAGGAGAGCAAGGCCGCAATTCAAGTGCTTGTAGATTTCTTGGAGGGGTTTGGAGACGTCGCCGAAGTTCAAGAGAGTGTTTTTCAAGTTGATGGACGGGAAATTGTCTTGGTTGCTTTTAGCTCTCAAGCTTATTTTACACACAAAGGTTACTATTGGTTTTCTTTGGCAAAAACTAAATATGCCGAGATGCTAAAATGGGATGAAAATCATGCATGGATGGTTCTCATCTGTGGTAAACACGGTCGGTATTTTGTCCCCATCGGCCAGATCAAATCGCTTTTGTCCAAGATTCCGTCGAACAGGCGCGATGGGCGATGGGATCTTTATATCCGTTTGGATCAAGAGCGTGCTTATTTTGGTGTGACGCGGATCGAAAACCACTTGGACGTAACCGAGCAATTTCAGCGCTTTGAGCAAATTTGGGAGAAGCCAGGAGTAGAGGAAATATATGTGGACGAGGCCATTTATATTCCTGATAGCTTGCCGGAACCCGACCGCAAAACAGGCAGCGTGGTTCGTGTTATACGCGACACCGCTCAAAGTCGATTTGTGAAGGACCTGTACGATTTTCGTTGCCAGGTGTGCGGCTGGACGGTTTATTCTCCACGTTTGAAGAACAAATGGTACTGCGAGGCGCATCACGTTCAACCGCTGGGCAAAAAATACCGAGGACCAGATCATCGTAGCAATATTATTGCCTTGTGCCCTATTCACCATTGCATGATGGATTTGGGAGTGTTGGCTATTGATCCAGATGATCTGCTCATCCTCTCAATTGATGAGCAAGACGTGAATAGGGGGCAGCTTCTCACTTTGAAACGTGAGCATGGCCTCAATCAGAAATATCTCAAGTTTCATCTTGACAACATCTATGTTGGTAGCTACGAGATTGGTGAGATTGAACTCGCAGGCGAAAGTAAAGCGCTTTGATTCTGAGCAAGAAGGCTGACATAATGAAGACCAAATGGATATGCTAACTACCCTGATCCAAGGGCGGCGCATGCGCGACGTCAGCGACTTGCCTTTTGACCTGGCTGTATAGACCTGTGACCGAGAAAGGAAGGAATAGCCATGAAACGCGCGTGGAATAAAATCATACTCGCAGTTTTTGCACTCGTGTTCGTGGGGTGCAGTCAGGCGCAGCCGTCTCCCACCCCGCCACCTACGGCAACCGCCACTCCGGCGCCCGAAAAACAAGTCGTCCTGACGCTAGGCTCGTGGCGACCGGACGACGTGGAGCAAATGAACCGCATCCTGGCCCGTTTTCACGAGAAATATCCCAACATCACGATTCGATTTATTTCTACTTCCCCACCCGAATACAACGACGTGCTCGCGGCCCAGCTTCGAGAAGGCACAGCGCCAGATTTGTTTTATCTGCGCTCCTTTGCCACGTCGCGCGAGTTGTTTGAAGCGGGCTACCTGGAACCACTGGACGACCTGCCCGGCCTCCAGGAAAGCTTTGACCCGGCCACGCTGGCCCCCTGGGCCACAGACGACGGCCAGCCTTACGGCGTCCCGTTCATCGCCACCTCTCACGGAATCTATTACAACGTTGACCTGTTCGACAAGTTGAGCCTGCAAGAGCCAACCACCTGGGAAGAGCTTCTGGCTGTCGCCCAGACGATTCAGGACAATGACTACGTACCCTTCGCCAACGCCTCCGGCGACAGGTGGACCATCGCCGAGATTGTCTTTATGAACATCGCGCCGAACTTTATCGGCGGACGCGAAGGGCGGATGGAATATCTGAACGGCCAGCGTTGCTTGAACGACGCGCACATCGTCGCCGCGTTCCAGGCGATTCAAGACCTGGCCCCGTTCTTGCCCAAAAACCAGGCCGCGCTCACCTACTATGATAGCCAGCAGCTTTTCCTGCAGGGCCAGGCGGCCATGTGGCTGGGCGGCTCGTGGGATATTCCTTTCTTTGAAGCCCAGGCGCCGCCGTTTACGTGGAGCGTGATGGCGGTTCCTCCCCCGGCGGGCCAACCCGGCTACATTACCTTTCACCTGGACGCCGGCATGGGCTTGAACGCCGCTTCGCAGCACAAGGACCAGGCCCGCCTTTTTCTGGAATGGATGACTACTGCAGAGTTTGGTGCATTGCTGGGCAATGAGCTGCCCGGATTTTTCCCCATGCACACTCAGCCGATAGCCCTCGAGAACGCGCACGCCAACACCTTTCTGGCGCTGAACCAGGGGCGTGGCACCGACGTGCGCTTTGTGTGGGAAAAACTGCGCGAAGGCTCACCCAGCGCGTACGACTTGGTTCAAGACGGCGCGATTGCTGTGATCAGCGGCGCGCAGACGCCGCAACAGGCCGCCGACGCCCTGCAGACCGGCGTGGCGCAGTGGTACGAACCGGCCCAGAAATGTGGTCAATGATTCAAAGTAAGGCCAGCTCGCGGCAGGAGGCCGCCTGATGTTTAGAATCTTGCGTCACAAAGTGGGCGCCCGGATCATCCTGGGCTACCTGATCGCACTCTCGTTGCTGGCCGGGGTCGGCGTGTTAGCGGTTGTCCGGCTCAATCAGATCAACACGACCGTGGCCGACTTGACCGAGAACCTGGCGCGGGACCGCGAGCTGGCCGGCGACATCGTGTACCAAACCCTGTCGGCGCGGTTTTACGTCAACCGTTACATCCGCACCCAGGCCCAGGAAGATCGGGATCGCTTTGAGGAAACGTTCGCCGAGCTAAACCGGCTGCTGGCGCAGGCCGGCCAGCAAATCACTGCTCCAGAGCGCATCGAGATGCTCAACCGCGTCGAGCCGGCCGTCCAACAATATGGCACTATATTTTCAGCCATCGCTTTCCTGATCAATCGGCGTCAGCAAACCCAGTCCGAAGTGCTCGACGTGCAGGGGCTGGTGATCGAGAACAGGCTGACGGCGCTGCGGGTCGGCCTGACCACGGTGAACGAACCGGCTTTATTCCTCTCCTTTGGCAACGCGCAAAACGCCTTCCAGGTGATGCGCTTGCACGTCTCGCGCTACCTTGAAGAGGGGGACGAAAGCTACGCCGTCCTGGTTGAAAACGGCTACCGGCAAGGACAAGAGGCGCTTGCAACGTTAGAAGCACAATGGCAAGACCCCATCCAGCGCCAGAACAGCGCCAGCGCCAGAGCCGCCTTTGAGGCTTATTACCAGGGATTCCAGACCATCAAGACCGACTATGCGACACTGAAAGCGTTGCTCAAGACCGGGCTGGACGAGCTGGAACCCGAAATCAGCGCCGCCGCCTCAGAAATCGCCGCCAGCGTCGAACAAGACTTGAAAGCCAAAAATGAATCCACGCGCGCCCTGGTCAATCAGACCCGCCTGGTGCTCATCGCTGCGGACGTGGGCGCACTTGTGGTCGCGCTCGTGATAGGCGTCAGGCTCTCGCGGGGGATCACCGGTCCCTTGCAGCAGGTCATGCGCGCCTCGCAGCACATTGCCGACGTGGATTTGCGCGCCTTGACCGCCCAACTGAGCACCCTGGCGCAGGGCCACCTGGCGCTGCACCTGGACGTTTCCGCGCAACGCCTGGAGGTCGAGACGGAAGATGAAGTGGGCCAGATGGCAATGGCCTTTAACGACATCATTGCCAGTTTGCACGAGGCCGGGCGGGCCTTTCAGGCCATGGCGGCTTATCTGAACGAAATGGCGAGTGCGGCTGCCAGCGTGGCCCAGGGCGATCTGGATGTGGAGGTCGCCGTGCGGTCTGAGCAAGATGTGCTGGGCCAGGCGGTCACCCGCATGCTTGCCAACTTGCGCGCGGCGCGCGAGCAGGTACAAAATCAGATGGAGCGTCTGGCTGCCCTGCGCGACATTGATTCCAGAATCACGACCAGTCTGGACCTGCACGCCATTCTGGGATTCTTGCTCGAACAGGCTGTTGCGCTGTTGCACATAGACGCCGCTGAAATTTACCTGTTCGACTCGCGCACCCAACAGCTCAAGCGCTATGCCCAGGCGGGCCTCCCTCTCAGCCGCGATTCAGGCTCGGTTGTGGACATCGAAAAACACTGCGCGGGCGCCGTCGTAAAGGAAATCCGGCCCATCCGAGTCAACAATGTGGCTGCAAGTGAGCGTCCCTTGCCCTGCGCTTTGCGAGAAGACGTAGGGGCCTACTATGGCCTACCTCTGGTCGTGCAGGATCAAATCAAAGGCGTGTTGCAGGTGATCAACCTGACCCCCCTCGACCCCAGCGTGGAATGGATGGACTTTATCGAAACCCTGGCCGGACAGGCAGCAATTGCCATTGCCCACGTCGAGCTTGTCAAGGGTCTGGAGGAGCGGGTCGCGGCGCGCACAGCCGAGCTGGAGGCGCAAAAGGAGGCCCTGAGGCTATCGGAACAGCGGCTTTCGCTGCACGTGCAGCAAACCCCGCTGGCGGTGATCGAGTGGAACCTGAACTTTGAGGTGACCGCCTGGAATCCCGCCGCAGAAATCATTTTCGGATACCCCCGAGACGAGGCATTAGGACGCCACGCCGCCGGGCTGATCGTGCCGGAAAGCGCACAGGACCAAGTCAGTCAGGTTTGGGACGATTTGTTCGCCAAGAAGGGCGGAACGCGCAGCACCAACGAAAACGTCACGCGAGACGGTCGCCCTATATGGTGTGAGTGGTACAACACGCCGTTGATTGACCAGGATGACCAGGTCATCGGCGTGGCCTCGCTGGTTCAAGATATTACCGACCGCAAGCAGGCCGAGGAGCAGTTGCAGCGCTACAGCGTCGAGCTGGCCCAAAGCAACGAAGAGATCAAGCGCTTTGCTTACATCGTCTCACACGACCTGCGCGCGCCGTTGGTCAATCTCAAGGGCTTTGCCGCGGAGCTCCGCTCTGCCCTGGCCGTTCTGCGCCCGGCGTTCGACGATCTCTTGCCTCAATTGAATGCGCCGCAGAGACAGGCGGCGGCCACGGCCCTCCACCAAGATGTGCCCGAAGCGCTGGATTTTATCGAGTCTTCGGTAGACCGGATGGACCGCTTTATCAACGCACTGCTCAAGTTATCGCGTTTGGGCCGCCGCGATCTCAGGCTGGAACCGGTGGACATGAACGCGGTCGTCCAGGCCATCTTGAAGACCCTGGCGCACCAGATCGAGGATCGGCAGGTGAGGGTGAGGGTGGAGCCGCTGCCCGAAGTCATTGCCGACCGCACCTCCATGGAGCAAATCATGGGCAACATCCTGGATAACGCGGTAAAATACCTCGAACCGGACCGGCCTGGAGAAATCACCATCACCGCCCAACGCGATTTTGAGCAGACGACCTTTCACATCCGCGATAACGGGCGCGGGATTGCACAGGCAGACATGGACAAGGTGTTTGCGCCTTTCCGCCGCGCCGGCCGCCAAGATGTCCCTGGCGAGGGTATGGGGTTATCCTACGTGCAGGCCCTGGTGCGCCGTCACGGCGGCCAGATTGAGTGTGAATCGGAGCCGGGGGTGGGAACCACGTTCACCTTTAGCATTTCCAGCCCGCTCACGAAAGGAGACGAGCATGACGCATAAACACGAAGTGACCATTCTGCTAGTGGAAGATGATCCGGGACACGCCCGTTTGATCGAAAAGAATCTGCGCCGCTCGAACATTACCAATAACCTGGCCATTGTCGGCGACGGCCAGCAGGCGCTGGATTTCCTGTTTTGTGAGGGGGCATACACGGGCTGCCAGCGCCCCACGCCGATGCTGGTGCTGCTCGACCTGAATCTGCCGGTGCTGGACGGCTACCAGGTGCTCCAGCGTATGAAACGCGACGAACGCACCAAACGTATCCCGGTGATTATCCTGACCACCACCGACGACACCCGCGAAGTGGCCCGCTGCTACGAGCTGGGTTGTAACGTGTATATCACCAAACCGGTGGACTATGGACAGTTCGCCGAAGCCATCAGCAAACTCGGGTTATTCCTGGCCGTGGTCACCATTCCAGACGGAGAACAGGTGCCATGACCCCGGCGGTCATTCGTATTCTCTACATGGAAGACGATGCCGGCCTGGCGCGCCTGTTGAAAAAGCGGTTAGAGCGGGTAGGGTACGCCGTCACAATTGCCTGCGACGGTCATGAGGGTCTGGCCATGTACGATCCGGCTGCTTTCGACGTTGTGGCCGTGGATCAAAACATGCCGGTTTACGACGGACTGGAGGTCATTCGGCGGCTGGCAGCGCGGGGAGAGCTGCCGCCGATCATTATGGTCACCGGTACAGGGAATGAACAGGTCGCCGTCGAGGCCATGAAGATCGGCGCGCGCGATTACATCGTCAAAGACGTGGAGGGGGGCTATCTGGAATTGCTCCCAGCGGTGATCGAGCAGGTGCTTGACCAGCATCGCCTGGCCGAAGAAAAACGCAAAGCGGACCAGGCGCTGCGCCAATACGCTGTCGAGCTGGAAGCCCGCAACGAAGAACTGGACGCCTTTGCCCACACCGTCGCCCACGATCTCAAAGACCCGCTCGGCCTGGTGATTGGCTACGCCGATGTCTTGCGCACGAGTTACGCCGCCATGTCTGACGAAGCCATACAGACCAGCCTGCGCACCATTTCGCAGAGCGGGCGCAGAATGAACAACATTATCAACGAGCTGTTGCTGCTGGCGGGCGTGCGCAAGATGACTGTAGCGAGCGCAGCGCTGGACATGGTGAGCATTGTAGCCGAGGCGCAGCGGCGGCTGGCCGATCTGATCGAGCGATATCGGGCCGAGATCAATTTGCCAGGTGAATGGCCGACAGCGCTGGGCCACGGCCCATGGGTCGAGGAGGTATGGGTCAATTACATCAGCAATGCGATCAAGTACGGTGGCCGGCCGCCTCGGGTGGATTTGGGATTTTCGATAGATTCGCTTCGCTCACTACAGGTTTTGGAGAACGGATCCGAAATCCAAAATCCAAAATCCGAAATGATCCGTTTCTGGGTGCGCGATAACGGCCCTGGCATCCCGCCGGAACAGCAAACCCGCTTGTTCACCCCGTTCACCCGACTCGATCAGGTGCGCGCCGAGGGACACGGATTAGGACTGTCTATCGTGCGCCGTATCGTCGAAAAGCTCGGCGGGCAGATCGGCGTGAAAAGCCAGATCGGGCAGGGCAGTGTGTTTTATTTCACCTTGCCGGGCGCAGGCGATTAGACCGGCCCAGGTAGCGCGAGGAGTTGACCGATGTACCTTCCGACCTTCCAAGACGTACTGCTTGCTCGTCAAACCATTGCCCCCTACTTGCGCCCGACGCCACTGTACTTTTACCAGAGTCTCAGCGACCTGCTCGGCGCACAGGTGTGGGTCAAGCACGAAAATCACCAGCCTGTCGGCGCGTTCAAGGTGCGCGGCGGGATCCATCTGATCGCCCACCTGAGCGACGCGGAAAAGGCGCGCGGCGTGATCAGCGCCTCCACCGGCAACCACGGCCAGAGCATCGCCTACGGTGCGAGATTGTTCGGTGTGCGAGCGGTCATCGGCATGCCCGAAGGGGCCAACCCCGGCAAGGTCGCCGCCATCCGTCACTTGGGGGCCGAGATCCACTTTCATGGGCGCGACTTTGACGAGGCCCGCCTGTACGTCGAGGAATTGGCCCGCCGCGAGGGGCTGCGCTACGTCAGCTCGGGCGACGAGCCGCGCCTCATCGCCGGCGTGGGGACCTACGCGCTGGAAATCGTCGAGGCGCTGCCCGACGTGGAGGCCATCGTCGCGCCGGTGGGCGGCGGCAGCGGCGCGGCGGGCGTGTGCCTGGTGGTCAAAACCGTCAACCCGGCCATTCAGGTCATCGGCGTGCAGGCCGAAAAGGCTCCGGCGGCCTATCTGTCGTGGAAGGAAGGCAAGCGAGTCGAGGCCAAAATGGAGACCTTTGCCGAGGGCCTGGCGACGCGTGCACCGTTCGATTTGCCCCAGGCCATCCTGCGCCGCCATCTGGATGACTTTTGGCTGGTGAGCGAAGAGGCCATGAAACAGGCCATCGTACTCATGCTGGAGCACACCCACAACCTGGCCGAAGGGGCCGGCGCGGCGGCGTTGGCCGGGGCCATCCAACACAAAGACCACTTGACCGGAAAAAAGGTCGTCCTCGTGCAGAGCGGCGGCAACCTGGCGCTGGCGCAACTGCGGGAGATTTTGGGTGAGCAGTGAGCGCCGTCCGGGCTATCTGCTGCACCTGGGCGAGACCGACTATGCCGAGGCGTGGGCGCTGCAGCGCCGCCTGGCCGAAGCCCGCGCTGCGCATCGCATCCCCGACACGCTGATTCTGCTGACGCACCCCCACACCTACACACTGGGCCGTTCTGGCCACGAGGAACACCTGCTGATGGGCGAGGCCGAGCGGGCCGCGAAAGGCGTCAGCGTCTACCACGTGGACCGGGGCGGCGACATCACCTACCACGGGCCGGGCCAACTGGTGGGCTATCCGATGATGTACCTGGGCCGGCCCGACCCGAGCGGTCGCCTGCCGCAAGTGGATTACGTGGGCTATTTGCGGCGCATCGAACAAGTGCTTATCCGCTCGCTGGCTGCCTGGGGCATCGCAGCCGAGTGCTCAGAGGGCTACACAGGGGTATGGGTGGGGTTTGAAAAGGTCGCCGCCATCGGCGTCAAAGTGGATGGGCGCGGCGTCAGCCAGCATGGCTTTGCGCTCAACGTGCACCCCGACCTGACTTTTTTCGACGGCATCGTGCCGTGCGGCATCCGCGACCGGGGCGTGACTTCGCTGGTGCGATTGCTCGGCCGGCCGGTCGCGCTGGACGAGGTCGCCGAGGTCGTCGCTGCCGAGTTCGCTTGTGTATTCGAGCTGGATTGGCAGAGCGTCACGCAGGAATCTATCAGGAGTGTTGACGAATCGGTCGTCCACAGTATAATCCAGTTGTAACTGCATTTATGAACTGGGAGAAAAACACTTTGTCCGAATTGATTCGTGTGGAGGATATCCAAGCGTCCCCCCAAGCGCCTGAGCACCCCCAGCGCAAGCCGCGCTGGCTGACCGTGCGTGCGCCGTCGGGCGAGAGTTATCAAAACCTCAAGCGGCTGATGCGCAGCAAGTCGCTGCACACGATATGTGAGGAGGCGCGCTGTCCCAACATCGGCGAGTGTTGGAGTCACGGCACGGCCACGTTCCTCATCCTGGGCGACGTGTGCACCCGCTCGTGCCGCTTTTGCGACGTGAAAACGGGGCGACCCGCGCCTATTGACTGGGAAGAGCCGGAGCGCGTGGCCCAGGCGGTGAAGGCGATGGACCTGCGCCACGTGGTCATCACCTCGGTCAACCGGGACGAGCGCAAGGACGGCGGCGCGCCGATTTTCGCGCTGTGCATCCAGCGCATCCGTGAGGTGCAGCCAGGCTGCACAATCGAGGTGCTCATCCCCGATTTCAAGGGTGATGTGGACGCGCTCAAAATCGTGATGGATGCCCGGCCTGACATTCTCAATCACAACGTCGAGACGGTCAAACGGCTGTTCAGGACCGTCCAGCCGCAAGACCGCTACGAATGGGCCATGGCAACGTTGGGCAACGCCAAACAGTTGTGGCCCGAGGCCGTGACCAAGAGCGGTATCATGGTCGGGCTGGGAGAGACGTTCGGCGAAGTGGTCGAGACCATGCGCGATCTGCGCGAGGTCAACGTGGACATCCTCACCGTGGGTCAGTATCTCCAGCCGACGCGAGAGCACATGCCCATTGACCGCTACTACCCCCCTGACGAATTTGTCGAATTGGAGCGTTTGGGCAAAGAGATGGGTTTCAGGTGGGTCGAGAGCGGCCCGCTGGTGCGTAGCAGCTATAACGCCGAGGCCCAGGCGCGGGCGCTGTCCAGCTTGTTCAAACAAAAGTAGGGCAAGTTGGCAACGACTCGACCGAGCTCGCCGCAGGCTTGCCCTACTGATTGGCTCCTCAGCCAAGACTCGAACTTGGAACCCACCGGTTACACTGATCCTCACGTTTCCGTGAGGGGCGGACTATCTCATCATCCTATTTTATAGGATGTTGGGCGCTGACGGGGCTTATTGATGGGCTTCTCATCCCCTAGTCTCTGCACCTTCCCAACTACTGGTATGCCCTTTGTTGGGCTTGGCTCAGGATTACCGTCACCCCAAGTGCTACGGCTTCCCTGAATTCACCCAATTTTTCGCTACTTGTTACCAAGTAGTGCTGCTAGGTTGTGCAAGCCGGCATGTATCTCTGCGTGACAGTTTTGGCAGACTAGAATGCAATCGTCGAGTTCTGATCTTACTTTTTCCCAGGCCCGAGTATAGCCTTTTGCTCCTATCCCGAACTCTTTGTCGTGCAAGTGATGAAACGACAGTGCCTCTAAGCACTTGTCATATCCACAAATCGCACATTGTCCGCCTTTATACTCCACAGCCTCTTGCTTGAGTGCCTTTCTACGTTTTGCCACGTAGAATTTGTTTTTGCACTCCGCGCTGCAGAACCTTGTCTGCTTTCCAATAAGAGGCTTCTCACAAAGATGCCACTCGCAAGTTCCCATTACAGCCGGTTGCTCTGCCGATTGAGCTACTGAGGAACACTGGGTGCTATTATACCAGTCCCTTAACGCTTGTCAAGTCAAATAGTCGCGCAGCTTGCGGCTGCGGAAGGGATGGCGCAGCTTGCGCAGGGCCTTGGCCTCTATCTGGCGGATGCGCTCGCGGGTGACGCCAAAGGCCTGCCCGACTTCTTCCAGCGTATGCCCCTGGCCGTCTTTGAGTCCGAAACGCATTTCGAGCACCGCCCGCTCGCGCTCGTTGAGCGAATCCAGGATCGACTGCACCTGTTCTTTGAGCAGTTGGGTGGAGGCGGCGTCCACCGGCCCCTCGACGCTTTCGTCTTCGATAAAATCGCCCAACTGGCTCGAATCTTCCGTGCCTACGGGCATCTCCAGAGACATCGGCTCTTGCGAGATGCGCATGATGCGCCGCACTTTGCTGGCTGCGCGGCGCAGCTTACGCTCCAGCGAATAGTCCAACGGCCGTTCTTCTGACCAACTGCGGGCAATCGCCTGCACCTCCTGGGGTTCCAGCAAGTCCATTTCCATGGCGATCTCTTCCGACGTGGGGTCGCGGCCCAGTTCTTGCACCAGTTGGCGTTGAATGCGCAGCAGCCGGTTGATGGTCTCGACCATGTGGACCGGGATACGGATGGTGCGAGCCTGATCGGCGATGGCCCGGCTGATGGCCTGGCGGATCCACCAGGTGGCGTAGGTGGAGAATTTGTAACCCTTGGCGTGATCGAACTTTTCCACCGCCCGCAGCATACCGATGTTGCCCTCTTGGATTAGATCCAGAAACGAGATGCCCCGCCCCATGTAGCGTTTAGCCACGCTCACCACCAGGCGCAGATTGGCGCGGATGAGCGTCTCTTTGGCGTCGGAGGCCAGGTATTCTATTTGAACAGCGTTGGCCGACAAGGTCTGCTCGTCGGGCAGCCGGCTCTTGAAGCGATCCTGGCGCAAGATGCGCTGGTGGCGGCGGTAGTGAGTGCGCAAGGCGTCCAGCGTGCGATCGGGCATGAGATACATGTCGCGATAAATGTCAAACATGGCCTGGGCTACTTGGTTCCACTCGTAGTTATGGCCCCAACTACCGTTATCCAAAAAGGCGCGTAGGGGTGAGGCTTCGTCCGATTGCCAGTCGATGCGCAGCGCCTGGGCTTCGGCCAACAAGTCTCCAAAGCTAAAAGGTGGAGTTTGAAGTTGGTCCAAGATTTCAGTGACGCTTTTCCAGCGTTGTACCAGGTCCTGGTATACTCGATGCAAGACATCAGCATGCGCCGGCGGCTTGCCGTGCAATCCCTGTAACTGGGCGCGCACTTTGAGCAATTGATCGGCGGCGGCCATGCGCGTGGCGAGACGCATTTCCTCATCAGAAGAAAGCAGCGGCACTCGCCCGATTTCCTTGAGATACATGCGGACCGGATCGTCGGCCATGTCCGACAGACTGACGCTGGGTTCTTCTTCGATTTCTCCCGATTCTTCGATCTTTTCTAGCTCGGCCTCGTCGGGTTCTTCTTGAAGGTCGAAAGTGATTTCGTCATCTTCGATAGACCAGTCGAGCATTCCGTCTTGTTCGTCTTCGGACAAGCTCTCATTCTCATCTTCTATTGCCGCTGCTTGATTTGTCTGGATTGGGTCGATGGAATCCCGCTCTTGCTGTGTGTTTTTGGAAGGGCGCGTTCTCTCATTGGTCATATCGTTTCCCGCTTTTCACTAGCAGCCTGTCGGAGAACCCTGTAATATAGGGCCTTGTGCCCGTTTTTTGCTCGTTTTGCACCCATTTTGGACGCCCACAAGGGGCTAAATTACGTCTCTCCGACAGACTGCTAGACCGTCTTTTCAACCAGCTTACGTTGCAATTGCGCCAGCGCAGAGCCGATTTTGCTGATTGCTTGGCGATAGGTGCGTTCGTTGGCATTTTCGGTATCTTTTAATAAAAGACGAATTCCGGCGTTCTGTCGCTGCAAGTTGCGCTCTCGTAATTTGAGCAACGCGTTGACCAGGTCGTGTTGCGCTTGGTCGGGTGGTGGAGCAAAAGCGTCTTGACCTGGCTCTACTTGTGCTTCCAACAGCCATTTCGTATTGTGTAGCGTCAGCGACGACATATCAAAAAGCTGCTTGAGTCGCGCCTGGAGCGGAAGCGCCACGCCCTCAAGCAACTGTTCGGCAGTAGGAGACCGCTCGCCTGTCATCGCTTCGCGCCACGCGCGAAAGATTTCGCGGTTTTCTGGGTTCTCAAAGTCGCCAGCCGCAAGAGGAGCCAACTGGGCCTGTGTGAGCACGGCGTCCGCGTCTGCCAATACGTGAGGCATGTGCAGCAATCCCCTGAGACAATAGCTTTCCAGGTCAATGCTCTGACGCCGTTCGGCCTGCGGCTGACCCTCCTCGCGTTGCTTGCGCCGCGGTTGGCGGGTCTCGACGACCATTTTGAGCAGCGCTCGCTCGTCCGTACGCAGCGCGCGGGCCAATTGTTGGGCATAATGTTCACGCTCTACCGGGCTGGCGATCTCGCGGATCACCGGTACCAGCGCATCGGCCATTTGGGCTTTGATTTTAGGATCGGCAAGGTCCTGCCCTTTCAATAGGGTCTGGATATAGTGTTCCACCAGCGGCGCGGCCTGATCGACGAGCACGGCCCAGCGGGCCGGATCAGCGCGGATGAGATCGTCGGGGTCGTGTTTGGGCGGCAAGGTGAGCACGCGGATATCGGCGCTGAGGCGACCCTCCAGGCGCAGCAGGCCGCGGGCATCAAAGACCGGCTCCAATTCCGGTTCCAGGGCCTGGCGGGCCACGTCCAGACCGCGCATGGTGGCGGCCTGCCCGGCGGCGTCGGGGTCCAACGCCAGGACGATGCGGCGGGTGTAACGAGTCAGCCGGCGCAGGTTCTCTTCGGTGAGGGCTGTGCCCAATTGGGCCACCACGTTGCTAAAACCGGCCTGGTGGGCCTGCATCACGTCCATATAGCCTTCGACGATGACGACCCGGTCGGCGGCGCGGATGCCTTTGGCGGCCATGTCCAGCCCGTACAGGGTATTGCTTTTGTCAAACAGCGGCGTCTGCGGTGAATTGAGATACTTGGGCACACCATCGGGGTCGAGGGTGCGCGCCCCAAATCCGATCACTCGCCCGCGTGCGTCGCGGATGGGGATCATCAGCCGCCCGCGAAAGCGATCGTATACGCGACCATCCTCCCGCTCGACCGACACACCGGCGGCAATCAATTCCTGGAGGGTGTACCCTTTGCCGGTCAAAAAAGTTTCCAGGGCGTGCCACTCATCCAGCGCGTAACCCAGTTGAAAAAGCTCGATGGTGCGCTCCTGGAAACCCCGGCGGGCCACATAGTCGCGAGCAGCCTGAGCCTGTGATGCATTGAGCAGCAAGTGGTTGAAATAAGTCGCCGCCGTCGCCAAAATCTCACGCAGTCGGGCGCGCTCCTGGTCCTCGACTTCCTGCTGCCCGGTGCGCGGCTGCAACTCGACGCCGGTCTGGCGGGCCAGTTCTTCCAGCGCGGTGCGAAAGTCCCACCCCTCGCGCTTCATCACAAAAGTGAAAATGTCGCCGCCTTCGCTACACGCGCCAAAGCAGTGCCAGGTGCCGCTGTCGGGAAAGACGACAAAGGAGGGCGTGTTTTCGGCGTGAAAAGGGCACAGGCCTTTGTAGCTGCGCCCAGCTTTTTTGAGCTGGACGTAGTTTGAGATCAATTCGACGGCGTCTATGCGCTCTTTGATCTCGTCAACCACACTCATGGGTCACTTGCCAACGCACAATAATTAGAACGGATAATCCAGGAGCGAGGGAATTCTATCACGAACGGGACGTGAAGGCAAACGCAATGTGAAACGTGAAGCGTAAAGCGTGAGCGAGGCTGGCGAAACACAACAGGGGCAGCCCCACCTGCCCCTGTTGTGTTTAAAGACTCCTCTGAAAAAACGTAACTGCTCACCCTGGTAGCTTTTTGGACAAGATTTACAGGATTTACAGGATTTTTCCACGAATTCCATCCTGTGAATCTTGTGAATCCTGTTGAATGGCTTTGGGTTTGCCGCTTTTACGCATTTGGGCTGAGCAGTTACCCTTATTTTGAACCGTGTTTCAGGTTTTCTCTGCGCTCTCTGCGCGTTCTGCGGTTAAATGGCTTTTTTCAGGTGAGTGATCCAATCTATCGGTACAGCACAGCAGGCCAAGTTAAGCCTTTGGCCCGTGTTTGATGGCGGCCTGAGCCGCCGCCAGCCGCGCCACCGGCACGCGGAAGGGCGAACAGCTCACATAGTTCAGCCCGGCCAGGTGACAAAACTCTACCGAGCTAGGCTCGCCGCCGTGCTCGCCACAGATGCCTACTTCGAGCTCGGGGCGGGTCTGGCGGCCCAACTCGGCGCCCATCTTGATCAGCTTGCCCACCCCGTCTCGGTCGATCACCTGGAACGGGTTGCGGGGCAGGATGCCGCGCTCGACGTATTCGAGCAAAAAGCCGCGCTCAGCGTCGTCGCGAGAGTAGCCAAAGGTCATCTGGGTCAGGTCGTTGGTCCCGTAGCTGAAAAACTGGGCCACGCTGGCAATCTCGTCGGCGGTGAGGGCGGCGCGCGGGATCTCGATCATCGTGCCGAACTTGTAATCCACTTCGATACCCTGCTCGGCCATCACGGCCTGGGCGACCTTTTCCAGCTCTTCCTGCGTGACTTTGAGCTCGTTCACGTGCCCGGTCAACGGGATCATGACTTCAGGATGCACGTCCACGCCTTCTTTGGCGACGGTGCAGGCGGCCTGAAAGATAGCCCGCACCTGCATCTTGGTGATGCCGGGCATAGTGATGCCCAGGCGGATGCCGCGCAGGCCCATCATGGGATTGGCTTCGTGCATGTTTTGCACGGCGGCCAACATCTTTTCTTTTTCTTCCAGCGCGGGGCCGGTCTCGCCCTTGACGCGCATTTCGGTCACTTGGACCAGCAGCTCTTCTAGGCCGGGCAGGAACTCGTGCAGCGGCGGGTCGATCAGGCGGATGATGACCGGCAGCCCATCCATGGCCCGGAACAGACCTTCAAAGTCGGCCTGCTGGAACGGCAGCAGTTGGTCCAGGTAGGGCTGGCGCTCGTCATCGCTCTTGGAGAGGATCATCTTTTGCACGATGGGCAGGCGCTCTTCTTCAAAGAACATGTGCTCGGTGCGGCACAGACCGATACCTTTGGCCCCAAAGTTGCGGGCGCGTTGGGCGTCGCGCGGATAGTCGGCGTTGGTCCACACTTGCAGGCCGCGGGTAGGAAAGCTCTTGTACACCGGGGCGGCCGGCCACTGGCGCGTGCCCTCTTGGGCGCAGATTTCGTCGGCCCAGCTCAACAGCGTGACCAGGTCGGTCTGTTCCTCAAAACTGGGCGAAACGGTGGGGATTTGGCCCATAAAGACCTGGCCGGCAGCGCCGTCCACGGACACGTAATCGCCCTCTTGAAGCACCACGTCGCCGGCGGTCACGGTGCGGCTCTCTACGTCGACGTGCAGCGCCTCGCAGCCTACCACAGCCGGGATGCCGAACTGCCGGGCGACCACGGCGGCGTGGCTGGTGGCGCCGCCTCGGCTGGTGAGGATGCCCCTGGCGGCGATCATGCCGTGCACATCGTCGGGTTTGGTTTCGGGGCGAATCATGATGACGGCCTTGCCCTCTTCTTTGCCCCACTTTTCGGCCAGGTCGGCGTCGAAAGCGAGCATACCCACTGCCGCGCCAGGCGAGGCGTTCACGCCGGTGGCCAGTAGTTTGCCTTCGGCCTTGGCAGCCTCTTTGGCCGCCCGGTCGAACTGCGGGTGCAATAGCATGTCCACCTGTTCGGGCGTGACGCGCTCGATGGCGGTGCAGCGGTCGATGATGCCTTCGTTAGCCATGTCCACGGCGATTTTGACGGCGGCGGCGGCGGTGCGCTTGCCGCTGCGGGTCTGCAGCATCCACAACTTGCCGCGCTCGATGGTGAACTCGACGTCCTGCACATCGCGGTAGTGTTTTTCCAGCTTTTCGCAAATGTCCACAAACTGGGCAAAAGCTCCTGGCATTTCTTGCTCCAGCTCGGCGATGGGCTTGGTGTTGCGGATACCGGCTACCACGTCTTCGCCCTGAGCGTTCATCAAATAGTCGCCATACAGCACCTTTTCACCTGTGGCGGGGTCGCGGGTAAAGGTGACGCCGGTGCCGCTGTCCCAGCCCATGTTGCCAAAGACCATGGTCTGCACATTGACGCCCGTACCCAGGTCGTGGCGGATGCCGGCGGCGTTGCGATAGTCCACGGCGCGTTTACCGAACCAGCTCTTGAATACAGCCTCGGCGGCCAGCTTGAGCTGCTCAAAGGGGTCCTGGGGAAAGGGAAAGCCCTTTTCCCGCTCGATGACGGCCTTGAAACCCTCGGTGATGGCTTGCAGGTCGTCTACGTCCAGGTCGGTGTCCAGCTTGATGCCCTTTTCCTTCTTGCGGACATCCATTACCTCGTCAAAGTGCTCGTCGGGAATGTCTAGCACCACGCTGCCATACATCTGCAACAGGCGGCGATATGCGTCCCACACAAAGCGCTCGTTGCCGGTCAGCTCGACCAGGCCGGGCACGGTCTCGTCGTTCATGCCAATGTTGAGCACGGTGTCCATCATGCCGGGCATACTGAACTTGGCCCCGGAGCGCACCGAGACGAGCAAGGGGTTATGGGGATCGCCAAACTTTTTACCCGTCTGCGCCTCGACGGCTTGCAGCGCCTCCAGAGTCTGGTCCCACAGCCCGGCGGGGAATTGCTTGCCGGCGTCAAAGTAGGCGTTGCAGGCCTCGGTGGTCATGGTAAAGCCGGGCGGCACGGGCACGCCAGCGCGGGTCATGTCGCCTAGGCCGGCCCCTTTGCCGCCCAACAGGGCGCGCACGCCGTCCCAATCGCCGGCCTTTTTCTGCGCTTCGTCTACCTCGCTAAAGAGGTACACCCATTTGTTGGTCACGTCTAGTTCCTCCTGAAATGAAATGATAACACTCTGCTGACGCAGGTCGTTTTGCCTGGGGTAATCCGAGGATTTTGGCTTGCTTTCGACGGGGCATTATAACACAGTCGGCGCTTGGGTCAAACGGACTTGACGGAGGAGCGCAATCACATTATACTTTCGCAAACACAATGTCTGGCCCGACGAGGTCGAGCAAGTATTGCAGGCGCGGCCTCACATACGGTTTATGGAACGCGGACAGAGGTCCGGTGAAGATCTGTATGCGGCTTTTGGACAGACCGAGAACGGACGGCATCTGGCTGTCTATTTTATTCTGAAGCAGAGTGGGGTTGCTTTGATTGTCACAAGCCGAGATATGACGGCAAAGGAAAAACGTACTTATGGCAAAAGATAGCGTAAGCAGCATCTCGGGCTCACGGTCTATGATTGAAATGGCTGACTTTTGGGACAGCCACGACGCCGCCGATTTTGATGATCAGACGTCTGAGGTGGAATTGGAATTTGATCTGCAGACCCGGCGCCACTACGTGGCGGTTGACCCCGATCTGGTGGCCCGTCTGCGTGAGCTGGCCCAGGCGCGCGGCCTCAGTCTGGAGAGCCTGGCAAATCTTTGGCTCCAGGAGCGGGCGCTAGCGAGTGGTAACTGAGTGACCTGTCAGCCTGCTTGCGCCACGTTTTGATTCCTCTATCGCGTTAGTCGCACCACTCGCCGATTAAACGCTTTGATATTCCACACATCGCTGGTAAAAAATGACCGACCCGCGCAGAATCGTCAAGACCCTGTTCGTCAGCAACCTGGTGCTGATGTTTGGCTTTCAGATGTGGCAGGTGGTGTTCAACAACCTGGCGGTAGAAGACCTGGGCCTGGAGGCGGGCGCAGTGGGGGCTGTCCAGTCTATCCGCGAGATTCCGGGACTGATGGGCTTTTTGTTCGTGTTGATGGTCGCCGTGCTCGGCTCGGAAATGCGGGTAATGGGGGCGAACGTGGTCATTTTGGGATTGGGTCTGTTGCTCACCGGGCTGGCGCGAGACCTGCCGGCGCTCATCCTGGGCACGCTGGTGACGAGCATCGGCTTTCATTATTTCGCCAGCGGCAGCGAGGCGGTGCTGCTACAGGTCACAGCTCACGCCGAAGCCCCCCGGGCCTTGGGTCGGCTGAGCAGCGTGGGGGCGCTGGCCTCTGTGCTGGCGACGCTGGGAGTGTTTGGCGCGGCGCTGGTGATAAACAACCACCACATCTTGCTGGTCGGCGGGGCGCTCGTGATCGTTACCGGGCTGGCCTTGCTGCGCCGGATGAATCTGGCGCGCTGGCACGAAGCGCGGGGCCATTCGACCCGCCGGTCGGTGCGCCGGAGCTACTGGCTGTATTATGCGATGACCTTTTTGATGGGCACGCGCCGACACATTTTTACCACGTTTGCCGTGTTTATGCTGGTGCGCCTGCACGGGTTGAAAACGGAACAGATCGCCATGCTGTTCCTGCTCAACAGTGCGATCAATTTTCTGGCGCTGCCGCTGTTCGGGCGATGGGTGGGGCGTTTCGGCGAGCGGCGCGTGCTGGCGATTGACTTTGTCTGCCTGGTGGGTGTCTTTATGGGGTACGCGACGATAGACGCGGTCCCCGCCTTGGTGGCGCTGTTTGTTCTGGATAACATCCTGTTCGGATTCAATCTGGCGATCAACTCATATTTCCAAAAGATCGCCGTCATTCCGCAGGACATCACACCCAATATGTCGCTGGGGCAAAGCATCAACCACGTGGCGGCGGTGATTATCCCGGCCGTGGGGGGCTGGATGTGGGAGACGTTCGACCCGGCGACGCCGTTCTTGTTGGGCGCAGGCGTGGCTTTCGTCTCAACTATTTTGACGTTTTGGATGCCATCTGCTCATCGGCAAAGGGCCTGGGGCGCAGCAGATTAGCGTTCTGAAATTACGGCATAGTGTATTTCGATAAAGCCAGACTGCCGCACTGTAATTTGCCGGTTTCTGCATCTTTGCCGACTAGCTTATATCTCGCAAGTAGTATGATTTGCGAAAGCCGGTCAGAATTGTCTT